>JBLHNA010000004.1:0-279486 GCA_047619065.1 Desulforhopalus sp.
TGGCTTCAAGTTCATCACGTTCTTCTTGAGTTAATACAAATCGGTATTTGATTTTGGGCATGGTCCTCTCCGTTTCTTTTAACCATACCATATTAAACTAACATTTAACACATGACATGACACTAGAATCAATATGGTGTCGAGTAGAAAAAACTTTTGTAATATTTTTTGATAATAAATGCCTGCCCCCTTTCATCTTAGAAAATATTTGTGATATCCTTTTTTACACAATAAATAAGTTTTGAAAGGAACAAGTACTATGCGTATAGATTCTAATGTAAGCACACCCAGGAAAATCGTAAAATCGGTTGAAGTGATTGATCTTCTTGCAACACAGCCATCACAACAATCTTTTTTGGCGAGAGTCCAAGATTTGCGTTTGTCTGCAGCCCTAGAGCAAAAGGTACAAGACGCCTGTGACCGTGACATTCGAAGTTCGAAAGGTTCCCCACAGCTCTCCTTATTGGAAGAAAAAGAACTTGCCACCGAAGTATTACTTCTCCGGCATAAATTTACAGAGCTGGTATGGCAAACAAAGCAATTTAATCAGGCAGCACTGACCGTAATCCAAAACATTTATCTTTTCCGTAATCGAAAAATATTCTTTGACCCGAGTGGATCTCTGTACGAACAAGAAAGACAAGAAGCATTACATATCTTCAGTAGTCACCAAGAAAGAAACTCTCTACCACTACGCAACACTTTTCAACACCTCATTATTGCTAGGGTATGGAATCGAATCATAAGTCAAAGCGGCCAAGAAGGCTCGTACTCAACCGAATTGATGCGACTCCAAAAGATAGTTGAACAGCTAAACACCATCCGTAACATCTATGTGCTACTGACGACTGGGCTTGTTAAAAAAATAGTCTCTCAGTTGGGAGATATATACAAAGAAGGGATCTCTGTTGAGGATGCCTGGCAAATCGGAAGCTTTGGAGTTGCAAGAGCAGCGTACAGATACCACCATTCATGTGGAGTTCGCTTTTCAACCTATGCTGCGAACTGGATCCGCAAAGAGGTACAGCGCCAGACCTTAGATTGCCGCCTGATAAAAATCTCCACAAACACCATTGAACAGTATGCACTCGCAAAGAAAAACAATCATACCGAAAATGTAGACCTTTACGCCGATATAATTAAAAGATGCAGCTGTATGCAGGAAAGCACATCTACATTAAGCGATTGGGACCTTGATACACACAGAGAAACAACATCCATTCAAGAAGCATATTTTGAAAGTAAAGAGATGAGGCAAATCATACAAGAAAGAGTTCATTCCTGCTTATCGCCAAAAGAAAGAGACCTCATAAAAAGACGGTTTGGCCTCTCCCCATACACAGACCACCCACAGTCAGTCATATCGATTAGTAAAACGTATGGTGTGACCAGAAGCAGTATTTATCAACTTGAGAACAAGGCCCTGAGTACACTGAAAAAAGCACTCACACCATCATTGGTAGACTGCTGACCTCTGTTTTTTTTTACAACTCGACTGCTCGCGGTAAATAATCCAAGTACTAACCCCGGTAAACGGGAAATAAGCCACGATAAGTGCCACGAAGGTCTCTCTGCGATCGCTATCTGGTGATTGTGCTAACTACTTAATTTCAAAAGAGGCTCCAGCTTTCTTGTTTTTTATGACAGGTTTTCTGGAGTAAGACACTAACCCCAGTAAACGGACAATAAGCCGGGATAAGTGCCATGGCGATTGTGCTAACTACTTAATTTCAAAAGAGGTTCCAGCTTTCTTGTTTTTTATGACAGGTTTTCTGGAGTAAGACACTAACCCCAGTAAACGGACAATAAGCCGGGATAAGTGCCATGGTGATTGCGCTAACTACTTAATTTCAAAAGAGCATCCAGCTTTCTTGTTTTTTATGACAGGTTTTCTGGAGTAAGGCACTAAACTTCTTTATCAAGAACAGAGTTGATTTTATCATCCATTGTCTGGGACCTGTCAACTCTGGTACCCATTTTAATGGTTGTGGTGATACGCGGAGCCCCCATACCGTGGATTTTTTCATGGCAGGTTTTGACAGCCGCCATCACCTCATCCCACTCCCCTTCGATGTTGGTGCCGTAGGCGTGCAATTGTGTTTTAAGCCCCGCGTCTTTTAACACCCTATGGCAGGCAACAACATATTCAGACACAGAAACACCGACACCCATTGGTATGACACACAAATCCATTATTACTTTCATCCGTCTCTCCAAAATTGTAAACAGGGTTATATAGCTATAAATGGTAAAATAAGTCGGCATAAATCCCTCGAAGGTCTTCTCTATGTTCGCTATCTGATGGACTCTTTGAAGTTTTTAATTTCAATCCATCTTTCAGATTTTTGGTTTTTTAATGACAGACTTTCTGATGAAAGGAACTAGTGTCTGTCCATAGATGAGAGATTTTTTTCTAAATCGAGGCGCTCGATGAATTTAACCACAGGCATATATTTGATATTCCGAGGATTAAATTTTGAGAGCAACGACGAGTTAGGGAACAAGGGCCATTTATGGACAGACACTAACTAATAATCTGTCACCTTGTCGAGTAGTACTAGCGAAGGTGATGATCAAGTTTTAGCTGCTTGTACACCAAAGTAGAGACTTGACGGATTACGTTACTACGGGATTTCATCCAGCTACCATAGTCTGAAGGTCTGGAACTACTTTCAATAATTCCAACCACCACATATGGGTAGCTACCACCGCCTTTTGTTTTAGGCACAAGGATTCCCATATCCCCACAAAGGTGGGCAGTAGAGCCCGTTTTATTATACACCAAGGTCCCTTTAGGAATAGGTGTACCAGAATACAATCGATCACGTCCTGGCAGGGCCATTAAACGTCTTATCTCTTTGCTGTAGGGAAGCTTCTTATTCCATAATGACCGAAGAAAACGAACATAATCCGAAGGCGGTGCACTATTAAGATAAGTCCGCCCACCGGCAGGAATGTATTCTTTTATTTCAGTTTTTTTAAATATGTGAGAATAATGCTTCTTTAATATGGCTTCACACTTTGCAGGCCCTCCGACCTGCCTCATCACCCAATTAGTAGCGGCATTATTACTTCTTTGAATCATGGCAGATAATTTTCTTCTGCTTTTAGGGCCATATTTGAATTTCCCTTGTGCTACTTCATGGAAAAAGGCAAGAGCGACAAATGGCTTAATCATACTTGCTGCCTGAAATTTCTGGTCAGCATTTATATTTATCAGCATTTTATCATTTTCAAGATCGTACACCATCCAACCGGTAGATTCGTCTTTTCCTAATTTCCCTTTACGCCTTAACTTGCCAATATAATCTTCGATGGATTGCTCAAAACTAGCGTAACCAGTCGCTTGAGAAATAGGTTTCTCAATCTTTTCATTCTTTTTTTGTTTCTGTTTCTGTTTGGTTGCCGCAATCTCTTTCTTGACTGGTAACTTATTGGATGTCGCTTTTTCAGCTATAACACCCTGTTCTACAGCCTGGTCATCTATCAGACTGGACTCACCATACACAACTGGATTATTATTTTCTTTAGCGACAGATACCGGTATTTTCCTAGATCGCAACAATTTGCTATGCTTTCGTGCAACCAGAGTGGTCGCCCTTTTGTCTCCACGTCGCCGGTATATAAGTTTATAATTTCCGTAACCTGTTTTTTCAATAAACAGTGATTGTTTTACATCTTCACCAAGTATCCTATACAGCCTATCATATCTTTTCTTGAGAGGATCTATATTAGGTCCCATACCATAACTTACATTATAGAGTTGGTGAAAATTCTGATCTTTTGTTGCAAACGGTTCATCAAAACCCGCAAGATTGAGTAATTCTGCATGCTGAATAAGGGTACGACTAACAGTTCTTGCGGTGTCATTGCCATCGTAAATGAGAGCATACTCATCCCCTCGACCAACGACTTTTATCTTTTTTTGGATTTTATCATCAAAGATTGTCTCCAGTTCTTCCTTGTAATCTAAAACCCTCTCCAAGTCGTTTGTTAGAAGATAAATAATGTCATATATCTCCCTTTGCTTAGCACACACATTTGTAGGCTGAGACAGGTTCACCAGTAAAAAGAAAAATACAGGTAAGACAAAGAAGAAACGTGCAGGGCACAGTATTGAGAACTTCATAAGCGAGTCTAAACGACCTCAAAGTAGAGATATCTATATTCAAAATTAGGCACATTATATAAACCAAGAGGTCAAGTCTTACTCAGCTTGATATACAATTGCAAGTGTGACCTTACTGTTGAACAGATAGCTTTTTTTTATTAATAGAAAAAGTCACATGACTTTTCCAAGCGGATTTCTTGTATATGTGGGCACAGGCTCCAAGACTATGTGTATAACATCGTGACCAGGCACCTGCTTACAATGATCGTTAAAAACATCTGCTTGCGTGGCAATCGACAACACCGTGTGTTGCATAAAATAACACCAAAGTTTGTCAATCCTCTACATCTTATCTTTTTAACAATCATTTTCCAACTTTCTTCTGTTAAAAAACTCCAATTTCTATTATATTTCTTGCCTCATTGAAATGAACACCTCAAAACATCGTTCACATTTTGTTCAAGACTTGCTTTTGAACTACAACGTTTGATGCTTAAAAAGGTCAAACGAACCTACTGTGACACCACACAGATAAGAAAGACAGGATGCGCTCCACGTATGTGACTGTCACAGGGAGAAACCATGGAAAACGTAAAAATAATCGATTCAGAAATATACTCACTTATAAAACTCGAAGAGCAGAGACAGGCGGATAAAATCCGAATGATTGCCTCCGAGAACTATGTTTCAAAAGCTGTACTTGAAGCCACCGGATCAGTACTCACTAATAAATACTCTGAAGGCTATGCGGGCAAAAGGTATTATGAAGGTCAGCAGATTATTGATCAAATTGAAGAACTGGCAATCAAGCGGGCAAAAGACCTTTTTGGTGCAGACCATGTCAATGTACAACCATATTCTGGATCCCCTGCTAATATCGCAGTCTACCTCGCATTCCTACAACCGGGTGATACTATTCTGGGCATGGCTCTCCCCCACGGAGGACATCTCACCCATGGTGCCAAAGTAAGCATTTCCGGAAGATATTTTGATGCACAGTCCTACGAATTGGACCCAAGCACCGGAAGATTGAATTACGACGCGATACATCAAAAAGCAATGGATATCAAACCAAAACTCATCATTGCCGGACATTCTGCATATCCCAGAATTCCAGACTTTAAAAAATTCAGAGAAATTGCCGATGAAGTCGGCGCCTTACTTATGGTGGACATGGCCCACTTTGCAGGTCTTGTGGCAGGAGGAGTTCACCCTTCTCCTGTACCCTATGCCGATGTGGTTACCACCACAACCCATAAGTCCCTCAGAGGACCAAGGGGCGCAATGATAATGTGCAAGGCTGAACATGCTGCAGCAATCGACAAAGCAGTCTTTCCTGGCGTACAAGGCGGACCGCACGATAATACTACTGCTGCAATTGCCGTTGCTCTCAAGGAAGCCTCTTCTGATTCATTCAAAGAATACGCGAAACAGGTCATTAAAAATGCCGATGTGCTTGCTAAGGCCTTAACTGAAAAAGGATTTAACCTGATAACGAAAGGTACAGAAAACCACCTGATCCTCGTTGATATTACCAATAAGGGCCTTTCAGGAAAACAGGCCGCTAAAGCTCTGGATAAAGCTGGTATTGTTATGAACTACAATGCAATACCATACGACCAGCGAAAACCATTTGATCCGAGTGGTATTCGAATGGGCACGCCAGCTATTACCTCAAGAGGATTTAAGCAAAAAGAGATTCTTCAGGTAGCTGAGTTTATTGATCAGGTCATTAATAATTTTGAGGATGAAGGGTTTCTGGCACAGACTGCTGAGAAGGTCACGAAGCTTTGTGCCGATTTTCCTGCACCTGGTTTGGAACACATAAAATAGCCAATATTTTGAGATATAAAAGCTTAAATCCTTCTATTTTTTCCTGGAGCTTTGGCTACTATCAAAGATTCACCGAAACTACACATATTACATGTGTATACTATAAAAAGACTGAACACTTCTATTTTTTTATTAATCCTGCTTAACCTTTGTCTTATTATTCACTTTGAATACTTTAGTCTCTTATATGCTTAAATTAATAGATAGAATTCCTGGATTACACAATGCAAGGACGTTTTCAAAAACACTGTTAACAAATCGAGCATTGCTAACATCGAAGGGTAAAATCTTTTTCAACCCTCAATGGTACAATGATGAATATCTAGAGTGCAAAACAAATAAAATGGGCGCACTCCAGCACTTTCTCAAACATGGGATCGATGAAGGTAATCGTCCAAATTTTCTGTTTGACCCCAAATGGTACTGTTCTCAATACCCTGACGTACTCGCAAGCGGTTTATCACCAATAATTCATTTTATTATTTTTGGATCAAATGAAGGTAGAAAACCTCATCCTTTTTTTGATGTTCAATGGTATTTGAAATATTACAAAGATGTTTTAGAAAGCGGAATGCATCCTCTTTATCATTTTTTAAAGCACGGTGAAAAAGAAGGGAGGAACCCAAACCCTTATTTTGACAGCCACTGGTATTCAGTAAAATATCCAGACGTTGCCAAAACAGGTTTATCCCCCCTGCAACATTATTTAAAATTTGGGATACATGAGGGCAAAAACCCACACCCGTATTTAGATATGCAATGGTATATTAATGAGTATACAGATGTGCAGAAAAAAAATATGCTCCCAATATATCATTATATTGAATACGGTATTAAAGAAGACAGAAATCCAAACCCATACTTTGATGCAAAATGGTATAAAGAACAATATCCAGATGTCAGCGAAAGTGGGTTACAACCATTTGAGCACTATCAGTATATTGGGATCAAAGAAAAGCTAAACCCAAATCAATATTTCGATGTAAAATGGTACCTAAACGAATACTCCGACATTGCCCACTGTGGCATAGACCCACTATTGCACTATCTTCACTATGGTGAAAGTGAAGGAAGAAAGACATCATACTCACCTATCATTCCAGGATACGCTTTAGCTCGAAATGGAAGACCATCGGCAACTCCAATGGTCTTAAACCAACCAAGACCAGATTATTTGAAACTGAGTTTTGATTTAATTCTCGTAACCTACAATTCCTCGAAATGGATCGACAACTGTTTCGCATCACTAATACATCACAATACGCAGCTAAACATCACTGTTGTTGATAATAATTCCAGCGATGATACACTTTCTAAATTGGAATTATTTAAATCTAAATTTACTTCATTCAATATTATTAAAAATGAAGTGAACATGGGTTTTGGTGCGGCAAATAATTTGGGTGCTCGATCGGCCAAAGGTTCATATCTATTCTTTCTTAATATTGATACAGAAACCCACGACGTACTTACTTTTGAAAAATTAGAATCGTTGATTCATGCATCGACACCAGACGTTGTAGCCTGGGAGCTCAGACAGTTACCTTATGAACATCCCAAATGTTACGACCCGGTATCGCTGGAGTCTAGCTGGTTTAGTGGAGCCGCAGTAGTTGTAAGACGTGACGCATTTGAAAAAATCGGAGGCTTCGATGAAAATCTTTTCATGTACTGTGAAGATGTTGATTTAAGCTGGAGGCTCAAAGCAGAAGGATACAGGTTACTCTACTGTCCCTCAGTCACCATCACCCACCATAGTTATACTGAACCAGGAGAAGTGAAACCCGTTGCTCAAGTATATGGGGTAAAACACAACTATTTTTTGAGATGTCGTTTTGGGACGGACCACGACAAAAAAGTAGGACAGTCTCTGTTGCTAAGGTATATGCAATATGCCAAAAGCGCACTTTCTCATGAAAATTATTCAAAATTGATCAACACTGAGGAAGAGAGCATAGTGTTCAGCCAATCAAAAGTTAAATCCAGCAACGACTTTGTTCCATTGTTTGATCAATTCGAATATGAAATTGCGAGAGAAGGTGGTTTTTATGTCAGTAAATTATCTCAACAGACATCGACTGTATCGATTATAATTCGTACTATTGGCAACCTTCATTATCTTGAAAAAGCAATTTATTCAGTTATCAACCAAACCTACAAGAACATTGAACTGGTTATTGTAGAGGATGGCTCCAACAAGGCTCAGAATCTCATCTCTCAGTTTAAAAATTTTAACATTGTATACAAACCCGTTGAAAAAATGGGCCGCTGCAATGCTGGAAATGTCGGATTAGAAGCTGCTACTGGTGATTTTTTCAATTTTTTAGATGAAGATGACCTGCTCTTTTGCGACCACGTTGAAACTCTAATCAATGCCATTTCTGTTAACCCTGCTTGTGGTGCTGTATGGTCCTCTGCATTTAGTATCCAGACGGAAGTGAGTGAAGATAAATGTCACTATTACGAAAGAAATTATACCCTTGGTCATACCGTTGAACCAGACAACAAGACTATACTTGTAAGTAATTATTTCCCAATACAAGCGGTACTCTTTCGAAGAGAATGCTACGATAAACTTGGAGGCTTTGATCCAGAAATAAACCTCCTTGAAGATTGGGATTTATGGATACGATACTTTAAAGATTTTGAATTCTGTCGCATTCCCAAAACAACGTCTCTTTATCGTGTACCTTTTGAAAACGACAATTATACCGAAAGAAAAGAAGCCATGCAGAAATTTTACGAATGTGTGCAAAAAAAGCACTTATAACTATCAATATTTCTAATATTATTGCCCCCTCAGTGTTGGCGTACAGTAGAATCATAACAGCATGCTTAACAGTGAAATTTTTCTCAAAATATTTAAATTCCATAGTTCTGGCACTTAATTCGAAATACTCTAATACTATATTTCTAACGCCTACAAAAAGGGCCTATGAACGCAATCCTAAAGCGGTAAAATAATAGCTAGATGTGACTTATCCAGAAATCAAAAAACAAGCTAAGTCTGAAAATGCTGAGATTTACTAGGCCCACGGGACTGGTATTCGAAACAATTGTCAGCATAATCGCGTTTATGCGCCTAGAGGTACACCCCTACAGTAGCAATCAATGCGAGGCGGTTTTCATTAAACATGATCTCTGCCTTTAACAATCAAAAACTGCTTCGTTTTATGATGTATGAGCAAAACATGAATGCTTGAGTATTGTTGCGATTTTTGAGACGATGCTGGGCGAAAGTATTTGTGATTTTAGATAATTTACGGGTCCACCACGCGAAATTAGTGAAAGCCTGGCTAGAAAGACATTCAGGTGAGATAGAGGTATTTTATCTCCCGGCGTAGGTGTTAATGCCCGCCGGGTTAATATCTTGAGATTGTCGATGTTTCCAGCGACTGATAAGATCTCCCCACCCAATAATTGACTTTGCAGTCCCCCTGTCCATATGGTGGCAAAGGTGATATAGTGGGTGGTGTGTGTTATAGTAATTACAGTTGTGGTGTAATTATAAGCAGGACCTAGCTATCTCTATCTTGTATTGACAATGCTAGAATTTCTGTTTTAGAATAAAACGCCTTCCATTAAACTGTGTAAAAACGTCTAAAGATATAGTTCATCAACACATACAATATAGAGGGTAACTTATGAATAAATATATTTTTAAAATAACAATAATTTGTTTACTCATCTTCGCTCCTAGTTATGTTTTTAGTCAGGTTATCGATCTTATTTGGCTTGAGATTAACAATATAGATTCAACAATTTATTATTCGCAACATAAGAATAATCGGTGGTCTGCAAAGCAAAGTGTATCAACAGGTGATGATATAAAACTAACACCAGCCATAGCTTCAAGTGCCAATAAGAGTATTGCAGCTTGGGTAACTTCATATCATTCAGTTGGCCTGTCCCTCGCGTATTCTATTAAGCCAGGAAAAAGTTGGAAAACACCTCAGCCTATCCAATTTAATTTTCAAGAAACTACAGGCCCAGCATTAATAGCATTTAATCATCAGTTTTTCCTATTCTTTGCAGGGAACAAAAATGATGACGATGATATTTACATGAGTGTATTGGAAAAGAATAGATGGAGTTCCCCAATTATGGTTCATCCTGATAACAGTGTCCCAGATCTTTTGCCTGAACCGAAAATTATTAACGGAGCACTAACAGTAGTGTGGCAACATTTCGATGGGGATCGTTATGTTTACAAAAGCCAAGAGGTAATACCTACTACCAATAGTCAGAACAAACAAAAAAAACGTAAACTGAATTTTCAAGAAACTTCCCCCAAAAAAGCTGCCAAGAAGGAACTTCAACCTAACAACACAAAAATATTAAAAACTAAATTCAACGTTACTTTACCCAGCGACTTTAAAGGCGTTGGTCTTGCGAAGGCCTACGTGCAAAAAGACAAAAAAATGCCTGCATTATATATTAATCTAGAATCAAATTAAGTAAATTGTGGTTTAACATCATGAAAATATCTTTACTATTAATTTCTTATACTTGGTGTGTGTTGATATGTGTTTTAATTCCTCCTGGCCCTGTTTTCGGATATGAGATACTGATGTTCGGGGACAGTATAACCCAAGGACTTCAACGCAACGCCAATAATTATATTTATGGTATAAAATCACCACCTAATGGTGCACGTATTAATGGTAGTTATGGACCTCGCTTAGAGAATTTACTTGCCCAAACAGAAAAATCTCATGCTTATAATTGGGGGTGGTTAGGTGAACGTACACAGACCGCTGTTGGACGTATCAATAGCGTACTCGCAACACGACAGGCCGATTATATTCTTATCCTAGAGGGAGCAAATGACCTATTAAATGGAATATCAATGTCGTCCACAAAAGCCAACCTTGGTATTTTAATAGATAAATCTAAAAAAGCTGGTATTGAACCAATTTTAAGCGAAATCACTCCACTTTCTTGTCCTAAAAAATGCGGTGGAGAGGTTTTGGTGGATAGATTAAACGATATGGTAATTAATCTTGCTTTTGAAAAGAATGTCGTCATATCGGAAATACTGTCTCCCTTTTATTCTGGTTGGAATACTGTGCCTTATCAATCCGGCGATGGCATACATATAAGTAACAAAGGTTACGAAGTAATGGCTAATGTCTGGTATGATGCGATACTAAAGGCAGTTCGATCGAAAAATGGCACCAATATTTTATTTCTCGTACCACAAATTCCTAATAAATAATCACATCACTGCTTTAATGACGTTACTGCTATTCAAGCGGGTAAAAAAAATATAATAAAACAACCGGAAAATTACATACATGAAAAACACTATTTTTTTAGTTATGTATCTTTTTACATTTCTCTTCTTCTATCCTCCTACTGTTTCATCTAATAGCGCAAAAAACCTGGAAACAGAGCCTCACACAATTGATATTAAAGTTGATAAAATAAAGTTAAAAAATATTATACCGTTAATAGCTCAACAGACTGGATACACTATTCTGTTGGATCCAGAGCTATCAGATGTATTGGTTTCAGGTAATTATTCTGATATAAGTGTAGAATATTTTTTTCAACGTGTTTTTAAAAAAAAGAATCTAACTTTTGAATTTGATTCCACATCTAACATATTAATAATTAACTCATTCATAGGAGCACGTTTATCTTCTGAAGCGACAACAATTGAAAATACTTACCCTGCAAAATTAGATTCTCAAGAAGATATGGATAATATTGTTGAACAACAATATATATCGAAAATGCCACAAGATGGTAAAAATGATATTGAAAAAGAGCTTAGTCTCGCATATATTAATAATTTAAATAAAGAACAAGCTAAAGAGAAGAAAGATTTAGATGCTGATGCAACTACTCTTGTGGGTCTCGATATGACGCTTACAGAATTAGACATCTTGAACTCTGATCAAAAAAACAATAAATAACCTATAGAAATACAATACGGAAGATACAGAAAATGAAAAAGATCCTATCACTTTTCACATGTTTTTTCGCTGCATTTATAATATCGACCTCAGCACACGGAGGAAATCTCAATAATTGCACGATTGTAAGAACAGGCCCTGTACCTGCTATGAAAAATTCGAGTCTTAATAGAAGTGGTTTTGCGGTCTGGGTGAACCACGATTCTTGGGCCGGATCGAGGGTGTTTTTTCTTAGCCTTGACTTAGGAGACCCCGGATTAGCAGTTTTTCTGACAGCAATTAGCGCGTCCAAGTCAGTTTATTTAAGAGTTGGTAATTTAGCGACCTCATCTAACACAGCAGGATCTATAATTACAAGAGCTTACTTAAACAGCTACTGATCGAGAAAAAGGATCGTTAGAACCCTTGATCGGATAATTGAATGTGTGCATATCCCTTTATCAGTCCCACACCAATTTAGAGAAATCCAGTTGGTTTGCTTTCAAATATTCAACAAGCGTGTGGTTTCTCTTGGTTGTACTCATTTAACCAATTGTCCGTAATCTCCCTGACCTTAGTTAGTGTGTTAAAAATGTAGAAATTTCGAATCTCGTTTCGATATGTTTTATTGAACCGTTCAACATATACGTTTGGGTTGGCTTTCCTTCTTCGATGAACTCCAAGTTTATTCTTTTCTCCTCAGCCCATACCCCCATAGCCAAAGAAACTAACTCTGGCCCGTTATCACATCTAATCTAGACAGGATATCCTCTCCAGTACCCTGGTAATCCACCCAAGGTAACCTTGGCAGCACCTGATTTCCATTACCAGAATCTACCGATATGGGATGAATGTTTTTAAGTCACTACGGTCATTTAACCAAACGAATTCTACATTAACTGTTTGATTGGCATCTTTATTAACACAAACTTTCACATAATTATCGTTTACCCCACCACCCATTCCACTTGCGACAAAATGGATGTTATCATAAGCATCATAAGAAGGTAGTGAAGATTTGGCTACGCCAGTATCTCCAGCAAACATATAAACATTATTATTTAGTTGTTTAAATATTGGTTCGATTTCAGTCCAAAAATTTATATCCTTAGCTCTACCATACCTTGAATTCAAATACGATTTTCTGTATTTATTATTTTTCTTCCACCAAAGAATTTGGTGAAAGAAAACAAATATATTTTCATATTCAGATGATTTTTCTAAGGTATTTTTTAAAAATTCTAATTGACGACCACTAATATTCCAACGAGCTATATTGGGGTCTAAAATAATAAAAAGATCACCCTTATGTGTAAACTTTTTATACGTAGTCTTTCCATTAGGTACATATCTACCATAGAATAGTTTTTTGTTTGCTACATCATGATTCCCAGGCACTAAATGTACAGGAACTCCAATTTCTTCAATATTTTTATCGACAGCATCCCATTCAGAAATCGTATTTCTGTATACGATATCTCCAGTAAAAAATCCGAAATCAATACCTTCATTTATAATATCTCTTTTAATCACTTCCAAAAAAATCGGATACAAACCAAGTTGACCAGCGTGTGCCTTACGCACCGTTGGATTTCCATAAACATGCCCAGCAACGAAAAAAGTATATAAAGCATTTTTGCTATTTTCCTTTTGAGTTACAAAAGGATAACTCTGATTTAGAAAAAACAAAAAGATAATCACAAGCAACCAACAAGTACGCTTTGATATTAGTTTTTTTCTATTGACACAAATTGTTATTACAGTGACAAGAAATAAACTTAAAAAGAATGATGGATTGAGTAACATGTCAATACCAAAGCGAAATTCCAGTAATCGTATCCAATAATTACAATTTTAATAATCCACATCGCTTTTGGCAGCAATGAGAACAACTTCAGACATCCCCTCAACGCCTCCTAAAGCACTTGTCATTTTTTCGGCTGTAGAATCTTCTTTCATAGATATATCGTATGTGAGCCTCAATGTCTGACGATCTCCAGATGGCTCAATATGCAGCATATTTGAACGTTTACTATGATCCTGAATGACCTGCAGATACGTAGCGCTATCATGGTTTCGATCAAATGAAAAACGAAGGATAAATTCACTCTTGTAAAGAGCACCGAAATTTAATTTGTAGGTAATAAGAGCTACTCCCGAAACAAATACGGCACTGACAATTGCCAAAAAATAATTCGAGGTTCCAGCAGCCATACCGATAGCTAATGCAAGAAAAACAAAGGCAATATCCCGTGTATCCTTTACAACTGTTCTAAAACGTATGATCGACAGCGCACCCACTAAAGCAAAGGCCTTGGCCAAACTTGAGCCGATAACCATCATCACAATTGCGACAATAATAGAAACAAATAAAAGTGTCTGTGTGAACGATTGAGAATAAGATAGCCCCTTATGAGTAAATCTATATACTACAGCAAGGGCGAAACCGAGCACCGCTGCAAGTACTATATTTACAACCATCTCTTGGTACGAATAGGTCAACATGCTACCTACCGCATTAATAAGTTGTTCTTCCATAATAACCTCTCAATTTTAAAAAATAATAGACAATAGAAATTATAACAATCAAATAACTAACCCCGGTTAACGGGTAATTAGCCAAAATAAGTAACTTGACACAAATTATTTTCTTGTGAAAATAAGAAAATGATTTGTAAGACACTAAAGATCTTCAGCGATTCCCAATATTTCCATGGCATGGCATATTTTGGAAACAGAAACACGTCGAAGTTCGTAGGATTGAATCAAACGATGAAACCAGGATGGAATATGTCGACGAAATTTCACCTCCATTACCGTATAACCAGGTAAAAAGTTTCGTGATTGAGCCTCACTGCCATTAGGAAACAATCTCCGTGTTTTTGTGCCAGTCAACTCGCTATCAAAAGTCAAACGAAACTCTGGATCAAAACGGCTTATGTAAGGCCGTCTGACATAATCGACAAGGGCGACTGGACGCAAGCTTTTACGATATAAATCGTAATCAAATTTACGCCCTACTTCACCAGGGTCAAGACCTAGCTGTATATTCTGAATCAAACTACTATCGCATTGGTCTCCAACCCAATACTTTTCACTCAATGGCGCCCTATGTTTAAGCACTAAATTATTGTAACGCCCTTTAATTTCAAGGAATTGAGGAGTTCCGTCACCAGGAATATTCGTGTACGTTCTGAGTCTGAATTTAGAACGTGTGTGCAGTCCGCTCACCTTATCGTAAAAGCACGTATAATATGGATCGTCAAAGTAGAGACTCCTAACGAAATACTGATGTTTAGGCCTTTTCTCAACGTAAGGATCGAATTCCAGAAAATATCTCAATTCACTCTCGAGTTCTTTCCGCAGATGTGCTGACAAAATATATTTAAATTCAAACCTTGCGAAATGAAGTTTAGTGGGTTGCAACGTTTAGCGCCCCCCTTCTTTCAGCATCGATTTGATTCAACCAGTTCGTATCAAAATTATACATTAATTCTAGTTCCTTTTCCTTCCACTCAAGTCGTTTAGTCCGAGATTTCACCTCACCTACACTATCAACTGTCTTAGATAGTTTTATTCGCTTCCTATTAATCTCAACCGGTTTATCTATATAGCTGTCATTCACCCACATATTGGATTTCTTATCAACTGTCATTACTTTTTCATTCCCAATCATTCGGCTCTTGTCCATATAGACACTTCCACCCTTCATATATCTCCAATTTTTCTTGTACGCGTCAAGAGCAAGATCGTTATCGATAAAGTCGATATTATAGAGTGATGCAACAGACCCGTCTTTAACCTGAACACCAATAACGTTATTGCGAAAGATATTGTTAATTGCCAGTAGATGAGACCCTTCTCCAACAGATGCAGCTTTATCTTTCCCATTTTCGATAAGCGTGTCCTTCACAATTGCATTACTGGTCATCAAATCTATAGAGTCATTCCCACTGTCTGAAAATTTACATTCCTCAATCACAGCATCACTTATGTCTATATCGAGAGCATCCATTAGTGATCTTTCAAATCGAGATTTATAAAAACGTATTTTAGAGTAGACCACATGAACCATATCGTCGGTGACCTGACTATCTCTAAACAAGCAATTACTAACCTCTACCCCGTTTACCTCATGTACCGAAAACATGGCAGTATATTCAAACAAATCACTTTTCAATCCACTGCCACCAGAAAATTCACAATGGGAGAGACGAGAATTATTAGCACCATCTCCTTTAAGCACCAGAGCTCCCCAAGGAGATTGGTTGTCAGCGGCGGGTATAAAATGAATGGGCTTATCAGCTGTTCCAACGGCAAGTAATCGACCGTGTACTATGAGTGTTGCGCCTGGTTGCAATCTCACTATAGTGCCAGGATCAATAATTAACTCCCCAAATATTTCCTGCTTCCCTACTACCTCAATCTCACCTCGCCAACGGGTTGCTCTGTCCAGAGGCAAATAGGGGATAAGACCATAGAGTTCTTTAAACGCATGTTTTTGAATTTCAGACGCGTGCCTCGCGTATTCTATTGTCCCTAACCCTCTGTCAACAGAGATCTCATATGGTTTATTGCTGGAAGAGATACCGGATATTTTTAACTCGTAATAACCTGGAGTAAATTTCAGACTGTTTTTTACATCCGTATCCCCTTCTTGTATACTCATCCCCCTCAGCAGTGGAACACGCAAGTCGAGCTGTCTCCCTCTAATATTGACGCCACCAGAGACGTCAATTTCATTTTTTTTGTCACCGAGCCAATATGTTATTGTTACCCCAATATCACCGACAAGTGCTTTTTCATATATAAAAGTGGTCTGATTGATAATACTGCTTCCGGTGACTAAGAAATTGAAGCCCTCAGGAGTAGCAGTGTACAAAATCTCTCCATCAGATGATAAAATATTTTCTTTAACATCCGCGAAAACATTATCAATGTTTACTCTGACAGATCGAATCTTTTTTAAGATTTTCTTTTCTGGGTACTGTAAATTTGGATCACTGGCAATGACAGGTATAATATCTGAAATGATCTGATCAGTTTCTCTTAAAAATTGTTCACTAAGATCGGATTGAAAAAAGTTTTTCAGAACATTGTGGCGCAGCCGGATGAAATGTGCATTTTTAAACAAGGCTTTATGTAGTCTCGTTCTAATAGCCTCTTGATTAATATTTTTCTGCCAAGCACCTGTTGTCCAGGCAAGCGGGTCCCATATAATGGGCTCGAATTTGCTACGCATTGGGTCAAAATACAAACGCCAGTTATGGCTCTTATCGAAATGAAAAGTCTGTGTTAAGGTCTCAAAAGCACTAAACTTTGCCCAGGCCTCCATATCGAGTAAATCATTCAATTCTTGCTGGATCTCTTCGGAGCTGGGAGAATTGATGAGAAAAAGAAGGCGCTCCAATGGTTTACGAGAATCATCTGGGAAATGGTTATTTATTGCTATTTTTTTCCAAAGACCAGAGTGGTCAAAAACATTAGAGCCAACCCCAGCATATGCGTCTTTCCCTGCCAATTCTCCAACATATAAATCACCAGGCATACGCGCATGATAACGCAAGGTAAGTTCCTCCAATTGCTCAACCATCAGATGAAGCCCCTGCCTTTTTCCATTCAAATTCAAGGTTACCATTTCACTACGTGGTGTCATCAGCCCCAAAGAGTCTGCCAAACGATAACCAAGGTAATTATGCAATTGAAAGATCCCTTTTGGGGCAGTGAGGTTAAATGCTCGCATTCCTTCAAAGAGTCTACTCTTCTTTGTTTTTATCCTCAGTGATTTTTTGAAAAATCCCCAATGAGGTAAGAAATCACCTCTATATTTAACCTTAACTTTCTGAAGTTTTTCACCATTCCACAAACCACCTTTAACATATTCAAAACCGGAATGGGGTAGATTAGCGTTCAATTGAGCTAAATTTGATTCTGGAACAAAAAGATTAATCGCTCTCAGCTTCGAACCTACCTTTTCCTTATCTTGAGTAAATGAAAGAGCTAATCTCATTTTTTGTTTCAGATGATATGCTTCAAGTTTACCAGCCTTAAGCAAGGTCATTTTCGCTGGTTTAGCATCAAAACGAACCCCAAAAGTACTATATCTATCTATGGTACTCCAACTCCAGTAAATGAAAACAACAGTCACAGGAAGAGTGATTAACCAACTCCATGACCACCAGTTTTTTATCCATCCCTTCATTGAACAAACCCCACGACATGGACCACGCTATCAAAGCGTAACTCGTTAACTTTAAAAGCAAAGTGTGGATCATTGCCCAACACCTCAATAACATTACCCTCTTTTTTTACGTTGTTCTTCAGGGTAAAAGCTAAATTAGCAACATCAATTTCCTGGGCATTTTCTCCTTGAACGATTTCCATTTGTTTCAAATTATATGAAACTCCTTTTATATCCGGAAAATCTAACCGCAATTCATCAGGTGTTCCATGTATAGGTATCAGAATGTCAAACGAAACTTTTTCGTCTACCACATTGCAGTTGAGCTGTGAGTTATTTTTTTGTTTTTCAGAGAAAACACTGCCACTCTTTCTCCAATACACTTCCAATGATTGTCCGAATAATAAATTTTCAAGCTTCTTATTTGCGTCCATCATGCTTTCTGTATGCTGCTCTCGGCTCTGCTTTCTAATGGATTTTAAATGCTCAACAGCTAGCATTTCTCCTTTAGCCAAAAGGTCGGTTTCTATTGCATCCCCATCTTCAGACGTAACCAATCGAATCATCTTGTCAGGGAAAACGACATCTAAACTTAATTCTATTGTAATAGCCTTTGTTTCATGCAAAGGACTCTCTGGCATTTTCCAAAAAACATACGGGTCAATCCCTCCTGAGGTTTGCACTCTCTTGCCATATTGGGACATGTTATGAAACTGCAAAGGAACATCGGCCAAATGGACGGTTTCTCGCCGACCACCTGCTGTAATCAAAACCTTTGGATCAAAAAAGGACAAACGTGAATAAGACGGTGGATCCAACCGAAGGTTTTTTGTTCCGCCGTCCAGTTCGAAATTCAGCACAACTTTATTCTCTTTATCCGTTATTGTCCTGATTACATGCATATCCTTAGGATTGAATCCTTGCCCCTTATCCCAGTATATTTGCCATGCGTTTTCTTTAGGGCTTCCATTGAAAGTCAAACTCCTGCTCAGGCTTAAAAAAGCTTCAGATAGCTTACCTTCTTGTTCCAATGCATCTGCATAGGTGTCTGTAATGATCTGTGCCTCAGGAACTTTACGATATAACTCAGTGAGTAAAATCAAGCCTTCCTCTTTTCGGCCCTGAGTCAAATAAACTAACTTAGCACGCTGTGCTAAGGCCAGGAGATCTTGGTCATTGAATTGTACCCATAGTTCTGACCAAAATAGCGCTCTCTCAATATCCCCTGACTCAATAAGATTTTCCGTAAGGAGAGTGAGTGTTTGTCGCTTTATTGGTGCTAAGCGGTCCATCGCCTTAATTGGCTCAAGATCAGATAACAGAGTTACAAATGCATAGTTTGACTTTACTGTATCTATGGAAATTAATTGTTTGGCTGTTTCCAATTTCTGCTGATACTTACCAACATATTTACTCACTATAAATTGATCTACTTGGTCAATAATTGAGCCTTTATAAAAGAAAATCCCAGCGACCACCACGGCAATGATTGAGATAAAGAGTAGAATTTTAAGAAGATAATTAAGTATGTTCTTAAATGTAATCGGTTTTATCATAATTTTGATTGTAAAAAGAAAGAAGCATTTTGTTTATTTTAGATATGACCCAAAATCGATCACATCAACAATCCCTACGTAACGTGCTCTTTTTTAGCCGATTAGGGCAAGTGAGGCAACTTGTTTTCTTGAGCTCACCTAAGATTGGTTAATATCGTTAGCTATATCTTGCTAGGCAAAAGGATACTTTCACAGACGAAATAGTAGAATATGCCATGAGTATCAGGATGATAAGAAAATTAGTGGTTAACGCCTTGTTTCGTGATGTAACAAACACGCTACCAACCAATGGCTTGATTTTGTACTCCGATCGTAGAAACCAGTTTTGTTTTCACGACTGTACTTGAAGTCTTAGCCAATTTGGAATGATATCGTCTATGTTTCCCGTATAGCATTTGAACAAAACTATCTCGCAAGCCTGAAAAAAGAAGAAAGGTTTGATGCCCACTATTGACGATTGACCTCACCTGTCTCCATTATAGTTCTTAGAAACATCAATTTTCCCAGAATTTTAATATTCTAGAATCCAGCCAATCTTGACTGATTGCATTCCTTCTGGTAAAAGGAGAAGTTGACCTAAGCACTATGCTTGGTTTTCTCTCCAATACTATGAATGCGTCTGACACAAACAACAAAAACCTTCGATTGGAATTTCATATTTTGACCATATGTGTTCACTCAGCAACTGATTTGATATGTTAAATTCCCTAGTTAAATTCGTAAAGCTTTTAGTGGAGCAACGCTTTCTAGTAGTTGCTCTGGCTAAACGTGAAATTTCAGCTCAATACGTGGGCTCACTACTCGGTGTTCTCTGGACATTTATACAACCATTAGTATTGATTTTTGTGTTTTGGTTTGTATTCAGTATCGGCTTTAAAGTTAAGCCAATGAATGATGTCCCTTTTGTCGTTTGGCTAACTGCTGGGATGGCCCCTTGGTTTTTATTTGCACAAATAATTACCTCTTCAACAGGGGCTGTTATCCAACATGCTAATTTAGTCAAAAAGACAGTTTTTCACTCAGAAATATTACCTATTGTTAATATAGCCTCTGGAATTATCACCCATCTTGTTTTCTTGTTTTTAATCATCATATTACTGTTTTTTCATCAACTTTCTTTTTCATTTTATATAGTGCAAACCGCATACTACCTCTTCTGCCTCTGTGTACTTTCTCTTAGCTTAGGTTGGATTTTTTCTGCGCTGAATGTCTTTTTGCGAGATGTGGGGCAAATTGTGGGGGTAATGATCCAAGTCGGTTTTTGGGCAACACCCATTTTTTGGGATATAAAAATGATGTCTCCCCAAGTGCAGAGTATCTTAAAACTTAATCCTGTTTTTTATATCGTCCAAGGTTATCGAGACTCTTTTATTTACCATCAAGGCTTCTGGTTATCTCCATATTGGACTTTATATTTTTGGTCAGTCACGCTTTTTCTTCTTGTTGCTGGTATCACCATATTCCAGCGATTAAAACCACAATTTGCCGACGTGCTCTAATTACTAATGTGTGCCGATATATCACAGCAACACTCAATACATGGACCATCTTTCTCAGATTCGGTAGTTATCGATCTTCACAATGTATGTAAAACCTACAAACTTTTCTCGCGACCTCTCCACAGGGTTGCGGAAGCGTTACTACCCAACGCAGATGGTAGATATCATCAAAAGTTTCACGCTCTACAAGATATTTCCTTTAGCGTTAAGCAGGGGCAAACAGTTGGTATTATAGGTAAGAATGGAAGCGGGAAATCTACTCTTTTACAAATTATATGTGGGATTTTACAGCCAACAGCAGGCAAATCTAGTGTAGAAGGACGTATATCAGCTTTACTCGAATTAGGTGCTGGATTTAACCCCGAATTTACAGGTAGAGAAAATGTCTTTCTTAATGGGTCCATTTTAGGCGTTGATCGAAAAGAAATGGAAAAATGTCTTGATCAAATTCTATCCTTTGCGGACATAGGTACTTTTATAGACCAGCCTGTTAAAACATACTCCAGTGGCATGTATGTGCGATTAGCTTTTGCTGTCGCAATTAATGTAAATCCGAACATCCTAATTGTTGATGAAGCTCTGTCTGTTGGTGACACAGCTTTTCAAGCTAAATGTTTTGCCAAATTCAAAGAATTCCAAGAACAAGGTGTTACAATTTTATTTGTTACGCATTCAATGGATCTCATCACCAGATACTGTGATAATGCGATCTTACTTGAACAAGGTCAAATCATCAAATCCGGCCCAGCCAAAGACGTTGTAGATGAGTATAACCGGAGAATTGTCAATTGCTCTACTCTCGATAACACTGATTCTTCTACAACAAGTGCCCCCAATGCACCCGAAAACAATACATCTACAGTACCAAACAGCAATAATCGAGACGAGAACTCTATTGCTCAAATATCAAATCATATGATTCAAAGTGAGCTCTCGTATCAGCTCAATCCAAACGAAAACCGTTATGGTAATGGCAAAGCAGAAATAATTGAAATGGGAATACACTCCCTGAACAACGCATCCCAATATTCGTTTGTTCATGGGGAAAGATATAGATTTTGGTTCAAAACCCTTTTCCACGAAGAAATTCGAAATCCTATAACTGCCTATACTATCAAAGATATTAAAGGTTTTGATCTTACAGGAACAAATACTCTCTTTCAAAACGTTGAGATAGGGACAGTTGAAAAAGGGGAAGTAATATTAACTGAGTTTGAACATAAAATGATGCTCAACCCAGGAGGATATCTTCTATCCTTTGGATGTGCAGGCTTTGAAGAAGGTGAATATTTAGTATACGACCGCCGTTACGATGTAATAACGTTCGAAGTCATTTCAGATAAATCCAGTGTCGGTTTTTTCGACCTGGACTCATCGATCAAAATTAGTCGTATGGAGACGATCTAGTACTCATGCTATCACCTAATTACCACCAAAATGAGTCAGGAATTTGGACCAAAATTGACAGACTCGATTTTAGCTACTCCGATGGCGACAAGATTGAAGATAGACTTTTTCAACAACTTAAAGATTGTGCAGATGTCAGCCAAGCATCAGATGACCTACAGAGGTTGATCGTTGATTGGCCTAGTGAATACCACTTTTCTCCGCTGAGATCTAACCTGCTGTCCTCGTTCCGATTACATCAATTCGACAATATACTTGAAATTGGCTCAGGATGTGGTGCGATTTCAAGACAGTTAGGAGAGAAGTGCCCTAATTCTAACATTATTGCATTAGAAGGAAGCGCTCGGAGAGCAGAAATTACGAAATCCAGATGCCGCGATCTTCAAAATATCCAAGTATGCAATGATTCATTCACATATTTTGAACATCCAAATACATTTGATCTCATTACAATGATTGGTGTTCTTGAGTACAGCCCATCTTTTTTCACTGGAGATAACCCAGTATTAAATGCGTTAAAACATGCGCGTAATTTTCTCAGTGAGAATGGCGTTCTCATCATTGCGATTGAAAATCAACTGGGTCTTAAATACTTCAACGGAGCTGCAGAAGATCATAACGGTATTGCATTTTCTGGTATCAACGACCTGTATCCACCATCCACAGCCCGCACATTTGGCAGAAAAGAGTTACAGCAAGAGATTGAAAATGCAGGATTTAACAGAGTAGAATTTGCCTACCCATTTCCTGACTATAAAATGCCACAACTATTACTTCGGGAAGAATCCTTCAAGTCAAACGCTATTGACCTTTCCTATCTCATTGGACAATATCCTGCTAGAAATTACGCATTCAATGTAGACAAAATTTTCCACGAAGCCAGAGTCTGGAACTTACTTACAAAGAACAGTTTGGTTCAAGACCTATCAAATTCATTCTTAGCTTTTGCATTTACAGGTGATAAAACATTAAGTGATCTTACTGATGAGTGGCTTGCTAAAACATACAGTGGAAGGCGAAAAAAACACTACCTTATTGAAACTGTTTTTAACCACTCTAATGAAAGTGTTCTTGTCGATAAAATCAGTTCTTATCCTAAACACATGGAGATGAGAGACGATTCAAATCATCCTATTCATCATACCGAACAATCTAATTACATTCGGGGAATTCCTTACACCTACACACTGTTAACGCAGATACCGAAGGTAAACGCTCATGAACAATTCATTGCATATCTTTCACCATGGGTAAAATGGTTGTTCGCTCAAGTTATTACACCACTAGAGGACAACCCCACTGGAAGACCGTTAGTTTCTGGCAAGTTATATGACGGTATACTTTCGAACTTTATGTTAGATGACAAAAATACACTTCAAATAATCGATCAAGAATGGGAACTAAAAAAACATTTGGAGCTTGGATTTGTTTTCTTTAGAGGACTATTTAGGGAGTTTAACGACAATCTTGAGTTTTTGGAACAGACGGATCTTTTTGCAAACAAGACTATATATGATTCTGTCCAAGCTATTTTCAATAAGTTCCAACTTGAATTCAACAAAGAAATTTTCACAGAATACCTCAATCTGGAAGTTGAATTTCAATTAGAGGTCGTCTCTTACAGCAGCAATAAAGATGGTTTGTTAAAACATTTAGAAGACTTTTTCACTACTGTCAGAATTCAAACTTCTACAATTGGAGAATTTATTACAAATGTTGGACTAAAAGGCCACTCCCTATTGTTGCAGGACAAGGCACTACTCTTGCAGAATAAAGAAACCCTATTGTGGGAAAAAAAAATGCTCGTCCAAACCTTGGCAGAGCGTGAAGAACACATAGCCTTCTTAAAAGATAAAGAGACCTCTTCTAAGAAAACAATTCGTGATCAAGAGATTTTTTCAGCATCAATTCTCAAGAGTACATCATGGAAATTAACATCCCCTCTACGCTTTTTGGGATATTTAATTAAAGGTGATTTTGAAAAGGCTCGAATGATAACGCACCAATTCAAATTATCACTAACTGCTCTAGTTAAACGTTTTTTCAAACTGATTAAATAAACAAGATATTTTGACCAAACCACCAATCCATCAGGACAACAATGACTTAATGGATTGTCGAGAAAACCGACGAAAGCGCAGCTCACACATCACCAGGTGAACAGAACTTTAAAAGCAACAGAGTATCTGATTTCGTGATTTTCCATCAACGTCTTTTATGTTTGTCATAGATGCCCAAATCATACCTTACAAACGTCTATTGCCTCTGCGTAATCAAACTCTCCAAATGGCTGATGCTCATCATGCCTGTGGTCGCCCTTTTTTATAACGAAAATGGGCTCAATGAGTTCGATATTTTTCTTCTCCAGGCAATATACTCCATAAGTGTTGCTATCTTAGAAATACCTTCAGGGTATATGGCCGATGTCGTTGGGCGCAAGAAGACTCTTATTTTGGGTTCAATCCTTGGCTCTCTTGGCTTTGTCCTTTACTCAGTTTCGGATAGTTTTACAGGGTTTCTTGTGGCGGAAATCATCCTTGGTATTGGCGGCAGCTTTATTTCGGGGGCAGACTCTGCCATGCTCTTTGATACACTCGCTTCAGCTGATCTGAAACATAAATATTTAAGCTTTGAAGGCCGAATCACCTCCCTTGGTAATGTCGCTGAAACCGTGGCGGCAATACTCGGCGGTATTATAGCTGCAACACTCAGCTACAGATATGTGTATATTGCCCAAGCAGTCATTGCATCAATGGCCATTCCGGCGTCTCTACTGCTCGTTGAACCACTACGAGACAGAAATATTGTTGGCTCGAGTATTGGCAACAACATCTCTCAAATACTGAAAGTATGCAGAACTTCGCTTTTTACAAACCCCAAGCTCAGTTCAGCCCTTCTCTTTTCCTCTGTCACCGGCATTGCGACCCTTTGTATGGCATGGACGGCACAGGTCTATTTTGTGTCCAGTGGTTTTGATGAATTGACAATCACACCACTGTGGGTCGTGCTCAACCTGACCGTGGCCTTTTTTGCAGCATTTGCGGTTAAAACTCAATTGATTTGTGGAAGCAGACCCCTTCTTTTAGCAATTATTTTTTATATCCCAGCAACGTATATATTACTTGGAGCCCTGCCTGTTGCACCTGCCGTTTGCTTTCTTTGGTTGTTTTTTGCTCTACGGGGATACGCAACACCGGTTCTAAAGGATCTTATTAATCAAAACTGCGACGCAGCAACCCGAGCCACGGTACTTTCCATCAGAAGTCTCATTTACCGGATCGGCTTTGCAACCCTGGGACCTCTTATTGGATGGATTGCTGGAAGATCATCTCTTTCAACCGCACTTATCGTTGCCGGTTCTATTTTACTCATATTATCGTGTATCACTGGATATAATCTGTATCGCCAGTCACCTGAGCACTTCAGCGATTAGAATATTCGTAACTCTATGAATATGTTTCCCTTTGCCTTCATAAACATAAGCAGGCACTATTTCCCGGGGGCATACCCTGTCACCTTACAGCAGGTAACAAGATGGAAAGCTAATTAACATCACACGACCTTGGGTCTACATACAAAGCAACCCCTTTAGGTAATCCGCTCACATTTAGCTTTCTGTAATTGTTAAGAATATGATCCAATAGAACGCCATAAGTATTTTTGAGTCTCAATCTTTCCAGCCCATCAACGGTAGCACCGGCCGCTAACAATATTAAGCGAACATCCGAAATGGCGTCAACGTGCTTTTTCTGAAATTCGGGTGATCGTTGATATAAGTAATACATCTCCCAAAAAGGTGCCTTCAATCCCAAATAGGCATAAATGCCAGGGAAATGTGGGGCCGCCAAAAACTGGCCATCGCTAATTTCACAATGTTCGGCAATCTTTTTAACTTGATCAAGTAGAGTTGATTGAGATTTTCGTATTACAAAATTTTTCCCGTATATTGAAAAATATTTTGTAGCACCTGGATGCAAAATCTCCATTCTTATCGACCTCAAAATGGGTTGACTAGGGATCCAAGCACATAGAAGAATAACCAAAGAAACGAATAATATAATATGGATTATAATCTGATTCCGATTTTTCTTAGATTGTAGTAAATAAATTGCGGCTATTGCAACAAATACAGGAACGGTAGCTTGCGCAATATGCCCAAAGTCAGCCCTATTAAATGCCTGGTGCAAGTACGGGATACCTGCAATAGATGATGCCCCCAACAAGTAGAATGCTGGAGACCTTTCTTCGCGTGAAAATACATCCCTAGATACAAAAAAAAGTAATCCCGTAAAGTAAATCGCTGGAATGACGATGCAGGTGAACCCTATCGCTAAAGAATGAATAAATTTGTAAGTTAGGGGAGCAGAATAATCAATCGTCCAAAAAAATGGGATTGGCAAAGGAAGCTGCCAATTGCCGGTAAATAATATTGACTGCCAAAAAGCCTCTCTAAATCCCGAATCAAATATGAAAAGTGAAATTACCGGCAAATAACCAAGACCGACACCCAGTAAATACCACACAATAACGCGAGGTAAAATATTCGCTCGCTTTGTAGCAAGCAAATATCCCCCACATAATACTGCTGACCCTACAAAAAAAACACCATGATTTCGACCAAATATAGCTGCAACACCAGTGGCCAGGCCAAAAACAAACCATCTTCGAGACGACGATGAATTCGTCAAGACCATAAATAAGACTGCAACCAGTATTAACGACAATGATTGTTCATACACTTTGTGACGCGGGTATCCTAAAGCAATGGTAATTAAGATCGCGAAACAGAAGCGCCATTTGACATTGACCTTTGCCATTCCCATTGTGTACCAAGTAATAGCCAAGCCAAACGCACCAAATGATGAAGCAGCAATCAAAAGAGTGTTTAGCCCAGTGTCAGAAAAAATTAAAAAGAAAATGCTGTTCCAATAGTACCTTCCAGGGTCGTAAGCAAAAAAGTCGCGGATTGCCAATTCACCCAAATAAGTACGCTGTGAAGCGTACCACAATAAGCCTTCATCACTCCACGAAAATCCATAAGAGGATTGAATTGAAAATGCTATAGCACTCAGCACCAAAGACCCTAATATTGCCTCTAGAAAAAGATTTCTATCAAGTAACTTATACATAATTGCTATTCCAAATTTACTTAGGGAGAACTCATTATACCTAGCGTCAAACGTTGCATGTTTTAGCTTATTTTTTAAATCCCCAAAGTCGGCTCGCAAAAAAGGTTATTGCAGGAACTACCAACGCAGAGAACACAGCTGAGAAGAATGGGGAAAGATAGTCTGTTTGCAGTAATGCTGCTAGAATCAGAGTATTTATCGAAAAAGCACTAACTGAAATAAAAAGAAATCGGCACATTGCCTTTCCTGGCCCGCCCGGCGATTGAAATGTCCAAAGATAGTTACCTGTAAACGAGAGACCGGATGCCGTCATGAAAGCGAGAGTATTTGCCGATAAGGTTGGCAATGAGGTCTCAGAGATCAGAAGTGCAACCACCAGTAAATGGATAACTGTTGCAATAGTACCTACAATGCCGAAACGGACAGCTAGAGCCGCCTCTCGCCAGATCCACTTTCGGAAAACACGTCCTCGGTCCTGCTCCTTAAACATCTTGTTCACTGGCTCTTAGCTAGACAGAACGCAGTCAAGCCGCCAAGCCGGTTAAATCTCATTAATGGCAACTCTGCTTTGCATAAAGTTGAGAGAATTCCATTAACAATCAAGGGATGCCGCCTAAGCTGAGAGCGTGGATCTTGTGTGTTTTTACTAAATATATTTTCAACTAACCGAATGGTTGCAGCTATTGGAAAGACGCTTCCAAAGTAGTACGAGCCATGTGTTACCTTTAATCCCGCGCGCTCAGCTACCAATTCAATTTGATCCAGCTTGTACCGACGTTTGTGTTCGAGGAATACATCGTGATCACTCCATAGAAACTGAAAAGCTGGTACCGATATCAGAAAACGAGTGCCACTTGGCACCTTGTTCACATACTCTTTTAGCAAGCCAACATCATCATCAACATGCTCTAGAACATCCATAAGTAGAACTAAATCCGCGTTCGACGTGTTTACAGAACGTCTGAACTGAATTGGTTTTTCTACCTCAAAGTAATCAGAATCAGATTCGTAGCTGATATCCACACACCACGCTTCTTTAGCATCCGAATGAGATAGTAAATATCTGGAAAAATAACCTGATCCAGCCCCTACATCCAATATGGTGGAAATCTTTTCCTTACAAAGCAAGCGAGCTACTGCCCTTGCCTTAAATCGATAATACCAATGAGAAGAGATTGTGTCGTCAAGAATATCTATTTCTTTTAAATCCACTATTTTCCTTTGATTTATACACGCGACGAACCAAATAGACGGGGCGTCGCTTTGACTCGATGTATGTGCGCCCTAAGTACTCGCCAATCACTCCAATTCCAATGAGCTGCAACCCACCCAGAAAGGTGACCGCCACCATTATCGATGCATAGCCAGGTACATCTACGCCTTGAACAATCACTCTAATAGCAATAAAAATTGCGAACATCAATGAAACGAATGAAACAAGAAGACCAAAGTAAGTCCAGATACGTAGCGGGGCACTGCTAAAACTAGTGAAGCCCTCCAATGCAAAGTTCCATAGCTTCCAACCGTTGAATTTAGTTGTGCCAGCAATTCGCTCTGGTCGAGAGTAGTCAACATAAGCAGTGTGAAAACCAACCCAGGCAAAAAGCCCTTTCATAAATCGACACGACTCTGGCAATTCTTTTAGCGCATTGACTACACATCGATCTATTAACCGAAAATCTCCGACATTCTCAGGAATCTTTGGATTTGCAATCTTATTGTGTAATCGGTAAAAACAATTAGCTGAAGCACGTTTTGTCCATGTGTCAAAGTTACGGGCGACACGTCGCCCTAAAACAACATCGTAACCTTCACGCCACTTAGCAATCATTTTTAAAATAAGTTCTGGGGGGTCTTGAAGATCCACATCAATGGGTACCACCACGTCACCATCAGCAGCTTGAAAGCCAGCTGTTAGTGCTGCCTCTTTCCCAAAATTGCGACTGAGATCGACAACTTTCACCCTCGAATCTTGCTGCTGACTCGCCAGAAGCGTTTCCAGTGTGGAGTCTGTGCTGCCATCATTGACAAAAACAAACTCAATAGATAAAGAACAATGCTTCTCGAATACTTGAGAGACTTTGTCTATAAATAAATTAACTGTCTCAGCCTCATTCAAAACAGGAATGATAAGTGACAAAGTCAGCATACTATCTAGATTTTCTCGATGAATCAATTAACACCTCTTCCAAATTATCTAGGGTGAGCATTCGCTCTGTAAACGCCAAATTGGCATTTAAACCTGCTGGGGCTAAATACGTCAGCATTTGGCAAAAATAAGGTCTTAACCCAACAGGCTCCTGGAAAGATATTTAGTCTAGCAATTAAAAATAATTGAACTTCAGGGCGTTTCTCAGTCGAGTTCTGTATCCACTTCTTTCACCTCATTTTAACACCCAGACATGAGCAAAAATACTAAAAATACGATATAAAATTTATTTCATGACACTTCAATTTTTCTAAGAGAGAAACAACCACAAGAATAGATTCTAAAAAATCCATAACACTTTCTAGGCAATACGCCAACCCGTAAAGACTTCCAAAAAAATAATCCTCCTAATACTTATTTTTGTGTCAGATTCAACAATTGAATTCCACCCTCAATTTCAATATCTGAAAGTGTTCACTTATCGAATTTTTCAAGCTAGAATCGCCCAGTTCTTTCATTTATATTTTCATTTGTACTTCGCTGCCAGCTAGCATAAGGTTTTGCAAAACACACATCAGTATTCGTAGTTTTTAGCGCCACAAGCATGTGCTGCAAAGCCTCCACCATTATCCAGAGTAACAGTCAGAGCACACTGGACTTTGCTAAACATATTGATCATCCTATTGGCACTTCTTCCTTGATGTGTATTTTCCAGTGAGTCCTGATGGAACCCATGCCAGTTCGGATCTCTACAGTTTAAGAGAGACAGCAATGCGATTGGTTTCCCGCCCTATAAACACCTTCGCTATCTCTTAGAAATAACACGTTTTAGTGTAGATAGAAAGGACAACAGAGCCCGCTACAGATGAACCTGAAATCAGAACAGTTGATACTCTCGCACACGCCCACTGGGATTTAGTTAGCGATTAGAGTGTTCATAAGAGACTCACGATCTTCTCTCTGCAGTATTTGTTGTCGTTTCTTAAATCAATTTGACTAGGGTAGTCAAAATCAGTAACATCATTGGAGGAATAAAAAAAACACAATAACTCCGTATTTTACGGTAAATCCGATACACCATTTGAGTCACCTCATAATCGATGTCAAATCCGGAAGATAACAACTTGCAGCAAAAGCTGGACCAGGCACTTTTGCAAATTTCCTCACTCGAAGAAACTCTTGGCTGTCAACAAAAAGTACTCGGACGTGCAGAAACTACGATTGAACAACATAGCTGTCTCATAGAGACATTTGAACAGCAAAGAAACAAATACCGTAAACTTTTCAACTCCGCAAACGATTCGATTTTTGTTGTCTCCCTTGACCGGAAGAGCCCCCAATACGGTTGTTTTTCTGACGTGAACAATGTTGCCTGCAAACGACTGGGGTACACCAGAGAAGAGCTTTTAGGAATGTCACCATTCGATCTGAGTCCACGAAAAGACGTTTCCAATAACAAAGCATTAGCATTGCGTCTCGCTCGTAAAGGTCATGCAACATTTGAAACAAACTGCCTTCATAAAAACGGCATTATTTCTCCCATTGAAGTAAATGCACACCGTCTCACCGTCAATGGCAAAGACCTCTTTATGGGAATAGCCCGTGACATCACCAAACGTCGATTGAGCGAAAAGGCAACAAGGCAAAGCGAAAGTTTATACCGGCTTCTTGCCGACAACGTCCACGACGTAATTTGGACGACCAACAGTAAATTCACTCCACAGTACGTAAGCCCATCATTTTTTAACCTGACGGGTGTCTCTCAAGACAAGGCCATAAAACTTATCGAGCGGAAGATTTTAGCGACCTCCCCTTTTCCGACTGATGGCCAGGCCAACGCTCTTCTACAGCAGTGTAAATCTGTCCACTGGGAATCATGTATTGAGACAGCTAATAACAGAATCCTCTGGATTGAATCTATTGCTTCACCGCTCCCTCAGCACAAAAACAGCGACAAGTTTTCAGGTATCATCGTGGTGACCCGCGACATAACCAACCGCAAAAAGATTGTACTAGAACTCGAAGCGGCAAAGGAGGATGCCTTTGCCGCGAGTCAGGCAAAATCTTCGTTTCTGGCTAACATGAGTCATGAGGTCAGAACACCTATGAATGGTGTGCTTGGTATGCTTCAGTTGCTGACACTCACAAACCTTGATTCAACACAGTTTAAATATGTGGAGGCGGCAACCACTGCTGGAAAGAGTCTTCTCACAATCATTAACGACATCCTTGATTATTCAAAAATTGAGGCCGGAAAATTACAGATCAACCCTGAACGATTTCAGCTTCGGGAAATGGTTCGAACTCTCATCAATTCCTTTGAAACATCCGTTGATTCTGTAGACGTAACACTGCGCTACAAAATAGAAGACAATATTCCAGATACATTAAAAGCTGACCAGACCAGAATCCGACAAATTCTTTTCAACCTTATCGGAAATGCAATTAAATTTACAGATCAGGGTGAAGTTTTTCTTCAAATTAAAAAGTTGAAGGACGTTCAAGAAAATAAAATTATCCTTGAGGGTACGATAACAGACACAGGGATTGGTATCCCTGAAGATAGTGAAGATAAGCTCTTTGAGCTATTCACCCAGATACACACAGGTGGACGAAAGAAGATTAAAGGTACCGGCTTAGGGCTCAGTATTGTTAAGCAACTCGTAAATCAAATGGGCGGGGGCGTGCAGCTAAAACCCAATAAAATAAAGGGCACAACAGTAACGTTTACCATTGAGGTAGAAACCCCGAGACAGGAAGCATCTACTAAAAATAATAAACTTCCTGTCCCAGTACTAACTAGTCCCAACCGCAGGCTTTCGATACTTATCGTCGAGGACGAGCAGATCAACCAACAGATCCTCCAGGCGATCCTGACAAAGATCGGACACCAGACAACCCTTGCCGTCAATGGAGAGCAGGCCCTCCAACTCCTTGAAGCAAACCTCTATGACATCATTCTTATGGATGTCCAAATGCCTGTCCTAGATGGCATTGAGACAACAAAGCGGATCAAAGAATCTCGTAAATTTACAGCAGCCAGACACATCCCGATCATTGCTCTTACCGCATACGCCATGGCCGGAGATCAGGAAAAATGCCTTGCTGCTGGAATGGACGATTACCTTTCAAAGCCTATTGATATAAAAGCACTCGATGCAAAGCTAAAGACCTTAACATCCGATAGCCACCAGTAAACCTAACCCGAATTTCTCATCAATAAAGTTTTTCGTAGGTCAAGACACAAGCCACGCTGCTGTAATAAACTACCGCAAGTGGCTTGTAACGCAGACTTTGCGGAAAAATCTATTGACCCGAAGGGTGATTTTTTTGATTTAAAATGAAAAACATCCTGTTTTTCAAACAAGTTGGCATTTATTCGTAATATCATAATGTTGAGCTTTAAATCAAAAAAATCATGAGAATTTCGGGCTAAAGCCTTGGTTGAATATCAAACGAGTACATCTTCAAAAAGCCATGGACAGATTTTCTTTTGCATCTCTTCGTATCGCCTGATCAGACCTTCTTTTTCAAGAGTGAGATCTATATCATCGAGCCCTTTAAGTAGACAGGTCTTACGAAACGGATCAATTTCAAAGTGGAAACGTTTCTGGTCTGAGACTCTTACCTCCTGTAGCTCAAGATCAACGGTGAGTTCAATAGTTGCGCCTGATTCTACTCCGTCAAACAATAGATCAACTTCCGGTGCCGAGAGGACGAGGGGTAAAATCCCATTTTTAAAGCAGTTGTTATAAAAAATATCGGCAAAGCTTGGGGCAATTATCGCCCTGAAGCCATAATCAAGTAAAGCCCATGGCGCATGTTCCCGGCTTGATCCGCAACCAAAATTCTCTCTCGCCAGTAAGATGCTGGCATCTTTATACCTTTTCTGATTAAGAATAAAATCAGGGTTAACGGGCCGAGTACTGTTATCCATACCGGGCTGGCCTTCATCTTTGTATCTCAACTGATCAAAAAGATTTGGTCCAAAGCCTGTCTTTTTCACCGCCTTTAAAAACTGTTTTGGGATGATCAGGTCCGTGTCAACATTTACCCGATCAAGTGGTACGACAATACCCGTATGTAATGTGAACGCTTGCATAGTTCTCTCCTATTTCCAGCTGCGAATATCGACAAAAGATCCTGTTATAGCCGCGGCGGCCGCCATTACAGGACTGACAAGATGGGTCCTACCCCCAAATCCCTGACGCCCTTCAAAATTTCTATTTGAAGTGGAGGCGCAGTGTTCTCCCTTGCCGAGCTTATCCGCATTCATTGCAAGACACATGGAGCAGCCGGGTTCACGCCACTCAAAACCAGCCTCTACAAAGATCTTATCCAAGCCCTCTGTTTCCGCCTGCTTCTGAACAAGGCCAGACCCCGGAACGACCAGTGCCTGCTTTATCGACGCTGCAACTTTTTTACCCTGAACAACAGCAGCCGCTGCCCTTAAATCCTCTATCCTTGAATTTGTGCATGATCCAATAAAAACACGGTCGAGTTTGATCTCCGTTATTGGTTGTCCCTCGTATAGCCCCATGTAGCTCAAAGCACGCGCAAGCGAATCTTGCTCCGAGCTATTCTTCATCATGACCATGACAGGAACCTTGCCGCTTATCCCGGTGACCATTTCAGGAGATGTTCCCCAGGTCACCTGTGGTTCAATTTCTGCTGCATCAAACTGTACAACTTTGTCAAACACAGCATCACTGTCTGATACGAGAGTCTGCCAATATTCTTTTGCCCTGTCCCACATCTCACCCTTCGGGGCCAAAGGTCGATCTTTTACAAACTCAATGGTTTTAGCGTCAACTGCGACCAACCCAGCTCTTGCTCCAGCCTCAATGGCCATGTTACATACCGTCATTCGACCTTCAATTGAGAGTGCAGCTATGGCCTCTCCACCAAACTCAATTGTACATCCTGTTCCACCTGCGGTACCAATCTTGCCAATCACGTGAAGGACAATATCTTTGGCCGTTACTCCATCTCCAAGTATCCCATCAACTTGAATTAACATGTTTTTCGCTTTTTTCTGCACAAGACACTGGGTAGAAAGGACATGCTCCACCTCAGAGGTCCCTATTCCTTGCGCTAATGCGCCCAGTGCTCCGTGGGTAGAGGTATGTGAATCACCACAAACCATTGTCATACCCGGTTGGGTAAGACCCTGTTCCGGACCCACGACATGAACAATTCCCTGCCTCAAGTCTTCCATACCAAATTGGACGATCCCCTGATCCTTGCAATTTATATCAAGGATTTGAACTTGAAGTTTTGACAGTGGGTCAATGATACCTTCTATTCCTGCAACTCGTTCAGATTTTATAGTCGGTACATTGTGATCAGGTGTTGCAAGGTTCGCCGCAGTTCTCCAAGGCGAGCGACCGGCAATTTTCATCCCTTCAAAGGCCTGGGGGGATGTTACTTCATGCAAAAGATGACGGTCTATATAAATAAGGGCAGTACCATCTGCCCTGTTTTCCACGATGTGACTATCCCACAATTTATCGTACAGCGTCTTTCCAGACATCAGCATCCTCCTTGAAAATGATACCTAGATATTGCAATCGCCAAATTTGCCGAAGATGACAGGCAACAGACACGCAGGAGTACTTGTGTACTCCAAGTGGCTGTTAACGAAGCGGATTCGGTGAAATTGGTGATCCCGAAGGATGGTAAACATAATAAAAACACATTGTTTTAAAGTCATTAATAAGTGATTATTATTTTAGATATTCTATATGTGAATACATTGAAATTACTTACAAAATGTGTCTTTCGTATGTTTTACATGCAAAATTTAGGTGAAATTATTAAATCAATCATTTCAATGGTAATTACAATTACAGTAATGACAACTCCCATGACTTTTCTCTTCTTTCAGACATTCCCATATAAAATCATCGTATGACAATACCTAAACATTGTTTTTTAAATAGCCTGTCCATCACTTTCTCCATCGTACATTTCCAAAGTTTATCCGATGCTGCATCGATAAAAGAGCTATTGCCCCAATAATTACCGCACTATCAACCTTAAATAGCTTGACCTAACAGACATTAAACGATAAATTTCAGCGAATTGCATATACACAAAATCCTTCAACCAAAAAGAAGGGCCTCGCCAATGCAAAGACAATATTCTCACAAGCTTGCGCTTTTCTTTGACAAAATTTTATAAAGTATTAAAGATACCATATCTATTTAATTGTTTTCTAAAATACAATCTGCAATTGTCATTACAAAGGGAAAAATGAAATCTATTCAAACTGTCATCTTGCTTGGACTTCTGCTGTCAGCGGGTAACGTAACAGCAGAGGAGGCCCCACTCCCGAAATCTTTGACTGTCCAGGACGCTGTTTCTTTTGCTTTGCAGGATAATCCAGACAACACCATTGCAGAGCATAGAATAGCCCAGGCCAGGGCTTCAGCTACCATGGTAAGCTCATCCGATTACCCGCTGGTAAACCTTAGTGCAGAATATGGCCTGACCGATAATCCAATGTACTCTTTTGGCAATATTTTAAACCAGGGTGAATTCAACGACACTATAGATTTTAATGATCCTGGCACAACAGACAATTTACAGATAAAAGCCGCCATCAGCTACAGAATCTACAACGGTGGCCAAGATCGTGCCGAAAAGAAGTCTGCCAATGCACAGGTAGATGCCATGAAAAGCAACCTGAAGAAGGTTCATCAACAACTCAGCTTTGAAGTTGTCAAGACATACCATGCTGTGTTGCAGGCAAAGAAAATGGTCACTGTACGCCAGCAGGCCCTTGATTCTATTTCTGCAGCTCTTCTCGTTGGTAAAGCCAGATATGAAGCTGGCGATCTTCTCAAACAGGATTTATTAAATCTTGAACTCCAACAATCCACCGCCAGTGAAGACCTCATCATCTCCAACCACACCCTCGAACTCACCAAGAGAAGTTTACTCAATCTCCTTGGCCAAAAAGAGGGAACCATCGTACTTAACGAATCAGACAGCATCCTTCAACTGGCACCTGTAAACACAAGCTACCAAAACCGGAGTGAGCTTCTCACCCTGCAACGGATGAAGGATGCTGCCATCGCGAATTTAGAAAAAGCTCGAGGATATAATCGTCCTAAAATTGACACTTTTGCCAGCTATCAATTTGATAATGGCTGGGAACTTGATGGCAACGGAGATTCCTGGTTGGCCGGAGTTCGTGTTAACTACAATCTGTTTGATGGTCACAAGGGAGACTCACAGGTAGCCGTCGCAAAAACAAAGCTTCAGGAACTTGAAGCCAGAATAAAAAAGACAGAGCTTACCCTCAGCCTTGATGTCCAGCAGGCCGAACTTAATTATCAGCAGGCAAAAAAGCGTCTTAGCGTAACAGAGAAGATGGTAGGCGTTGCAAAGGAAGCGACCAGACTTGCCCGGGTTCGTTTTAAAGAGGGGGTCATTTTGTCCTCTGATCTCATCGATTTTGAGACAAGACTCTCAGACGCTCAGGCCAGGCATCTTAACGCCAATGCCACCTACCAGGTCGCCATTGCAAACCTGCGCAGGGCCGGTGGACTCGATCAGTTTTCAATATAGCCTAACTTTTGCAATTGACTAGCCCGGAGTCTACGCTTACCTGCCGGAAATGCGAGGCAGCGAAGCTGAAGACGTATAAATATACTTCAAAGCTTCGATAACAAAGCAGATTCGGTGGAATTGTCAATCCCGAAGGGTAGCAAATGACAGAAAAATTGTACTCATACAAAGAAGATTTTCTAAAGTGATTATTAGGAATGCAACATGTTGTTTTGCAATGACAAATCATTTTTCTGTACTTTGTGTATGCAAGATTTAGGTATAATACGATTCTATAAGGAGCTGGGTCAATGACTCTTACTAAAGTACTTCCTCTGTCTTTACTGTGTTTCGCCCTAACCTTTATAAGCGGGTGCACAAGCGAAGATATCTCCCAAAGCGAAGACCAAAAATCCCTGCCCACAGCCACTGTGAGCGTTGCCACTGTAACAAGAGAGGTCGCCTCAAATCAGATTGAACTTGTAGGCACAGTTGAAGCCGTCGAGCAGGCGGAGATCTCGTCAAAGATTACCGGTAATATCCTCTCCATTGCCATTGATCTCGGTTCCCGTATAAAAAAAGGCGATCTACTGATCAAACTGAGTGCTGGAGAAATTTCAGCCCAAATGCAACAAGCAGGGGCCCAGCTGGAACAGGCAAAACGTAATCTTGCCAGAGAAGAGAAATTACTGAAACAAAATGCAGCCACCCCGGAAACAGTAAAGTCTCTAAAAGACACCGTGCGTATAGCCCAGGCTGCTTATCTAGAGACACAAACCATGCTCGATTACACAATAATTTCAGCACCCTTTGATGGGATCATCACCCAAAAACCGGCAAATGCAGGTGATCTTGCCACACCAGGAAAACCCCTGCTCCGTATTGAAGGTGAAAACAATCTACAAATCCTGACAGATATTCCAGAGGCTATGATCCATAGGATTACATCAGGTGACATCTTACACGCTACCATACCTGCTACAGGCAGTAAGGTCACAGGCGTGGTAACAGAGGTATCTCCTATAGCTGATCCATCTTCCAGAACAACACCCATTAAGATAAAAATCGATGCAGAACTCAATCTGCGTTCCGGGCAATTCGCGCGGGTAACCCTCGCTCTTGACGAATCCGAGACCTTTGCCATACCACCAACTGCAGTTCTTCCCTATGGCCAGCTGGAAAGGGTATTTGTTACCAAGGACAACCAGGCCCAACTCCGTCTTGTGCGAACGGGGGTAACCCTTCTGGGGGCAGATGGTAAAGAGCGTATTGAGGTTCTCAGTGGCCTGAGCGAAGGAGAAACAGTGATAACCTCTGGCAACAGTAATTTACAATCAGGCCAACCTTTACAGATACAATAGCAGAGTTATCAACTTCTACGTATTTGACAACTATTCACTCAAACGACAACGCTATGAACTCTTCGCCTATAAATACAAACGGTTTTGCAGGACGGCTGGCCAGGGCTTTCATCACTTCAAAGCTCACCCCCCTGGGTATTATCGCTTCCCTGCTCCTAGGTTTTCTTGCCATCACATTGCTCCCTCGGGAGGAGGAGCCTCAAATAAAGGTCCCCATTATCGATGTGATGGTCAGTATGCCTGGGGCCACGCCTAAGGAAGTTGAACAGAGCCTCACAATCCCTATGGAAAAGCTGCTCTATGAGTTGCCCGGGGTCGAGTATATCTATTCTACCTCCATGTCCGGACAGTCTCTTCTCGTGGTACGTTTTTTTGTGGGCGAAAATCTTGAAAATTCTATTGTCAGACTCAACCAGAAGCTTGCGACCAATTTTGATCGCATCCCCCATTCCGTAAAACAGCCCCTGATAAAACCGCATACCATAGATGATGTTCCGATTATGGCCCTCACCCTCCATGGAGCAGATTATGACCACTACACGCTCAGAAGGGTAGCTGCCCAAATTGACGATTCGATTAAAAATATCAATGAGGTTGCAGAAACAAAAATTATAGGTGGGACCAAGCGAGAATTAAACATCAGTTTCGACCCGCTGGCTCTTGCTGCCCGCAACCTCACAGTCAATGAACTTGCACCCAAAATTCAAGCAGTAAACAGTCAGACCTATTCAGGCGACCTCAAGTCCCTTAATCAAAACATTCAACTCCAGACCGGCACATTTCTTCAATCTGCGAGAGACGTCGGTCGCATTGTAGTCGGTGTCTACGGTGGAAAACCTGTCTATCTCGACGATGTCGCAACTGTAACAGACGGCCCGGAAGAGCCATCCACCTATGTTCTCCATGGAACAAAAGACGGTAACGATCCAGAGGCTGCTGTAACTATTTCGATCGCCAAGCGACCGGGTGCAAATGCGGTATCAGTGGTAGAAGATGTCCAGAAAAAGATCGAAGTTCTCAAAGGTAATGTTATCCCTTCTGACATGCAGGTTTCGGTCACCCGAAATTATGGAGAAACGGCTTCTGAAAAATCCAATGAACTTCTGCTCCACATGGGAATAGCCGTATTTGGCGTTGCTGTTCTTATTTTATTTTTCCTTGGATGGCGTGAATCTATTGTTGTCATGCTGGCCATTCCTTCGACCCTGGCACTCACCCTGCTTGTATTTTTTCTCTACGGTTACACACTCAATCGTATTACCCTTTTTGCCCTAATTTTTTCGATAGGTATTCTGGTAGATGATGCCATTGTTGTGGTCGAAAATATTGTTCGTCACCTGAAATTACCTGGCAATGCGGGAAGGCCCCATATGGAAGTTGCAATAGAAGCGGTTGCAGAGGTTGGAAACCCCACAATTCTTGCAACCTGGGCAGTTATTGCCGCCATCCTACCCATGGCATTTGTTGGCGGCCTTATGGGCCCTTATATGCGCCCTATTCCAATCGGATCATCTGCTGCCATGCTGTTTTCCCTCATTATCGCATTCACAGTGACTCCTTGGGCTGCAACCCACATTCTGAAAAATAATGAATCCTCAGGCCACAGCGATGAGATTATGCCAGACGACTGGTTTACCAGAATCTATCATAGGATCATGGACCCGCTTCTGGCCCACGCAGGTTGGAGAGTTGTCTTTTTTACCGTCATAACAGTTATGCTTCTTGGCACCTGCTCCATGATGTACTTTGGCCAGGTTAAGGTGAAAATGCTCCCCTTTGACAACAAGAGTGAGTTTCAGGTTATTTTAGACATGCCCGAAGGATCAACTCTCGAGCAGACTGCACTGGTGGCCCTTGAAATGAGTCAGGTCATTAAAAATGAACAGACTGTCACCGACTACCAGATCTACGTTGGTATAGCGTCACCATACAATTTTAATGGTCTTGTCCGACACTATTTCCTCCGCAGTGGACCCACTGTCGCAGACATACAGGTAAACCTGCTCCCTAAAACTGCAAGATCCCTTCAAAGCCATGACATTGCCACCCGTGTACGCCCAGCTCTTGCCAAAATTGCAGAACAATATGGCGCAACAGTTGCGGTGGCAGAAATCCCTCCCGGACCTCCTGTCTTACAGACTCTGGTCGCCGAGATATACGGACCAACCGATAAAGACCGGGTGGCCCTTGCAAAAGAAGTGAAAAATATTCTTTTGACAACTGATGGTGTTGTTGATGTGGACTGGTTCCGAGAAACCGACAGACTCCGAAAAATCATAACCGTCGACAAGGAGAAAGCCGCCTTAAATGGTATTTCGGAGCGCCAGATCACCCAGGCAATCGAAATAGCTGTAGGCGGTTATTCCTTTGATCTATACCATCAGCCCGAGGAAAAAGAGTCGGTTAACATTGTTCTTGAGCTCCCGATAGAGCAAAGAGCTCGGGTAGAATCAATCCTTAACATTTCGCTTCGTGGTACAAATGTACTCAATAATCCGCTTATCCCTCTAAGAGAACTTGTCATTGTCTCAGAACAACCGGTTAAACAACCTATCTATCGTAAAAATTTAAAACCCGTCATCTACGTCACAGCTGATGTTGCCGATACGGTAGAAAGCCCTGTTTATGCCATTTTCGATATGAATAAAAAACTAGCGGAACTTAATGGCAAAGAGTTTGGAGGAACACAGGAGCACATCGAACTCTACAACCTCAACCAGCCATTTAGTGAAAATGAGCCCTCTATGAAGTGGGATGGTGAGTGGCATATTACGCTCGAGGTATTCCGCGACCTAGGCCTCGCTTTTTGCGTGGTTATGGTACTCATATATATGCTGATGGTGGGATGGTTTAAAAACTATATCACCCCGCTTGTTGTGATGGCTGCCATTCCATTTTCCCTCATTGGGATACTGCCAGCTCATTGGGCCTTTGGGGCATTTTTTACTGCAACCTCTATGATTGGATTTATGGCAGGAGCTGGGATCGTTGTCCGGAACTCTATTATTCTAGTCGATTTTATCGAACTGAGACTACTACAAGGCGAACCTCTGGCCAAAGCGGTAGTTGATGCTGGTGCCATCCGCTTTCGGCCGATGCTTTTGACGGCCCTTGCGGTAATTATCGGAGCCTCAGTAATTCTCGCAGACCCAATTTTTCAGGGCCTTGCAATATCGCTTATGTTTGGAGAAATTGCATCTCTTCTCATCAGCCGTATGGCTGTACCGGTTCTTTATTACGTTGTAAAAAAGAGACAACACACCGAATTACAATCTCCTGCAACCGGAATTGAATAAAACTATTATGGAAACGACAACTTTTCATCCATTTGAAGATCGGTTTAGCAGAGACATGAGAAATGCACTCTCATCTGCTCTGGCGAGTGCTATCGAAACGGGTGACAACAGTACACTTACAGCAACCATAAAAGATTTCGAAGCCATGGAACTTGCCCCCCATTACCTAAACTATTTAGAGGATCGCTGCGATCACTACAAAAAAGCACTTGAGTCTATAAAAACTGGAGAAAATCCAATTAAGCAGGCAGTAATCCTCTGGAACCAAGGACTTTTTTTTGAGGTACACGAGGTACTGGAACATGCTTGGTATGACGCTGAGGGTGATGAAAAGCTCACACTACAGGCTCTTATCCGGGCAGCTGGTGTCTATGTGAAACTGGAATACGGTTACACTGCCCCAGCAAAAAAGATTGCTGGCAAATCGTGGCCAATACTTCAAGACAATAGGATACTACTTACATCATATTTTGATCCTGCAGCTCTCATTTCAGCACTTCAAAATGTTGAGCCAAAGCCCCCAAACCTCACGCTATCAATTCGAAATAGTACATGATAAATTTACAAGGCGGGATAGAGCTGTGCTCTATCCCGCCTTGTGTTATGAAGATCAGGTCAATTCTACTGTATCAATTTTTATGGTTGTTACTACACCTCGGGGTAAGGAAATTGAGGATCGCTTAGTAGCTTGAAGATTCTCTGTTTCTTTTCTGTTTTCTTGTCGTGGAATTCTACCAGGGTTTCAACCATTTCCAACACTTCATCAAAGTCCATCTTACGTCCAATCCTTATCCCCACTTTAGGGGAAGATCCACCTTTTCCACCAGCGTACACGTCAAACCCACCCTTCATGCCAATGATGCCAATGTCGGTGCTTTTTGCCCCAGAGCAACAGGTTGCACATCCTGATATAGCAATTTTAAACTTCGCTTTCGTATGCTCCCTGCCCGAAAATTTATCGAGAATCTTCGCACTCAATGCTTCTGTATCAATGTTTCCAAGATTACAGTAGTTTTTGCCTTCACAGACCTTGGGAACGGGGAACTTTCCTTTAGCTTTAAAACTTGCCCCTAATCCGGTCAATGAAGATTTGACATCTTCCAGACCCTCTTCAGGGATTTCTACAATTTTCAGATTTTGGGCATTGGACAGGTAAATTCGTAAATTATATTTTTCTGCCAAATCATGGGCTTTATCCATGATCGCCAATGGGAGACGACCTGCAGGTAACAAAACAGTAACACTTGCCTTTTTTTCTTCAGTCATTGTAACTTCAGCTCCTTTACTCATTATTCAAAGATTTCAACTGACACCTGGATTTCAAATGTCTGACATGCAAAATTGAGGTGATAATATGATTTTATGTATCCAACTCAAAACTCATCCGCTTTTGTGATACGTTCTTATTTCCTTCTGCACCGAGCAGGTAACTCGTTTCTGTAAAAAAGATATCTCCCCGATGGCCAATTTCGATGACGGCCGTAGACCTCGTGCCGTATTCTACACCATCTATAAAAACAGGACTGAGAAACCTCTCTAAGTCAAGATTAACGCCCGTATCAGGTAAAAGCCTGTCCGTTGGAACAGTGCAATCCTTTAGTAATTTCGTAATTACCAAAGCGTCGATTTTTTCATTACCACACATATGTGTCCGCAGTAGCTCTTTACCCCTTTCAACTTTGGGCCACGGGGTATCGAGCAAATGATTGCTCAAACCATAGAACCCAGGCGTAAGACGATGGATTTTATTTTCTCTATTGGAGTAATAGACGAGATGGCGATTATCTCCAAAAAGTACATTAAATCCAGCATACCTTTGGGATTTTTTTGCCAGCCTTTCTGTAGCCTGTATAGCGCTCTCATTGGAAAGAAGGTATCGTGAAACTATCTCACCCCTCGAAGGCAGAGAGGCGGAACCACCTATACCGTCTCTATAATTTGTAATGGCACCGAATTTTCCACCACGGGTTATCCCAAGCCACATGCCTCCAGCCTGCAGGTCCTGTCCTCCCAGAATATTTCCTGCATCATCAAGATATGCTAACGGTGCTGTTGCACGACACCTGAATTCATCGCGGTTAGCGGCTATAATATATCTGCAATGTACATTACAGTTATAGGAAACAAAAATGAGACACATGGTATTAATTCTCCTCCCGGTGGACACAAAGGAAGTTATAAACTATGAGACGCTTCCCATTACCAGAGGTAAAGTAAGCTACTATCCCCGGTAAACGGGAGCTAAGCCGGGACTCAGTTCAGTACCCCCCTGAGGGGTATAAGTACCTCGAAGGTCTTCACTCCGTTCGCTATCTGGTGCTAACTTCAAGTCATTAATGTTAAATATACTTTCCTATTTCTTGTTTGTTATGACAAGTTGTTAGGAGTAAGGCACTAATCAACCTGAGGCCAGTCAACACCTTCTTTTTGGGCCGAAAGGTAACAAAACTTATTCCAGGAAAATTCTTTTTTGGAGATTGGGCAACGTAACACCACCTTGTGTTCTTCGATCGCCGCAACCTCCCAATCCCCTCTACACCGACCATCCTCGATACGAATTTTATCACCGACTGAAAAAGGGTATTGGCTAAATACGAGCACATCATGTTTCATAATCTATCCTCATCCTTATGTTGTATACTATTGGTAGCAGTATAATGAACTGTCCCTTGATTTTACCCACAAACAAAGTACTCTTTCTTAACAAAGGTTCTTAAAAAAACAGTCTAACACCCGGCACTATGAAAAATCCTAATATACAAGCTACAGCGGCTGTTGCTATAATTCGTTGCGATCAGCCAACAACCAGTTACCTTCTCCTGCGCAGAGCGTCACACCCAAAAGACCCATGGTCAGGGCATTTTGCATTCCCTGGTGGTAGAAAAGAAAGCTACGACAACACACTCCTTGACACCTGCCTGCGTGAAACAAAAGAAGAGACAGGAATCCAACTTGACGTAACCCAACTCGTACAAACCTTACATCCTGAACCCGCAGGACAAAATTTCAATACCCTTGTCTGGGTCCAACCCTTTTTATTTACCCTATCAGAGCGACCAGAAATTATCCTTGATAAAACTGAAATTGTAAATAGTTTTTGGGTTTCAGCCACGCAGTTTGAGCAACCGTCTTCCCACTCCGAAACTGAGATGCTTCCAGGAAGATTCTTTCCAACCTTCCCCTTACAGGATTACTACCTTTGGGGCTTTACCTACAAATTACTTGGTAAGATAATTAAGGAATAAGACTATATAAATATAAGTTGCCTTTTCCTCCTCTTTTCTTACTGTTCTGTACTCAGATATACATAATTAATCCAAAAACTACGCAACCGATGTGAGGTAAATATAAATGACCGTACATAAGAATGTACTTGGAACCCCTCTTGAAATCTGCAGCATTGATCCCATGACCGGTTTTACCAGAGAAGGCAGCTGTAAAGTAACCGATAACGACTTTGGTGTACACGGGGTTTGCGTACAAGTTACTGAAGAATTTCTAGCATTCTCAAAAGAAAATGGAAACGATCTTTCCACTCCAATGCACTTTGCTGGATTTAATGGCCTCCGGCCAGGAGACAGGTGGTGTCTCTGTGCCTCCCGCTGGAAAGAGGCTCTTGAAAATAATGCAGCTCCCCATGTCAACCTGCTCGCAACCCACGAGTCCACTCTCCTGTTTGTCTCATTAGAAGATCTGCTCGCCCATTCGCTGGATAACGGGCACAGCTAACCGGAAAAATCCATTTGCAATCCAAAATGATACATCTCTTGAGAGATAAAATTGTAAAAAGTCATCTTGCCCATACAGCTGGACTCTGGCGAAAGCTCGATATACGAGGCGTAGTGTCTTAAGCGACGATTTGACAATACATACGGTATGGCCAATCGTTGCTTTAGTACCTTACAAATTACTTTCTTATTTATTTCCAAGAAAATAATTTGTCCCAAGCTACTTATCCCGGCTTATTTCCCCTTACCGGGATAAGACCGACAACGATGTAGATTGAGCTTTTTACGAGTCCATCAAACAAGAGCCATCTGTTTTGCGACCTCATCTCTCTTGTCTGAGCCCATAAGTACTTCAAGGAGTTTCAGAGAAAAATCGATTGAGACACCAGCGCCTCTTGCAGTCACACAGTTCTTATCGAAAACGACACTCTGATTCTTGTATTCTTGAGACGGGAGTTTTTCCACAAAAAGAGGATGGCAGGTTGCATTTTTCCCCTCAAGCAAACCCTGACTACCCAGTACCAGTGCAGGAGCCGCGCAAATTGCACCGTATAACCTTCCAGAATCATTTTGTTTTTTCAGAAGGTCCTGCAAAACTTGCGATCTCGCTAGATTTTCCGATCCAGGGATACCACCTGGAAGTACAATAAGATCATATTGTTGATCAACGCATTCTGAGATATATTTTTCAGTGACCACAGGAACACCATGGGAAGAAACAACCTGTAGATCATTTGAAATCGAAACAAGATCGACCTGTACACCAGCACGTCGAAGCACATCCACCACACTAAGGGCCTCAACCATCTCAAAACCTTCAGCCAAGGGCACAAGTACTTTCTTTTCCATATCTTCTCCTTTTCTCATTACAATTTGATAAATTCAGCATAACACTACAAAAGTGCTAACTTGATTATTATGTTATATATGTATCGTTTACATTATGACAAGCTTACACAATCACCCCAACCTCACCAAAGGACATCTCGATGGAAGAACAGATACCAATGCAACAGAATCCTATCCCGCAAAAAGGATTTTCAGTAATGCAGACCCTGGGCGTTGTTGCCCTTGCAATGCTCATCACGGCCGTAGGGACAGTTTTTGCCATAAAGATATTTCTTTTCCCTCCCCCTTTTGACCCGGTAACCTTATCGGCTAAGGAAGAACAGCACCTCTCAACAAAACTTTCAATTTTCGAAGGTTTTGGGGAAAAATCAACCGCTTCTAGCAGTACGACGACTACTCCCACGACTCTTGCTCCTGAAAAATACAGCGAGGATGAACATTCCAGAAAAGTTGACTTCACAGAACGTGAAATCAATGCCATGCTTGCTAAAAACACCGATCTCGCCGATAAGCTGGCAATTGATCTTGCTCAGGACATGGTCAGTGTAAAACTTCTCATCCCTCTGGATCCCGATTTTCCAGTGTTTGGTGGGAAAACTTTCAAGGTCAAAGCCGGGGCTGAGCTCGCCTATAAAGATGGCAGGCCTGTGGTGAAACTTAAAGGCGTCAGTCTCATGGGTGTTCCCATGCCAAACAGCTGGCTGGGCGGCTTAAAAAACATCGATCTTATAAAAGAATTTGGTGCTGATGAAGGGTTCTGGAAGTCCTTTGCGGATGGTGTCGAATCAATTGGCGTTGGGGAAGGGTTGCTACAGATTGAACTTAAACCATAAACAACAAAGGCCACCGGTTTTCCCGGTGGCCTTTGTTGTTCTTTCACAATTAGATTAATTAACCGTCAGTTAGATTCATCGGGAAAGGCTTCTTCGACTGGAGTGGCAGCAGATTCAACCTGTAGATTACTGTTAAAGGCGTTTTCAATCCCATCAATCTGAATATTCTGGACTTCCTGATCCGCTATCGTAATGAGATTAGGGTCAATGAGAGTCATCTCCTGCTCTACCCTTTCAATATTGCCTACGACCTTAGGAATAATTTCAGAATCCGGATATTTTACCAGTATATCACGCAGCAACTGTCTTGATTCAATAAGTAGCTTTTTCCGGCTCTCAAGATCAGTCGTTTTGGTAAATCTTATAAAAAGGCCAGCAGCCTTTTTTCTATCAGCCTTTGCTGCCTGCAAAGAGATTTCCTTGATTTTTTGTTCAGCCTTTACGCCATATTCAGTATCAAGCAGATTAGTAAACACATCAATAGCCTCATCATACCTGGCACCTTTCACAAGCAACATACCGTTATTCCATTGATGCTGCAGTTCCTGCATCGTCGCCATTTTAGTCGTTTCTTTTTCAACGGCGGCGGCTAGCAGCAACTCCTCATTTTTTCCTTTGACCTGTAGCTGCTTATCAGCATCAATGATATCTGTGGGCATGGTTTCGAGCAACTCTAAAGCCTCATCAAACTTTTTTTCTGCAGCGAGCGAATCAACTGCGCCAATAAAGGTATTGAACCACTTATCGGCTCTCAACATGGCAGATTCCCTAATAAAGTCGACGTTGGAGGCAACAGGTGAATAGGGATAGTTCATAAGAAATTTATCAGCCTCCCACACAATTTTATAGCCATCCTGCTCTGGAATGAATCCCAAATAATTACGAAGCATGGAAGAGTATGCTTCGAGTTCAGGACTGCCATCGAGCGATCTGTCAAGAATCGAAAGTTGTAGCTTAGACCATTCTTCAAGCCTTCCAAGATTCTGATAATCTTCAGATATTTTCTTATATTGCACTTCTGCTGACTTATAATCACCGGCGGCTGTATAGAGGTCAGCTAAAATTTTACGCAGTGAAACCAAATCTGTTGCCTGCTCGTCAGAGTCTGACATCTGATCGACAACCTCACGGTACACCTCCGTCGCCTTTTCCTCCTGATGCAAATACATCAGAGCATTACCGTATTTGATTTTAGCCCGAACGTGAACCCGTGGAATTTGAAAGGCTGGAATCTGCAACCAAACCTGAATGACTTCTTCATATTCCCGACTCTCGTCATATCTATCTATAAGCGTCTCCAGCTTTGATAAGTCGGCTCCCTCCTCCCGCTTATTCCAACCCACACTCTGGTCTTCAGAATCTGAGACCAGTTTTCCACAGCCGTCTTCTAAAAATTCTATATCGGCAGTCTGTAGTTGAAATAAATCGCTGCTACTAATCTGATCAGCAGTCGTTATCTGTTGAGCCTGGAGCATTTTACTGCGGAGATCGCTGTACCCATTGAGGACGTTTTGGAGCCTCCTAAAGCAGCGAACCATTTTTGCGGCTTCATCTTCCTCAACATCCATCCCCACTGATTTACTGTCGAGTTCTTTCCAGCGATCTAGCTTTCTCCCATATTCAAAGATACGATCATTCACATAAACCATTGAGGGAAGAACGACTTCTATGTCCTCTTCGACTATCGTATCATCTGACTCAATACCAACATCAAGATATCGCGGTAGTGTTACCGTTTTAGCAACGCTCGTATCCTGAGGAGAGGCCACCCCCGGTAATTTATAGCTGCCCGTCGCAACAGGAGGAGGGGGGGAAACTCTTGGCGTCTCAGGAATAGCACAACCGCCCATACCTGCGACACAGAGAGAAAGAGTAATATTTCTGGCAAGCTTTTTCATAATTTATCTCTAACATTAAGGGAAAACATAATATTCTAGTCCGGATTTCTCACCAACAAAGTTTTTCGCAGGTCGAGACACCGGGCATGAAGCTGTAATAATCTACCGGAGTCTTCGCTACCTGTATATCAGCCATTTTGCATAGCCATCAAAAGACTTCGAATTAACTTTTTACGAGTTTATTAATTGTGTAAATATAAGGTTATACCGTATATTTCAATGTTTCTTCACGTTACTGTACAGTTTCTCCGACCGTTTTCCAATATGGTTCATAGTTTCTTTCAAGAACAAAGCGACCAGCGCTCGTTTTTTTGCCAAAGGTAAGAATAGCTGGAGTATAACGTGACAATTCACTCACCTCGGAAAAAGGCTCAATAACAGTACCTCCACCCTCGGCATCAACACCAACATTAACCTGTCCTAAAGATGATCTTTTTATTGCTAGTCCAGAAAACGATAGATCAACCGGATCAAGCTTGCTTGCATAATTGTGCTCTCGAATCAAGGCATTTGCGATGGAACTCCATGTAGGCAAGGCTCCTGAAGAGCCAGTAATCCGGCTGGTCTTTTCACGCATAGGTGTATTATCATCAAATCCAACATAGACCCCAATGGCGTATCCCTCATCTAAGGTCATGGCAACACCGTCAGCTGCAACCTCAGGAAGATATCCAAAAAACGAACCGTTAGTATAGTCGTTTGCTGTCCCTGTCTTGCCTAAAAGAGGCACAGAAAGATCCAGTTCTTCAATCGCATCTATTCTGTCCTCGTCTTTACCCTCTTCGTTGTTCCGACTGAATTTAACAATTTTATTCGCAGCTTTTCCTGTTCCAAATTTTACAATATTTTCGAGAATTCCTCCAATGGCAAGGCTTGTTTTTCTATCGACTACCGTCCTTGGCGAACCTTGGGGTTGATACAACACTCGCCCCTCAGGGGACTCAATACGATCAATAATTGCCAAAGAATCATTTTCTTCATCCTGGCTCCCTTCGGAAAATGTTGTGACCATACCGGAGACAAGTCCTTCATACATTCTTGTTGCCTCAAGTAAGGTAATCACATTAGACCCAAGCGGAAAAGACAATACAGCTTGTAGATCACTATTTATACCAAGTTCTTTCGATAATTTTTTAAGGTAAAATAAGCCTACAGTTATGCGAAAGTCATCCACTTTAGCCAGCACATCAAATTCATAGGGAAGAGCGTCTAATAATTTTTTGTACTCATGTTCGAACTGTTCCCTCGTATTATCAAAAGCCCGTACGCTCAAAGAGCCATTTAATTTTAACTGTTCCCAGAAAAGGTTGCGCTGAGTTGTCGCCTGCGGCCTAAGGTAACGAAGAAGACCAGGTACTGTTATCGCTGTTAGCCCTTCTAGATTTGCATTTTTCGGCATAAAAAAGAAATCATTGTTCAGCCCATCCACATATAAACCAGCACCGGAATCACTCGGTACGACGAGACTGTAGTCAGGGAAAGGATGGTCAACAATCTTATCGATCTGCGTCCTGTAATTGTTAAGCTCTCCATGCAAATCAGCCAGGGTGAGATAGCTGTTATCCAAAAGTGATTTACGAAAATGGAGTTCCTCGATGGTTCTATTGCTCACCCTCTTTTTTCTCCGCTCACTTCTTAAAGCGGCGTTAATATCATCTCTAAAATTATGATAACCCTGCCCATAAGGTAGTTCTTTTAAGACCTGATATTCAGCCACCATATCAGCAAATATAAAGTCCGTTTCAAGATTATTAATAGCCTGGGAATACGCAGCCTCTTTCAAGGATTGTTTATTCACTTGGATTCCATATTTATCACGAATGCGATTCCTATAGCTTCTATATGGTTCCTGCTGTCCATCCACATTTGGGGGTGCAAGACCTACCTTTCCAGCAACCTCACGAAATTCTGAAGGAGTCAATTTGTCACAGAGCTTTGAAAGCAACCATACCGATGCAACATTTTCAGAATGGACTCCAGCCCAACTCATGGACACCCATTTATGGGGACTTACATGGTCCGGTCTTGGAAAATACGGTTTCCCGTGATAGACAAAAAGATCCCTAGCATTTTTTAGAGGATCAGCACTGTTCCACCCCAGCTGTAATGCAGCTGTATAGACCAGGGGTTTAAAGGCTGATCCCATGGTACGCTTCGCATGGATAGCGCGATTGTAAAACCGGTTTTCACTTCCGCCTGCAATGCTTTTAATCTTTCCTTTTTGAAGGACGATCGCCCCACCCTGAATCAAGGGATATTTTTCAAGATTTAAGAGTGCTGGCTCCCTTCCTTCGCTTGGCGTTCTCACACTCACCCAGACCCTGTCACCTTCCTGTAATTTTTTTACAAAAAGTGCCAGATCCTTCTTTTCTGATGTACTCCAACGATTTTTCCTATACCTCGTATCTGCAAGAACCATTTTTTTCAAACCTTCTGCGTCAACGGTTCCGCTACCCAGCTTTTTATCAAGAGATATCTCTATTGCAGTGTCGTCACCTTTGCCGGTGACTGTCCCGATTGTGCCAAAGAGAAAGGCACCTTCTTCAATTGTGTTGTCACCCTTATAATCAAGGGCACTCAATTCACTTTGGACCTCATCACGCTTATAGCCTCTAAGTCGAACATCGAGCCGAGATAACTCTCCTCGAAGAGCAGCCAGGGTTTCATGTTGTAACCCCTTGTCAACGGTAGTTATTACTTTCAAGCCGGATGTAGCGATATTACTAATTTCCTGGAGTTCGAGTGCCTCACGTACTGCAGTCGATGAAACAGCTTCCCGAACCAGCTCCATAGAATAGTCAAGTGAATATCCAACCCGTCCCTGCCGAAAATCGATTTCAGAAGCAAGAGCCTCATTGTATGAATAATGATTAATCCGGCCACTTTCCCTCATTTTATCCAAGACATACCGAAGCCGAATCTTGGCTCTTTCTCGCGCTTTTGCAGCACCTTCTTCGGTCTTTTTTATAAAAGGATTATAGTAGTTTGGCCGCTTCACACTTCCTGCAATAAATGCACATTCGACAAGGTTCAACTCTGAAGGTTTTTTATCAAAGTAATACCTTGCAGCAACACCAAGGCCGTGTCCATTACCACTGACGTAGAATTGATTCGCATAAAACTCAAATATTTTCTCTTTGGGATAATGGTATTCAAGACGAAGAGCAAACAGTAGTTCCTTGAGTTTTGCCTTATAGGACCTGTCTTCTCTTTTAAATAGATTCTTAGCCGTCTGCTGGGTCAGAGTACTTCCCCCTTGAACAACCCTTCCAGCTTGAAAGTTTTTAACCATTGCTCGGCTTATTCCTCCAATATCAAAACCAAAATGATCAAAAAAGCGTCCATCTTCAGCTGCTACCAGTGCATTGACAAAATCTGAGGGTATTTGACTATATTTTACGTACTGTCGGTGGGCTGTATCAAAAAAAACACCGAGTTTAGTTGTACCATCGCTGTAATAAACGTGGCTTTCACGACCAAGAATTTGGGCAATGTTTGTTTCGCTGATTTCATTACCGGGTTCGATTACGACAAGCTTATAGAGTAAAGCTGCGAAACCACCTACGGCAATAATAAGAAGTAAAATTGTTGTGAGAAATAACTTTTTAAGCATAAATTTAAATAATTATAAAAACAGTAGAGTCTAAAAATAAGATGAATAAGATACTGCAGACCACTAAATGCTCATAAAACTTGCATTTACAGACGACTTAGGGTTTAAATACTGTCAAATATTTTCTGCGTTTATGCTTTTACATTTACACTAGCCACAACAAACGATGAGTGAGCTGGCAGAAAAAGCACAAGAGCTAAACAGCGACTTTGAATAAATTTCTAAGGTACTAAGTAAAATTGTATAACTCAATACACGAGTTTCAACTTTACCAGTCTTTTACTGAGCATATGGATATTAATCCACCCAATAGATAACACAATGATATTTAAATCTGTTACTTTCCGTTCGATAATTCTCAGCCTTACCCTCTCTTCATTTCTTTCAGGTTGTGCCAGCATTAATCATTTGGACATTTTTCAAGATGATGATCAAACCATTCTTGCTGACAGCACACTCACAGAAACCAGTGAGACCGAATCAGATCTGGTCGAACTTGAGCCGCTTATGTGCCTCAACGAGGAGTTACACGACCTCAACCTGACTGGTATGTGGAGTTCACAGCCCGAGTCAACATCTGCACTGCCCAAAGAGACAATAAAATACAACTTTCCGGTTGTAGTCAATAAACAGGTGGACATGTACCTGCAATTATTCCAGGGCAAACAGAGAAAACAATTTGCACGCTGGCTTGCCAGATCAGGTAAATACAGAGTACTCATGGAAGAAGAGCTGCGTAATGCCGGTTTACCGACGGATCTTATGTATCTTTCTATGATTGAGAGTGGCTATTACGAATTGGCGTACTCCCGCTCCAAAGCTGTTGGGTTATGGCAGTTCATGAAGGGAACCGGGAAACAATATCACCTGAAAATTGATAAATATGTGGATGAACGCAGGGATCCTGTAAAATCAACCAAAGCAGCTGTTGCTTACCTGTCCGATCTCTACAAAGAATTTGGCAACTGGCATCTTGCCGTTGCCGCCTATAATGGCGGTCCTGGGAAAGTACGCAGTGGTCTACGCCGACATAAGGTAGATACTTTCTGGGACCTCGCCTCTAAAAAACACCTCCGTCTTGAGACCAAGCGCTACGTTCCAAAACTTATTGCCGCCCTTGTGATTGCTAAAGACCCTAAAAAATATGGCTTTACCAACATCCAATACGAGCAAGGTCTGCAATACGATACCATTACCGTTGGCCCCAACATGAGCCTCAATGCAATTGCACTCATTAGTGACAGCACCGAAAAAGAAATTAAGGCACTAAACCATGAACTAAAACGAAACAGAACCCCTGCAAACAGCGCAAGTTACGTTGCAAAAATACCAATAACAACGAGCGCCATTGCACAAAAGAATATTTCACGCCTCCACAGCATTGCCAGCACAGGCTACAAGACCCATAAAATTGCAAAAGGTGATACCCTCACCAAGATCAGCAAACGATACGATGTAAATAAAACCACACTACTGAAGGTCAACAACCTACGAAGCGGCAAACTCAAGGCGGGACGTAATTTACGTATTCCATATAGCACTATCAGCTACCAGCTCCTTCCTGAGGGCTCTACAGATGCAATGCTTGCATATAAGGACAGCCTCATTCTCCACCGCATCAAAAAGGGAGAGACTATTTCTAAAATATCAAACAAATATCATGTCCCCGCCGAGATGATTGTCGCCTGGAACGGTTTAAAGAATTCGCATTCAATTAGGGCAGGACAACAGTTGGCCTTATACATTGATCACGGAAAACCGAGAACAAGCCCCCAGCAAAAAGCTGAACAGAAGGTTGCGAGCAACACATCCAACATTATTATTTTGCGTCCCTATAAGAAAAATCGTCACACAAGCAGTGAACCAGTCTACCAGTATTACAGTGTTCAAAATGGAGACTCCCTCTGGAGCATCTCGCGTAAATTCAGAACATCTACCATTGACATTAAAAAATGGAATAACCTGAAATCTAACTTGATTCATCCAGGTTCAAAACTCAAACTGAAAAAAGGCTAATATAGTCGAGTCATCTATTTTGCCACTCACCTGACAACATATTTTCTCAATGACAAAAACAAGAACGATGTCTATTGCACGCACGTACGGCGTCTTTTGTTCTGTTCCTTTTTGAACATATTTAAATTTTTACCATAAAAAAATAATGCAAACGAGTGACACAACTTTTCCAGCTCATGAATATTCCAGCGATGTTCATACTATAACCCAGGGTGACAGAACATTTATCCTTATCGGAACAGCCCATATTTCTCAAGAATCAGTAAGTCTTGTACAACAGGTTATAGATCAGGAAAAACCGGACTGTGTCTGTATAGAACTCGACGATAAACGATACCAGGCGCTGACCCAAAAAAAGAAATGGGAAGAACTGGATCTTAAAACCATCATAAAAAATAAACAGCTGTCCACTCTTCTTGTTCAACTACTAATGGGATCCTACCAAAAAAGACTCGGTGGTAACCTTGGTGTGACTCCCGGTGCTGAACTTTTGATGGCTGCAACTACAGCAAAAAAACTGCAGATCCCCATCTCTCTTTGTGATCGTGATGTTCGCATCACCCTTCGAAGGGCATGGAAGTCCACATCATTTTGGAAAAAAGGATACCTTCTTACCTCTTTGCTTGCCAGCGTATTTGATAAAACAGAAGTATCCGAAGAAAAACTACAGGAACTCAAACAAAAAGACGTATTAACTGAACTTATGGATGAGTTAGGCAGTTCCCTGCCCGACCTTAAAAGAGTCCTCATTGATGAGCGAGATATTTATCTCAATGAAAAAATAAAATCTTCTCCAGGAAAGAGAATCGTAGCTGTCGTTGGTGCCGGACATGTAGCTGGCATGAAGCATTCCTTTGAGACTGACAACAAAGGCAAACTAGAAGAAATCACCAGCATACCACCCGTCTCTAAGGGATATAAGATCATCGGCTGGCTCATTCCGGCGCTCATCATTGGCTCACTCGTTGTCATAGGCGGCCAGAAAGGAGCGGCAGTAGCTGGTGAAAACCTCCTCTACTGGATTATTGCCAACGGCGTGCCCTGCTCAATTGGTGCGCTGCTAGCCCTTGCTCACCCCATAACTATTTTAAGCTCTTTTGTGGCCGCTCCCATTACCAGCTTAACCCCGGTCATAGGAGCTGGCTATGTTGCAGCTTTTGTCCAAGTAATTACCTGCCCCCCGGTTGTTAAAGAATTCCAAAGTGCAGGAGATGATGTCGCAAGTTTTAAGGGCTGGTGGAAAAATCGGCTCCTCCGCGTATTTCTCGTTTTTCTATTAACGGGCGTGGGTTCATCCATTGGTACTTGGGTAGGAGGGTACGAAATTTTCAAGAACCTTATTAATTAGATTAAGCATTTCAAAAATAACTAATTACGCACACTAAAATTTATATGTTATCAATATAACAAGGAAGAACAACGAACATGTCAGAAAAGAAAAAATTTGAGCCACTTAGCCTCAACACGAAACAAAAGCAGTACCTTAAAGGTTTGGCTCACCCCCTCAATCCACTTGTCCAGGTTGGCAAGGAAGGCTTAAGTGCCGGCCTTATCGCCACGACAAACCAGGAGTTGATGCACCACGAACTGATTAAAGTTAAATTAGGCAGCAACAGTGGTCTCGACAAACATGAGACCGCGGCTGAGATTGCAGAAAAGACGGAAAGCACCCTGGTTCAACTCATCGGTAAGACCTTTGTCCTCTACAAGCCTAATCTTAAAAAGCCAAAGGACAAGAGAATTTATATACCTAAGCATTAGGATGAATGGAGGGAGTCCACTTTGATCTTCTCCTTTAACCCGCACTTCTCATGAACTTTTTGATAAATAGCCTGAAATGCTAATTTCACAGGGTAAATCCAATAGACTCAAAAGCAGTGTGTATTTCGCTGTATATCGAAAAGCTCACCCTCCGGGTCACAAGATTTTTCCGCTGCTGCATCGTTACTGAGCACTTGAGGTACAAAAGTACAGTCGAGTGCTCAGTGTCTTGATCAGCAAAAAACTTTAGTGATGAGAAATACGGGTTAACGGTCAAAAATGTTTAAAAGACATATAAACCGCGAGAGGAGTTTCCTCAGCCTGGAAATTCCATGAGTTGAGACGAACTGCTGAAAATCCCGTTTGTTTTTTATATTTTATCAACAATGGGGAAATGGCCCCTTTGATCTATATGATAGATAAAATATCGGGTCAGAGCTGTAAAAGGGGTAATGCACTATCCTGCCCGGCAATGTGCAAATTTACTTCAGGCCACTGGATAAGACATCTGGTTGCCGCCACCCTCGCAAGCTCCACTGTATTATTTTTCTCACTAAGATGAGCAAGTACAATATCCTTTATCGCACCTCCCATCAATTCAGCTAAAAACTCAGCCGCATCATCATTGGATAGATGACCTCTGCTTGATCGTACACGCTGCTGAAGCGGTAATGGATAAGGACCGTATTTAAGCATCTCCAGGTCGTGATTAAACTCGATAATTGCAGCGTGACAGGAGAGAAGTCGCTGTACCATCAGGTGAGAAACCTTTCCTGTATCGGTGAGGTACCCCAGGCATTTGTTGCCATCTGAAATCACAAAGCCAACAGGGTCCGCCGTATCATGGGAGATACGAAAAGAGCGTATTTCAAGATCACCTACCGAAACGATCTCTCCTGCTGAAAAGATGGTCGTATCAAAGAGTTTTCCAATTTTTGGCGAGGCGGCTTCTAGCGTGGCGTCATTGATCACCACAGGGATCTCATATCGTCTCGAGATCACTCCTGCCCCACAAATATGATCATGATGCTCATGGGTTATGCACAATGCGTTGACGTTTGCTAGATCACGGCCTACGGAGTGCATACGTTTTTGCAGCTCTTTTCCCGAAAATCCTGCATCGATAAGAACTGCGCTGTCACCAGCCTCAATATAAACTGCATTGCCCCGACTACCACTTCCAAGAACAGAAAAACGCATAGGTTACACTCCAGTATGACCAAAACCACCAGCACCTCGATTCGTGCTGTCTAACTCATCTAGCTCAACGACTTCAGCGCGGGTAACAGGGGCCAGAATAATCTGTGCAATTCGTGCTCCGCGAGTAACTGTATATGGGACCTTACCATGATTGATAAGGGCTACCTTCACTTCTCCCCTATAGTCAGAATCAATAGTACCTGGACTATTTATAAGAGTGATTCCATTTTTTACCGCAAGGCCACTTCTAGGGCGAACCTGCATTTCATACCCGTATGGAATTGCAACAGCAAAACCGGTTGGGATAAGAGCAATATCTCCTGGAGCTATGATGGTATCTTCAGTCACCGCAGCTCTGATATCCATGCCGGCGGAACCATCCGTCTCATATGCTGGTAACTGCAGATCACGCTCTTTAACGGGTATAAGCCAACAGAATTGTACAAGTTGAGTATCCATATTTAATCCGACTACGTATTTATAACAAATCCTCAATTTTAAACAAAAAAGGCCGGTTCCTTATAAAAAGAAACCGGCCTAAAACACTACAGAAAAAGAATTATTCCTTTTCCATAAGGGCCTTACGGCTGAGGCGTATCCGTCCGCGGTTATCAACGTCCAGAACCTTAACCTCTATGACATCTCCTTCATTTACCACGTCGGTAACTTTGGCTACACGGGCATGGTCAAGTTCTGAGATATGTACAAGCCCATCGGTACCAGGAAGGATTTCAACAAAGGCACCGAAATCTTTGATGGTCTTAACTGTTCCCATATACACCGCACCAACCTCGGCTTCTGCAGTGATTGCTTTTACCTTTTCGACCAATGCTTTGGCAAGATCACCATTGAGAGCAAACATCTTAATAAGGCCGCTATCATCAACTTCGATTTTTGCATCAAACTCAGCGGAGAGTTCTTTAATAATTTTTCCACCAGGTCCAATAATATCGCGGATCTTATCGGGACTAATTTTATGAACCAGATATTTCGGTGCATGATCAGCAACACCGTCACGGGCTGTGGCAATACCTTTTTCCATCTCAGTTAAGATGTGTAGACGACCATCTTTTGCCTGATTAAGAGCGCTACCCATGATATCGCGATCCACACCATCAATCTTGATATCCATCTGCAGGGCAGTGATACCATCGCAGGTACCAACAACTTTAAAGTCCATGTCGCCTAAGTGATCTTCATCTCCAAGGATATCGGAAAGAATAGCAACCTTATCGCCTTCTTTGATCAGCCCCATGGCGATACCAGATACTGGTCGTTTAATTGGTACACCTGCATCCATCATTGCCATACTTCCACCACAGACACTTGCCATGGAAGATGAACCGTTGGACTCAAGAATTTCAGATACCACACGAATGCAATATGGAAAATCCTCTTCACTTGGGAGAACTGCTTCAAGACCACGAGTTGCAAGAGTTCCATGACCCACATCTCTTCTGGATGGACCTCCTAACCTTCTTGCCTCACCCACACAGTATGGAGGAAAGTTATAATGGAGCATGAAACGTCTATTCTCTTCACCATTTAAGGTTTCTACACGCTGCTTGTCTCTTTCACTACCAAGGGTAGTACTGACAAGGGCCTGGGTCTCTCCCCGGGTAAACAGTGCAGAACCATGGGTTTTGGGCAGATATTCTGTCTCACAGTTAATATCTCGAATTTCGCTATATTTTCTGCCGCCAATTCTGATTTCATCATTGACGATCTTACCGCGCATATATGATTTTTTATATGAAGATAAAAGATCCTTGATTTCACTTCTGTTTTCTTCTTCAGGATCGAGAGCTTCAATAACTTCTTCTTTTAAGGTGTCATAAACATCACCACGCTCAAGCTTATCAGAAGTATTAAAAACTTTTTCCATTCCAGCAGCGGCGACTTCTTTAATCTTAGCAAGAAGTTCTTCGTTGATTTCAGGCTCTACAACTTCACGCTTGGTCTTACCTGCAGTTTTTTGCAGCTCTTCCTGAATGTCCAGTAAAGGCTGGAGATTGTCGAAGGCATAGAAAATACCAGAAAGAACTTCGTCTTCACTGAGTTCGTCAGCCTTACCCTCAACCATGACGATTGCTTTTCTGGTACAGGCAACCACAATGTCCATGGACGACTTAGCAAGTTCTGCAACTGTTGGGTTAAGGACATAGGCACCATCAATAAAGCCAATTCGACCACCAGCCACTGGACCGGCAAATGGAATATTGGAAAGAGAGAGTGCACAGGATGCTCCAGTCAGTGCCAACACGTCGGGCAGAATCTGCTGATCGGCTGAAAGTACAGTGGCAATTACCTGTGTTTCACATCGGTATCCCTTAGGAAAAAGAGGTCGCATGGGACGATCTATAATTCTACAGGTGAGTACTTCGTTATCACTTGGCCTACCTATTTCACGACGAAAATAGTTACCAGGAATACGACCAACTGAAGCCAGTTTTTCCTGATATTCAATGGTGAGAGGTAAAAAGTCTAGGTCAGCACGAGCTTTACTTGCTCCGACAGCGGTAACGAGTACTACGGTATCGCCTGAACGAATGACAATGGATCCTGATGCTTGTTTGGCAATTTTGCCAGTTTCGATGGAAATGACTTTTCCGCCGATTTCGGTTTCAACTTTAGTAAACATGTTTTCTCCAGATGTGTAGCATCAGGGAAAGGCGTAGCGCCAATTTATCCGACTGGATTATCCACCAGCCCCGTATGCTTTTTTTTCGGTTTTCCTTAACAACAAAAACCTCAAACAGTTCTGTTAGAGAACTGTTTGAGGCGTAATATGGCACTAAGCCAGAACCTACAAGTGATAGAACAGCGCAAAAAATTACTTACGCAGTCCTAGTTCAGCAAGAATTGTTCTGTACTTGGCGATATCTTTCTTTTTCAAATAGTCGAGAAGGCTACGACGCTGACCTACGAGCTTAAGCAGACCCTGTCGTGAATGATGATCCTTCTTGTGGATCTTGAAGTGCTCAGTAAGATACTGAATACGATCAGTAATGAGGGCTATTTGAACTTCAGAAGATCCAGTGTCTGTTGCATGGACCTTAAATTTCTCGACGATTTCATTTTTTTTAACTGCTGACTGTACCACGACAATCCTCCTGGAACTGTATATTAAAATATAGTTTTTTTTTAATACGATAAAAATGTATCCCAGCTTTATTATATAGCCGGTATTTCTTTACGACAATAGATAATCTGCAGACAGGTGGCGACCATTGCAGATCTGTAAGTACCTTAATAATTCGTTTCTTTATAGGAATAAATGAATTTAACCAAGATACTTATCCCGGAAAATTTCCATTTTACCGGGCTAGATACTTTTTATAAAATTTGTCACGAATATACTAGTCAACTCAAGTGATTATTGCAACAATTTAGCGACTTCTTCTACGGTTATCATTTTCTTAACACAGTGCTCAAAAGCGTTTTCAGCTGATAGATCATCCCAAGTCAATGATTGTTCAACAGAAAATGTACCACTTTGCGTTCTTCTCAGAGCTATGAGATGCGCTCCACACCCAAGCTTGGCTCCAATATCTGCAGCTAAGGTTCGGATATATGTCCCCTTGCTACACACAACCCGTATCTCTAATTCACCCTCGACACCAACAATATCATGGTCACCGTCAATACGCTCAAGAATAGAAATGGTAACTTCCCTTGCTTCTTTTTCTATTTTAATGCCCTTTCGTGCATAATAATAGAGTGGCTTTCCCTTGTGTTTAAGAGCTGAGTAAGCCGGAGGTACCTGACTTTGTTCTCCTCTAAAACCAACAAGACAAGATTCGATTTGCGAGGCGGTGAGTTCACCCACCTCGGTACGATTAACTATTTCTCCCTCGGTGTCGAGGGTTTCTGTCTCTACCCCGAGTCTGAGAGTGGCAATATATTCTTTTTTGCCATCCATGAACTGAGAAATCATTTTTGTGGCAGGCCTTCCAGCACAAACAATGAGTAAGCCAGTTGCAAAAGGGTCCAGCGTTCCCGCATGGCCAACCTTTTTCATGCCAAGAACCCTTCTCATCCTGGCGACAACACCAAATGAAGTGATATCCACCGGTTTATCAATAAGAAACACTCCAGCGTCAATCGCTTTATCTATCATTGGTTCCATGTTACGATTCGTCCTGTTCTCGTTTTCGGCAACTAAGATATAGCCACAACTTTTTGTAACGCGCTGTGCACTTCTTCTTTCACCTGAGAGATGGACTTGCCGTCACAACGAAATCCTGCTGCATTCCTATGACCTCCACCACCAAAGTGTTTGGCCACATCTGCAACATTACACTCACCTTTAGCCCGCATGCTGACAGAAGTCATTCCATTTTGTGATTCCTTGAGTAATACTGCTACCTTGACCGTCTTAAGAGATCTCGGAAAATCAATAAATCCTTCCACATCCTGCAGAGTAGCACCACTTTTCAATAGCATCTTCCTTGTAACAGACATAAAGGCAATTTGATCATCGTCAAGCAGAATCATAGAACCCAGAACAAGCTCCATAAGCTTCAATCGTTGTTTGCTGAAGTTATCGTAAAGATGCCCGGCGACTTCATTTGGCTTCACACCTTTTGCCAAAAGCTGTCCCGCAATTTCCATGGTCCGTTGACCAGTGCATTCATAACGAAAAGAACCTGTATCTGTACAGATAGCAACATAGAGATTGAAGGCGGCGTTGTAACTCAGCTCTGCGCCCAATAACATAGCTACCTCATACACCATTTCCCCGGTGGAAGAGCAGGCAGGAGCAACCCAACGTCCTGTACCGAAATCCCTATGTGACTGATGGTGATCAATAACAAAGAAAGGGCTTTTTGACAGGACCTCAGTCTTAAGAGTTCCAAGCCGATCTTCATCTCCACAATCAAGAGCAATGCTTATAACATCTTCGCCTGCATCCGACATAAAATGATGGTACTCTTCGACAGAGGTACTAATTTTTTCTTTATCTGGAAGAAATGAGTAGAGATGTGAAACCGATTCTTCTAAAAGACAAAACACCTTTTTCCCTAACGCTTCAAGAAGCGCAGCAAACCCGAGCAAAGATCCTAAAGCATCACCATCTGGATGTGAATGCGTAAACAGCACAACATGAGATGTACTTTGGATGTCTTTTATAATCTGCTCAGGAATCGTCCTGTGAGGTGTTTCGCTCATCGGCTATTTCCTTGAAAATTTCGTCAAGTTCCGCAACTTTTTCAGCAACATTATCAAAGTGGAACTGAATTGCTGGAGTAAATCGAAGATTGAGTGTTTTTGCGATATGACTGCGCATAAATCCGGTGGCACGTTGAAACCCTTTCTCAGCTTCTCGTATTTCCTTCTTATCACCGAATACCGTAAAGTATATCTTGGCAAGACTCAAATCATCTGTAACATCGACCCTTGAGATGAATACACCATGCAGTCTGGGATCTCCAACTTTACTCACGAGCAGCATAGACAATTCTGTACGAATCGCCTCAGCCACTCTTGAAGATCGTTTCTGCTCACTTTTAGCGCCAACCCCAATGGAGTCAAGCGTCTTTTTTGGATCTAATACTGACAATACAATACCCTCTTTTTAGTGCCTTACTCCTGAAAATCTGTCATAGAAAACAAGAAAACGAAGTTTAGTTTTTAACATCAGTAACTTGAAGCTAGCACTCAGGCACTTATACCCCTCAAGGGGGTACTGAACTGAGTCCCGGCTTGTTACCGGTTTACCGGGGGTAATACCTTAGAAATTCATCGTACGTTTTATTATTAATGAATTTTCTAAGGTACTTTTCCTGGCTCACATCCCGTTTACCGGGATTACAGCGTAGCTTCGACTTCATTCATAATGAATGCTTCGAAATTATCTCCGATCTTGATATCATTGAATTTCTCAACACCAATACCACACTCGTATCCGGAAGCAACCTCTTTAACATCATCTTTAAAACGTCTAAGAGATTCAATCTTTCCGGTGTAAATTACCACACCATCACGAAGTACACGTACCTGAGCTGACCTGAGAATCTTTCCATCGAGGACATGACAACCAGCAATAACACCAATCTTTGGTACACTAAAGGTTTCACGAACCTCTGCCAATCCGATAACTTCTTCTTCAAAGGTCGGATCAAGCATTCCCACCATCGCCTTACGGATATCATCTAGAGCATGATAAATAACGTCATAGGACCTGACATCAACATTTTCTTTTTCTGCAAGCTCCTTCACCTTAAGGCTTGGTCTTACATTAAAGCCAATAATAATTGCGTCTGATGCAGAAGCAAGCAGGATATCTGATTCAGTAACGGTTCCTGTGCCTTCATGAAGAATTTTGACTTTGACCTCTTTTGTTGAAAGGTCTTCAGCAGCTTTAGCAAATGCTTCAAGAGTTCCTTGAACATCAGAACGAAGTACGACTTTAAGCTCCTGTACCTCTCCCTCGCTCATCTGCTCAAACAGCTTATCAAGAGATATCTTGGTGGTAGAACCAAGCTCTGTCTCTCGGGCTTTGAGTGATCGAACTTGAGCAACGTTCTTAGCCATCTTGTCATCTGTTACAACAATGAACTCGTCCCCGGCACTTGGAACACCAGTTAGACCCTGAACTTCAACAGGAATTGCAGGACCGGCCTCTAGAAGAGGTCGACCTTTGTCATCGAGCATCGCTCGGACTTTACCTGCAAACTGTCCTACAACAAAGTATTCACCAAGACGCAATGTCCCGTCCTGGATAAGAACTGTTGCAACAGCGCCACGACCTTTATGCAGCTGAGCCTCAACAACACGGCCCCGTGCCTTCCTTGTTTTATCAGCATTAAGTTCCAGAATCTCAGCCTGGAGCTGGATCGTTTCAAGAAGGTTATCAATACCGATACCCTGCTTAGCTGAAGTCTCACAATACATGGTTTGTCCACCCCAATCTTCCGACATGAGGTTGAGATCAGAAAGCTCACGTTTGACCCTGTCAATATCAGCGTTCTCTTTATCGATCTTATTGACTGCAACAATGATAGGAACTTCAGCAGCCTGAGCGTGATGAATAGCTTCACGTGTCTGATCCATAACACCATCGTCGGCTGCAACAACCAGTACGACGATATCGGTTACCTGCGCGCCTCTGGATCGCATTTCAGTAAAGGCGGCATGACCTGGTGTGTCGACGAAAGTAACATCGCCAGAACTCGACCGAACATGATACGCACCAATATGCTGGGTGATACCGCCGGCCTCACCATCTGCCACATCTGTCTTTCTGATGGCATCAAGGATAGAGGTTTTACCGTGATCGACATGGCCCATAACAGTGACAACCGGTGAACGCGGTGCAGTCTCGCCACCCTCTTCGGCCTCACTGAGAAGCTGCAGTCCTATTTCTTCGGTAACACCTTGCTCTACCTCATAACCAAAATCAGCGGCAATAACCATCGCGGTATCTGTATCCACAGGCTGATTGATGGTTGCCATAACTCCAAGTCCCATGAGCTTGGCAATTATATCACTGGCCTTGATTTTCATTTTCAAAGCCAGATCACCAACGGTGATTGTGTCATATACTTTAAAGCGTTTCTTGCTTGCCTTCATTTCTGAAGGAGGCATTACAACCTTGCTAGGTCTGCGCCCTTTCTTACGACGGCCACCTTCATTTCCCTGGTAATCCGAACCAAAATGTGTGAACTTCACATTTTTCTGGCCTTTCTTCGCGCCTTTACGCGGATCCTTATTGCGATCCTCGACAACAGGTGCCCCTTTTTTGCCTTTCTTTTTAGCACGAGCATCTGCTGTTTCCGGTGCAGCTGGAGCACCTGGACCTCGTGCAGCGGGGCCTCTAGCAGCGGGAGCTCCTGGCGCAGGTCGTCTTGTAGGGACAGGTGTACCTGGCTTTCGCTTTGGTCGACTCGGCCGACTAGGCTCCTCAACCTTAGGTAACTCAATGACACGAAGAACTCTCGCCGCGCCCTTTCTATGTGGCTGAATTGGAGGTTTTCCGGGCTTAGGAGTAGCGGCAGGCGCCTTCTCCCCATCCTTTACGACTTCGACCTGTTTAACCGCGGTGGCCTCAGGCTCAGCAACTTTGCTGACTGGAGTTTCAACATTTTCAGTGGGCTTCACCCCGGCAACAGGCTCTGCTATATTGCCGTCTGTATCAGCCTGGGTTTCGTCAGCAACCTCTTCGGCACGCTGAACTGGTTCTTCATCGGCTTGAGCCACCTGAACAAGATCCATCTCCGGCTCTTCAGGAGTTTCGGCCACAATATCTGCAACCTCTTCCTCCGGCTCCACTTCTTCTTTTACCTGAGCCCGACGTCTGATTACGGTAGACCGACGACGGATAACCGCTGTTCCTTCCTTATCGCTGTCAATACGTTTTTCAACAAGCTCGGTATTAGCCGATGTCAGAACAGTCTTCCGTATCTTTTCTGCTGTTTCGTCATCAACCGAAGAACTGTGCCCTGAAATGTCATAGCCAAGGTCAATCAATTTATCAGTCAACGCTTTACTGCTCATGCCAGCCTCTTTAGCCAACTCATATACCCTAACTCTGCTCATCCTCTACTCCCGTATTGCATCGCAACAATCATTTGATCCATTATCTTATCGGTAATTACTCTCAGCACCAAAATGAACCGTTTTGAATCTTTATTTAAAGACGAAACAATCTTTTCCATTTTTTTGTTTTACCAAGAAGAAGCTCCACACAACGCTCATTATCACAACAGTAAACCCCTCTGCCTGGCAGAGATTGACAAGAATCTTCCTGAACCTTTTCATATTGCCACACAAAACGCTTCAGTTCATACTTGGGCTTTTTTAACCTACATGAGCAGCAAGTGCGCCAAGAGACCTTTTTCTCAGGATTCTTCGCTCTCATCAGTATTCTTTCCTTCAACTTCTGCAGCAACTACCTCTCCTGCGTCTTCGACCGCAACATCTTCATTAGAATGAGCTGCCAGATCCTCTGCATCATCTGCGTCTTCAACTGCAACATCTTCATTAGGATGAGTTGCCACATCCTCCAAAGCATCTGCGCCTTCAACTGCAACATCTTCGTTAGAATCAGTTGCTAAACCCTCTGCATCATCTGCATCATCGCTGGTTGTTGATTCGGTTTCTTCTGGCACAAAAGGATTTATTTTTGCTTCGTCAATGAGCGCCTGCGCAAATTCATCATTGATTGATCGTAGTACTGTAAGATCTTCAATCTGTTTCGTTGCAAGTACCGCAGTTGAGAATATTCCTTTCCCAAGCAACTGATCAGCAAGCGTCTCGTCGACACCCTTGAGTTTCAACAAACTCTGGTAGCTCGGCTCTTGGAGATTTGCATACCGCTGCTCACTTTTCACATCGATTCGCCATCCAATCAGCTTGGAAGCGAGTCTCACATTTTGACCTTGGCGGCCAATAGCGAGTGATAATTGGTCATTTGGCACAACCACAAGCAGCGAATTTGCATCTTCATCGGCCATTACCATACTAACATGGGCAGGGGCCAATGCATTATACACGTATTTTGCAGGATCTGGACTCCAGGTTACAATGTCAATGCGCTCACCCTGCAGTTCCTGAACAACATTTTGGACTCGAGCGCCTTTCATACCTACACAGGCACCTACCGGGTCCACATCACCTTCAGAAGAACTCACGGCAATTTTAGCACGAAATCCCGGCTCACGGCTCACGCCCATAACCCGTACGATTCCCTCACTCATCTCAGGGACTTCCATCTGAAACAACTTACCTAAGAACTCGTCGCAGGTTCGAGAAAGTATGAGCTGGGAATCCCGGCTAGTCTGACGAACCTCTTTAAGATAAGCGCGAATCCGGTCACCTTGTTTAAATGATCTTTTAGGAATCTGCTGATCTTTTGGTAAGATTGCATCTGTACGCCCAAGGTTAACCACCATATTGCCACGCTCAAAACGCTGGACAATACCGCTCACAACCTCGCCGACACGATCTTTAAACATATCGTAAATTACTTCTCGCTCGGCATCTTTCATGCGATGAATAATTACCTGCTTAGCCGATTGCGCTGCAATCCTTCCAAGATCAGTAATATTCTCCATCTTCTCGCCAAGCTCATCACCAAGCTGAACTTCCGGGTCAAGCTTTTGCGCTTCAGCAAGAACAATTTCGGTCTGCTCGTCTTCAGCCTCTTCAACAACCATACGAAACTGAAAGACTTCAACTTCACCAAACTCTTCATTGTATCGCACTTCAATTTCGCGACGACTACCAAACTTTTTCCTCGCTGCAGACTGGACCGCCTCTTCGATGGCCTCTATCAGTAATGTTTTATCAAAACCTCGATCCCTACTAATCTGGTCGATTATACGTTTTAAATCTGATAGCATTCTATTACCCCGTCACTATGACTTTCATCTCCGTAAATCGGAGTTACATCCTTTGTTCTTAAAACAGCCCGTCCAGCTTAAATGGCTAACCTTGCCTTACTAAACATATCGTACGTAAACTGCATCGAACTCCCATCGGCAAGGGTCATATTAATTATTTCTTCACCGACATCGCCAATAACGCCTTCAAAGGTTTTCACTCCATCAATAGCGTTATGTACCTTAACTCGAGCTTTCTTCCCTGTATACTTGCTGAATTCTGCAGTAGACCTCAGCGGTCGTTCAAGACCTGGAGACGAAACTTCAAGATAATAAGCATGATCTATAACTTCTTCCACATCTAGATATTGTCCAAGTTCACGACTTACATTGGTGCAGTGATCTAAAGACACACAGTCAGGGCTATCTACAAATACTCTCAACACCCAACCGTGGGCGTCTGCCCGGAACTGAACATCAAAGAGTTCCAACCCCATGTCGGGGAGTAACTCAGCAAGATAGCTCCGAACTTTCCCAATAATTAATTCACTCATAACTACCACCAAGTATTACAGCTGAAACAAGACACCTAAACAAGATCTCTAACATGCGGACATAAAAAAAAGCGGGCAATGCCCACTTCCAAATCCTCCCAAAACACTGCTCATACAGGGAGGTATAACCTCAATGATTGTATCCCTAATGAAAGACTTCTTCTTTCCTATTAAGTCGACTAGAATCATTTGAGCTAGAAAATTAACCATAGATCAGCAACTTTGTCAAGACCAAAGCGCTTAAACTTCGACTATTCTATTAAACTTCCATAGAAGGGCCCAATTATGTCCCCGTCAGAATATCTTTTTATTTCACGTCCATCACCAAAGAATTATTTGGAATTTTTAACTAATTGGACAAAGAAGGCTTATTGTGTCTCAAGGTAGCGGATATACGCCTTTTCTATCTGCACCAAAACTGCAGAAGATGAAAAATCTATTTGACAAACAACCATACTCACTATATGTAAACGTCAGTTTCAACACATTCCTGCTATCTTTTGTTACTCAGGACAATATGTCTGTAGCGGACCCATATTGCTAATATGCATTACATTTCCTTACCCAATAAACGGTATTTTTCTTATTATCTCTCGTTGAGATAGTTTTTTTAGTTTAAACTTATAAAGCATCTACATGACCAACAAAACCCTAATCATAGCAGAGAAACCCAGTGTAGCTGGAGACCTTGCAAAGGTGCTCCCCGGAAAGTTCAAAAAATCCAAAACCCATTACGAAGGGGACAACCATGTCGTCTCTTTTGCAATAGGACACCTTGTATCCATATGCTACCCCGAGGAAATCAACCCCGCCTTCCAAAAGTGGGACTTGGATAACCTGCCAATTTTGCCTGATGAGTTCCCTCTCAAAGGTCTTGATGGATCAAAAGCACAGCTAAATGCACTGCAAAAACTCATTCGCAGAAAAGATATTACAGAAATCATAAACGCCTGCGATGCTGGTCGTGAAGGTGAACTCATCTTCAAATACATCCTTAAGTACGTCTGGAACACTTCCGTTTCCAAAAAAACGGTTAAAAGATTGTGGCTCCAATCCATGACAACAGATGCTATTAAAAAGGCATTTGATTCGCTGCGTGACAACGACGAAATGACTCCGCTTGAGGATACCGCCCTCTGCCGCTCTGAATCAGACTGGCTCATCGGTATCAATGCTACTCGTGCCCTTACTGGATTCAACTCAAGACGAGGCGGCTTTTTCCTCACCCCCTGTGGACGAGTGCAAACCCCTACCCTCTCTCTTCTTGTTAAAAGGGAACGTGCTCGCCTTGCATTTGTATCAAAACCCTTTTGGACCCTTCGAGCCAACTTTGCATTTTCCTCAGGATCCTACGAAGGGAGATGGGTAGATCAGGATTTCAGTAAAGACCCAATAGACGCACATAAAAAAGCGGATCGCCTCTGGAACACTGAGGACGCAGATAAACTGATAAATAAATGTGCAGGCAAGCTAGCAACAGTCACGGACCAGAGCAAACAGACGTCCCAAAGTTCTCCGCCATTATACGATCTCACCCTACTCCAGAGGGAAGCGAACTCACGCTTTGGTTTTTCGGCAAAGAATACCCTTTCCATCGCCCAGGCTTTATACGAGAGGCACAAGGTGCTCACCTACCCTCGTACCGACTCCAAGCATCTTCCAGAGGATTACATACCCACGGTTAAAAAGACGGTGCAGGCACAAACGGGATGGAAATTTGAAAAGTTTGCCAAACTGGCTCTTGATAGCAAATATATCAAACTCACAAAAAAAATATTTAATAACACCAAAATTTCTGATCACCACGCGATAATTCCCACGACCCATCTTCCATCAACTCTTTCAGAGCCTGAAGAAAAAATTTATCAGCTTGTGGTACAGAGATTTCTTGCAGTATTTTTCCCACCAGCCGAATTCCTCAACACGAAAAGATACTCGGTCGTTGAAGAAGAAACCTTTCTTACAGAAGGTAAAATTCTTCTTGAAGCTGGCTGGAAAAGTATTTACGGCACCGACAAGGGTGATGGAAAAGACAAGGTCCTGACGCAACTTCCTGAAAAAGCACCTGTCACTTGTGAGATCGTTGAAAAAGACGAGCACGAAACTTCACCACCCACACGCTTTAACGAGGCAACTCTTCTTTCTGCCATGGAGAATTCCGATAAACTTATCGAAGACGAGGAACTCGCCGACGCGATGAAAGAGCGTGGCCTTGGTACACCAGCTACACGGGCAGCAATTATCGAAAAACTCATCAATGAAAAATATGTTGTTCGGGAAGGAAGGGACCTGACACCAACCGGAAAGGCTTTCGAGCTTCTCTCGCTGCTTGAGGCAATGAAAATTGATGTTCTTGCCTCACCTGAGATGACTGGAGAATGGGAACATAAGCTCAACCAGATACTGCGAGGTGAGTTCACCCGTGATAAATTCATGGCTGAAATCAGGTCGATGACCCAACATATCATTAATCAGGTTAAAAACTTTGAATCTGAAGAAGTACGCCTCGAAGCACCATTTAGTCCGGTAAACGGTATCCACATGTTTAGCTCTCCTACGGCCTACATCTCAGAAGATGAAAAGATCAGTATCAGAAAGATTCTTGGTGGCAAAATACTGGCTGACGAGCATGTTGTCGCGCTTCTCAAAGGCGAAACAATAGGTCCATACAGCGACTTTCGGTCCAAGCGAGGCAAACCTTTCTCCGCCTCGGTTCGACTTGTAAATAATAAAATTGAGTTTATGTTTGCTGACTCAATGGCAGATCTTGACATCGAGGCGATCAAAAAGACAACTCCACTTGGAGTTTCTCCAGTTGATGACACCAAGGTGTTCGAGACAGCTATGGCATTCCTCTCTGAATCAGCACTTGATGGGGATACAAAAAAAGGATTACGAATCAGCAAAATCATACTTTCAAAAGAGATAAGTGCCGAAAATATCAAACAACTTTTAGACGACGGCAAGACGGAACTCATCACAGGATTTATTTCTAAACGAAGAAAGCCCTTTGATGCCTATCTGATTCTTGCTAAAAATGGTAAAGTTAGCTTTGAGTTTCCACCGAGGAAATCAAAAGCTAAACAATAATTTCACACTTCCCTTCAAAAAAAGGGAAAAATATAATGAAACAGATTAAAAAAGAATTTATAGACAAGAGTGGCCATGATCTCGCACAGATCTGCGCAAGTGCAGGAATTGATACAAAGGCTGAAGAAGTGGTTATTCTCGACGTTCGTGGTCTCACCACTTTTACCGACTACTTCGTTGTAATGAACGGTAAATCAACCCGCCATGTCCAGGCACTTGCTGAAGCCATTGAAGGCAAGCTGCGTTCAAAACGTGTAACCGCATCCAACGCAGAAGGTTTACATGAGGGTATGTGGGTACTACTTGATTTTAATGATGTTGTTGTTCACATTTTCTACCACGAACAGAGAAAATTTTACGACATCGAAGGCCTGTGGTCTGCGGCGAAGCAAGTGGAAGTTGAGGCTGTCTAACCTAACTCAATGATCCAATCCAGTTACTACAAAAACACTATTAGTCGACTATGCAATATCTAAGCACAAGGGGTGGTATTTCCCCGATATCGTTTACTCAAGCCGTCATGATGGGCCTTGCTGAAGATGGAGGGCTACTACTGCCCCGAACCATCCCCCGTATCGGCAGCGAAACCTTATCATCCTGGCAGCAACTGAGTTATCCGGAACTGGCCTTTGAAGTAATGTCACGTTTTATTGACGACATACCAGGCAGCGACCTCAGGGAGATTATCAACAAGTCCTATGCAACATTTTCATCGGACCAGGTCACACCATTGGTACACCATGGAGATTTTCATATACTGGAGCTTTTTCACGGTCCTACCCTTGCCTTTAAGGATGTTGCACTACAGTTTCTCGGTAATCTTTTTGAATACCTTCTCAAAAAGGACAATTCTGTACTAAATATTATTGGTGCGACCTCCGGTGACACAGGATCAGCTGCTATTTATGGGGTACGAGGTAAGGAGCGGATTAATATATTTATCCTTCATCCTCACCAACGCGTAAGTCAAGTTCAGGAACGTCAGATGACAACTGTCCTTGATGACAATGTGTTCAACATTGCCATTGAAGGATCTTTTGATGATGGACAGAATATCGTCAAAAGAATTTTCAACGATATTGAGTTTAAAAATAAATATCGTCTCGGTGCCATTAACTCCATCAACTGGGCCCGCGTGCTTGCACAGGTTGTCTACTATGTGTCTAGCTGCATTCACGTGGCCACCCACGAAAAAGACTCATCTGTGGATTTTGCCATACCCACCGGAAATTTCGGAGATATCTTTGCGGGCTACATTGCAAAGAAGATGTTACCTCCCGGCACCATCCGTCAGCTCATTCTAGCCACCAACGACAATGATATTCTTAGTAGATTTGTCACTAAAGGTGACTACTCTTCAGGTGATGTGAAGATCACCTCGAGCCCATCCATGGATATACAGGCCGCCTCAAATTTTGAGAGATACCTCTACTACCTCATGGACAGCGATCCAGCAAAAACGAAAGAACTCATGGAAGAGTTTGCCGAAAAAGGTGCAATAGACCTTTCAGGTTATCAGGACCATATTCAAAGGGATTTTGTAGCTACAACAGTTTCAGAAGATGAAGTTGCCGAAACTATAACTAGCTTCCACAATAAATTTGGTTACATACTTGACCCACATACTGCTGTTGGCGTTAAGGCTGCAACCACATTTAAGACAGGTGGAGTTCCTATCGTCTGCCTTGCAACAGCCCATCCAGCAAAATTTGGAGATGTGGTGAAAAAGGCCATTAACATTAGCCCTGAAGTACCTGAAGTTCTGCATGGCATTGAGGACAAAGAGACAAAATGTGAATTGATGGCAGCGGATAAAAATGCAATCCAAAGTTTTGTTGCTAAACATTCAATCAAATCTTCTTCCTAAAATCAACCTGCGAACCAGGTAAGTTTGCGATGAGTAAACTTGACAACTTAGCACGACTCATCTAATGTCATTTGCATAAAATCGTCACCTGAGAACAGTACGCTGAAAAGCTTATATATATTATTGTTTATTTCATACAAGAGGTAAGATTATGTTTGGACTCGGAATGCCAGAGCTTGTTGTAATTTTAGTTATAATTGTAATCATTTTTGGAGCAGGAAAGTTACCTGAGATCGGTTCAGGTATCGGGAAAGGTATTAAAAACTTCAAAGAAGCCACTAAGAAAGAAGATGTTTCTAAAAAGATCGACGAAAACGATAAAGAATCTGACAATCAGGCATAATCTATACTCTACCGACTCTCGCCCCTCTCATAAGCTATACAAACCAACAATTTGGCGCCTTTGCACATTGTTGTGTGAGTCGAGATTTTTATAGCCACAACCAACCGAGGAAACATAGCCTGTAGGTGTTTTTTCACTGGTGATTTTGTCACTATATTTTTCTTATTTTTACAACATATTTTCAGGAGTAAGACACTCATGTTTGGACTTGGAACCCCTGAACTCATCGTCATCTTAGGTATCGCTTTTCTTATATTTGGCGGTAAAAAATTACCGGAAATAGGTTCTGGCCTCGGAAAAGCAATCACCTCATTTAAAAAAGGTATTAGCGATGTTGAGGAGGGAGGCAAAGATATCATCGATGACATTCCCGGTGTTAAAGAAATTGCAGAGGTAAAAGACAAGGTTCAGCAGGTTAAGAATCTTGGTAAAATCGAGAACATCCTTAAATAAGCACTTTTTCTTTACCTCATACACCAACAAACGGCAGTTGACCGTATCTCGGTTAACTGCCGTTTTTTTTCCGCACAGGGCACTTTACTTACCCATAGGCTCCTCCTTCCTTATCCTATTATAAAATCCGTACTATCCCCTCCATAAGCAGATCATTCCAACACTACATTAGTGTTGTATAAGGCTGGGTTTGTATTGTCAAAGCAAGATTTTTTTTACATAGGAGACATTCAACACTCCTCGAGGCTATATCCTTACTTATACGTACATTCAGAACAATGCGCAGACCGTTTATTACATTTTTGTCATTTTGAAAGTGATTTTTCTTACCTTTCTCACTATGCAGTATTCTTGACTTTTTTGTAACAATAAGGTAAAGAATCTAGCTTAGTCATACGTTTTTGTCTTTGTTTATCCGAGATGCATCCCCACCAGGTCCCATCCGATAGACTTATATCCTTGCCATCAGGCATATCTTTATACTCGTCAGGAGAAAACATGTGTCGTTTAGCCCTGAAAACCGCCAATGAACCCTTCTCACCCTATGAGGTTCTTTCTGCCATGGAAGCCATGCAGGAAGGATACGATGGGTCAGGTCTTGGCCTCTTACTCCGCGGAATTGAATTTGAAGATTTCAAGTACAACCCAAGGTTCCCTATTCTTTCCGGCATTGCCCATACTGAAAAATCATGGCATATGGTCACAGAGTTTATGGAGAATCGAGGTTATGAACTGAAATATGATCATCGCTTTACCTTAGACAATGGCCATATCGAAGCTGAAGATCGTTTTCGATATTTTCTGCGTGCATACAGAATGCCTCTGCAGTTCAGAGATGCCAGCCTCGAAATACGGGAACAGGAGATGCTGAAAACGCGCCTTGCCCTTCGAAACCTTGCAACCCAAGAAGACAAAATAACAGTCTTTTCATTTTATCCCGACGTGGCTATGATCAAGGAAGTGGGTTGGCCTCTGCAGATTGGCAACGGACTCTCTCTCCATGATGATCAGATCAAGTCCCGTGTCTGTATGGCACAGGGGAGACAGAACACCAACTACGGTATTAACCTCTACGCCTGTCACCCATTCTTCATCCAGGGTATTTCCACCATGACCAATGGTGAAAACACCGCCTTTGTTCCTATTCGAGACTGGCTGGAAGGCAAAAAGATTCCCGGCTATACTGGCTATCAAAGTGACAGTGAAGTGTTCACCCACATACTTCATTACACTCTGAAAAAGCTCAACCTCCCCCTTGAAGCATATAAGCACATTATCACTCCGCTCAGCACCAAAGAACTTAGTGAACATCCCCAGGGAGAATTTCTCACAGGACTTAGACAGGTGTGCAAAAGGCTTGTAATTGATGGGCCCAACGCCATCATTGGCACGCTGCCGGATGAAACATGCATGCTGGCGATGGATCAGAAAAAACTCAGACCCGCAACCGTCGGTGGTAGGGACGGTGTATGGGCTATTGCATCAGAGATATGTGGAGTACAGGCAATGGTACCGGATCGTGATCCTTCACTTGATTTCCAACCAATGCGCGAACACACAGTCATCGTTCCCCCAGATAGAAAGGAATTAAAGATATGGTCTCAGTACGATCCGTTTCCGTTACCCCTAGCAGCTTAACACCATCCGATTTCCCCTGGATAATTGAGCACAGAGAAGACAGATGTACGCTCTGTGGACAGTGTACAGCTGTTTGCCCTAAAGGAGCGATTGCTCTTGCCCATATGCGCAAACGTGTGCCCAAACTCGATGTGTTCCAAAAACGCAGGGGGAACGACTACAAAACATTCACCGGTATTCGCCAGGAACTTGACCCAGCCAAGCTTTGCATTGGTTGTGGTATGTGTTCCATGGTCTGCCCCAACGACGCCATAGCGCCCCACCCGGGAACCAACGAAAACAGAACGGTCTTCTTTGATAACCGTAAGGGTGAACCCATGAAACGGGGCGGCAGGAGAAACTCACCTGGCCCTACGCTTCTTGACCAGATCATGTTTAATCGTATCTCCATGCTCACCGACCCGTCACTTGATGCCGGACGACATGAATTTACGGTCACAACCTCCCTTGGCAGGGTTCTCTCTCCAGAGGATTTTCTTGACCGCACCATAAACGGCGGCTGGATCCCTCCCACCAGAGAAATCTTCCCCTTTGTTATTGGTTCAATGTCTTTTGGTGCACTGTCCCCCAACATGTGGCTTGGTCTCCTCCAGGGTGTTGCCTACTGTAATGAGGTCCTCGGTATTCCGGTCGTTATGTGTACAGGTGAAGGCGGATGCCCACCATGGGTGTTAAGAAGCCCTTACCTTAAATACATCATCCTCCAGATCGCCTCCGGTTATTTTGGCTGGGATGAGATCATCCGGGCTATTCCCGAGATGCAATGTGATCCAGCGGCCATTGAGATAAAATACGGCCAGGGTGCAAAACCCGGAGATGGTGGTCTTCTCATGTGGTACAAGGTATCTAAGCTCATCGCACGTCTGCGCGGTGTACCTGAGGGTGTTGATCTTCCATCACCTCCTGTTCACCAGACCCTCTACTCAATTGAAGAAAGCGTCATGAAGATGATTCAGACCCTTTCAACCGCCTTTGACCACAAAGTTCCGGTCTATCCGAAGATATCCGCTTCAACTTCGGCCAAATCTGTGCTCAACAACCTTGTGAGAAATCCGTATGCTGCAGGTCTTCTGATTGACGGCATCGACGGTGGAACAGGTGCTGCCTATAACGTCTCCATGGAAGCCACCGGACATCCCATCGCATCCTGCGTACGTGACTGTTATCTGGATCTTGTAGCACAGGGCAAACAAAATGAAATTCCTATTTTTGCGGCGGGTGGTATCGGCAAAAACGGTAACGTTGCCCAAAACGGGATGGCAATGGTCATGCTTGGAGCCTCAGGGGTTCATATCGGTAAATACATCATGCAGGCGGCTGCCGGATGTCTTGGAAACGAGAAAAATCGCTGTAATGTCTGTAATGTGGGTATCTGCCCAAAAGGTATTACAAGCCAGAACTCAAAATTGTACCGTCGTCTTGATCCCGATAAGGTTGCTGAAAGAGTAGCGGAGACGTTCATGTCAATTAACACAGAGGTGAAAAAGATCATGGCACCTCTTGGTAGATCTCAAGGCCTCCCAGTTGGAATGTCTGATGCTATCGGGATTGGCAATCAAGCGGCTGCAGACCGATTAAAGATCAAGTACGTCTGCTAGGCAGGTATATAATTTTATAGGACGTGAAGAAGGAAATATAATATTTCGTTCACACCTGATATAAGGAGTTTTCTGTGGCTACAACGGTTGTAAAAGGTCTAAACGTTAAAGGATTACGCATCGGCTCAATGGAGTTCGAAAAACTGGTACGCAAAGCAGCTACCAGCACAAGCGACCTGACCCTCGAAACGTATGGTCAACATAATATAGGCATCCGTCTTCAGCGAGAAGATGGTCTTAACATTACAGTAAAAGGCCCATCAGGACAGAGACTTGGTTGCATGGGCCTGCCCGGAACAAAAATTGTCTGTGAAGGTGCCACCTCTGACGATGTGGGCTACCTCAACATCGGCGCGGAAATTACCGTATTGGGAGACGCGACCAACGGTGTCTGTAATGCCATGGCCAACGGCAAGGTGTACATTGCTGGATCCATTGGCGCCCGCGGTCTCACCATGACAAAATGGAATCCGGAATACGATAAACCCGAGCTTTGGGTTCTTGGCTCCACCGGTGATTCTTTTGCCGAATTTAACTGTGGCGGCACTGCAGTCGTATGTGGAGTTAATCCCAAGAACCAGAATAACATTCTCGGTTACCGTCCCTGCGTTGGGATGGTGGGTGGCCTCATCTATTTTCGCGGGGAAATCGATGATTCGTTCTCAAAAACAAACTCCAAACGCACCAAACCTGACGATACACAGTGGCAGTGGCTCCAAGACAACATCACAAACTTTCTCGAAAACATTCGCCAGCCCGAACTCTTTGAGGTCTTAAGCAAACGGGAAGAATGGAACGTTTTAGTGGCCATTACACCCCAGGAACGTGCTCTCATGTTTTCTGGGCCTATGGCCATGGCTGAGTTCAGAAACGAACACTGGAACAAGGCCTTTGGTGGTGATCCACTCCGTGATCTGGCCCCAGGACTTGATCGTAGTCCAATTGCCACAATTGTTACAGGTGATCTGCGTCGCAAACAACCGTACTGGGCCAATGCAGAATCTGCAGCGCCCTGCACCTATTACTGTCCAGTTCACATTCCGACTGTCGACCGCCTTCGACTCATCAGAGAAGGGAAAATCGATGAGGCGTACGAAATGCTGCTTCAGTATACTCCCCTTCCAGCATCTGTCTGTGGTTCGGTCTGTCCCAATCTATGCATGGACAACTGCTCTCGCCAGGGCGTTGACGATCCCATAGACGTTGCGGTCCTCGGCCGTGCTGTAGGTGATGCAAAGGCCCCTGTTGCAGCCGAACCTCTTGGCAGAAAGGTTGCGATCATTGGCGGAGGCCCTGCTGGAATGAACGTTGCCTGGCAACTGTCTCTTGCCGGAATTGAGTCACACATCTTTGAGCAGGACGAGATGATTGGCGGCAAACTCGCCCAGGTGATCCCGTGGGAAAGATTATCGCAGGCCATTTGGGATCAGGAAATAAAACGCTTTATGAACAGTCCTTACATATCTTTTAGCCTCGGCACTGATATGACTAAGGATACATTTTCCAAACTACAAGAAGAATACGATTACGTTGTCGTTGCAGTCGGAACCCACGTACCAAGAAGGATACCATTTCCAGGTAACGAAAAGGTGCTCACCGCCCTTGATTTCCTTAAAAAAGCAAAATCAGACAGACCAACCTCCGTTGGTAAAGAAGTTGTGGTTATAGGTGCAGGTAATGTTGGTTGTGATGTGGCCTGTGAGGCATACCGACTAGGTGCAGACAAGGTAACACTGGTGGATATACAAAAGCCACTGGCCTTTGGTAAGGAAAAGGACGCGGCAGAAGCCCTTGGCGCAATTTTTCGTTGGCCGGTTATGACACAAGAAGTAACTGATGAAGGTTTGATAACCCAAGAGGGCGACCTTATCCCAGCCCAGACAGTTATCATCTCCATCGGCGATGTTCCAGCGCTCTCTTTTCTTCCGGAATCGGTTGAAACCATGACCGTTGGCGGTGCCGCCTGGGTTACTACAGACAAGGCTCACCTCACCTCTGATGCTCGGGTTCTTGCCATTGGCGATGTAGAAAGACCAGGTCTTGCAACCCATGCGCTCGGCGCTGGTAAAACTGCTGCCGAATTTATTATTGCCCAGGTAAAAGGGCTTGAGTGGAAACCCTTTACAAAACCTCTCATTCCACAAAAAGCACTCACCATCACTCATTACATGCCTGATGAAACTCTAACTACGGAACAAAACCAGGCGGACAGATGTCTATCTTGTGCATCCTGCAGAGATTGTCATCTCTGTGAAACTATCTGCCCTACCGGTGCTATCACAAGACGTGAATTACAGCCGGTAACACAAGCAGGTAATCAGGTAGGACTTGATGTTGATTATGAATATGTTTCCGATGATGACAAATGCATTGGCTGTGGATTTTGTGCCGACACCTGTCCTTGTGGCATCTGGACAATGAATCCATTTTAAGGTTGATGGCGTCGTAAAAAGTCCGATCTACGTCGTTGTGGGTTTGGATCGAACTCTCAACATACCACATGTATCGTTGAGAATACGATCCAAACACCACGCCTCGGAGTCTTCGCTACCTGTATATCAGCCTTTTTTCATAACCATAAAAAGACTTCGAATTAACTTTTTACGAGTTTATCAAGGTTGCCTATAGAGAGGATTCACCTAAAGCAAAACGGGATTTCAGTTTGTACAATTGAAATCCCGTTTTTTTATTTGATCTATTTACGAATCAACCTAATACTCACATCATAACGCGCCGTGTCTATATCTGCTGGCAACTGTGTCGCATCAGGCACCATGATAGTCAAGACCCTGCCCCTAAGCGGATCCGAAGCCTCTTTTGTGCGCCGTTCCCTTCCCGAAGGCCCTGCGATCCCTTTGCGAGGTGGTCGGACATGAAGCAGCTGAGCATCAATTGAACCACTACTTTTCTCTGGTAGTTTTTTTGCTTGGGAAGGCAAGGGAGGAATTGAACCTATAATTATTTCCATAACGGATTCTCCTGTCTTGTTAGATTCCTCTTCTTCTACTACAAGTGCGATCAAGATTCAAGCTAAGCTAATCATGCATTATCAACATGTTATTCATTCTTTTTGACATTTCACCTCTCGTTTAAAAAAAATGCCATCATTCAGATAACAAAAGTGACGGTAGTAGTATCCGGTTCCCCTTTGTAAATAATTTCTACGGTGAACTCATCAATCACTCTCCCTCCATAGGCCATTACAACGCCAACAAAAACCTGACAAACAATACTCTTGATTATTTACATAATATTAGATAGATATAATGCTAGAAAAATATTTTCACTGTGGAGGACAGTATTTTCTTTAGCTCTAGCAAAACAAGAGTTTTCACCTAGCCCGAAATTCTCATGATCTTTTTGATTTAAAGCTCAACCATATGATATTACGCATAAATGATAACTTGGTTGAAAAACAGGGTGTTTTTCATTTTAAATCAAAAAATTCACCCTTCGGGTCAATAGATTTTTCCGCAAAGTCTGCGTTACAAGCCACTTGCGGTAGTTTATTACAGCAGCGTGGCTTGTGTCTTGACCTACGAAAAACTTTATTGATGAGAAATTCGGACTAGTGATAAACAGATTTTATGGCACAAATAATTAGTACTTAGGAGACCACAATGAAAAGCATTAAAATTTTATTTTTGACCGTAACTATTGTACTCTTCACCGGAGCATTACAAACATCCAACGCAGAAGAAAGTAAGAGCGGACTCTTTGTCAACTTGACCACCGATGATACCTGGGCTGCCACAAAAGCTATCATGTTTGCCCATCAAAAAGCCCTTAATCGTGGACATAAACCGGTTGCAATCTGGCTCAATGTTCGTGGTATTTATCTAGCCGATAAAAAACGGGCTTCACACGTTCACGGACTCATGAAAGATAAAGGTCAATCGATTCAGGATATGTTGACCGCATTTATCCAGGATGGTGGAACTGTGATAGCCTGTTCGGCATGCTCCAAAGCTGCAGGACTTGAACATGAAGATTTTATTGATGGCATAACCATGGGCACCCCAGATCTTGTCTCAGAAATACTGTTTGACCCGAATGTTAAAACCCTTTCCTGGTAAGCTGACCATCTCTGGTAGCCCCAAGGACCATTAAATCCCTGGGGCATCAGCTATTTTGGATTTGCTCTATTGCTGACCTTTAAAATTTCTTTTACATTTCACTCTCTTTTACTTATCCTCTCATATAAGTTATCAACCTTTTCTTCGTCAACCCATAGCAATGACAGACCCACTCAAGAAAATTCTCGAACCTATTAAAGACCTTCAGGTGATACGAGGCGTTGAGCTGCCCATTGGTCTTGAATTTCTTCAACTCGTGGTAACAGGCCCTCCTGGCGCCGGTAAATCGTATTATATTGAGCAGATTAAAGGTTGGCCAAACGAAGGGTATCTTGACCTTTGCCAAAGTGGCTGGTGGAAAGATCAATCACTTATCTATCGGCCACGGGAGGTCCATCTTGGCCTTCCATTTAAAGGACATAAAGAATCTCTCACTGTATTTGACAAAGAGTGGTTAAAAAGCAGTGTTCCCTTGGATCTTGAACTCAGTCGCATTGTACTGCCACCAATAAAAAGAAATGCCCTTCAAACAAACTGGAGAAAACGTTACATATTTGAATTCCTCATTCCCGGTCCTTCAACAATATACGAACAACGTATGGCAAGGCAGGATGATGGCTATTTTCCTGTGGATGAAAAACTCAATATAGAGATGGTCCGGCAACAGGTGGCAGTGTACCGCGAAGTCGCCCTCTATCTTCACAGAGCTGGATTGAACGTTTACCTACGCAAAGGACTTGATAAACCACCAATGTTTTTTGCTGAACCCGGCGTTACCAGTGTACCACGCTGGACACTTGATAAACCCCCACAAAAACCTGCTCTAAATACTCTGGCTGGTTGGAAATATCTCTTTAGAAGGCGTTATCCTATTCAGTGGATCACTGTAACCAACACTCCAGAACAGATAGAACAAGTGGGCCGTATTGCCCATGATGGTCGTAGTTTTGGCCTTTACCTCGGCTCCACACAACTTCGATTCCACCCAGAGATTGCCTTGGGTGTGAAGAAAAAAGTGGCCCATAAAAACTGGATTATCAATTCCGACCTTTCTTGTTCTACCAAGAAAATTCGTGGTTTTATGCGAATAAAGGTGGGTGAAACAATTGTCCTCGGCCAATCGAACCCAACTTTTCTTGATCTCTTTGACGTAGATGATAGTGTAGCCCTGCGCCATATCAGTATCACCAATCGCAGAGGTGATCTGATTCTCACACCGCTTTCAGCACAATTCGAAACGAAGGTTGTCTTATTAAATGACCTTGATCTCCGTGAACGTTTAGAGCGTGGCCGTCACAAAGCATTATTGAAAATTCGAAACATCTACGGACAAGAAATCGCACCGCTTCCACCTAAGATGGCTCTTGACTCAATACGGGCCATTAACACTCTACTCGCCAATGAGTCCTATCGCCCAAATAACAAGCAAGGCGTCGCGGGCGGCCTCATCGCAATTTCGTCTCAAACCTCTCCTGTAATTGTTGGCGATCTCCATGCACAGGTTGATAATTTACTCAAAATTCTCAGTGAAAACTGCTTACTGGACTGTCTGCGGCTAAAAACCGCAACTCTTATCATTTTAGGCGATGCAGTCCATTCAGAAAATTCCAATGAGATGGGTCAGTTTGAAACATCGATACTTATGATGGATCTAATATTCAGACTCAAACTCACTTTTCCAGATAATGTTTTTTACATCAGAGGAAACCACGACAGTTTCAGCCCTGAGATAAATAAAAATGGTTTTTTACAAGGCGAGATGTTTGAAGAGAGCTTAAGAGAAGTTCGGGGCGATGAGTATGTGAAAGAAATGAAAATATTCTACAACAGCATTGCATATGTTGTCAGGTCTGATGATTTCCTCTGTTGTCATGCAGGTCCACCCCGAGGCGAGATAGAGCGCAGTCAACTTATCAATATAGACCCTGACGGCGATCTCGCTCATGAATTGACAAAAACCAGGCTTCAGCGCCCCAATCATCTCAGTGGCTACAATAAAGGAGACGTTAAGAGGTTTCGTAAAAATCTAAGATTGCCTCCTAAGACAACCTTCTTCGTTGGCCATACCCCCATGGATCCCTTTGGTAGTTACTGGCTCAATGCAGGGACAATAAAAAATCACCATATTATTTACAGCGCCCACGACGATGGTCCCAGTATTTTTATACGTAATGGAGACAACTTTATGCCCATTAGTTATCCAGCTGAGCCTTTGACAGAATTAATAAATGATCTTAAATAATATGGAGGTTGCAATCTGCAAAAATGGCAAATCGGTTTATCTGGTTTAAAAACCAACAGTTGTCACTTTAGTTCCATATCCACCCAGCAGTCAGGTCACCTACAGGTGACAAAAAACCATTGATTTTCCGACCAAATTTATTAAAGATGCACAAAATTTTGTGTGAAATAGAATCACTGTAAACAGACTCTTATTTTTAATATAAATTAACAATCAAGAACATACACATATAGATATATTTTATATGAAGGATTACTTACTATGTCACTAATGTCGAATCGCCCTCTTTCGGGACTCCTGCGAGGCTCACCTTTTAAACCCATCCAGCACCATATGTCTGTAGTTTTTTCCTGTGTCTGCCTGATCCCACCTCTTTTTGATGCGGTGTATAGAAACGATGCACAACTCATTGCCGATTTTGCCAATCAGATCAATCTTCTTGAGACTGAGGCGGATAAAATCAAATCCACCTTTCGACTCAGTATGCCAAAATCACTCTTTATGCCGGTTGACAGAGAGGATCTCCTCAGCCTCATTGCCGATCAGGATAAGATAGCCGATACCGCAGAAGATCTTGGAAAGATATTTATTTATAGACCGATGATTGTTCCCGAAAAAATCAAGGAACTACTCGATGAACTCCTTGAAGGCACCATGGAGATTTCTGCCGCTGCCAAAGAGATGATCGACCAACTTGATGAACTTTTAGAGCTTGGATTTAGCGGCCGTGAGCATGATAAGGTGTCACAAATGATTGCTGGAGTTCGGCGAAGTGAACATAATATTGACGACATTGTCCATAGATGTTGCAAACAGCTTTTTTCCATAGAAGGGGAGCTTGACCCTGTTTCTGTTATGTTCTGGTATAAAATTATAGAATTGCTTGGCCTTATTTCAGATCAGTCTGAAAATCTTGCCGACCGCCTCTTACTCTTTCTCTCGAAATAAGACAAAGGTACCCAATGGAAATTATTGCAGCATACGGAACAGCCATGCTCATCCTGGCTATCATTTTTGGACTCTACATGACCTGGGGCATCGGGGCGAACGATCTCGCAAATGCCATGGGCACATCTGTTGGTGCTGGAGCTGTTACAGTCAAGCAAGCCATCTGTATTGCGGTTATTTTTGAGTTTTTAGGTGCCGTTCTGGCCGGTGGCCACGTTACCAAAACCATTCGAAAAGGCATTATTGATCCAACATCCATTGTAAACAACCCCGAGATTCTCGTCTACGGAATGCTTGCCTCTCTTCTTGCGGCTGGAGTGTGGTTAATGATCGCCTCATCCAAGGGATGGCCCGTATCCACGACACACTCTATTATTGGTGCCCTCATTGGTTTTGCCATCGTCGGAATCGGCCCAGAGGCGGTCAAATGGGGCAAGGTTGGTAGCGTTGTCATGAGTTGGGTGATTTCACCCGTTGTAGGAGGGACCATATCGTTTCTTCTTGTGATCAGTACCAGAAAACTCATATTTGATACCGACGACCCACTTAAAAATGCAAAAAAGTATGCTCCGGTGTACATTTTTTTAGTGGGTTTTATTATTTCGCTCGTCACCATGTTCAAGGGGTTAAAGCATTTAAACCTTGAACTGACCACGATAGAGAGCTTTGGCGTTGCAACTCTTTTTGGCATTCTCACCGCCTCTATTGGCTGGTATTTTATTCGAAAGATCAAAGATGATCCTACCGCAAACAGGTCTTTCAGCTATGCCAGTGTTGAGAAAGTCTTCGCACCAATGATGCTTTTTACCGCATGTGCTATGGCCTTTGCCCATGGATCAAATGATGTCGCAAACGGTATTGGTCCACTTGCAGCCGTATACAGTATTATAAGCTCAGGCGGTGAAGTTATGCAATCCTCCTCCCTACCTATATGGATTCTACTGCTAGGTGGTGCGGGTATTGTTTTGGGGCTTATTACCCTTGGCTACAAGGTCATGCTTACCGTGGGTAAGAAAATTACCGAACTCACTCCCTCCAGAGGATTTTGTGCGGAACTTGCAGCAGCAACCACTGTGGTACTTGCATCAAGAACCGGCCTGCCTGTATCCACAACTCACATTCTGGTCGGCTCCGTTCTAGGGGTAGGTCTTGCCCGTGGAATCGGTGCTCTTGATTTACGGGTTGTACTTAATATTATTATTTCATGGCTCGTCACTCTACCAGCGGGCGCGATTATGGCCATGCTGTTCTTCTTTACCTTAAAAGGTATCTTTAGTTAAAGCAGACCTTCAAGAATACTACACGACAAAGAGCCTGTACCAGTCTGGTACAGGCTCTTTTTTTTTCACAGCCTACTCTTTGATTTCTGTAAACTTTCTCAAATTCGCTACAATCCGACCTATTTTTGGATCTCCTGTTATCTTCAATACCTCCTTGTGTTCATCCTGAGAGAGATAGATGACAAAACCTGACATCCTTATCTTTTGAGGTTTTTCCAGGGTACGGGTCTGGGGGATAATTTCCCAGGCAAGACGGGATTTCCCGCCCACAGTAAGCACCGATTCACCTGTGCAAGCGAGATGGAGTTCATATTGTTTGTTTCCAGTAAATACGTCAAAAATCTCATCTGTACCAATTTCCCAATCAAGACTACGAATCAGAAAAACAGTTGAAAACGGATCAAGGATAAAAGTCTCGGAGTCGAATTCTTTGACTTTTTTTACTTTGGAGCCGCCATTTTCAGTCTCTTCCTCAACAGTTGTTATCTTGTCGGGTTTGAGAAACTCAGCATGAATGGTTTTACGTTTGTTCCCAGTTCGCTCTTCAATTACCGCTCTAACAGGCTGCAAGGGATCACTTTTGATATCCACCTCCCCCCTATACTTCACCCTATAGAGATATTTCATCACCCCACGGGTTCTGGCCGTAACAGCTACAACATAATTATCATCTTTTTGACTCACCTCAATGGTGGCACGCCCCAGTTTGGCTCCCCGTAGAAACACGTCATAATAAGATATTCCTAAAGCAGGTTTAAAGTCATCGTCATAGGTAAGCTCAGCACTGGTAGCTTTTCTTTTAGAGACAAGCGGCTCATCAACCAACACCTGGGCGCAAACGAAGTGACTCCAACAGACTGTACAGAGGACAAGGGAAAAGCATAGACGTAAACATTTATAAATATATTTCATGAGTAGTAACCCTGAGAAATATGTTTCCTCTAGAAAATAACAATACGGATGTCGGCGGACAAGAGAGTTTGACCATTTTAACGGTTAATACTGCCAGATACAAAAGTATATTTCAGGAACCTTTCCTGAAAGATAGCATTTTTCTCAGCGCGTCTCATCATATTGTTTATTGCAACTCCTAACAATCATAATACAGCGTTGTTTCATACTTGGCAGTGGATGCCGTCTCTAAGGTATGCGAGACAACACTGTATTGTTGTGTATCGGTCCTTGCCTATTAAAGGTGATCGCAGCCGATGTAAAACGGGTTTTTCACTCTATAACTTTCCGGCAGTTATGCTCGATTTCCAAGGCCATTGGAGAACTCGTTTTCGTCTTCTCAGCACAAAAGCAAGTAGTGAGGCCCCCGTCAGGGGACACTGCCCGGATCGTCATCTTAAAAAAAAGGTGCAGAAGCTGTTCCGCCTGACACCTGAGAAATGAGACAGTCTATATAGGTATATTGGGCCTATTTTTTACCTTTTAGTAAAGATTTGCACAGGATCTTAACAGAAAATATGGTTTAACTGGATGTCCGCGTTAATGGGGAAAGATCATGTCTTTAAGATCCCTTTTGGGAACATGGTGAACAAGGTTTTCATCCCGCCAATATTTGATATTTCCATCTGCATCAATTGGATCGATAAGAACTTTTTCCACCGGCTTGCCAAGAGCAATAACAAGCAGCACTTCAAGCTGCTCAGGGAGACCCAGAGCTGTTCGAAGCTTCTCTAGGTTAAAAGCACCGATCATGCAACCGCCCAAACCTTGCTCAACAGCACCTAGCAGCATGGTTTGAGCGACAATGCCATGGTCACAGCCAAAATTAGTGGTGATTTCTTTATCTCCAAGAATGACGATATAAGCAGAAGGACGTTCGCCTTTGTCCGGACCAGACCAATCTTTCAGATAACCAGCCCATTTGAGCGCTGGAAATATCCTATCGTTTTTCTCGGCAGTTGCTGAAAGCAGGTACTTGAGTGGCTGTAGATTTCCTCCCGAAGGGGTCAGCCGCGCCAGTTCAACCAGCTCGACCAGAGTCTGCTCTTTCACCTGGAAGTCTTCGTCAAAACGACGATAACTTCTACTTTTTGTGACAATGTCTTTTATCATTGATTGCATCCATACTAGATTTTCAAAGTAAATCAGGCCTATTCCATCCGCCAGACAGTTGGTTTTCTATTTAATATACCTACAGCGTTTTAAGATCCTTTGTCTGCTCATTCATGCCGGTGGTTTTATCTTGAGCTCACCGACGAAAAATGTTCTGAGTTCTCCCAAAAAATCAAAAATTGAATAGACCAGCATAATCAAAGCCGATATTGGCATGCAGGAATAGAGGATCGACTTTTTCATCTGAAAGACGGTTGTAAGTTCGGTTGAGCGCAGTGTCAGCCGCAGAGAGAACCAGAACAGCGTTGCCATAAAAGCAATACAGATCAGGTAGATGAACATACGGTAAACAGATTGCATCTTAAGGCTTTTCAGACGCGGTGAAATCCAGTCACCGACACTGAAGTGGAGTTTAGCTCCCCACAGAGCCGCGGCACCGTAGAATACCAGAGCAGCAAAGGAGAGCTCTACAATTTCATCCAACCAGTGAAAAGAAGTGACGGGCAAAATCCCCTTGATCGACTCGGCCATACTCTCATAGCCGAGGACGGTCAGTTTACTAATGAGATCATTGATCAGGCGTAGCAGAACATTTGCAGCCAGCAGTACACCCAGGAAGCAGAAGAACCCCATGGAAATCCAGCGTAGAATTGTCTGCACCAAGGTATCGATGATTTTCAGTGTAGCAATCATTACATTCCTCCCATCAATAGATTTGGCAGGAACAGGGAAATACTAGGAACAAAGGCTATGATCAGAGTAATAATCAAGATAATGATAAGATAGGGCCAGATTTTCTTGGCCAGGGCCGGAATACCAACCTTGGCAAAACTGTCCACGGCAAAGAGACACATACCGACCGGTGGTGTCAGGTTACCGACCATGATCAGCAGGGTCATGACCACGCCGAAGTTAATCAAATCGATCTCAAATATTTTGGCGATGGGCATAAAAATCGGCAGGGTGATGAGGAAAATTGCATTCCCTTCCAGAAAGCAGCCCATGATCAGAACAACAGCGATAATTATCGAAAGAACTGTCCCTTGAGTTGCACCCATTTCAATTAAGTTGGTGATAATACCGGCCGGGATTTTCTGGTGGATAATAAGCCAGCCGAAAAAGTTTGCGGCAGCAATAATAAAGAGCAGGCTCACCGCCTGGATAATTGATTTATAGATAATTGCCGGCAGATCTCTAAACTTAATATCACCATAGTAAAAGCCCAGTAGCATGGCGTAGAAGCAGACCACCACCGAGGCTTCCGTCGGGGTGAAAAAGCCGGTCATGATGCCACCAATAATAATTACCGGTGCCATGAGTGGCCAGAAGGCCTCTTTGAAAACGGTCCACCGATGTCCAAAGGGTGCTCTATATGCAGAACAGGGGTAGTTGTTCCGTTTGGCCAAAATTGCCAGGGTCAACATCATGCCGCCGCTCATAAGGATGCCCGGTAAAAAGCCGGCCATAAATAGCTTAGCAACGGAGACATTGGTAATAGCCCCATAGAGAACAAAGGGGATACTGGGCGGGATAACCGGGCCTATTACGGAGGAAACAGCGACCAGTGTGGCCGAATCGGCCGGGTCATAGCCCGCATCGACCATCGCCTTATGCTCGATTTGTCCGAGTCCTGCGGCATCGGCTACGGCCGATCCCGACATACCGGAAAAGATGACACTGGCAACAATATTTACCTGCCCCAAACCTCCCGAAATATGTCCGACCATGGTGGTGGCAAAGCGGAAGATTCGATCGGTTATCCCTCCAACATTCATCAGGTTTCCGGCCAGAATAAAAAATGGTATCGCAAGCAGGGTGAAGCCGGTCGTACCGTAATACATCCGGTGTGGCAGCATGGCCAGCAACCGTGCATCACCGAGACCGATGAAAAAGACAACCGAGGTCACGCCGATGGCAACAACGACAGGAACATTGATGAGCAGAAGCGCTATCAACACAGAGAAAATGGACAGAGTCAACATCGTAAAGTCACCTCATAAAACTATAGAAGTGGCTCCGCCCCATTGTTATGAGACGGAGCCGGTGTTTCCAGGACCTACAATGACGTTGCTTAACGAAGCTCGTCAGCCATTTTCAGCCATTTGTTGAAGTTTTCTTCACCTACATTCTTTTTAATCTTGTCATAGGCTGGAGCCATCATTGCTTTAAATGGTGCAAGGTCAGGTTCATCGATCTGGATACCTTTAGCGCGCATGTCAGCAATCTGCTTCTGCTCTTCAGCACGAGCCAGTTTGCGCATGAACAGTCTGGCGATATCCGATTCTGCTTGAATGATCTTCTGCTGCTCTGCATCAAGACGGTTCCATGCGTCTTTTGAGACCACGTGGCACATGGAGCTGTAGAGATAATTGATCATAGAGATGTACTTCTGTGATTCATAGAGTTTGAGATTGTAAATGACACCGATGGGGTTTTCCTGGCCGTCTACAACACCCTGACGCATGGCCATTACCAGTTCGCTGAAAGCGATGGTCTGCACATTTGCTCCAAGAGCATCCATTGCAGCCTGATAGGTCATAGCCGGAGGTGTTCTGATTTTCAAACCCTTAATATCGGCAGGTGACATGATTGGATGCTTGGAGTTGGTGAGCTGACGAAAGCCCCATTCCCAGCTGGACAGGTATACAAGACCAACTTTTTCTGCTGCAGGTGCCGCCCATTCTTTGAAAGGACCATCAAGAACACGGTCCGCATGGTCATAACCACTGAGGGAAAAAGGGATGCTTACGGTATCAAAAAGTTTGATGTGTTTGGCCAACTGGTCCTGACCGGAAAGACTCATGTCAACCACACCCATGATAACCTGTTCAAGAACTTCTGGTGGGCTTCCAAGCTCATTATTTGGATAGAGAGCTATCTTGACTTCGCCATTGGTGCGCTTCTCAACGTTTTTGGCAAATTGCATTGCCGCAATGTGAGACGGATGCGTGTCATTGCCAAAGTGACTGAGTTTTAATTCCACAGCGGCAAAGGCTGAAGACGTCCAGGCGCAGCATAAGGCCACCATAGATGCAGCAATTAAAGATCGACGCCGACTGACAAAACTTGGCTTCATGTACATTGAGACCTCCTTCATTTTGATAGGTTAGTGTGTCTACACTCTTTTTGGTACAGGCTTCACGAAGCAACCTTTGCTACGTTTTTTTTACCTTACGTGTGGTAACAATCGTGTGTTCTATTTTCAGTTACGACCCAGCTTGAGGAAATAGTCGTAGATTTCAGGAACATTACCATCTCCCATGCCGGCATCGAAAGCGGCCTGGAGATTGGTTGAGGTTCCTTCGGCTATCTCAGCCCGTGTACCCATATCCTCGACCATCTTGACAAAATAGGCCAAGTCCTTGTTGGCATTGGCGATGGAAAAGCCCAGATCGCTCACGTTGTCCACAGCGTAGTTCTTACAAAACTGCATAAAGGGTGAATTAGAGGGGCCGGTGGACATGATATCAAAGAGCATCTGGCGGTCTACACCGGCACGTTCTGCCACGGCGAAGGCCTGGGACATGGCACATACGCTGGTCATACCCATGAAGTTGTTGATCAGCTTGGTGGTATGACCTGCTCCAAGGGCACCGAGGTAGAATATATTCTCGCCCAGGATTTCAAGAACCGGCTTGACCTTGTCGAAGGTCTCCTGATCGCCTGAAGCCATAATGTTGAGGAGTCCGTCTTTGGCGTGGGCCGGTGTGCGGCCAAGGGGAGCGTCAATCATGCCCGCGCCCTTTGTGGCAAGATCGGCGCCGATTTTACGGGTGGAGGCCGGTATCGAGGTTCCAAAATCGATTACTACGGCCCCTTCCTTAATGCTGGAAAGAATACCATCGTCACCGTAGATCAGTTTTTCGACAACCGCAGAGGTGGTGAGGCAGAGCATCACGATGTCGCAGGCCGCGGCCAATTCAGCGGGTGAGGTGACCTCTTTGGCACCCCGAGCTACAACGGTGGCAACAGCCTCCTTGCTAAGATCCATTACAAGAGGTTCAAAACCATTTTTTTGCAGGCATTCAACCATATTGCCGCCCATGAGACCAAGGCCAATAAAACCGATGACAGGTTTTGTCATATCTGACTCCTTTGTGGATAATTGTGTTTTAACTGGGGGAAGAGGACTGGGGAGCTGTTGACCTATAGTTACGTTGTTGTAGTGGGCAGCTCCTGAATGAATTCTTCTTCCAAACCAGTAATTTATGTTGATTGAACACCCAATCCTCAGGCGAGGTAGGGTATTGTTGGGTTGTCCATCTTGAAGTTCTGGTAATAGTCCTGGGCAAGTTGCTGTATGGCCAAAGCCACCCAGCCACTGACCAGCACATCGAACCAGGGCTCAACACCACTGGCTGCGACGATGACACCATGGTATTCGAAGGATCCATAGTGGACTATTTCGCCTTCTGCAATGGTAGCAGGGCCAAAGAGATGTTTCCTTGCATTATCGCAGCCATCACGCCATGCTTGCTTCGCCTTTGCTCGGGCGAAGTCATCGAAGGGGAGTTGCCAGCTGGCTTTATCGGTAAGGGATTTTTCCAGGAGAATGGCCTCCTCGAATGAAACCTCCCATGGTTTTTTGGTCGGATCCATTACTACGATGTGCATGTCCATCCGCTTAGCCTGCTCGCTCAGCAGTTTGCCAATTGAAGGCTCTAATATGCTGATTGCGGTCTCTGCAATTGTTTTATGATTCATCATCAAACCTCGTTTCGCATTATGAAATGGCGTATGATACATTCAAGAGAGAAACTCAATACTGTTGGCAAGGTGATCGCGATTATCGAAACCATCCAGGCGGCAGGTCGCCCCCTATCCATTAAAGAGATTGCTGAGACGCTGGAGCTCAACAAATCATCGCTCCATCACCATATAAAAACGTTGACATCAAACGGCTACCTGCAGCAGGATGAGGAATCGAGAAAATACGATATCGGTCTCAACCTCGTACGGGTCGGGCAATCGTATCTCCAACGACTTAATGTTCGAGAACGGGGGCATTACTATTTGGAACAGCTGAGCAGGGAGTTGAACGAAACGGTCCACATGATGGTTCTGGACCGGGATGAGTTGGTTTATATCGACAAGGTTGATGTCAACCACCAACCTGGATCACTGAAATGCTCTTCCTTCATTGGACTGAGAACTGATGTATACTCCACCGCCGCCGGAAAAATGCTACTCGCCCATCTGCAGCAAGGTGCTCTGGAAGAAATTTTACATAATCTCAACATGCAGCCAATTACTGAACATACCTTACCTTCAAAAACAGAGCTCAGGAAAGAGCTAACCCTTACTAAAAAAAGAGGTTACGCCATGGATCTGCAGGAGCATCATGTCGGTCTTCAGTGTGTTGCCGTGCCGATACTCAATATGCATTCCCAGTGCATTGCCGCCATCAGTGTCTCCGGGCCGATTGCAACCATCTCCAGAGAAGCACTGGAAACGGAGATTCTGCCACAGCTTAAAAAAACCGCGTACAGTATCTCTCTGGCTATGGGCTATTCACAATAGGTCATATGTAGTCGCCTTTTGCCAGAAATTCTCTTAGACAAATTTTATGAGACAGTAGAAACCTCTCGTTGCTGTTTTGTTGCGCTAATGAGAGGTGTTCTTTGGTAAGCTATAGTCTGTAGTTACTCCATTTTCGCTCAATTTCAATGAAATGCCAAGTTTTACCCTCTCAGGAATAGTCCTAAGTTGCAGGATTGCTTAAATGGTTAACATTGCCATTACAAGCCTCAATCCTTGCGATAACGTGTGTCGCTGTAGCTCCACAGTCTATATACGTAATAGATCCTATTTTTTCTTTTAAATTAGTGTGTTACTCACAAGTAAAAAATGTCATTTAATGGCCTTATGTCAAGGTTTTTCTGCAAAAAACACCCGAATCTACAGATGTCTTTCATTCTCATAAGAATATTGGCGTGCTTCATTTGCCCTGGTATTGTTAATTTTTGTCCGCTTCTGATATAATTGAAATGCTCACCGGAGGATAGGGCAACGCTGAGGAGCGACCCGAGCGCCGTAGTGAGTGACCTAAGAATGGGAGACTGAGCTATCTGGCTCGGTCTCTCTTTTTCCTCCATTCATAGGTCCCTAAAGCGTTAAACCTACTCACGGCGAGCGTAGCTAGCCATAAAGATAATTTTAATCCCATCAAAAGCTTATTTCTGTGTATGGATGGCCTATTTTGAAAAAGTTCGCTGAGTTATCATCCTACAGCTTTCTTTATTCATTCTTGCTGATATATTGAAGTTCTCTCCATTACCACTTCCATAGCCTGAAAATAATCACGCTGCGCTTTGCGGTTTAGCAATTTGCTATAGCGCTGTGTTGTCTTTATTTTTGTATGACCAAGTATTTGCTGAATGCTGACTATGTCCGCATCAGCATTCAAAAGTTGTGTAGCCATCGTATGGCGTAATCTATGGCATGTTACCGGAATACCACTGTCTTTGGCGTAATACTCCACCCTTTTTTGCACTGCACGTACAGAGATCGGATTGCCCTTACATCGGCCTTTTTCAGCCAAAAAGATTTGCTTTTCTTTAGTTAGCGGCCGCTCTCGCAGATACGCTGCCAACGCTACTGCGGCATCGTTACTGATGTACACCATTCGATCTTTAGCTCCCTTGCCGGCCCTAACCAAGATCTGACTCCGCCTGTAGTCGATGACATCGAGAGTAAGATTAACCACTTCTTGGACACGTAAGCCACAACGGAGCATCAGCATGAATATAGCCCGATCTCGAATACTGCTGACACTTGCCAGAAATAGCTCCACATCATTGTCATGTAAATACCTTGGTAAGGGATGCGGCTCGCGAAGCATTAAGCCTCTGACCACTGGGTTTACCAGAGAAAATTCCTCCTCATCGATCAGATAATCATAGAATCCACGGATACTTGATAAATGGCAATTTATGCTGTGCGGAGCCATTCGCTTTTCAAGTAGATAGTCGATATACATTTTCACCTCTCTCACAGAGGTTGATTCAACTGGAACCGCAACCCAGCTAAAAAACGACTTCAACCTATGAAGATAGTTTTTAATCGTCAATTCAGAGAAGTTTTTTCTCTTCAAATACAGCCTGTAGCTCAGGATTGACTCTATTATTCTCACAGTTTCCTCCCTTCTCAATGACTGCCATGGCTTTAAAATACTCGTCTTCCCTTGATATGTCTGATAACCTCGCATACTGGAGAGTGATATCAATGGTGAGATGACCAAGAAGCTTTTGCAGAACTTCAAGGCGTAAACCGGCATTAAGCATGTTTGTCGCAAACGTATGGCGTAGTGAATGGAGGCTATATCCTCTTCCTCCAAATCCAGCCTTTTGTACCGCTTTATTCATTATTTTCCATGCTATAACGTATGAAAGTTCCCCTCCTCTATATCCATAAAAGAGGTGATCACTATCAGGTTTTCTGATCGCAAGCCATCGGTTCAGAGCTTGCTCGGCTACACTGCTATAGTAAACAACACGGCCATGTAAATTTTTTCCCCCAAGAGGGAGCAAAATCTTATTTTCAGAAAGAATAATGTCAGCCATTTTAACATTGAGAAGCTCACCAATTCGCATACCAGTGTGCAGTAACAATAGGATAATTGCTCGATTTCTCACTGTTGTAATGTTGGAAAGAATTGGCTGTAGATCTTCGTCTGGAATTGCTTTGGGTAACACTTCCGGTAATTTCATTCTGATTTTTTTGTGTAGAATTTCCAATGGTAAGATCTCATTATCAACCAGGTAGCCAACGAAGGCATATACTGTTTGCAGATGATTTTTGACGGAATTTTTCTTTAACCCTCGTTCCTGTTCATGCTCAACATAGGCTGCAATATCCTTCCGGCTGATTTCCTCTATCACTGTGCTTCTCTCGGTTTGTAGAAACAACAGAAAAACATAAAGAGTAAGACCTGTTTGGCTGATCGTGCTGATTGTGAGATTACGACGATATTTGTCGTATAAATGTGCTATGACATATTCATAGCCAGGGAGGGAGCCTCTTTCAAGCTTATCAACAGCTCGATTAAGAACACGACGGCGCTTGCTGGGGTGGTAGACATACATCGCTCCAGCAGATGGGGCAAATAACGTCCGTATGGACTCTGCACTCAAATTGGCATGATCGTGAAGCGGAACAATAAAAGAATGCTCTGATGAGAGTAAGGAATCAGTCCAGTCAGTGGGGTAATAACTTTCAAACACATTTTGCGAAACGGTCATCTCTTCCTCCTTCTTCTTATGAAAAAACAGGATGTTGATGACCTTATTCTATCACATTCTCGGTCAAATTTTAATTACGTATATACAGTAGGCACCTCAAACGGGTGCTATTACGTCCATTGATAATGGTTTTGGCTGGAAAGCTTAACGTTAAACCAATACTATACGAAAAACCGCATAGGAAAGTACTCTCCATCAGTTTACCTCTTCAAAGTGGAGGAACTTTTGGGTAGCGTTTTTACTTGATCTGAAGATGTTCCTGTTTGAAGATTAACAGGATTAAAAAATATTGGAGACTCAGCTGATCAATTACGTGACCCAGCGTTTTTCTCTTTTGTATGTTGCATACTCTCTATGATCTTTTCTCGCACAGGGGGGGTGGAAAAACGATATGTTGCTTTTCCTGCAGATTTAGCTTCATACAATGCTTTATCTCCCAATTTTAACACAACAGTTATATCTTTACTGTCGTAAGGGTAGAAAGCTATGCCAATAGATGCTGAAACTGTACAGCTTACCTTTTCTAACAATAACGGTTTTTCCATTTCACTTATCAATCGCTGGCAAACAACTTCTGTCTCCAATTTGCCCTGGTATCCAGGCTCAAGCAGAACAATAAATTCATCACCACCTACTCGTGCTACCGTGTCAGTTACTCTTAATATTTCTAATAGGCGGCCTGCAATTGCCTTTAATATGAGATCGCCAATGTCATGCCCGTAGGTATCGTTGACAGGCTTGAACCCATCAAGATCAATACAAAGAACTGCAAAACCCTCCTCTTTTCGAAGCGCCCTTGCTTCTGCATGCTGGAGACGTTCATCAAGTAAACGGCGATTGGGAAGGTCGGTTAAAGGGTCATGGGTTGCTATTTGCATTATCCGACCATGCATTGACATAATTGCATTAGAAATACTCTCAAGTTCAAGTGATTCGGAATGATCGAGCCTTAATTCTCCCTTTGCTTGTTCTTCGAATCGATTCACCTTATTCGATATATCACGAAGCAGTGATATGACCTGTTTTTTGAGTACTAAATTAATAGACCACAGTAGTAACAAAGCTGCCAATAACACTGCAGAGCCGTTCCACAATAGCAGCTTTTTAGCTTCAAGCACTACATGGCGAGGTGTTCGGACCTCAACACTCACACTATCTCGTTCAAGCAGAGGCAAGTTAAATGTTACCACTAAAAAATCATTATCTTGTTCCGTAACAAAGCTGTCAGTGATGTCCTCTTCATTGTCAGTCCAAACGACAGGAGAGTCTGGCGCATTAGTGCCTCTAAAAGAAAAATCAATTTTTAATTGATCTCGCTTCTTCATTAAGTAATGATTCGTCAATCTTACGTGTCATTGCAATCATTCCAAGCGGGTCAAGTTCTTCTGCACTGTCTATTATTTCTGAGGCAACTACGAGATACAGAAGATCGCCTGTTTTTACTACTCCGGATTCGTCATGCAGGCCAACGATGAACATCCTGTGCACTGCGAGTACCATATTTTTATCAATAGGCTTGAGATTGAGAAGATCCTTCGTGATAGTCCCCCCCCATATCAATCTGCCATCATCGTGGACATACATAATATCATTGATCGCCAAATTAGAGAATGTATTGGCCGCCAAATTCGATTGTATGTATTCATCGTTACCATCTTGAATGAAGTTATAGCTGTCGTCCCATACAGCCCAGTCAGCAACAATTCTTGTTAATTCCTTTGATTCTGCTCGAAAAAGTTTATAAACCCGTAGGCTATTTGTAATGGCACGTTCATAGTCTTGGCGCATTAGTGCGGGCCAAAAAAACAAATAGGCGTTGGTTGCACTAATCAGCATAAATCCTGCAAGAATAGCGGTGAGAATAAAATATATTTGTCTCTGGATAGCCCTGTTTTTTGTGTAATTTTCAAGTAGATATATCTTCGATTAGGAAAAAGTTAATATGCAGTTCTGAAAAAGCCGGCTAGTAAAGTGTTGTCGATCACAGGTTTGTGTTGAAATGGAGTAGATCTCTCTGCTTCAAAAACTCACAATTGTCTTTGAAAATATGGGAAAACACAGAGTGTTTAAACTGCTTCTTCACTGAAACTGAAGAGGAGAATAAAAACAACCCATGATATATAACAGTTCCGATATTACCTGACACCTCTCGTGAAGAAATGAGCCCTGCTCTAATTGCAGGACTCATATAATTGTAAAAACAATGAGTAAAAAGCTCCCTCATATTTTAAAACTGTCCACAACAGTTTTGAGTTGACGTGCAAGTCGCTGCAGGTCTGTGCTAGAGCTGTTTACCAGGCTGCTACTGCTTGAGATATCTTTCGCAGCCTGGTTGACCATAGTTATATCTTTGGTGATGGAGTCTGCAACAACGGTCACCTGACTTACATTTTCGTTGACTTCAGACAGTCCCATTGCGGCCTGGTTGATATTGCTGGCAATTTCTTTTGTTGCAGCTGATTGCTCGCCAACTGCATTTGAAATTGTTGCCACTATATCATTAATGCTGTTTATAACATTCGTGATTTCCTGGATCTCATTCTCTGTGGTTGAAGTAGTAGACTGTACATCATCAATCTGTTTCTTGATATCGAGAGTAGCCTCAGCTGTCTGTTTGGCAAGTTCCTTGATTTCGTTAGCAACAACGGCAAATCCTTTGCCAGCCTCACCAGCTCGTGCGGCCTCTATGGTGGCGTTCAAGGCAAGTAAATTTGTCTGCTCTGATATCTCTGTGATGGCCTCGGTTACCTTACTGATGGCTGCTGCAGATGCACCCAGTTCCGCCATACGAGCAGATGTTTTTTTTGCCTGTTTGACTGCAGACTCAGAGACAGTATGAGCCTGTTCGGCATTTGCGGCAATTTCATTGATAGTTGCTGTCATTTCTTCTGCAGCACTCGCAACCATTGAGGTGTTGGTGGTCGATTCTTCCATGGCTGCAGCCACATTGTTCATATTGACACTCATCTCTTCTGCCGCAGATGCAACATTTTCAGAAAGCGAAGTTGTCTGACTCGAATTTTCGTCAAGTTTTCCGGCAATGCTTGAAAGGCTATTTGATTCTCGGTCCACAGCCCCAGTGTTTTCGGCAATCGTGCCTATCAAACCTTGAAGTTTAGTCAGAAAGATGTTGAACCAACCAGCGAGTTCGGCGATTTCATCCTTTGCCTTTATCTCTATACGTTTGGTGAGATCACCTTCGCCTTCAGCAATATCCTGAAAACTCACGATCATTGATTTGAGGTTACCGACGATTCCAAGGGCGATAACAATACAAAGGGTAATAATACCGGCAAAGATGAGACCGGCTGTGATAACCATGGTAATGATACTTTTCTTGACTTGTCCGCTTATCTCGGTTGTCATTTGCCCTTGATAGGTGTCAATGTTATCCAGATACACACCAGTACCAATCCACATTTTTGTCCCTGGGATCAATTCGGCATAACTGATTTTATCAACATCACCAGCACCTGGTTTCGGCCAGTTATATGTTACAAAACCTCCTCCTTTCTGGGCTGCATCACGTAGCTCTTTAATAAGATAGACACCATTCTTATCTTTTGTGTCTGACATATCTTTACCTTGGACTGCTTTTTTAGGTGGAAGCGCAATACATGTTGTATTTTCGTAAACAAAATAATACCCGGACTTGTCATCCTCAAAACGGATATCGTCCACTAGTTTTCTGATGACCTCTACCTTCTCGTTATTATCGGAAACATTTGCAATAGCATGTCCGACTGTGAGAGCCATGGAGTGGGAGGCAATCTGGATTTTGGCCTTTTGGTCAGCAAGCATTACCTCACCTGTTTTGGTTATTCCCATATCCCGAGCTTTATTGCCGTTTTGAACGGCAAAGTAGATCATTACGAGAAAAAGCACCAAGATCGCCCCAATGATGAGGAACATTCGTTGTTTTACCGTAAATCTATTTAACATGGGATTCTCCTTTTACGAAATTCCAAGGCCGAATATTGGCATTGAATGGTTTTGGCCGCACGACAAAGCCATAATGTAGTACTGTTGTCTATTGTCAGTATAGGTGAGAATTTTCCGAAACAGAAATAATTAAAATTATGATTGCTATAATTTTAATTTATTATAGGCGGTGTTTCATAAATCGACGGGTCGTTTTAGGGCTCCAAGCCCGATAGCACAGTGTTAACCGAAAAATGTGGTACTATGCCGTAGTTCAGAATTCGCCTGTACCTGTTTTCGGATCAAGGATATCAGTTGAGTAATTCATCGTTTAATCTGTCAATTGTTTCTTGATGGCTATGGCTAACTCATTGAGTGAATAGGGCTTTTTAACAAACTGGCTCACTCCTAGTCCTGTCATCTTTTTAACCTCGACTTCATCGGCAAAACCACTAACAATAATTGCCCGCTGGTCTTTCCTTTTTGCAAGAATTTTTGCATAGGCTTCAAACCCTCCAATTCCAGGTGCCATAATCATATCGATCAGAATCAAATCAAATTTTTCGGCCAGTGCCATTTCCACACCTGCTTCTCCAGAGTTGGCAAAAGTCCCTTTATACCCAAGCGTCTCCAACATATGATGTGCAACATCCAACTGTTGCAGTTCGTCATCAATCACCAATATTTTCTCGCCCGCGCCCTGCAAATCGGTTGTCATGGCATTTTCTTGCCATCGTGGGGTTGAATCTGAGGTTGCTGGCAGATAAAAGGAAAAGCGGCTACCACGTTCAAGATTATCTACAAAAACTCCACCATCGTGATCTTGTGCACTATTCCAGACAATGGTTAACCCCAAACCAGTTCCACTTTTACCCATTACTTTCTTGGAATAGAACGGCTCAAAGATATGAGGGAGAAATTCCTCTGGAATACCATCTCCAGAATCTTCAACAGAAATGACGACATAGCGTCCCGCCGGCAACCTTTCCGGAGGTTCTTCCGAGATAGAAGTCGACAGGATGATTGCCTGACCAGCCTTAGTTACCTCAAAGGCGTTGGTTACCAGATTCATCACCGACTTGGAAATATGCATCGGCGAACAAGAAACATTATCCAGATCAGGGTCAAGATGTAGTTCAAGGGAGACTCCTGAATAGCTCTTTTCAAGATTTTTAAACTCCGGAGATGAGACATATTCCTGTATCAATGTGTTAACATTTGTTGTTTCGAGTAACGCTACTCCGCCCCTGGCAACAGTTAGCAGATCTGCTACAATATTTGCCGCCTTCTTTCCCGATTGATGGATGGCCTCTACCTGACCACGGACATCACTATCCTTAGGTAACTTCAGCAAGACGAGTTCCGGGTAAGAAACAATTCCAGACAATATATTATTCAGATCATGTGCAACGCCACCAGCCATCATACCAATGGCTTCCATTTTCATGGATCTGTGCAGGCGGGCTTCCATTTCAAGCCTTTGAGATATGTCTTTAAAGAAGACAAAATTGCAGTATATTTCAGCATATTTGAAGGAACTGATATGCAACTCTACAGACAGGAATGTACCGTCCTTTCTTTTGAAACGAGAAATTGAAGAGTGGGCGTTTAGCCCACTGCGTTCCCCGGTGAAAAGCAGTGGAGAGGTTGCGTGTTCTGCTTCGATAACGTCCTCCACATTGAGTGCCAGAAACTCTTTTAGCGAGTAACCAAGTGTTTGGGCTGCCTGGGCATTTGCATGGACAACTTTTGTCTCTTTCGTTTCCCTGTCCAGGGAGATCCAGAAGATAGGAAAAGCACAGGAGTCAACAGCATACTGGGTCATAAGTAGCTGTTTCTGTGTGCTCTTGAGCACGTCAGTATGTTTGCGAATTTCCAGATTTTGAAACTGTAACTTTCGATTTAATTTCCCTAGCGTATAGTGTCGATAGAGTAGCACTCCAAAAAGCAGGATACACCCCGTCAGAATTTGAAACAGGAGCCGGTAGTTTGTTACCTCTTCATATGTAACCGATATCCATTTGTTGAGAATTTGCTGATGATCACTGTTGTTTAAAGAGAGGATTGCCTTGTTGAAAATGCTTAACAGTTCTGGCTGATCGTTTCGGATAGCCATACTCAGTTTCAATCTCAGATTCGCCTCGGTGGCTATCTTGAGTTCACCTGGATATCTATTCTGAATAGTGTACGCCAGGGAAAGTAGAGAGTCTACATAGCCAAACAACTCACCTTCGCGCACCATTGCCAATCCTTTTTCAATTGATTGTACTGAGACAAAATCAATATTGGGGTATTTTCTAGCCAGGTCTTCAGCAAACGCATAGCCTTCAGTAACGCCCACTAATTCGCCATCTGCACCTGTGATTGCCGGCAAAAAACCAATTTCACTCAGTGTTGCCATCACTAGAGGCGAGGTGAGGTAAGGTTGGCTAAAGTGAAATTGTTTTCTGCGCTCCGGTGTTGAGACTGCCATGGAGATAAAATCACATTTTCTAGTTTTCGCTGCCTCTAAAGTCTCTTTCCAGCTATTCGTCTGATACAGACGAATAGATGTGCCAATCTTCTGGGCAAACAGCTTCATGTATTCGGCAGCTATTCCTAGGTGCTCACCGCCCTCTATTTTATCCATGGGCATCCAATCCGGGTCGACACAGATCAATAATTCTTTTTTCTTTTGTAAATAGAGGTTTTCTGCTTCACTAAGGTGAACTTTCCCTTCTCTTGAAGATGTGATGAACCATTGTTCCTGCAACTGTTTTTTTTCCTGCAAGGCAATAGTTGCTGCGGCTTTATCCAGTATAGAAATCAACACCTTTTTTCTAAGGTTAACAGCGATATAATGAGGGGCAGAGGGGAAGAGATTATTGGCAATGAGAGGTGTTGACCGCACATCCGTCAATAAATAGTTATTGATGTAGTAATTGAAAACAGAATGAGCACCAAGCGCTGCATCTGCACGCCCCGCGATCACTTCTCGAATGGCATCGAGCAGATTATCTGTTGGTAATAACTTAATATCAGGATAGTAGGTGGTGAGCAGTTCCTGCTGGGAGTAACCACGAGCAACGGCAATAACTCGATTCCGGAACGTTTCTATGTCACCTTGCTGTTGTTCATCATTTCTTGTCAGCAGTCCATTAAAGACATCCACCACCACATTGCGAGAAAAAAGGAATTTTTCCTTCCGCTTTTCTGTGACAGTCATATTGGAGATACAATCAAGCTCATTGTTAGCTAGCATCTCCATGTATTCGGGCCAGCTTTTTCCCTCCACAAACTGAAGCTTAAACCCAGCCCTATCTGCAAGCAACCGCATGTAGTCATTTACATAGCCGCTTGCCTTCTCTTGATTGACATAATTGAATGGAGCCCAGTCACTTGCCACCTGAACCCTTATGATCGGATTGTCACGTATATAACGCAGTTCTTCTTGATTTAATTCGATATTTTCATAATTAGCTGATGCAACCTTACAGCTTACAAGAAATAACAGGAGAAATAAAAAGTACCCGCTGGTTTTGGTCGACAAAAAGCACCTCATGAGTTTTTCAAATAACGATCACCAAATTGACGTACATCATCACTGGATGATCGCAGGGAAGAAACGTAACTGTCAAGAGATGACATAAAGACAGTACTCCAGAGTGTGCGAAGAGTTGCCTTATCAATGAACATTTCTTAGCACTAGAAAGTTCATGACTCGTCTAGGATCGCCCCTTTTTCTGAGAGGGAAAAGGGGCTTTCTAAAAAAGATCGAGAAAATATATTCGAACCGTTCTACTCCAAAACAATGATTCCAATCGTAGTTATATGCAATTTCTTTCAACTGAGATTGAAAATCAATTATTAGGTGTGTCGCTAATATGACCACATCCTCTAAGTCTGCATCTCGATCTAACGATATCAAATTCTCCTCAAGCCACTCGCCTGGGGATTTAGTGTGACCTAACAGCTTCAAACAGTAGCACTTCCCAGCTTTCCAGACACACCCGCAAATCATAGTGAAACTATTCCTTAACAAGCGGTGATGTTGATGATACCCTTTATGAAAGATGAGTGTTTTCAATTGCTCTGGCGGAGATATTAACTGTAAATATTTCTTATTTTTTCAACACTAGACCCAGGAGCAACTTTAATGATATCGAATCTCCGAGAGATGAAGTTCACCACAATGATGTTTGTCGTTGTTTCTTTTATTTCCATTGTAACTATTTCCGTTTTATCAATTACATCGATAAGATCTTCTACGAAAGGATTATTCAACCAAGGTGAAATGGCACTTGAGACAATCCATGATTCAATGATGAATGCCTTACATGCTCTTGATAATCAGATTAAAAATAAATTAACCAGTGATCTTAAATATTTTGAATTTAAGATGAGCTCTGGCGCAGTAGTTTATCTTGACACGGCTACATCGAAGATTGGCGACTTCGAGCTTCCTGTGATGAAAAAAGGCATTCAGGAGGTACATTCAGAAAACGGTTTTGTTGATGGGATTACCAAAGAGACTGGCGCTAAAGCAACGATATTTCAATTACACGATAATAAGCTCGTTCGCATTTCAACTTCTGTTGTAAAGAAAAATGGTGAGCGTGCCACAGGCACCTATATCGACAACTCCAGCCCAGTATATCAAAAAATCATGAGTGGAGGTACTTTCTTCGGTAAGGCTTTCGTTGTTAACGATTGGTACCTTACAGCTTATTCTCCATTGTATAATGACGAAAGTGAGATTGTTGGTGCACTTTTTGTTGGCGATTTAATGCTTAACGAGGAAGTACGTGACCTTCTAAATACTACGAAAATGGGTCCAGGGTATTTTTATGTTTATGGTAGCAAAGGGGAATTCCTAATTCATCCATCACTCGGTCCAGATACATCGATATTCAATCTTCCTGGGATAGGACCTTTGTTTGAAAATCTCAAAGAAGATGGCTTTATTACATATCTATGGAAGGGAGAAAAAAAGATTGCTCATGTCGGTCATTTTGATTCTTGGGATATCTTCGTTGGTATCGGAATGAATCAAGTCGACATTGTTAATGGTCTTGATACATTACTTATCGAAGAAGCACTTATTATTGGCATTATAATGCTCTTAATTGGTGCTGCTTTGAACTTTTTCCTCATTAAGGTCGTAAATGGCAGGGTTGAACATATATCCAATGTTGCAGAAAAAGTTGGAGCTGGTGATTATAGAGTTAAGTTTACTGTAAAGTCAAAGGATGCTCTGGGCTCTCTATCTAATTCACTCAACGAAATGGTCGGAAGCTCAAATAATGTGTTAACAGAGATTAATCAGTCGTCTGAATCACTGGCCGCCGCAGCAACTGAGCTTGCATCTATCGCTGAACAACTTGTTGACAACGCTAACCAATCATCTGCAGTGGCTGACCAGTCTGCGTCAAATGCGGATGAAGTGTCTGCCAATATGGATTCTGTCGCAGCTGCCTCTGAGCAATCAACCACAAACCTGAACATGATCGCTGCTGCGACCGAAGAGATGGGTAACACTATCAAGGAAATAGCAGAGAATAGCGCCAGAGCTAGTGAAACTACAGCTACAGCTGTAACTACAACCCAGCGTTCACAAAAAGGTGTTGAAGCATTGGGTGTGGCGGCAGACTCTATTGGGAAAGTCACAGATACCATAACCGAAATATCAGAACAAACTAATCTTCTCGCCCTCAATGCAACTATTGAGGCTGCACGTGCCGGAGAGGCTGGTAAAGGATTTGCCGTCGTTGCCAATGAAATAAAAGAACTTGCCCGTGAAACTGCGAATGCTACTGGCAGTATCCGTGATGCTATTAGTGATATTCAAAACCAAACGAAAATGACAGTTGAAGATATCAGTGGCATAGCAGCTGTAATTGCAGATGTGAATGAAATAGTCCAAACTATTGTTACCGCTGTAGAAGAGCAATCCATTACGACTAATGAAATTGTTCAAAATGTTACTCAAGCAACACAGGGCGTGAGTGAAATAAATGAAAGTATTGCTTCAAGTAGTCAAATGACTTCAGAAGTTTCTCAAGGTGTAGTGGAAGTAAAAGAACGATCTGAGAATGTAAAAGATAGTAGCACTCATGTTCAGACAGCAGCTGATGAACTTTCTACATTGGCAGAAAACTTATCAGCTTTAGTTATGAGGTTTAAAGTATAAACTTTGAGGAAAAAGTCAGCTTTGGTTCAGCAAGGCAATCTTTTTCTATACTCAATTCAACACACCACATGGACGAACTCAGATGGACAACAATATTTTTTTAAACCTCAGAAAATTTCTTGTCCCTGAGATCGTCTATGGGGCTGGTTCGATTGAACTCGCTGGACGACATGCTCTAAACTTTGGAGCGTCAAAAGCTCTTGTCGTTACCGATTCAGGCGTACAGGCAAGCGGGTGGACTGAAAAGGTTGAGCATAGTCTGGTCGACATGGGGATTGAGCATGTTACGTTCTCTGAGGTTTCTCCTAATCCGAGAGATTACGAAGTTATGTCCGGCTCTGATTTGTTTTTGCGGAGCAACTGTGATCTCATAGTTGCAGTGGGTGGCGGTAGCCCTATGGATTGCGCAAAAGGAATAGGTGTAGTCGCGACAAATGGGGGGTACATTACGGATTATGAAGGAGTAGATGAAATATCTGTTCCGGTACCGCCTCTCATTTTTATCCCGACCACTGCAGGAAGTTCCGCAGATGTTTCGCAGTTTGCGATCATATCCGATACCAAAAGAAAAGGGAAAATTGCCATTATCAGTAAGATGGTCATCCCGGACATTGCTCTTGTCGACCCACTGACCACCTTATCCATGCCTCCTAATCTTACTGCAGCTACTGGCATGGATACATTATGCCATGCTTTTGAGGCTTATGTTTCGACTGCTTCATCTCCACTTACTGATATGGCTGCAATATCCGCCGTACGCCTGGTTGCTGATAACTTATTAGGTGCATATAGGGAACCTGAAAATACTCGTTACCGAGAAAATATGATGATGGTGAGTCTGATGGCTGGCCTTGCATTCTCTAACGCAAGTTTAGGTATTGTCCATGCCATGGCTCACAGTTTGGGAGGAGCCCTGGATCTTCCCCATGGAGAATGTAATGCAATTCTTCTGGAAAAAGCTGTCTTGTACAATTATGTGTCAGCAGCAGATAAATACAATGAACTAGCGGAAGCAATGGGGCTTGGGATTGGTGATACTGGAAAAGCTGTAAATGCAAATGCACTAGCCGATTGTATTGCATCTCTTCGGGATAAACTCAATATAAAACAGCGATTATCCAACATGGGAGTTGTACCTGAAGATTTTTCACGTCTTGCCGAATTTGCATTTAACGACCCTTGCTTAGCAACAAATCCACGTGAATCTACCCAGCAAGACATTGAGGACCTTTTTCGACAGATCTATAAATGATTTTTTTCTATCAATTGTCTATTTATAAAGACATTAAAGTAACACCATAAAAGTACCATAATGGCCTAATATTATGGAATACACAGTGACGTCTTGCTTGTTTTGATGTTGAGTGACTCAATATAGGCACCACTTTGTGGGTAAATGGCAAATAATATAAGATATGAAGAAAAAAGCGTTCGAATCAGCCCGAGAGAAATTTTTGGGATTTAGTCTGGAATCATCTCGTAAGAGCTATTACCCACAGTTGTTGGAACAACTTGAAGATGCGAAAAATAACGAGAAACGCTTACAACTTTTGATCGACAACCTTCCAGCTCGTATATCATATGTCGATACTAAGGAAATTTTCGTATTAGCAAACAGCGAATACGAAAACATTTTCAATAAAGATAAGGACGCAGTAATTGGTAGTTCATTAAAGGATGTCTTGGGTGAGGTAAATTATGAAAAGGTCAAACCATATGTACAGAAAGTGTTGGGAGGAACTGAAGTTCTATTTGAAACACCTGTAATCACATCAACCGGCGAGACGTTATGGAATGAAATCAGTTATATTCCTATATTTGAAACTTCAGGTCAGGTTGATGGGTTTTATGTACTTGCCCGTGATCTAACAAGCAAAAAATGCTCGGAAGCGGAAAAAGAAAAACTGGAATTAAAGCTTTATGAAACAGAGAAATTTAAGACCATAGGTACACTTGCTGGCGGTATTGCACATGATTTCAACAACATGCTAGGGGTTATTATAGGTTACTCTGAATTGATCCTCGCCCAAACAGGCTCATCTCATCAATTCCACGCTGAGTTGGAAGAAATCCGCAAAGCAGCTCGTCGCTCTGCGGACCTGACCCGCCAATTGTTAACGTTTGCTCGCAAGCAAACTGTAACACCAAAGGTTCTTGATCTGAATCTAACAGTGGAGGGGATGCTAAATATGTTGAGACAACTCATTGGTGAAAACATCAATTTCGTATGGGCTCCCGGAACTAACCTCTGGCCGATCAAGATGGATCCATCACAGGTTGATCAGATCCTGGCAAACCTCTGTATCAACGCCAGAGATGCTATTCTTCCAGATGTAGGTAAAATCACTATTGAGACCAAAAACACAACTATTTACGATAACACAGATTTTAAATCTAAAGAATTTGTAAAGATTGTTGTGAGCGATACCGGTAGAGGTATAGATAAGGAGACACTCACTCACATCTTCGAACCCTTTTTTACAACTGAAGGTGTTGGTGAGGGAACTGGCCTCGGTCTCGCCACTGTGTACGGTGCAGTGAAGCAGAACAACGGCTATATTAAAGCCTTCAGCGAACTCGACCAAGATACAGCTTTCATAATCCATATACCTCGCTATGTAGGGGGCGCAACGTCGACCATAGAGTATACAGAACCCATTCCTCATGGAGATGAAATCATCATGCTAGTGGAGGATGAGCCGACATTATTAAACATGACCAGAAGGATGCTTGAAAGGCTTGGTTATACAGTTCTTACAGCAGGGGATCCAAAGGAAGCCATTCTTCTGGCTAAGAGTTTCCACGATCAAATCCATCGTCTAGTAACTGATGTAATCATGCCTGAGATGAATGGTAGTGAATTGGCGAAACAGCTTGCGGAGATTCGACCAGAAATGAAGCGTTTGTTCATGTCAGGGTACGCTGACAACATCATAGCCAACCAAGGTGTACTTAAAGAAGGAATGTCTTTCATCCAAAAACCATTTTCTTTAGACGAAATTGCCAACAAGGTTCGAGGAGCTCTTGCGGGTTGAGTTCGAACATTTGTTCATATCTTTAATTTACAGCACCGCACGTCCATTCTCCTCATTAAAAATTTTTCAGAGTTAATGTCCCACTCACATAAACAGACATTATGCCTGCGCATTCTCAAATGCTTTACTGAAATTATAACCTCCCTATTATTACGTCTCTCTACATTTTGGATAAGAATTAGGCAAGATGGAAGATAGTACGATACTGTCGTGATGCTTACGGGGACATAATTCAATAAATTTCAGGATGAAAGGTTTTCCAGATATTCTTTATGTCCCCATTAGGGTGACTGTTATGATTCGTGTTCGATACCACAACAGTCTTCGTCGAGTTTTGAATCAAAACAGATTTGCGGTCACGGTGATCCGATTAGCATAAATTGACCTTTATAGAAACAGATCCGTTACCCAATACTGTTGTGGTATCAACATCCAACCCTGACATTTTTAACATACGAGAAGATGAATCTGAAGCTCTTATTTAACGCAGCCCAAGTTCACAGATACAGGAATAAGGCAAAGTTAGAATTAATGTCGCTTTGAAGTGTGTTGGATCTAGCAATTTCAATATGGACTGGTTGCCCTTACAATTGCAGTTTGATCTGGCAGCCTAAAGTCGTTGATATCTTAAGACAAGACATTTAAACAGGGATACTAATATTTCCTGCAGTATCAAACGATTTATAACTAATAATGTCTTTGAATTTCAATACTGCCAATAAAGTTATTATACTCCTAGCTCAAGCATCTCAGGTTTTCTTCCAGTTAATTCCATGAGTTGAGAGTTTAGTGCCGCAACTTGAGCTTCTAAAGCCTTTGCCTGTTCTATTGATTTCGCATCGCCGTTTGCTTGTAATTTTGCTATTTGCTGCATCAGTTCGTTGATTTCTTCTCTAAGTTTTTCAATCATCTTATCGATGGCTTCAACTTGAGATTCCTTGCTTACGGCGGTATCTTCGTCTGTTGTTGCCAAATTATGTAGAGCTTCACGGCTTTTTTCATTACTGCTTTCTTCCGCAACGGGAGACCTTGCTTCTGGAGAAATGGTAACTTTTTCTGACGCCATCTCTTTGTTTGCAAGAACAGAGGGCGTCTTCGTTTGTTTTATGTGTATTTGCGTCGCCGGTTTGTGTTCTTTTGCTATCGACAGCTGCATAAATGAATTAGACATATTCAATGCGTTCATTTTTTAACCTCTTCTGTCAGCATTTTTTTTTGGTCCAAAAATGTTTCAACTATATAATTTATTTTCATTTAAATTAAATATACACCTAATAACCGAGGAAGTAAAACAAGGGCCCTGCCGCCCACATTTAAAGCGATTGACTCTTGAGTTTAACATTGCCACAACGAAGTTAATAAATGTTGCATTACACTCCAACAGAAGGTGTTTCCTGTTATACGCAATCCTGCTCCTCCCAAATTCCTAACAACAAAAAAGGAAACTGCGAGAAGACCTTATCCATGAACACCTTTACCTCCGTCGTTAGAAGGCATAGCAGAGACTGTTCCTTATAGTCCTTTGAACAAAAAGCCACAATTAGCAAGCGAAAACAATCACTAATAGTTGCTCGAGTAGAAACAACTCGGATGACTCACAATACTCTCTAAATCTTATTTTCGACGACTGTGATACTGTTTGGCAAGATGGAAATTAACGCAAACTCTACGCACTAATGCTTCTCAGGATAAAATTTTTGGTCAAACTTTATTGTCCGCTGGCACCAGTCTGAGCCATAGTTCAGGGAAGAGAAATACTCAGCATATAATCACGCCAGATAGGGGCCGCAGTGGCTCCACCACTTTCCTTTTTGCCCATGGACTGATTACGATCATATCCCACCCATACCCCTGTGGTATATTTTTTGTCGTATCCGATAAACCATCCGTCGCGACTCTTATCAGAGGTCCCCGTTTTCCCTCCCTGCACACCAGGCACATCTGCTACTTTTTTACCTGTACCATGTGTCACAACCCCCTGGAGCATTTGTTTCATGTTTTTTGTAACGCCAGGGCTAAGCACACTCCTGCGCCCCCCAGTTTCTTCAGGGTAGACAACTGAACCATCAGGCAAAACCATCTTCTCGATAAACCGCGGCTTCAAAAAGGTACCATCTCCTGCAAATGGCAGATAGGCTCCAGTCATCTCCAATAGCGAAACATCAGCTGCACCAAGGGAAAGCGATAAGTCGGGAGGTAAAAACGCAGAAATACCCATATTTTGGGCCAATTGATGAACCCCTTTATAACCAACCTTTTGCATGAGTCTTACCGAGGCTGTATTGTAGGATCCCGCGAGAGCGTCGGCAATTGTGGTTGTACCGTGATACCTGCCTGAATAATTTTTAGGGCTCCAGGTCTTCCCGTCTTTTCCTCGAATGGAAAGTGGCGCATCATCAATTGCTGATTGAGGAGTCCAACCCTGTTGCAGCGCAACGGCATAGACAAGGGGTTTAAAGGTCGAACCAACTGGTCGTTTAGCCTGCGTTGCACGATCAAAAGGTGATTTTTTAAACGAAGTCCCACCCACCAATGCACGTATTCGGCTATTTCTGGTCTCAACACAAACAAGCGCTGCCTGAGGCGGTACATTCACATTTTTTCCCGCGATAACCTGTCTGCTTTTGCTCGCCTTCACACCTCTTTTCACCGCTTTTAATGCATGACTCTGCATTTTCGAATCGAGATATGTGTAAATTTTCACCCCTGCCGACTGCAATGGCCCGTCAAGATATGCTCTTGCCTTTTTCTTGACGATCTGCAAATAATAACCATTTTCATCGGTTGCATACTGCACTCTTGGGTTGAGTTTAATTTTTTCTTCATAGCCTTTCTTGGCAACAGCGGAAGTAACGTAACCATCGGCAGCCATTCTGTTGAGTACATATTTTTGACGTTCAATGGCGCGGTCCATATGATTGAAGAGAGAGTATCTACTAGGGGCCTGGGGTAAGCCTGCGAGCAACGCACACTCACCCAGGCTCAGCTCACCTGCACTTTTACCAAAATATACCTGAGCTGCCGCCTCAACCCCATGAGCCCCTTCTCCGAGGTAGATCTGGTTAAGATAGATAAAGAGGATCTCCTCTTTCGTCAGCATCTTATCAATACGCCAGGCAAGGATGGATTCTTTAATTTTTCTGATATAGGTTTTCTCAGGAGTCAGCAACAGCGACTTTGTTACCTGCTGGGTAATGGTCGAACCACCCTGACTTTTGGCACCATCTCTAAAATTGTTAATTGCAGCACGTAATACTGATATGAGATCTAATCCAGGGTGTTCGAAAAACCTGCCGTCTTCTGCCGCCACAAAAGCTTTGGCAAGAAATGGTGACATCTTTGAAAGAGGTATTACCGTTCTATTTTCAGTGAACATTCGATCAACGATTTTACCATGTCGGTCATAAATAACTGTGGCCTGAGCCGGACGATAGTGTGCAACTGATTGTATATTTGGAATATTAAGGCTCGAATAGGCAAGCAGCAGACTGCCCATAAATATGGTCTGTAACAGGCAGATAGTAATCAGAAAAAAATAAATACTCTTTTCCCTGTATACTTTACTCCGTGCAACGGGCTTTCGCGCTGGCCTCTTTGCAGGCGTGGTCTGATTAGGTGGTGACACTGTTGCAACTCATGGTAATATTCATAATTTCGATAATAAGGGGCAATATCCCCAACTCCTACTATAATGATTTGGCAACGTTAAGGCAGCCTTTACATTATTGTAGACCAGGTGATCAGAAGCCAGCAGCACTCTAACATCTCGTCATGAACGCGCAACAGGAAAGTCCGAACTATGTCCAAAATCAGAATACTTCCAGAACAACTCGCAAACCAGATTGCAGCAGGTGAGGTGGTTGAACGTCCAGCATCTGTTGTTAAAGAAATGGTTGAAAACAGCCTCGATGCAGGGGCAACCCGTATAGAAATAGAAATCGAAGGCGGTGGTACCAGACTCATCCGGATCATCGATAACGGTGTTGGTATGGGTGAGGATGATCTCCTCATGAGTCTTGAACGCCATGGTACCTCTAAGATACAGACCGAAGAAGACCTCGGAGCAATATCTACCCTTGGGTTTCGTGGTGAGGCTGTTCCTTCCATTGGCTCGGTGAGTAAACTCACACTGACCTCCCGAGAAAAGGAAAGTGATCTCGGTACCAGAGTGGTACTTGAGTACGGTAAACTGACCAAAGTACACGAGATAGGTTCCAGTTTTGGTACAACCATGGAAGTACGCAGCCTCTTTGGCAAGACACCGGCAAGACGCAAGTTTTTACGCACAGCAAGAACAGAACTTGGGCACATAGAAGAAGTAATTAAAAATTACGCCCTGGGTTGCCCGGACATCACTTTTATTCTGCGAATTGATGGTAGAGACACCCTCTACTTTGATGGGTCTCAGAACCTCACACAGCGCCTTGGAACTCTTATGCGCTACGACGGACCTTTTATCCCAGTATCTGCGAGCCAGGGAATCGGACCACATAAAACACAGGTTACGGGGCTTCTTATTCCACCTGAAAAGGTAACCATAGGACCATCCAGATTACGAATCTTCGTCAATAGCCGAGCAGTAAAAGACAGGATGGTCACCCATGCCATTGTGGAAGGTCTTCGTTCATTTTTAATGAAAGGTAAGAACCCATCCGGGTTAATCCACCTGGAAATTCCCCACGAAGAGGTCGACGTCAACGTCCATCCAGCAAAACATGAGGTACGTTTTAGAAACTCACAGGATGTTCATACCTTTCTCAGTCGGGCTGTGTCATCTGCAATGGAAATGCATCAACAGGATCTTCAGATTTCTATTTTTGGAAGTGATATGGCAAGGCAAAGAACTCGCGTCCCCATTGACCATGAACTACCTGTGGAAAACAATATCGCTTTTCCAAGCGGGGGGGAAGCACCAACTACACACAGCCCGTCAACAGTTCAGCCTCTTACGGATAAAACAGAAAATCGTCACAGCCCAGAATCATTACCCCAGGAAAACTGGCCCACAGAACAGTCATCTCCGCTATGGAAACCCACAAAACTTGCTGAGCCATCACCTCAATCACTGTTGGTGGACTCGGAACCAATGGAAAAAACGCCACACGTGCCTACGAGTCCCGTCGTTCCTGCCGCGCCAGCTGAAAAGAGACATATCCAACACAACCTTCTTGTGATCGGACAGTTTGATGATCTCTACATATTCTGCAAGGACAGTGAAGGACTTCTTGTCATAGATCAACATGCCGCTCATGAACGATTACTCTATGAAAAATTGCACAAGCAATACCTCGATAAAAGTGTTGTCGGTCAGTCCCTGATGTTTCCTGAAACCGTTGAACTATCGCTCTTTCAGTCACAGCTTGTAATCAAGAATCAGGAAGATATCAAAAGAATGGGTTTTACTGTCAGTGAATTTGGAGGTAACACCTTTGTTATCTCTGCAGTCCCAGCCCTTGCTGGTATAAGTAATCCAAGAGAGCTTTTTCTCGATATCTTAGAACAGTTCGGCAGTGAACACAGTGGAGGCGGAGGAGGAAAACTTGACAATATTCTCGCAAACATGGCGTGTAAGGCTGCCGTAAAAGCAGGAACGTCTCTTTCTACTCAGGAAATAGACAACCTCCTGGGTGAAATGGCAAGGGCTGACCTTTTTTCCCATTGTCCCCATGGCAGACCAGTCGTAAAGAGATTTTCATCTGATGAGGTAAAAAAATGGTTTTACAGGACGTAGAGTTCAGTGATCAAAAATTGCACACTGCGCAACAACTGTACCCAAGATGGGAAATCTTGGTTCTTTACAACCCTCGGCAATGAACAACCACCAGCTATCCTCCTGTAATTAGGGTTATTCACTTCATGGCATAGCTTTTGCTTTGTGACTATCGAGGTTTGATGGAGTCAAAACTCAAACAGATCACAAAACAAAAAAAGGAAAATACGTCATGAATAAACTAGTCAAACCAATAACAATTATAGCATGTCTCGCCATTTCTGGAATTGCCTATGGTGTTTCTAGTTCCACAGAACCATCACAAGCTGATCCTGCTAAAATTGAAACTGCGGCAAAGAAAGAGACTCAGGTTTTCCACGGTATTGTTAAAAAACTCGATGACGGAATGGCTCTTTACACTGAAAAAGAAGTGTATCCTCTCATCGGTGGTGAATTTGATATGATTAACGGCAAAGAAGTCAACATCACTGGTAAAATTGTTGAAGAGGGAAGCATCAAAAAACTGGCCGTTAATCGTATCCAGCTCAATAAATAATTTTAACTCAATGTTGCCTGTCATCTTCAGCGAATATGCATAGACTCCGAATCTGGCAATTGCGACATTGAGGTTTTAACATTCTTCACTCTTTGACTCCAACAAGGATGTTTTAGAAAAAAGGGGATCTGGCTATGACCATGTTCCCTTTTCCTCTTTCTCCCCCATGTAGTATTCTCATTACCCATATCAGTTACGATTATCTATACGGTTGTATTCCTCGTCCCCGTTACACTTTTGCTCGTCGAAACTGTGCCCAAGGGAAAATAGTTGGACTTGAACGAAATCATTGCTTAGTATCGTAGACTAGCTCGGATTTCGTACCAACAAAGTTTTTCGCAGGTCGAGACACCGGGCATGAAGCTGTAATAATCTACCGGAGTCTTCGCTACCTGCAAATGCTCGGTAACGAAGCAGCTGCGTATAAATCTATTGGCCCGAAGGGTGAACTTTTTGATTTGAAACGAAAAACACCCTGTTAATTAAGGAAGTCATTTTAAAACTATAAAAACAAACAATTGAGTTTCAAATCAAAAAGTCATGAGAAATTCGGGCTAGACCTCTATCGCTTAAGGATACGAAAGTTAGATGAACAGCAGAGACTCACAACACCTGAAACACCTTTTCATCCTTATCCTGATCAGCCTATTCTTTAGCGGCTGTGCACAGTTACCCGAGTACGCCCAGCCCCACCTGAGTGTTGAGCCCTTTGCCCCAAGTCTTCAATTTGTGGGCTATAGACAACTCAGAGTTAACGACTTTAAGGCTGCTACCCCTGCTCCTTCTATCAGAGATCATAGTCATATGATCAATGCCCACACTTCCGTATCTCTCCGCCCTGTAACTGAGATTCAGTATATTATAACTCCTCCCCATAGTAATTTTGGCCTCTACAAAGCCTATTTACAAGAACTTACATTCAAGGCGATTATGGTTCCAAATCGCAGCTGGTGGAATCCACAACTGGCACCTGAGAAGACAACCTATGTGCTACAGCATGAACAGATTCATTTCGCCCTGATGGAGATTGCAGCTCGCAAATTAAATAAAAAAATGGGCCTCTCAGGTGGGCAGTCAGTCAGTGCTACCACCAGAGACACAGTGGAACAACTTCTGATGACAGCTGTTGAGCAAGAAATTACCGCTACGCAAAAAGAGATACTACAAGAACATACTGCTTTTGATGAGGACACCTCCTTACATTACGACCCTGAGCATCAGCAGCAATGGTATGATGACAGCATAAAGAAACTGAATGATCTTTCAAGATGGGCCAGATAATGTATCTATACATTCCTACAATGAAGCGATCTAACTTCGCCATATAAGCCACGAGCCACGAGCCACTATGTGTTTACCATCTGTTTTTTATTTCAAGAATGTCTCCCTACGCTACCTAAGCTATATTTTTTTTCTGCTGCTCCTACTCACCTTTTGGGGGTGTGCAAAAACACAGGTACCTACCATCATTGAGACAACCGGATATTGCAACTGTTCCAAATGCTGCAGTTGGGAGCGAGGGAGCTGGCGCTGGCTAAAACTGGATTTCTGGAACAAATATGTAAGCGCAGGAACAGGTCAAGGAAGGTCATACAGTGGCCTTACAGCAAGTGGTACATCACCGCGAGAGCCGGAACCGGGCCTTTTCTCAACTGACTCTGTCTACCGCCCCTGGATGATACCTATACGCGTTATCCTTTTCCCCTGGTACTTTCTCCCCCACGATGGAACCATTGCCGCCGACACCGCATACTATCCTTTTGGAACTCGCATGTATGTCCCCGGCTACGGTTGGGGGGTGGTGGAAGACCGGGGTGGAGCCATAAAAGGTGCGACCCGTATAGATCTCTATTTTAACTCGCACCAGGAGGCTCTCATCTGGGGGAGAAAAAAGGTAGGTGTTACCGTTGAGCCCCGTTAAACAAGAAAATCAGACGTCTGGTGTACATCCCCCACCGCGTCTACATCTTCTCAGAGTGTTTGCCCCCTTTGCTGCGGGGTATTTTCTCTCCTATCTCTACCGGGTTGTTAATGCGGTCATTGCACCTGAACTTGTGGGAGATCTCTCCCTCGCACCTTCCAGTCTCGGGCTTTTAACCGCCGTTTACTTCATCACCTTTGCCTCTTTTCAGCTCCCATTAGGCATCCTCCTTGATCGATATGGACCGCGAAGGGTTGAGGCCGCCCTTCTCCTGTTTGCTGGATTAGGAGCCTATATTTTTAGCCAGGCAACATCTTTGACCGGTCTTGTGATCGGTAGGGCTTTTATCGGATTTGGGGTTTCTTCATGCCTCATGGCCGCTTTTAAGGCATATACTCTTTGGTTCCCAAAAGAAAAATGGCCCATGGTCAATGGCTTTCAGATGGCAGCAGGAGGCTTGGGGGCACTGGCCGCAACATCTCCTGTAGAACTCGCCCTTGGCTATACAGACTGGCGAGGCTTATTCTTATTATTATCTGTTGCCACGATTGGTACGGCTGCCATGGTGTTTATTGTTGTCCCGGAAAAACAGAGCCACAAAAGCAGCGTCACAATAGGGCACCAACTTGAAGGGCTACGAACGATATTTACCAGTAGAACGTTTTGGGCACTGGCCCCACTCACCACAGCTTCACAGGCTGCATTTCTCTCAATCCAGGGCCTTTGGTCCGGCCCATGGCTCATCAATGTCGCAGGCTTTGACAGGGGCGAAACGGCCCAAACACTCTTTTTAGTGGCACTTGCAATGATTGCGGGCTTTGTCAGTATCGGTTGGTTTACCCAATGGCTTGGCAAAAGAGCTATTTCTGCTACTCAAACTGCTGTGACCGGCATGTCAATTTTTATGATCGCTCAACTGCTCCTTATCACCCTTCCCATTCAGTTCGCCGTCTCGGCATGGATCTTCTTTGGTTTTACTGGAACCGCAGGTATTATTGCCTATGCGTCACTTTCCCAATCTTTTTCCGCTGCACTTTCGGGAAGAGTGACCACTGCAATCAATCTTCTGGTCTTTGTGACAGCATTTTGTACACAATGGCTTGTGGGAGCAATTATTGACATCTGCACGCCGAGTTCATCACCTGTGTTAGCCGTTGCAGGATTTCAATGGAGTTTTACACTATTGCTTCTTCTACAGATTGCGGGTCTTGTCTCTTTTTTCATCATCAATCGAAAACTCATTGACGCCAAGTGACAGGTGCTTAATTTTACCGTCTATCTAATGTTCCAGGGATATCACTTCCCCTCACTTAACTCATAAAGATGACCTATGTCTGACAAAAAAATAACTATTATCGGCGGCGGACTTGCCGGATGTGAAGCGGCATGGCAACTAATCCAAAGGGATTGCAGTGTACGAATCATTGAGATGAGGCCTGGTAAACGGAGCCCAGCCCACGACACCGATGATCTCGCCGAACTTGTCTGCTCAAATTCCTTTAGATCAAATGATCAGACTTCAGCTGTTGGTCTGCTCAAAGAAGAGATGAATCGCATAGGCTCTCTCATTGTTGACACTGCCTATGCCACCGAAGTTCCTGCTGGCAAAGCTCTTGCCGTAAATAGAGGAGCATTTGCTGCAAGCATCACAGAAAAACTAAAAAACCACCCCAGGGTAGAAATTGTCCACGAAGAAGTGACCGAGATTCCACCTCCTGGAGATTATCCCACCATCATAGCTACCGGTCCCCTTACATCTTCTGCCCTTGCCGATGCACTAGCCGCATTCACAGGTAAGGAACGTTTGGCCTTCTATGATGCCATCGCACCAATCGTCTATAACCATTCCTTGAATATGGATATTATCTATTCAAAATCCCGCTATGAAGACGGCCCAGGAGACTACCTCAACTGCCCGATGGATAAGGAAACCTACATTCGTTTTATCCAAGAGTTAAACAACGCAGACTACGTTCCGTTACAGGATTTTGAAAATCCAAAGTATTTCGAAGGCTGTCTACCTGTTGAGGTAATCAGTTCCAGGGGCGAAGACACCCTTCGTTTTGGACCAATGAAACCGGTGGGCCTTGCTGACCCCAGGACAGGTGAAGACCCTTACGCTGTTATCCAGCTGAGAAAAGAGAACAAGGAAGGATCGACGTATAACATGGTCGGTTTTCAGACAAAACTCACCTATCCAGAACAAAAGAGAATTTTCTCTATGATTCCTGGAATGGAAAATGTTGAGTTTGCACGACTCGGCTCTATTCACAGAAATACCTTTATTACATCTCCTGAGCTTCTGGATCCTACTCTGCAATTTAAAAGTCGCCCAGATCTTCTTCTTGCTGGGCAACTCTCCGGCGTAGAAGGTTATATAGAATCCGCCGCCATGGGCATGCTAGCTGGAATAAATGCGGCCAGACTAGTCAAAGGACAGGATCCGGTGATCCCTCCCAAAGAGACGGCCCTAGGCTCCCTCATCGGTCATCTCACTGAAAGTGACCCTAAACGCTTTCAGCCGTCAAATGTTAACTTTGGCCTTTTCCCACCATGGGAGAAAAAAATAAGGAAAAAATTCAGGGGCGAAGAAAGGGCAGCAAGATCTTTTGCCGCACTCAAACAGTGGCTCGACACTACTGATCTCTGTACATCAGATTAATTATTCAAATTCGAGGTGGGCGTGAAAGAGAGTTGCACACTAGTCCGCATTTCTCATGAACATTATGTCAATTTGACTATGTGTAAATTAATACAGTCTTTTTGACAAATAACCTGCTGTTCAAATAATTACACAATGTTCACCAAAGGTCAGTCCATGCTGTGCCATCTTTTGCAGTGTTTTGGCAGTAAACATAGAACACTATGGTTCCCTGCCAAAAACTTTAAACCTGACACCACCTGAACTGATGAGAAATGCGGGCTAGGACACTGAACAAACGACCTTTTCTTCCACGGAAGAGGTCGTAAATGCCTTAGAGAGGTCTATTAAAAACTCTCATTGCTGATGGGATGCTCAACAAAGCCCCAGAATGGATAATCGAGATGATACTCTGCGACCCTGCCAGGACTGTGCTCCCTACTTGCTACCAGCCAGAGACAATTTTTCCGTTCATTACTCTGCTGCTCTGTGGAATCCGCACCAGGAAAAAGGACCATTGCGTTGTCTGCACTATATTCAATATCGCTAGAACCTTTAAACACACCCAAATGCGGGGTGTGTTCATAGGAGTCGCCAGCCCCCCTGGAAAGCTCCGAGATAACAAGAAAAGAGACCTTTAATTCATCTCGTATTGACTCCATCTGCCTGAGCCAGGCATCAATCCCTGTTCGCTGCTCGGTGAATTCATGGAACGGCAGTTTGTGTAAACTATCGATGACCACGACAGTATAATCACTGCGGGTTTCGTGGCGGATGAATTCAATATGTTTTCGCATCAGCTCTGGAGTGATTTTCCTGTCATTGATCACTCTCCAGTAAAAAAGCATTCGCTCTAGTTTTTCTTTCGCCGCCTGAACTCTTTTACCCACATCAGTATCAGTTTCTCTTTCAGAGAGTCTACTTGCATCAACTCTTGCGAGTCTGCTTAATGTACGCTGATAGATCTTCTGCCGGCCATTCTCAAAATCATAATAGAGTACCGGGACTTTCTGGCTTGCCATCTGGGCGGCAATCTGAATTGTAAACGTTGACTTTCCGACTTTTGGGCCACCACCAATAACATTAATACCGTGCACCCCGGCAAGAGCCTCATCTAATAACGGAAATCCAGATACAATTTTTTTATAAGCACTGGTCTGCTGACTCTTCAACCCCTGCAGAAACTGATTATATTCTCGTTTTGGTGGTGTGAACGGGGAGAACGAACGGGAATTCTGGATCATGGCCCCGACACGTTTTCCAAAATCCTTACCACTATGTTGCGCTAACTGCCAAAAACTATAGCGTGCGGGTGTGCTTGCAGGCCAGGCAAGAATTCGGGCTTTAAAACCTATTTTAGAGGCGAAGGCGTAACTACTGTTGGTCGCTTCAACACTGTTACTTACTGCGACAAAGACTGTTTTAATTCCACCAAAGAGCTCCACCGGTAATTTTTCAAGATGGCTGTGATGAGGCACTGCCACAGCTGGGAAACCAAGTTGTTTTATGGTGAGAAGACTATTTTCCTCTTCACAGACAAAAAGAGTCCCCCCTTCACAATGTTTAAGCTCTGCCCTGTTAAACAGAGTGTAAGGTACATCGGTATACCGCTCATCACCTTGCCAGAAGTGATCTTCTTTTTTCTCAGGATAGACGCAACGGGCGGTATAACAGTTTCCGTCTTCCTGCACATAGGGATAGACAATATAACGACCGTTAAAACCAATTTGCAGTTCTTTTAGCACCGTTTTTGAAACAGTTTTTTGCTTGAAAAACTGCAATAAAGATTCAGGAAGGCGCTCCTGATAAGCAACTATATCCTCATTGAGATTATCCACCGGAAATTCCTGGAAGACAACAGCTTCATCACGATCAGGGTCATAGCCAGGCACTTCGCTTCCGGGAATAGAAAAAAGCTTAGCAAACCACAGAGGAAACCCACCAGGAACGCAGAAGTTCGTACAACGAAAATAACCATGAAAAAAGCTATCGCGGTTCAGAACAATGACTAATCTACCTGTCTTATATCCTCTACTTTGACAAAAGGGACACGGCACAGTCTGTTTTTCAAGTAGCTCTCCAACATGTTTTCTGTAAAACTCTGCAACTGGCTCATTTTGATCCATTTACTGTCCTTTTTTATGCATCTACACTGGTTGCAGGATCAACGCGACAGGCCTGAATGATGTCATAGAGCAACTGAGCCTCAAGAAGGCTGTCAAATTTCATATGAACAGAGTAATACCCCACCGCTTCTTTACATGTTTTAACAGAAACAATATCACCTGTCACCGTGGTTGAGGTCTCCTTACTCTTACCAGAAGATAACTCCAATCGGACCTTACGCCCCAACAATTGCCGCAGGCTGCCCTTATGATTCAATTGTATTTTATAGGCGAGCCCCCCCTGAGATATGTCAATCACCTCAACATTCGCGGTTATCCCTATGTTACGTCCTCTCAAGTCAATCAGATTGGTCGAGATCTTACTGCATATCTGATGCCGTTTATGCACCCGCCTGTCCCGGCTGTTTTTTATTATGAATGCCTCAACCCGTTCAAATTGCTGACAGAAATCGAGCAATTTGCCCTCAAGCCTCGGATATTCCGTACTCCAGCGCTGTAATGTATCAACAGATAATAAAGAAATTTCGCAGTCTCCGACACTTGCAACAGACATGGTCCAGATAGAAGGTTCGAAAAAGGCATCTGCACCAAATATTTCACCACTTTTCATCGTGGTTATCAGAAATCCCTCATCTTCGTCGTTATAGTAGATCTTCACTTCGCCACTATTTATGAAAAAGAGTGCGTTCTGCTCTTCACCCTGCTGTACTATAGACTCTTCAGCCCCATATTTCTTATGCTTCAGATGTTCAAACAGTTCACTAAATTCTTCTGTGGTAAGAGCGTCATACAGACCATTCCAGACCTCAATATGACCTTTATCGATCGTCGCAATCTTTTCTTTTGCAATGATCTCACCCGCTTTAAAAACATGCAGCAGTTCATTTTGATCGATTTCACCCAACCACTCCTTGAGCTGCTCAGCCTGTACAAAGTTACGAACACGTGCTGTCCTCTCAATCAGAAACAACAGCTGTTTAACAGCACTCAACTTTTCACCTTTTGAAAGCAGGTTACGAATAGCTTGCTCCTCTGGTAAGCCAGTGATAACGCGCTGATGAACAGTGCTTTTATTCTTATTGGCAAGCTGTTTCATGGCGACTTTACGTAACTGGCTGGCCTGAGCATGCTTTTTCTTCATCGCCTGCATGTCATTTTTCAGAAAATGGAGTGCTTTTTCTGCGCTTTCCCATACCCTATCGGAAATGTCTTTAGTGGATTTGTGTCCTTTGGAATCAATAAGCTTCTGAACAGCTCTAAGAGAGCTACTACATGGACATCTACCTAACGTTTCAAGTAAAGCAAGTAAGAGTGGCTCTCTGGTCGCTTCTGAAAAATTATTGTGCTCCTCCATGAGCACTCCGAGTCGAGCGGCGACATCCTTATCACACAAGGTAGCAAATGCTTCAACAATCTGGATGCTCACAACCTCAGACGCTATATCCAGGGCTTCCAGAAATAGTCTTTTACGGTTATTGGCTCCAATTTTGTAAATGCAGAGAAAAGCTTCTCTTTGTACTCTGAGATCTACATGTCGCAGAAAACCAACTACTGCCTCTGCATCTTCAGGTTTTCCTGTCTCTCCAAGAAGTTTAATTAAATTCCGTTTACCATACCAAGGCATGTGAGTTGGTAAACGCTCATGAATAATAGGTACAAGGTAGCTGGTGTTATAGGTCAACAGATCAATTATTTTCAAGCGATCAGTAGTGTCTTCCGCCTGCATCAAGGCCTCGACAAGGAATTTGATCGCAATTGGGCCCTGGAGGACTAACCGATAGCTGAGCGTTTCCTCTTTTGGATTTGCAAGGCAATCACTAAGAAATGCTGGAAGACCCGCCCTGTCAATACCTCTATCCTGTACCTGTCCAACGATGGTTTTCAGTTGATCACTTTTCTCAATCTGGCCTGATCGCATTTGGTGAAATAACAGAAGAATTTTGTCTCCAAGTTCCTTATCACCACTCCTCCAACTGGCTCTCATTAGCTTTTGTAAAAAGGAAATGTTGTTTTCAAAAAGCTGAGGCCCAAGGGATGCTCTCTGCACTATTAACATAAGAGGGTTGGCAAGAATTTCGACCTCCGTTACAAAGCCTTCAGCTAAAAAACTGTTGCCTATTTCTAATAGACAATTGAGAGTAGTCCGATTCCCTCTTTCCTGGTTTTTTCCCAAGTGAATGATAAGGTTTTTCAGTATTTTAGGGATATAATCACTGTTGCGCCCTTTCTGCATTTGAAGCAAACCAAAGGGGAGGGCCTGGATAAACTCCTCATTGTCCAGTACCTGAAAATCTGATTTTAAAATCCCATTAATTCCTGATTCAAGACGTTTCTTTGTTCTATCTTTTTCCCCTTCGTGGATCATGGTCTTCGCTTTTTCTGCACTGAGAAAGAGTTTTCCTTTCTCTGTCTTCATAAGCGCCAACATGGACTTTCCAATAAGCTGACTCTGTGGGGAATTTGCGCCCAATCCTTTCACCCGCCTGAGCTGTTCACGAAAAATCACAAAGACCCGACCGATCCGTGCTCCCGACATTCCAGCAACCAGATGAGCATACAGTGTCGCTCCAAGAGATGTTGGAAATTCCTGACACAAAAGAACACATAAAGCAGAATCCTTCAGATTTGAAACGAGCAATTGAGCTAAATTCGTTCCGACAAGATCTCTTTGCTCAACTTCAATGAGCGATTGTGCGGTCCTTAACATTCTGGGAAATTCAGAAGCCGCTATTATTTTTTTCTTTGCCCGGATACTCTGTAATATTCTGCCAGTCGTTGCAGCAAGAATCGATACTGCTGTATCCACTACAGCAATTCGTTTTTTTAAATCCTCTATAATAAGGGGACGCTTATCCTCTCCAAGAAGACACGCTACCAGTTCAGGCCGTACCTTGAGCAAATTTCGATCTGTTGCTCCTTTAGCCTGTGCGCCTCCTGAAGTATCACCGCTAACACCAACTGGAGGCTGTGATGAAAAGTAGTTAGACACTCCCTGTGCTGTTACATATTCGAGCCCTCCACCATCCTTCTCTATCTGAGCCAATGAGGCCTGAAAAACCACAAGCAACTGATTAAAAGTGAAACGGTCCATATCAGCGGCGACAGTCAGACAATTCAAACGTAGACGTTGCAGCTGTCTGTATATATGCAAATTGGGAAAGGAATCAAGGACATCCTGCGGCACCTGAGCGCCACACAGATAGGGTCGACCATCTACAAGAGCAAACTGTAACTGGCTGTACTGTCGTAAAAATGCTTTAATTGATTTATATCCACGATCAATCGCAGCAGTAACTTGGGGCGCTTCAGGGGGATAAAGACGACTCGTGGAAATAGAGTTATTAAAGGATTTTAAAACTTCAATACCTTTACCTTGCAGCTCATTTCTGTTCATTGACCGCCACCATTATTAAAAATACGTTAAAGGCATTAAATATTCACTTATAGCCAACAACTACCTCTTAACTTTTATGAGTGAATTTCGTGCAGGGACATATCGCCTTTATCGGCGTTAGTTTATACGTTCTAACCCCAGTAAACAGGAAATAAGCCAGGACTCAGTTCAGTACCCCTCGGAGTCTATCACTTACCTGAGGGGTATAAGTACCTTGAGACACATTGTTTTCTTGGGAAAAAACAAGAAACTAACTTGTAAGGTACTAATATGCTTCTCTATCTCGACAAGACCTTCCATAGCTGTGAGATTTGATCAATCCTCAGACGCCTGATCACAGCCTCAACCCTTGTTACACGGCTATCATTTTGCTCAGCCCAAACAGCCTATTTTCTGCATCCACAGTCATCGAGTGAAACCTAATAATCTTACCAATAAGGTTTCTTTCTCTTACCTGTTCCTGGATATAAAAAACCGAAACCTAGGATTCATATTTTACGAGCAAAACAATACATATGAGAACAGGTTTACTGACGATTAACAATAAAAGAACAAAAAAAATCCATCAACCGTTTAACTGTTACGTCCAAAGGTTAAACGTAAAACCTTTGAAAAAATTTATCCACAATAGGAACACTTCTCCAACTATTTTTTTCCAGCACCCCTCTCATAAAACATCAAACCCTGCTCAATTGGAATCCTCCGCAGCTTATATTTTAGAAGCGATGCAATTGGACTCACCAGACAAGCCCCCCATAAAGCCACGATAATGCGTTCAATTTGTTGATTAATCAAGGACATCGAGTTCACGATAAGCAGGTACTTTATATGGATTATATACGGATTCTTCTCTACCTACAAATCCTTTAATTCTATAAACAGAATCTTTTACCCCCCTTAATTTCTTTTGCAATATCAGAAACTAAGGCCCCAGTCCCAACCATAATGACATTTTGAACAAAAAAGCGCCTGTGCAAAATAGACAGCCCAATAACAAAACATCCAAGCCAGAAAAGACTTCCAGCTAGAAAAATACCCTTAGGAAGTGGGAGATATCACCCCTTCATCCGCCAGAACAGCCACAAGTTCTGCCATTGGCAAGCCCACAACATTGGAGTACGATCCTTTTATACTTGCAACCAACACACCACCCACGCCCTGTATGCCATAACCGCCCGCCTTATCCAACGGCTCACCTGTCGCGACATAGGCCCTTGCCACTTTTTCTGAAAAATTCGTAAAACGTACCTCAGTAGCAACGCAATGAGCCCTGATAACGCTTTTTCTCTCGTGCCATACACAAAAACCACTTCTCACGACATGAGTCTTCCCTGCGAGCTGCAGAAGGAGTTCAACACCATTTTCTGTGGAGGTTGGCTTTCCGAGAATTGATAGCCCAAGGCATACGACCGTATCTCCACTAACAATCCAGCTACCAGGAAATTGAGCTCCCACTGCGGCGGCTTTTTCTCTCGCCATCCGTAAAACAAAATCTTCGGCCAGCTCTTGTTCCATGGCCTGCTCATCAACTGAAGCGACAGCTATCGTAAAAGACAAACCCAGACTCTCTAGAAACTCTTTTCTACGCGGTGACCCGGAAGCCAGAACAATTGATTCATTATTAATATACATAGTAATTCACATTTTATTTACAGCTCATTCTAATTTATATGCCCCTGTAACGCTTGTAATTTGAAGCATAACAACATAATTTCACATTACATTTACCAACACTTATTTTTCAAACTAATAACAACAGCGCCACAATGCGTACAAAAAAGAATATGTAGCCAAGATTATCATTACCGTCACCTGGTGCTTGCTGTTTGTACTACTTCTCCAACGTGATGTCTTTCTTGAAACTACTGATTTGAGAGAAAACGCGATTATTGAGCAGGCAGAATCAGAGGAATATCAGACGGTCTATTTCAAACGAGAAAAGATTGGCTATGTAATGCAACGCTACAAGAAACAACCTGCAGGGCGATTGTAATGAGCATGCCGCCCTATTTGCTGCCCTTGCAAGGGCGACATCGCTCTCCACCCGTATAGTTGCTGGAGTTGCCTTACACAAAAACTGATTTTACTACCACGCCTGGAATGAGGTTTGTATCGAGAACAAGTGGCTCAGCGTAGATACGACAACAAACCAGACCCCGGCAGACCTCACCCATATACGTCTTGTTATAAGAGAAATGCAGGAGCAGGTTCGCATTGGCGCCTTACTTGGCAAACTTGCAATTGAGCAGATCACCACACCAAAATAACTGAGCGTAACGGATATATAAATGCCTGAGACCTTTCAACTGGAACTACGAAACCTGACGAAAACATTTGCTGACTTTTATGCTGTTAGCAATCTCAATCTGAACATTAAAAAGGTGAGACATACGGTTTTCTCGGCCCAAATGGAGCGGGCAAAACAACAACAACTATCAAAATGCTCGCAGGCCTTCTCCTACCAACGAGTGGTGAGGTTATAATTAACGGTAAACAACTTCACCTGCAACCGATCCCCTGAAAACAGGACACCGGCTACATTCACGACCGCCCCTACCTTTACGCATTGATCATTGTCGACGAACCAATGGTGGGACTCGATCCCAAAAGCGCCCGTATCGTTAAAGAACTCTTTAAATCCAAGGCGAGATCCGGCACGACTATTTTTCTCTCCACCCACTCCATGGAAATCGCCGAAGAGCTCTGCGACCGAATCGGTATCATCGTAAAAGGAGAAATCAAAGCCAGTGGCAAAATGGATCAGCTACGAGCCCAAGCAAACTTGTTTTACTGATTAATAGAGCTGGTGTAAGACGATTGAGGGAGGGAAAAGAATAAGACCACACCTGGCCTTATGAGAAAATATTACCAGAGAGTCTTCAAATCAGGTTTACAATTATTGGCAGTAGACTTAAGTAAACTTCTTTTGCGGCCTGATAACGTCTTAGCTGGTATCTATCCATAGATAGATATTTTATTCTAAATAGAGGCGCTCTCTAAATTTAACCACAGGCATATATATTCCAAGGATTAAATTTAAAGAGCAACGAATAGTTAGGATAAAAGAGCCATTTTATGGACGGGCACTAACTAACCTCTGATGGCATACCCACCATCGACTGTAATAATCTGCCCGTGTATCATGGTCGCAAGTTCACTACAGAGAAAGAGTGCAATATCAGCAACATCCTCTGGTGTCGTCAGGCGTCCCAGGGGAGTGCGCTCCATTGCCGTAGTTAAAATCTGATCTCGATTAGGGAAATGCTTGAGAGCGTCTGTATCCACGGCTCCCGCACTAATGGTGTTAACATTTATATTTTTGGGTCCAAGCTCTACTGCAAGATGCCGAACAAGAGATTCAAGGGCAGCCTTAGAAGCACCGACAGTGGTGTAATTCTCAATTGCACGTACAGAACCCAGGCTTGAAACCGCCATAACCCTGCTCCCACTTTGCATAAGTGGTACAGCTCCCTGAACGAGCTTCAGGAGGGCTCTTGCGTTAATATCCATCGCCCAGTCCCAATGACGTTCTGTGAGTTCGAGTGCTGGTTTCAAAACACCTGAAGCCGCATTACTCACAAGGATATCAAGACGTCCAAATTCATCTTTTATTGCAGTGAACATTTTCTGCACATCGTCTGCATTGGCGACATTCGCCTTTACCAGAAGACATTTACGACCATATTTTTCAACAGCGTCTGCTGTATCTCTTGCATCTTTTTTATGACGAACATAATTAACGATTACATCAGCTCCCTGCTTAGCAAGACGAATAGCAATCGCCCTACCTATTCCACGGGAACCTCCGGTTATGAGTGCAACCTTACCCTGCAATTCAAACATACTAAATATCCTATAAAATATTAACGAGTTAAAGCGTACTGCTTCCAAACAAAAACTAAAATACAATCAGTTATGATAAGCTAACACCGGTAAGCGGGAAATAAGCGGGACTCTTTTTAGTACCCGCTCGAAGATCTCTCTACCTTCGCTATCTGGTGCTAACTTCAAATTATTGATGGTAAAAGAACTCTCAATTTTCTTGTTTTTTATGACAGTTTTCTGAAACAAGGCAGTAAAGACAGAGATCAACCATCGAGCTTTAAGCCTATCCTTCTAAACATTCCCGAAACAAACCGAAACGGGTTAAAGCGTACCGGGTTTAAAAGTTCAGGTGCAATAAAGCCTGAGCCATAAAAATCAGATGGGTGAAAAAATGGATAGTCAATTGTTGAGATATCTGATCCGACAAGTCTCTTACTTCTGGCAGCCGTATACAGAGGACTGTTCTCCGGGACCAACTCCAGCAACTTAAGCAGTGAGGTGTCGAGTGCCACAGGAGACGTACTTCCCCCAATGCATTTTACGGCGAGAGGGACACCATCTAAGGGGCCTGACTCCGACATCACCTCTATACCATCGATCAGATGAAACTGAGAGGGCAAAAGATCAATCAACCCAAGAATAATATCAGAAAATTGCTCGTGGCTATTATCACAGGTCATATGTAGCATGGCTTTGTTTACGCCTTTTACGATACCGAAGATATTTTTCACTGCACACGTCACATACATCTGGTTATGAGCCTTGACCCTCGGCAATCCCACAAAAAAATCACAATCCAGAGCCTCACCTGCAAGAGTCACTGACCTTCCACATGGTAATTTCTTTTTAACAGGAGTCAAAAATTCTATACATTCAACACCGAGCCCTTCAAGTGCCTGGTCAATTCCCCTAATGCGACAAACACTTCTGGCACTGCCAAAAGCCGGTGAATCACCGACCTTCACCTTCGCCCCCTGCTCCTTGAACCAGAGCGCAACTCCAGCAATAAATTCGGGCTGACTACATGACAGCCCAAGCCCACGAGCACTTATAAGATTAGGCTTTAAAAGTACAGTCGCTCCACGCAGTGACCTGAAATGGCCAGACGCAGAAGCGATACGATCCACAATTTCAGCTATAGCTTCCGGAGCGTATCCGCTGCAGGGTGCAAGAAAGACTCGTGTCAGTTCAGTGGCCATAATTGTTCAGGGGAATAACAGAAGGTGTCTAAAAGAGAAAAACCGGCCCTCAGATGAGGTCCGGTTTTTCCAGGAGAAAAGAGAGAAGAGATAAAGCATAATATACTATGCACAATACATGCCACCCACCTAAACAACACACTAACCACGTACTTCCAGGCAGTTACCAGCATCTCACTATCTTGTTTTATTGGATAATGGTACAAGATTTTGTACTTCCCAGGCCAGTTACAATCACCATCTCTTCTCTTGTCCGCAAAAACAGTTAGATATGCGGCTAATTTTTTTAACTCTCCCTAATTCTTTTTTTTTACTTTATAAAACAGATCACTCTGGTCCTGATAACATCCTCATTTTCTTCAATACTACTTACTACTGCATCAGGGATAGATGTCTCAACATCAATAATATTATAACCCACTGTCCCATTTGACTGATTGAGGTAGCTCTGAATATTCACATCATTGTTAGCAAAAATATTTGAAACAAAGGCGATCATTCCAGGGACGTCTTTGTTGATCACAATAAGTCTACACCGTACTTTATCACCGGGAGTAGATTCAACGTTCGGGAAGTTTACACTATGGACCACATTGCCATACTTGAGATAATTGGATAATTCTTTTACAGCCATTGTTGCACAATTTTCTTCAGACTCAGAGGTCGACGCGCCGAGATGTGGCGTGGCAAGTACTTTCTCATGCCTTACCAGCGCAGGCGTCGGAAAATCACAGAGATATGCTTCAAGATACCCGCTATCAAGCGCCTCAATTACCGCGACCTCATCTACAATTGGCTCTCTTGAATAATTCACAAGAACTGCACCTTTTTTCATGCGTGCAATAAAATCTTTATCAACCAGCCCCTTGGTCTTTTCAATAAGTGGAAGATGCAGGCTGACAACATCCGCCTCCCCCACAGCATCATCGAGATTTCTACAGACACGAACTTCCGGAGAAAGCTGATGAATATTCGACAAGGCAGGTGCCGGATCAAAACCGTTAACATGCATATTCCTGTGAATACCACCATTAGCGAGTCGCACACCGATTTGACCAAGACCCACTACAGCAAGGGTTTTCCCATGTATTTCTTCCCCTTTAAAGGCAGACTTTCTCGCTTCCACTTCCCTGTTTACCTTATCAGGGTCCATGGCTGCGAGCTCTTTACAAAACTCGATCCCCTTGTAGATGTTTCTCTTCCACACCCCAAGCATGGGAAAAACGAGATCAACCACAGCGTTGGCATTTGCACCTGGAGTGTTAAAAACGCAAATTCCACATTCCGTAGCACGTGCCACATTTATATTATTTGTACCGGCACCAGCTCTAGCTACTGCAAGTAGTGACTCATAATCATCGACATTAACAGGAGAACTACGAAGAATAATACCGTCTGGATTCATCTCTTCTGCGGAAACCGTAAATTTATCGCTAAAAAGCCTCAGACCTTCATCTGCAATATTATTTATCTTCTTAATTTTATAGGACGACATGAAATTCTCCTTATTGCGTTTTCAATTGATTGTTCGATTCACACACGACAAATTCTACTGAAACAGATGTCTACTATATACAGACGGTTTAAGAGGTCAACTGTTTTCATAACATTATTGCTTTATATCACAAAACCAACATCTTAGCGTAGGAGTACAGCGCATCTTCCCGGTCTGACAAAAAACAGAGCACTGGAGGTTTAAATTTTGCTGATAATCCCGTCTCTACTGCCGTTTTTTCCGTAATTCGTAAAAAATACGACTTCCGAAAGAATGTATTGCGACTTTTTTTTGTAAAAACCCCGTCTACCTCTTCTGGTAATGTCTTCATCAGCATATTTTTTGTATCCAGAGGCTGCTCACAACTTTCATCAGGCAGCAGACAGGAAGGAAAAAATCTATGGTTACAACGTAACCAGTCCACCCTAAGCAACTCTTTTATGACATCGCTATCTGCCCTTTCCTCCACCATAGCTATAAGCTTTTTGCTCATCAGTTCATGGGTTGCTGCGTAGGAAAAAAAGTTAGTTTCCAGACAGTGGCTAAGGAGTTTTCGAAAAAAGGAGTATATATCTTCTTTCGTTCTTCGAAAATAGTCCCAGAGTAAAACAAAATATCGATTGTTCATGAATTTTTCGACACATTCTGAAAACCAGTACAAATCCTGAATTGTTGCATAATTCATCCATTTATTTTCTAAAACGGAATACGGCGGAGTCAAGCTGTGTTTATATTGGTACTCTATCGCGCTATAGCACAGAGGTGTTTCCGGCAAAATTTTCAACAATCCCATCTGGATGTAGTTTGCTCCCATAAAAAAAACATCTGAAAACGATTGAGCAAAGGTGTCGGAGGTTTCATAGGGAAGTCCCAGAATTAGATCTACATGGAGATGAATAGTACCCAGGGTCGAAAGCCTTTGAACTGTATTGTGCACCGTGCCCGGATCTACAGGCCGGTTCACCGCCTCAAGTGTTGCGGGATTTGTAGATTGAATGCCAATTTCAAACTGAAATTTCCCTGGCTCCACCTGTCCAAGGAATTCAAACATCTCGTCCGTAAACCTGTCTGGTGACATCTCAAAGTGAAAGAGAGCACCACCTCCTACTTTTAACAAAAATTCCCAGATCGCAAGGGACCGTTCCGGCAGGTCGTTAAAGGTTCTGTCTATAAAACGTACAATCTTAGGACGATGTGCAAGAATATCTCGCAATTCACTTTTCACCACCTCAAGTGGTTTATGGTAGACACCTTTTTCGACCGCAGACTGACAGTAGCTACAACCAAAAACACAGCCCCTGGAACTCTCATAATAGATATGTCTATTGGCAAGATGGCTGTTAAAATCAGTCTTTCTGTAAGGGTAGTCAAAGCCACGATCAGATTTTTTAAAAAAGTTTGCCTCGTATTTTTTCTGTAGTTTGCCTTCTTTGAGGTCGAGGTAAAATTGTCCACCAACCGCCTCAATGGCTCCCAACACCACACTATAATTTGAGGTATTAAGCTTTTCGCGTAAAACAGACCCCTGGGGCCCACCAAGCACCACCTGGCACTCAGGAAGACAAATTGCCAGGTCACGAGTCATTTTTTCCACCAGATCACTGTTCCAGATAGCAGCAGAAAAAAATATATACCGTGGAACCCCAGAACTGAGTTTCAACAATGACTCAAAATAGTTATCATTAATCGTGAGCTGTACAATTTCAGTTTCAAAGTCGGGACAGTACTTTTCAAGCTCATTTCTGAGATAAAAAAGAGCAAGACAGGAATGGGTGTAACGCCCATTTATACCGACCAGTTTGACAGAGTCCATAATAGTATTAACATCAATTGGTTAACATCCAGTGTAATGGATGGAAATTTACAAGCACATTCGCCTTTTTAGGCTTATCCTATAGGCTCTTATAGATCGAAATGCGGTATCATGTTCAGGAACAAGCATCCCTTTATTGTGAGTTCGGCCTTCAACATATTCATCAGATACAGGAAAAGTCAAATGCCATATTCTTTTAATGTCTGTTTTCTCGCTTGTCTGGGGCTTCTTTTTTCCATATGCCAGCCTAAAGATCTCTTAGCCCAGTCAGTAACTTCCCCCGACTATAATCTCGCAATCAGCTTTGAGCTAAGCAAAAACCGCGTTATTGGTACCGCTCAAATAACCATCCCAGCCAAAAGTAGCGTTTCTTTTTCACTCTCACAGCTCATGGTTACCGGAGCCTTCGTGCGAGCAGAAGATGGGACTGAGCGTGAATTACATCCTGGAAATGAGCTCATAACATTTGCCCCCTCCCCCCTTAAAAGAACACTGTTCATTTCCTATGTAAGAGAAGTCAAAAATGGACACAGCAACCTTATCAGCAGCAAAGGTATCTCTCTTACCTCAAACTGGTACCCTTATCCATCGGAACCTTACATTTATTCGCTCTCAGCCAGCCTGCCGGATGATTTCACTGCAATTACCCAGGCCGACACCTTCCCCTTGGCGATTAATAACGGAATAACAAGATCCCACTGGAGTGTAGCTACCCGTGACATTCACTTTAATGCTGGCCCCTATGTGGTTAACAAATTTAAGGTCCGTGATAATCTGTATGTCTATTCAATGTTTTTTGCTGAAGACAAAGAGCTGGCAGCAGAATACCTAAAAGCTGCCGCGGACTATTTAAGAACGTATGAAAAAGAGATAGCACCATTCCCCTATAACCACTACGCCATTGTCGCAAACCGACTTCCAACAGGTTATGGAATACCCACCTTCACCCTACTTGGTCAGATGGTATTACGCCTTCCCTTTATAAAAACCAGTTCACTGGGCCATGAAATTGTTCACTCATGGTTTGGTAACGATGTTGAAGTAGACTATGAAGGCGGAAACTGGTGTGAGGCGCTCACCTCATTTCTCGCCGACCATGCATTTAGACAAGCAGAAGGAAAAGGTCCTGAAGACAGAAAAGAGAGCCTTATAAAATATCATAGTTATGTCCATAGCAATGATTCCAATCCTTTTACGCTCAGAGATTTCAAATCCGCCAGTCACAACCAGCCCATGGCAGATTTTAAAAGAGCAGTGGGCTATAATGGAGGAGCATTTTTATTCCATGAATTACGAGAATATATTGGCAAAGCAACCTTTACTCGAGGGATTCAGGACTTTTACTTGAAAAACAGTGGCAAGGCAGCTTCGTGGAAAGATCTGCAGACAAGCTTTGAAACAGCCTCAGGCAAAGACCTTCAAGCATTTTTCACTACACGTCTGAATATGCAGGAAGCCCCAGCACTTACAGCCGAGAAGATATCAGTTGATTCGCGATCTGGTATTCATCTCAACTTCACCCTTACCCAGCAAACAGAAGAGCCAGTACCAATGATCGTACCTATTCAGGTCACGACAATGTCAGGGAGGCACATGTTCTTTCACAAACTTGCTTCCAGTTCAGAAAAAGTCTCTCTTCCACTACCTAACCAACCTCTCGAATTCACACTAGACCCTGAGTACACATTATTGCGAAAACTCGCACATGATGAAAAGATTCCCGTCTGGTCACGATTCTTAGGGGCAGAAAAAATGCTTGTCGTTCTGGCAGATGAAGAAAGCCGTGAAAAATACCAATCTATCCTAGAATCGCTTCAGAAATACCAACCAACAATTGTCACGGCAGCAGAGGTCACCAACAAAGAGTTGAGCGAAAACAACCTCCTCTTCCTTGGTGCAGATCAGGCCCCCTGCAGGTCGATCTTTGGTAAGGTGAGTCATAACGATAACAGTGTCACCGTTGATGTACGCAACAACCCATTACATCCTGATTATGTCGCTGTGATCATTTCAGACAAGGCACAGCAATCATCTCCATCAATTGCCAGAAGGCTTACACACTATGGAAAATATTCATATCTGGAGTTCACAGGAGAAGGGAGTGTAATTAAAGACATAACTGAGAGTAAAAACGGCATTTCCTATCAACTGGAAAGACTGCCCATGGGAGGTTCGACTGCGGCTCTTGACGATTTTAGTACAATTATTGATGAACTTATGAGTAAAAGAGTTATCTACCTCGGCGAGACCCATAACTCTCTGCCCGACCACCTCTTGCAACTACGAGTGATTGAAGCAATTTATCAGAAGGACCCGAATCTTGCCATCGGTATGGAGATGTTTCCCAAGTCCTCCCAAGCCAGTCTTGATGAATACACAAGAGATGACTCCACCATGGATGAGAAGACCTTCCTCAAGCAATCTGATTACTTTAATGTATGGCGATATGATTACCGCCTTTTCAGAGATATCATGGGTTTTGCTAAATCCAGACATCTGCAGGTGCGCGGACTCAACCTTGATCGTCAAATAGTCTCTGATGTGTATCGAAGTGGTAATACTGACGCGCTCAGTGATGAAATAAAAGCTTCTCTTCCCGCAGATAGAGACCTTGATCTCCCGGGATATCAGGAGCGCTTAATGTCAGTACACAATGTCCATGTAAGCGGCAGTCATGGACAGGGCGCCTCAAGTGGTTTCATTCAGTCTCAAGGACTATGGGATGAGACGATGGCTGCAAACATTGTTTCTTTTCTAAAAAACAATCCAGACACCAGATTAGTTGTAATCGCAGGCAACCAACATACCCGTAAAGACTCGGGAATCCCTCCACGGGTGGCAGCGAGAATCCCCGTTGAACAAGCAAGTCTTATTAACATATACGAGGACTCACTTCCGCCTAACCTCAGTGTGACCACGGATTATTTTTTCCTTGCAGATCAGTCCCGCCTACCGGAAACACCAAAGATAGGTGTCGTATTACGTCCTGCCACAGTTGACGACAAGCTGCAAGGGCTGGTCATCGACCAATTGAGTCCCCACGGCAAAGCTGGTGAAGCAGGCCTTGTGGCAGGTGACATTATAATACGCCTGGGCGCAACTCAAATAACCGACATGGCGGATCTTCGAATTGCAATGCTTGACTCCCGTGAGGGTGATATCATAGAGGTTGAGGTGTTGAGAGGTAAAGACACCAAAAAAAACCATATCATAAATGTTGAATTAACCATCCCACAAATGCCAAAAGGGCACCCTTAATCAAAAAACTTAAATTTCAAAACGGATCATGGACATAGGCCAATTTAGGGTTTATGATTGTCTTCAATTTTAAAAAGAACAAGCGTTGAGTCCAACGTTGGCATGAGAATAACATGTACTTTTTCATTTTAGCCCCTTTGCAAAAGGAGAATCGATGTATAGAATCTGCTCGCTGTTTGTATTAATTATATCTTGTATACTTTTATCTGGAGAATCTGGAATGTCACAATCTAAACTCAAAGATGGTCTTTATGCCAAATTTGACACCCCTAAAGGTGAAATCATCTGTCTTCTTGAATACAAGAAGACCCCTCTTACTGTTACCAACTTTGTAGCGCTTGCTGAAGGCACCAAAGACCTCGGTGGTGGCGCAAAAGCCAAAGGGGATAAATTCTACAATGGTCTAAAATTCCACCGTGTAATTCCTGATTTCATGATCCAGGGTGGCTGTCCTCTTGGAACTGGTACCGGTGGACCGGGTTATACCTTCCCCGACGAGATCGATCCAAGCTTAACACATTCCAAGCCGGGGATTCTCTCCATGGCCAATGCCGGTCCTGGGACCAATGGCAGCCAGTTTTTCATCACCCACGTAGCAACTCCATGGCTTGACGGTAAGCATACAGTCTTTGGACATGTTGTCTCTGGAATGGATGTTGTGAATCAGATTGCAGGCGATGACCTTCTCAACTCCGTTGAGATCATCCGGGTTGGAGAAGACGCAGAAAACTTTGAGACCACACAGGAGACCTTTGATACTCTTCTTGCAAATCTCGATGGTAACAAACGCGAAAAAGAGCTTGCAGCAATGGAAGCCGAACAGGAAGCCATCAAAAAACAATGGCCTGATGCAATCACTACCCCTTCAGGACTCAAATATGTTGTTGTTGAAGAAGGCGAGGGAGGCAGTCCTCAATCAGGATCTGTTGTGACCGTGCACTACACAGGGAAACTGCTGAGTGGTAAGAAGTTTGACAGCTCCTATGACCGTGGTCAGCCAATCGATTTCCCAGTAGGTCAGGGACAAGTGATCAAAGGTTGGGATGAAGCACTGCTGGGTATGAAAAAAGGCGAGAAACGTGTACTTATCATTCCATCTGACCTTGGCTATGGTCCTTCCGGACGTGGCCCAATCCCACCCAATGCAACAATGATTTTTGATGTTGAGCTCGTGAATTTCCAATAAGCTTTGCACCATTAACCACGTCGTACCTGCCACCCTGCTCTTATTGCCGGGTGGCTTTTTTTTTTGCCTACACAAAGTACAGAAAAAAGTTGTTCACAACAACATGCTGCATTCATAATAATCACTTTAGAAACTCATCTTTGCATGAGTACAATTTTTCTGTTATTTGCTACCCTTCGGGATTGACAATTCCACCGAATCAGCTTTATTATCGAAGCTTTGCAGTATATTTACACGTCTTCAGCTTCGCTGCCTCGCATTTCCGGCAGGTCAGCGTAGAATCCGGGCTAGCCCGAATTTCTCATGACTTTTTGATTTGAAACTCAACTGTTTGTTTTTATAGTTTTAAAATGACTTCCTTAATTAACAGGGTGTTTTTCGTTTCAAATCAAAAAGTTCACCCTTCGGGCCAACAGACTTATCCGCAGCTGCTTCGTTACCGAGCATTTGCAGGTAGCGAAGACTCCGGTAGATTATTACAGCTTCATGCCCGGTGTCTCGACCTGCGAAAAACTTTGTTGGTGAGAAATCCGGGCTATTCAATTGCACGATTTAAGTTATATTTGATATCTCATCATCTTTTTATCAGGCTAAACTCTCACAAATAGCTACCACATCAAACGTTACCCCATACCTCACACTTACGTAATACTTACTTGTCTTTCTTATGAGTGGCGTTTACATTGGCTTCCTGCACATAACCCTAACGGATAGATCCATATTACCCTATTTATTCAAAACAATAAGCTCCAACAGGACAGTTCTCCATGGCACATCTTATCTGGCAAAAATCATACAGTACTGGCATTCACGAAATTGACGTACAGCATGAAGAAATCCTCAATTACGTGAATCAACTCGATGATGCTCGCAAGCTCAACAGTAGAGACAAGGTCAAAGAAGTGATCGAAGGGATGGCAGATTATACCATCTCACACTTCGCCTTTGAAGAGGCATTGATGGAACAGGCAAAATACCCCTATGTTGGTCCTCACAAGCACATACACAAAACACTTATCGATAGAGTGGGCACCTTCACAGATCGTTTTGCAAAGGGAGAAGATATTGCAGATGAATTCCACTCCCTTTTAAGACGCTGGCTTATCAACCACATTCAACGTGACGATGCAGCATATATAAAAAAGGTACGTGAACACCTAAAAGAAATGGAACAAGAGACTGCTAAACATGAGGAAAAGGAGGGAAAATCCAGTTGGCTTTCCCGTTCTGTGAAAAAATTCTTTGGCAGTTGACAAGAAAAGTAACATACCAGCATCGTTTATATTAAACGGTGCTGGTATTCAATCATTAAAGTAATGACCTAGTACTTCAATCCAACTCTATCACGTACTAAATCAAGGGTTACAGTCGCCTTTTCACGGGCCTTGTCCCCACCTTTTTTTAGTATCTGACGAAGCATTTCTGGATCGGCCAGATATTCTTTTTTCTTTTCTCGCGCGACTCCAAACTTATCATTGAGAAGGTCAAGAAGCTCTAGCTTCAAATACCCGTATGCTGCCCCACCATTTACATACAGACCGTTAATCTCTGCCATCCTCTCACTTGAAGCAAACAGCTTCATCATCTGATACAGATTACAGTTATCGGGATCTTTGGGATCTTCCACTGGACTCGCATCGGTCTCAATGGCCATAACTCTCTTTTTAAGCTGTTTACCTTCCATGAAGATAGGAATGGTGTTGCCATAGGATTTTGACATTTTCTGGCCGTCAAGTCCCGGCACAGTGGCAGTTGTTTCACTGATTGCCGGCTCTGGAACAACGAAGGTTTCACCGTAGTGGTTGTTAAATTTCATGGCCAGATCCCTTGCCACTTCAAGATGCTGCTTCTGGTCCTTTCCAACCGGCACGCGATCCGCCTGATACAAGAGGATGTCCGCTGCCATAAGTACAGGATATGCAAACAGTCCGTGACTTGCAGCAATCCCTTTTGCAACTTTGTCCTTATAGGAATGGCACCTTTCAAGAAGGCCCATGGGTGTAAGCGTTGAAAGCAACCAGCTCAGTTCACATACTTCAGGAACGTCAGATTGGACCCAGAAAACACACTTATCAGGGTCAAGGCCCAGCGCCAAAAAATCTGCCGCTGCCTCTAAAGTGCCTGTTGCTAGTTTATCTCTCTCATGCACAGAGGTAAGTGCATGGAGATCAACGATAAAAACATAGAGTTCTGAGCTCTCCATATTTGAGATCATTGTCTGCATCATGCCAAAATAATTGCCGATATGTAACTTTCCTGAGGGTTGTATTCCTGATAATATCTTCATGGCTCGCTAATGGGTAATTTTTATATTGAGACTGCCTTGAGTCTGTGACCTGTAACGCAGAGAGGTACAATACCGCAAAAAAACAAAAAAGGGGAGTAGAGAAAATGAATTTCTCTACTCCCCTTCTACACGCTCAAGGTTCTAGCAGTTTCTACTACTTAACCTCTTCGAAATCGGCGTCTACAACGTCGTCATCGTCATCTTTCTTTGGCTTGGCATCACCTTCAGGGCCAGCTGCTGCCCCTTCTGGATTTTCCTTTGCTGCTTGTGCATACATTAACTCAGCAAGCTTATGGGATGCCTGGGTAAGTGCTTCTAAAGCTGCCTTGATGGCATCTATATCGTCACCGTCTTTTACCTTTTTAAGGTTTTCAATCTCACGCTCAACATTCCCTTTGGTTTCCTCGTCGACCTTATCACCGAGATCCTTCAGGCTTTTTTCTGAAGCGTGAACCATAGCATCAGCCGAGTTTCTGGTTTCGACCAACTCTTTGCGTTGCTTATCTTCATCGGCATGAAGCTCAGCATCCTTGGTCATACGATCAATCTCATCCGGAGTAAGCCCTGATGAAGCAGTGATCTTAATGGACTGCTCTTTCCCGGTACCGAGATCCTTTGCAGAAACTGCCAGAATACCATTAGCATCAAGATCGAAGGTAACTTCAATCTGTGGAACTCCACGAGGAGCTGATGGGATGTCAGCAAGCTCAAAACGACCGATGGTCTTGTTGTCCGGAGCCATCTCACGTTCACCCTGAAGTACGTGAATAGAAACAGCAGGCTGACTATCTGCAGCTGTGGAGAAGATCTGGCTCTTTTTCGTTGGAACCGTGGTATTCTTCTCTATGAGCTTTGTAGTCACACCACCAAGGGTCTCAATTCCAAGAGATAATGGCGTTACATCAAGCAGTAGTACGTCTTTCACATCACCTTGAAGAACACCACCCTGAATCGCTGCCCCAATTGCGACAACTTCATCAGGATTCACACCTTTATGTGGCTCTTTACCGAAAATCTCCTGAACCTTCTGCTGAACCAGAGGCATACGGGTCATTCCACCAACAAGAATTACCTCGTCAATTTCAGAAGCCTTTAAACCAGCATCTTTCAGTGCAGTAACACATGGACCAACACATCTTTCAACCAGATCTCCGACCAGGCTCTCGAATTTAGCACGGCTCAGCTTGATGTTGAGGTGCTTAGGACCGGAAGCATCTGCTGTGATAAATGGGAGATTAATGTCAGTTTCTTTAGTGGTGGAAAGCTCCATCTTGGCTTTTTCGGCCTCTTCTTTCAGACGCTGAAGTGCCATTTTGTCACTTCTCAGATCGATTCCCTGCTCACGTTTGAATTCGTCCGCAAGCCAGTTCACAATTCTCAAATCGAAATCTTCACCACCGAGAAAAGTATCTCCATGGGTGGATTTAACCTCAAAAACACCGTCGCCTATTTCAAGAATTGAAACATCAAAGGTACCACCACCAAGATCGAATACAGCTATCTTTTCCTCACCTTTTTTATCAAGACCATAAGCAAGGGAAGCAGCAGTTGGCTCGTTAATTATACGCAGAACATTAAGACCCGCAATCTTACCGGCATCTTTTGTTGCCTGACGTTGAGAGTCATTAAAATATGCAGGCACAGTAACAACAGCATCCGTTACTTCTTCACCCAGATATTCTTCAGCAGTCTGTTTCATCTTGGCAAGTATCATGGCAGAGATCTCTGCAGGTCGGTACACCTTACCGTCCACATCAACAGAAACACTACCATTGGTGCCTTCTACTATGGCAAAAGGACTGATATCAACGGAACGCTGTACCTCAGCATCGGTAAATTTACGTCCGATAAGTCTTTTTACTGCATATAGCGTACGGGTTGGATTGGTTACAGCCTGACGCTTTGCAACCTGACCGACCAAACGCTCATCATTATCAGTAAAAGCCACAACAGAAGGGGTTGTTCTGTTTCCCTCCGCGTTAGCAATAACCTTTGGATCGCCCCCTTCCATAATAGCTACACAAGAATTGGTCGTACCCAGGTCAATTCCAATAATCTTACCCATCTTTCTCTCTCCTTAAATCATTCTCAGTGGATTGAATTCCATCCAGCATTGCTCAAAGTAATTTTAATTGCTCTACCCATGGTAGGGGCAACCTCTTTTAAGGTTGTCATCTTCACAGGTTTGTCAAGTTATCACGGCCTGTTTTCAACAGTTCTATCCAGGCAGATCATTCTGATTTTTGCCCTGATGAAACAACAACTTTAGCTGCCCGAAGCAACCTGTCTTTATAGTAGTAGCCCTTCTCAAAATCGGTGATGACATGATTTTCTGGAATAGTATCATGGGAGTCCATGGTGAGAGCCTCTTGATGCTTGGGGTCAAAGGATTCACCAACACTGTCGATGGCTTTGACTTCGAATTTACCAAGGGTTGCAATGAGACTTTTGAGAGTCAGTTGGACCCCTTCCAGCAAGGCACTCAAATTTTTTTCTGCAGCAGCACCCTCAACGACCCCTTGTTCCAGAGCGCGCTCAAGATTGTCGACAGTAGGTAAAACTTCTCGAAATATTGTTTCTCCAGCATATTTCAAACTCGCTAAACGTTCGCGTTCAACACGTTTTTTGAAGTTTTCGTTTTCTGCAGCTGCACGCAACATTCTATCCTGAAGATCTGCAATCTGTTCTTTGGCCTCTGCAAGTTCTTGCTCAGGGCTCATCACCACCTCTTCAGTTGCCAGATCCATATCAGACGCATTATCAATCACTTCAGCATTCTCATCCACAACAGTTTCTTCAACTGCCGGATCGCCCTGAAGGTCTTCGTTTACCTTTACTTCGCTCACCTACGCCTCCATTTATCACCAATTCTTGTTTCAGGCAGAAGGATGATATATTCTAACCAACACTCTAACCTGACCATTTCAAAACCTGAGCCAACAATAAGTAGCCGAATTTTCCTTGTCAAGAGAGGAGGAATCAATAAAAGCAACTCGCAATTATCTATGAATTTTCAAGGATTTCTTCAAAAGAAATTAGAGGAGAGAAAATTAAGTTTTCCTGGACACAGAAGCTGAGTAATTATCGTCGTAAAATAGACAAACTTCACACTACTCACCGTATTTATTTAGCTTATTCTGTAGCGTTTTCCTTGTAATACCAAGCCTTCTAGCCGCTTCGCTCTTATTACCGTCTGTTTCATCCAGGGTTTTAATGACCATCTTTTTTTCAACCTCAAATAAAGATGTAGGCTCCGCCCCGGTCTCAATATTATTTGTAAGGGAGAGTTTTTGTATAGGCAGGGGAAGACTTTTTTCAGTCAGTTCTGTACCCCGCATAAGAATTACCCCTCGCTCAATTGCATTCTCAAGCTCCCTTACGTTTCCCGGCCAGGAATATTGACTGAGATATTTCATGCAATCGTCTGTAATATTCTCAAGCTGGCGCCTGTTCTTTTTTGCAAATTTCTTCGCAAAATAGGTCACTAGAAGCGGAATATCTGATGACCGATCTCGCAGTGGTGGGACAGTCAAAAGAACCACGTTGAGCCTGTAATACAGATCTTCCCTGAAACGTCCTTTATCAACCTCTTGCTCTAAATCCCTATTGGTTGCAGCAATAATACGAACATCAACAGATACGGTTTCTTCGCCTCCCACCCGCTGCAACTCCTGCTCTTGAAGTACGCGGAGGAGCTTCACCTGCATTGCCTGGGACGTCTCTCCGATTTCATCAAGAAAAAGTGTTCCCCCATCCGCCTGAACAAACTTCCCTTCGCGGCGTTTTTCTGCCCCCGTAAAAGCACCTTTTTCATGCCCAAACAGCTCAGATTCCAGAAGATTTTCAACAAGTGCCGCACAATTTACCTTAACAAAGGGCTCGTCCCCCCTCTCCGAATTTTTATGCAACGCTTCGGCCACCAGCTCTTTTCCTGTGCCTGATTCACCATAGATCAGAACAGTCGCCTCCGTTGGTGCGACATAACGTACCATATCAAGTAATTCTTCCATCGGTTGCGACTGCCCTATGATCCGAGTATCAAGAGTTTTCTCAATATCACCGACCTGCTCTCTGCAGCTTGCCACCTGATGATGATCGACAGCTCTCATTAGCGTGAGACGTAACCTCTCAAAATCTAAAGGTTTGGTCAGATAGTCATGGGCTCCCTTCTGAATAACGTTCACCGCGTCATCAACGGTCGAGTATGCTGTCATGATAACTACTGGCAGCGCAGGATTAATAGCCTGAATCCTGGAAAACGCCTCTCTTCCGTCCATCTTTGTCATTCGAACATCCATCAAAACAGCATCATATTGATGCTTTTCAACAGCTGCAACAGCGGTTGTTCCATCGTCAGCCTGGGCGCAACTCCAACCCCATTCTTTGAACATGGAAACCAACATAAACCGGTGTACCTGATCATCGTCCACGACGAGGATCTTTATTGTCTTATCTTTTTTCATTTATCATTTTCCACAGAGAGGGCAGATAGATTTCATACTCGAATATCTACTTTTCAAAGGTATAAATAAGGTCAGCTCCAGTTGATTCAGAAGATGATCTTGTTTCAACAAAAAAGCCACGACTCAGATCATATCGAACCCTAAACTGTCCAAGTTGACTGAACATGTTCATATCATACCCAATATACAGATCTTCAGTGATGCGTTTTCCGACAACAAGGGAAACATCCTCTTTTTGAGTGGATCCTTCCAGATGTAAATCATCAATCAACAACAAACCACTAATACCCTTCATAAGTTTTGAGCTTCCTTCAAATCCAAGAGTCATAGCGGCTGCCCGGAGAAGAGTACCCTCTTCTTCACTGGAAGAAGCAAAGGAATGGCCAACAACCATCTGTGACAGGATATCTGCATCCTCCATATATGGATCAGAAAAGAGATGAAACTGAAGATCCTGCACCAACCCGTTTATATCAACACCAACGGTATACCCATCATCCAGTGCTGTTTTTGCAGAAATTACTTTCTGTGCTCGAATGTCCACTCCTGGATTATCAATGGGCCCTTCAGTAAAAAGCATTCGTCCTCTGGCAATTTCTAAGCTGCGGCCATAAAATGTAAAGGTCGAGTCAATCAGGTCGAGTTCCCCCTTTCCTGTAATAAAATCATCCGGAGTAATCTTGACCCTTAACTCTCCTCCCAATCGTCCCTTAAGTCCGTACCCGTCAACGTTAACATCATCGCCCAGCTTAACATCCAGATCGAGAAAGAAGGGGTAGCCTTTTTTCACATGGGTTTTCTCTTCACCTAAAAACACCACGTCTTCAGAGACCTGCACTGCACCACTCAACTCCTCTGGCGCGATCAAACCGGATAGCACAACCACCTTTCCTTTAAGCTCACCACGATTTTGATTAATTTTCAAACGTGCGTCTGGTGTGACCCTAAACGAATATTCTGGTAAATTGACGAGCAGAAAATCCTCGCCAGTAATGTGCAAATCTCCCTCAACGCCGTCCTGACTATGCTTAATATAACCTCCGACTTCAAGCCTGCCACCATCAGAATCGGCCTTTGCCCGGACGACGGCCTCGGATTCTTTGGAGTCAACGGAAATAACAACATTTTCTAAGGTTATTCCCTGGTACGGTAGCTCTAAACCACCTTCTTGAATGGCCAACTCTCCATACAGTTCAGGTTTGGCCACCGTCCCACCAATATCAAAGGAACTGCTAACCCAACCTGTTGGTTCCACACCATATCCGGTAAATGCTGCAAGTGAACTGAGGTAGTATTTATCTAAAGAGAGTTTGCCTACAACCGTCCTACTGGTAAGAGGTGTGTCAAATAGCCCAACCCCATGGATCTGGCCGCTCAGATCCAGAGTTCCACCCTTATTGGCCCTAAAATGGAGATTGAAACTAAGCTGGTTCTCTTCCAAGTGAGCTTTTAAAACCGAATCTCTCAATTGAACAGAAACAAAATCACTGTCTGTAACATTGAGTAAGGTGTCTACTTCAGGAATAATGACAGAGACTGTAGCAACAGCAACCCCAGACCTGTTGCCATTTGCCTCAAGGCTTGCATTTACATCTCCATTAATGGGAGGAAGTCCTAAATCCATATCACTGATATGTTCTAATTCTAGTCCGATAATAGCTGCGTCAATAGACCAATTCATCTCCTCGGCGGAGTCTATTTTTGCAGAAATACAACTACTGCTGCTTTCCCGTGCTGCAGTATGTGCCAAACAGAATCCCTGTAAACGGCTCACATCAGGAGACAACGTCATATCCGCAGCATCTAGCTGTGTCCATTCTCCGTACCGTTTTGTCTTTAGGTTAAGACCCGCAAGTGTGCCCTGCCAACCTTTCTCATATTTCCCTGTCAAACTAAGATCCAGTTTTCCATCAGGACCCCATATTTCACCTGTAATATTATGGGCAAGCAACGTCCCCGTAACAGCCACATCTGCTTTTGTCAGGTTTACACCTTTGATGAGACTATCCTCCAACACCAATGCACCATCAATGGCGCTATCAGATGCAAAAGAGGTCTTAAGGTGCCCACTAAGCACTCTGACACTCTCACTGTTGAGTTGGAGATCTGTTCCGGCAAGGTCCAGATCAATCGATGGACTATCTTTGCTGCCAGAAACCTGTCCATGAACACTAAGCGTGCCTTGAAGGTTCTCACCAATCACGGAAAGGTCAGGTGAATCAAAAGAAAATTGAAGGCCAAGCGCTTCTTCCATTTGACCAGTAACAAGTAGTTGCGATTCGCCAAGAGAAAGCAAGAGTCCAGTGGTGCTTAATTCTGTACCATCTATTGTGACACGGCCTCCGCCAGAAATGTCGGTTCCTCGCAGCGTTCCTGAAAGTTGAGAAAAATCAAGCGTCCCTGAAGGGAGATCTTCATTCCATTCGAATTTACTTATAACATTGCCACTTATGTCCCCTACAGCCATAGGATGCAAAAAGCCCGGATCAAAATGATCAAGGTCCACATCAGCCTGCCAGCTCAGATTATGGGCCCATGAGAGTTCCGCATCACGAACCAGGGCCAGCCCGCCGACCGAATCACTTCTAATGCGTAAATCACGGGTGAAAATACGTTCTTCTGTAAGGCTAACATTTCCGACTGCAGACCATGTATAGCCATCAAAGTCCCCTGTCATATCAGCTAGGTCAAGGGTGGCCACGAGACCCTCTTCAGTAACATCTCCAACACTATGGAAGTGTGATGAAACCGACCCCTTAAACTCTGGAAAAAACATATCGAGAACAAAATTATCAAACGCCAGTCCCGCCTCCCAGGAGAAGAGTTCCGCCCAGGAAATAGTGGCATCGGTGGCAACAGCAGAGCTTTCATTTCGGTCAAGGCGAAGAGAGGAAAAAACGATCCCTAAGCCGTCTCCATCAATATCAGTACGAAGACGCAAATTGTCCGCTACTCCCCAAACCCCATCAGCCTCGATAAGACCGCGATAGTGGCCAAAATCTCCTGACATGTCTGCGTGAACCGTTGATAAAATGATTGCAGGACAATGGAGTATCCATGTTTCAATATTTACGTTTTTAGCATCGAGACCAGCAGTCCAAGTGGCATTTCCAAGTAGATCCTTCACCACACCAACCACATGAATTTCTCCAGGGTCGTTAAGAGAGACAGTAACGCCAAGAGAATCAACAGGGCCTTTTAAAGAAAATGTTCCCTTGGAGGGATGAAACCCATAGCCCACCAAGCGCCAGTTGCCCATAAGGTCGAGATTCTGAGATTTTTGTAATTCCACATTGCCGTGAAATGATAAACCAATTTCAGGTCCCTCAGCGTTAAAACTGTCCACAGCAACAACACCATCGCGGTAATCAAAGCCCGCTGTAAAGGTGAAGAGTTGAAAAGCCACGCTCCCATCGGTTCCTTTTATCTGGATATCGTCAAAAGAGAGTTCTCCTACCTGAAGCTGAAATGGAGGAAAAATTAGAGGAAGGCTAGATCCATCTTTGTTTTCTTCTGAATAAGGCTCCGATTCTTTGAGTTGGACAAGAAGTTTTGTCGTCTTAGCGGTCGTGACATCCAGTTTTCCTTTTAGAATGGAGAGCGGGTTCCAGGACCATTGAAATTTCACGATATCAATATCTGCTCCTGAAGTCTCAAGGTGTAGATTTTCAAGAATAAAATTCGTGGCCAGCCGGCCTTGTACAGACCCGACTGAGAAGGCACCATCAGTCAAGGAATTGACGACTTTGATTACAAACCCCGCCCCCATTCTCGTACCCAGAAGAAATGTAGTGGACAACAATAGTGCAACAAACAGCAGTAGAAAAATTTTACGAAGTTTCATTACAGGTCCCCTCCCACAGTCAGATGAACCCGAAAAGGTGTACCGTCTTCAGTAATGGCGGAAGCCACGTCTAATCGAATCTGACCAAAGGGGAGTCGAAATCTGATGCCTCCACCAACACCCTGATAATAATCAAGAGAAAGATCGTCTGTTGCGGTACCTCCATCCCAGAAGCCTGCGACACTCCAGTATTGATTTATGATACGTTCCATCTCGACAGATTGGACAACAAGGTAACGGCCACCGATAACAGTGCCTGAAGAATCTTCCGTCCCGATAGATTTGTATGAGTAGCCACGTATTGTGGAATCGCCACCCGTATAATATCTCAGAGATGGTGGTAGAGAGTCAATGGAATCGACGAGGGTTGCGCCAATAGACACACGACCAATAAGCTTCCACTGCCTAAAAGGAGTAAAAATTGCCTTACCGTTAACCGTTGTCTGAAGAAAGCTTGCATCAGAGATGAATCCTTTATATGCACCTGAAAGATTCACAGAAGCGGATAACCCATGCGTGGTGTTCAGAATATCATCAGCAAAGATATAACCCGCATTAAGTGATGGAAGAAGTAGCGTTGAGTCACCGCTGGTATCGCCTATATCATAGACCTCATCACGTATTTCTAAGCCCATACTCAACTTAAAACGTGGCCCTGAGTGCTCCTGAGAGATTGCGCCGGTAATCAATCTGGTGTCAGTATCATCCCAAGTGGTATCCTGATAACCTAAACTATGAATCAAGGTGTCATATCTGGGATCTTTACGCGGGATTTCATACTGTAATGTTAAACTGTTTTCCAGCTCGGCGACCAGTAAAGAAGCACTAATTTTATGGCCGCGATTATTGAAAATGCGATTAAACCAATCTAATTTACCACGAATTCCAGTATCTGTGGCGTATCCTGCTCCAACATTATATTTATTAAGCTTTTCTGGACTGATCAGTTCAATCTCAACCGGAACGGTATGATCCACAACCTGATCCATCTTTCCTTTTACTATTACACGACGGAAATAATCTGTCCTATACAGAATTGCCTGAAGTTCATAAATCTTTGCCGGCTGATAGGCGTCACCTTTGGAGTACGGAAGATATCTGTCAAGTAGCTGCTGCGCAAGAACCTCCTGTTTGCAGGAGGTTTCACCAAAAACATATTGTTTTTTAGTGTCCAGTATAAGGGTAACATTAGCCTTGTTGGTTACAGGATTTACAATCAGCTCTTTTTTAACAAAAATGACATCGAGATACCCTTGATTAATGGCCGCATTAACGAGCTTCTTTTTTTCTTTCTCATACAAAGACTGATCTAGAATTTTACCAACATGAAGGCCCCATCCATTAAGAGCCTTCTTAAGCGCCCCGTTGTCCCTTCCATCACCAATAATTGTATTTTGCACACTCTCTACAATGACAGGGGGGCCCTTCTCTATCTCGTACGTCGCATGGAACCCTTTTTCATCCTCTGTGAGAGTGGTCTTAACCTCTGTGTTATAATAGCCAAAAGGTGCAAGCGCTGAAGCAATATCGTCCTTTGCCTTCTCATGCAAACGCTTTACGGTACTTTCTTTAAGTCTGACATTATCTTTTTGCAAATAAAGGGTAAGGCGGGCAAGGACATTTTCCTTAAGTAAAGAGTCAACTCCTGTTACCTTCACCTCTACGTTTACAGAGGCTGAATAGGCAGCAGGTGCGACTGAAAAAATGACGAAGAGGACGAATACAATTCGACAAGATAATGATGATATATTAAGAAACTGCAACAGTCCCATTTTATCGTCGCAGCAGCGACGCCCTCTCTTCATATACATGAATTAAATATTAATAAACAACCGGGTAGAAATGCACAGTGAAACTGTCACCATAAAAAAAATCGTTGCCGGCGGCTTTGGCCTTGGCCATCTTCCTTCCACACAGGTCGTCATGGTGCAATTTGGTCTTCCTGGAGAAAGTGTAATTCTAACCACTCAGGAATATAAAAAAAACTATCTTCTGGGTAAGGTACAACAAATCGAGAATAAGCACCCTTCCAGAATCACGCCCCCATGTCAATACTATGGAATCTGTGGGGGTTGCAACCTACAGCACTGCGATTACGATGCCCAGATCAATTTTAAGAAAAAAATCCTTATAGATCTTTTAATGCGAGAAAAGGTCCTCACGCAACAAGAGATTGATGAAAAAGTGACAAATGTTATCGGTTCACCACATCCCTTTCACTACCGACAGAGAATCCGACTCCAGATAGAGGGTGACGACAAACTGGGGTTCAACCGTTTTCGTTCCCATGAGATAGTTGAAATTGACCAATGCCTCCTCGCCCAACCATCAATCAATCTTGCCCTTGCCGCACTAAGGGAAACTGAAGGAATTCACAGCCTCCTGGACCTTTCACGTGAACTAGAGCTACAACAAAACCCGGTCACTGACAAAATCTCCTGTCTTTTCCATTTTTCCAGAAAACCAAGACCTACAGATATAAAAACAGCAACAAAGATTTGTGCCGATAGCAAGACCATAGATCGAATCTTTTTTACTGGAGATGATTTCCCTATAGTAGGGCCGGTGGGCTGCACAAATGAAAGTACAAGTAACCTTCTTACATTACATTACCCTGAAGTAAACGGGCTGCATGTCCCGCTCGAACTCAGCTGGGAAGTTGGTGGGTTCTGCCAGGTCAACCTTGAGCAAAATAAGACTATGCTTGAGACAGTACTTCAATTTTGCCAAGTTCAAACAACCGATTCAGTCCTTGACCTATATTGTGGTATGGGGAATTTTGCCATTGCAACCGGCACTCTTGCTAAGAGTGTGTTGGGTATCGAAGGCCAGGGTTCATCGATCAGATGCGCTAAGCGTAATGCATCTCTTGCTCATATAAACAACACCAACTTTATCAAACAACCGGTTCATAAAGCTTGCGACCAGCTCATAAAAAATGGAGAAACGTTTGATTGTATCATTATCGACCCTCCACGTCAGGGAGCCCCTGAGCTTGCCTCTCAACTGAGTCAGCTTTGTACAAAACGGCTCGTGTATATCTCCTGTGACCCGGCCACCCTATGCCGTGATCTCAATAGCCTTACGAGAAAAGGGTTTTCAATCACAAAGATCCAACCCATCGATATGTTCCCCCAGACTCACCATATTGAGACGGTGGTACTCCTGGAGAAGTAACCGATAAAATAAATATCATTAAAGATCCCATATTGACCTTGGTGATTATGGCATCTTCTCAAAACAAGTTACTTCCTTTTCCTCTCTCAAGCCAGCGTTGCATTCTCTCTTATAATGAAACGATAAACCGACCCAAAGGGTACATTTCGGTATTAAATACTTCATCTCTCCGTTCGAGCCTGGCCTGTATCAAGAAATATAAAAAAAAACCTGTTTCGAATTTTCCCTGTAACCTTTTTCTCCCTACCACGTTTATTATATAGGGACAGGCATCCTAAGATCTTTCTTCAGGATAACAACAATATCATTCTAACAAAGGGTGAATGTATGTCTCAACTTAGAATTTTAAATCAAGCATCTACAACCACCTTGGCCGCTACGAATTTTGTGAGGGGCTATCCTACTCTCGGTGAATTAATCATAGATAAGCTTCCAGCTTTTCTTTATCTACTTGCGGAGAATTACACTATTCAGTATGCAAACGATTATTTTACTCGACAGTTTGGCAATACTGACCCACTGACAACGTGTTACTCAGTGATGCGCGGGCGCACGTCTCCCTGTAATTCTTGTCCTGCTCAAACTGTCTTTAAAGATCGAAAAAAACAGGTCTGGACATGGCGAGACAAGCTCCGCGGACAGCTTTACGAAGTGCATGACTATCCCTTTCCTCTTGAAAACGGCAACATGCTGGTCCTTGGGCTTGGGATAAACATTCAGGAAAAGCAGAAAGCGCCAAAAGCAATAAAAAAAAATCAGAGTCGCCATGAGATCTTAAGCATTTGCTCTCACTGCAAAGATATCAATAAGGAAAAGGGGGAATGGGAGCACATTGAGAACTACCTCAAAAAGACCAACGATATGTGTTTTTCGCACGGCGTTTGTCCAGAATGTCTGGTGAAGCATTACCCAGATGTTGCAAAGGAAATCCAGAAGTAGAGAAATGGCGAAACCATTTTCAGGCAGACCTTCCCACTTTTAAAACTGTGTTTTCTCCGCCAAAATCGTCTTTTTCCCGAGCGGGATGTGTTGGATCAGCTATCCTCTTGGAACCGTCAAGGATATAAGCAAAACGGTATTCACCAGCTGGAAGAGGGATGTTCAGTTCCCAATATCCTGAGGTTCCAATTTGTTTCATTGTCAATCGCTGCCAATCATTAAACGTACCTGTAAGTTCAACCTGACTTGCAGCCGGTTGATAAATCACAAATCGGTTAAGAGCATATAGCTGCTCAATTGAGACTTGCGATCTACTCAATATAACTAGCATTGCACAAGAAAACCCTACGCCAGCATAGATTATCGGCCGGATAAATTTTTTAAACCGATTTTTTAGATCATGGCGAATTTGACTCTTTGCAGGAATCCAATTTTTTTTAGGTTGTTCCTGCAACAACCTTTCCTGCAACAAGAGATCAACCGTTTCCTGGTAAAAATCCTTTTCAAAACGGACCTTCTCTATGAACTGAACCTTTTCTCCTAATTCAAGTTCGTTATCGATGTACATACTCCCGAAATAGTCCATTATTCACCTCCATTACTCAAAATTTCTTTGAGTCTCAGGCGAGCACGGTGCACTTTCACCTTTACGTTTGCTTCACTTATGTTCAAAATTAAACCTATCTCGGTATAGGAGAGATTTGCTCCAGAGACGAGAGATAATAGTTTCTGGTCGATGATCGGCAGCTGCTGTATGGCCACCATTATCCTTTCATATGTCTGCCTATCATCGAGTTGCTGTTCAGGGTTTCTTCTAGGGTCTGCGTAGCCGTCTGTAATCAGTCGATCAACTTTTGGCTTCCGAAAGGTATCCATTGCCGCATTCCTCGCAATGGTATATAGCAATGATCGACTCTTTTCACCGATATCTCGGTAGCTCCTCAGATGGCGGCTGAAACTCTCCTGTACCAAATCGCGAGAAAGATGGTAATCACCTGTCATTTTGAGCAAATAAGCAAAAAGACTATCTTTGCTTTTTTTATAGAAAGCCTCGTATTTTTCCATATTAGATTTGTGCAATGAGTTTACAGTCCCGGGTAATTGTAATTTGTTCTCCATCTGTTTAACAAACCAGATGGAGATGCAGACAGTTCAAGGAACATCAACCTGACAAATCCGCTTTTACCTTTTGCCGCCACCGCCGCCGTTACCGCCAGATCCGCTACCACCTGAACCATTACCACCTGAGCCGTTACCGCCAGATCCGTTACCACCTGAGCCGTTACCGCCAGATCCGTTACCACCTGAGCCGTTGCCACCCGAGCCGTTACCGTCTGATCCGTTACCACCTGAGTTATTACCTCCAGCCCCAGAGCCTTGCCCTATGGAACGAGCGTACTGATGAGCTAACTGTTGTGCCGGAGTATGTTGAGCTTCATTGGTAAATCGATACCGAAATTGTTCCATCTGTCGCCCGATATACCCAGACTGCAGTCTCTCGCAAACAGTGTTTGTCGTATCCCCAGGATTAGCACCCAGACGCACCATTGAACGGACGGTCCGCATGGTCTGTAATGATAGATCATCAGCCTGTTTTTTCGTTTGCTGGCGAGTCCGGCCCCTTAAACGATCCATTATCACGTCCATTTCCTGATCCATCATTCCGGCGGCCAGGCAGTCAGCAATGGTTTCTGCCATCGGTCCGTTGATTTTTGGGTCATTGGAAAGTGATCTGGCAAGCTGGTAAGCGTGACGATAACGATTGCGTACCGTCTCCATTGCTGCAATCACCTTCTCTTCTGGAACATCTTTGGCCATGCCTTCCATGGCCTTATTCATCAACGGTTCAGTTGGCATGTCGTCAAGGGCCGCATTGATCACTGCCTGCTGGGCACGGACGATGTTTTCCTCCTGATACCTATTCTGATGCATCAGACTCAACATTTTTTGTGCCTGTTCTTCAGGTACACCCTGACCACTCATTTCCTGGGCACGTTGGCGAACGTTGTTCTGCTCCTGTAGCGTCAAGGTCTCTGACAGTGCAGCATGCGCCCCCGTGGACATGACAAAAATGGCCATAATTAATAGACGTGTAGTTTTCATATGCCCCTCCTCTCTTTAGTCTCTTTAATCCTGATGTACCAATACAACGTCTGATACTCAGAGAGGTTACACATTTGCCCAGAAAATACAGTTTTCTGATCCAAAATCATCTTTTCCCTTCATGAGGCAGGAGGGGAGAAAAATTTCATTACATAGCAATCCAGCGAATTGTAGCACAAGACGCGTTGAGCCTCGCTTTTTTCAAATACAGGGTTGCAGTGGTCAAGTAAAAATGGATTATCGAGGCAGAGAACGTTGTTGATATCGCCTTAAGCTGAGGGTAGTTCTCTGTTAGTGGACGCTAATAAAAAATCTGACATAAGGGTATATCCCAGTGTTCCCAGAACACTGAGACATACCCTATAAAAACTGGAGAATTACCTGGGTTTTCGATACTGGCTACTCTGGCACCTGTATTATCGATATGACGACGTCATTGCCGTTCTCTTCAAATTCAATCGTAATATAGACATCACCACTCAATTCCGACACCTCGGTGATAAGGCCATCATCGACCAACTCTTCAGCCGATCGCAAGGTACCGGTGATGGTGGTGGTCGTGGTATCGTCCCCTCCCATATCGTCGTCAAAAACAAGGTCTGCATGGGGAGTGTCGGAGACCATTTCATCGATGACGGCATAAATTTCAGCATCGAGAATATCTTCAGTTGGGTGATGGGCGTAGACAGGAACGCTGAACAACAGGCCAATAAGAACAATACCAAGACATTTTTTCATTGTACTCTCCTTTTTGAAAAGGGGGATCGAATGCAAAACTGCACGATTGTAGAGAAAACTCTACAAAGGCCACACCGGTCGAAGCCAGGCTTATTAATTTAACGCTCAGTGAAAGAAAAAGTTACAAACTTTTTGTCAATATTTTGTCGATCTCAAACATATCCAGCTCCAGAGTACTAGGTATGCTGGTAATTTTTCCAATTGACAGTAACTCACCCAAAGGTGACGCCAGACCTGAAAATCTATATATATGATGGTCTAATAGTGCTCCCGCATCATTTCGCCAGTTGGCGACAAAAGACAATACTTTTGCCGAGGAAATTGATCTTACCTTGAGGGCTTAACTCGGACTCCTCGCTAACAACAACAAAACACTTCTATATTCTATAAAATATGAAATAACAGTGAGATGGTTATATTCTTTATGAGAAAAAGCAGAAAAGTATTATATAGTTATAGGAAGTAGTATGACTGATCAGATCTTACCCCTGTTGGGGGATAGAGAGAAATAACCTTTTCTAAATGGATCCTTCCCATGTTCTATGTCACAGATATTGATGGCCTTAAGTTTAAAGGCCCATTGGAGCAGTTAGATAATTGGCGCACAGTTTCAAGAAAGACAATTATCAAACCCATAGATGAAGAAAAGAATTCCTCCACCCTTCCCAAAGGCCCAGGAGCAACAGCTATAGCGGCTTACCAGAAGGTCATTGCAAATGATAATATGGTGGAGCCGTTAGTGCACGTCCATCAAATAATGTCCTCTCCCCCATCTACCATTTCCCCCCAAGCACCGCTCACCGAAGCGTGGGGGGTGCTACAAAACCTCAACCTTCGGCAGCTCATTGTTACAACTGAAAAAAAAGAAATTGTCGGCTTACTTTCAGACAAAAATATCCTTAGCCGGATTAACATCATCGACAATGAAGTGAAAGTTGAACAGGAACTTCTGGTAGAAGATGTCATCAAAAAAGAGTTTGTCAGTACCGACTCGATCTCAGACATTCGCCGTGTAGCAATGGTTCTAGCCCAGTTTCATATCGATGCGATGCCCGTTCTAGAAGAAGAACGTCTTGTTGGTATAGTCACAAGGGGTGATATACTACGGGGATTTGCCGCAAACCCTAAATTAAATTTATGGGCCTGAAAGTCTCATCTTTTCAATGAAAACAGGTGGTCTCATATTGTGTTATCTGAGCTCGAAGAGCACCCTCACCAATACCGACAGCAAAGCTTCAACCTTGCAAAGACGCAAAAGATACCCTATGTTGTAGGCCTGATACGGGAGCCTGACTTTGCAGGGCTGAGAGGGGTACAAAACCCGACCGTTTAACCTGATCCGGATAATGCCGGCGGAGGGATCTGTCTTATATCGGCCGCCTCCAATACGTGAGACGGCCTTTTCGTTTTTGCAACAGAGACTACCACCAAAACATATAATTCGTTCGTCCCCAGGAGAATTCAATGAACCCCTTGTTACAATCAGCAGCCATCTTGTTAATGGTCCTGTCACTTTTTACCGCAACAGTACAGGCTGAAGAAATCATCACAGTGATGACCCACGACAGCTTTGATGTGAGCAAAGAAGTTATCGCAGTCTTTGAAAAAGAAAACGGAGTGAAGGTTCGATTTTTAAAGTCAGGAGATGCAGGTGCTGCGCTGATTCAGGCTATTCTCTCAAAAAACAATCCTCTGGCCGATGTGTTTTTTGGGGTCGACAACACCTTTTTATCGAGAGCGCTAACAGCGGGAATATTTCGGCCCTACAATTCGCCTCTGCTCGCTGTAATCCCAGACCATCTCAAACTAGATAGCAAAAACAGACTACTTCCTGTTGACTACGGTGATGTCTGTCTCAACTACGACAAAGCTTGGTTTTCAAAAAAGGGAATAACACCTCCGACCAGCCTTTCTGATCTTATAGAACCAGAATATAAAGGTTTAACCGTGGTTGAAAATCCAGCGACCTCATCGCCTGGAATGGCATTTTTACTGGCCACCATCGGTAAATTTGGCGAGGACAACTATCTGCAGTTCTGGAAAGAGTTGCGGGCCAATGATGTCGTTGTGGCAGGTGGTTGGGAAGATGCATACTTTGGACATTTCACTGCTGCCTCTAAAGGGGATCGTCCCATTGTTGTGAGTTACGCGTCCTCCCCTCCTGCGGCAGTTTACTACTCAGAAACACCCCTAAAGGAAGCACCAACTGCTGCGGTTGTGTCTGCTGGTGATGCATTCCGTCAGATTGAGTTTATTGGAATCCTCGAAGGGACCAAGAAAATAGCTCTTGCTGAGAAATTTATCGATTTCATGCTGAGCAAACCTCTTCAGGAAGATATACCACTGAAAATGTTCGTCTTTCCAAGCAACAAGGAGGCCCAGCTCCCTGAGGTCTTTATCCAGCACGCTAAAGTTGCCCAAAATCCAGCGATGGTGGCGCCTGAGAGAATTGAAGCCATGCGCGACAGTTGGATAGATGCCTGGACAACAGCATTACTCAGATAGACGGAGCATCTTTTTAAAATGGGAGAACAGAAATTGTTACCTAAAAAACCACCAACAAGCTGGTTACTGTTCTCCCTACCCCTCTTGTTTTTACTGGTTTTCTACTGCTACCCGCTTGTTAAAATCGTCCTGCTCAGCTTTTTTCCTTCAGATACCTGGCCTTCTGGAAATCTTGGCAGGCTTTTTTCAACACCAACCTATGGGCGAATTCTCTGGTTTACGATCTGGCAAGCAGCACTTTCAACTGTTATAACCCTGGTTCTCGCCTTACCCGGAGCCTATATTTTTGCCAAGTTTCGTTTCTTTGGCAAAGACTTCCTTCAGGCCCTTATGACTGTGCCCTTTGTGCTTCCCACCGTGGTCACTGCAGCCGCATTCAGGGCTCTTCTCGGATCACACGGACTTGTTAATAATTCGCTGGTATCAGCCCTAAACCTGAACCAACCACCAATAGATATTGAACAGACAGTAACCTTTTTCCTCATTGCCCATGTTTTTTACAACTACACCATGGTACTACGCATTGTTTCCAGCTTCTGGGCGTCCCTTGATCCAAGCCTTGTCACCGCAGCACGCATGCTCGGTGCATCAGAATGGACAGCGTTTCGAAAAATCACCCTCCCCCTTCTCTTACCAGCCATCGGTTCTGCTGCTCTTCTTGTTTTTATTTTCTGCTTTACCAGTTTTGGCGTTGTCCTTATCCTTGGCGGCCCCGGCTATGCAACCCTTGAGGTCGAAATATATAGACAGGCGGTTCAGCTCTTTAACCTCCCCATGGCCGCGGCCCTTTCACTGGTGCAGATATGTTTTAATTTCCTTCTTATGTGGCTCCATGCGAGGCTCTCCCGCAAGTCACGGGTTTCTTTTTTTTCAGATACACCAGCCACAGCAATGAGCGGAGAGAAAAGCACAACGCAAAGACTTATCATTGGCTCTAATATTATTTTTATGCTGGCTCTTCTCATCCTGCCGCTACTCGCTCTTGTCATCAGCTCTTTTACGGGAAAAGATGGTTTTACTCTTAGCTATTATACGCAACTCTTTTCAGGGGAGTCTGATTCATTATTTTATGTGGCCCCCATTTCCTCTGTCGCCAACTCCATTGGTTTTGCCCTTGCAGCAATGCTCTTTTCTCTGGTTTTGGGAATCAGTTCTGCTACATTTCTGGCCTCCGGCTCTAAAAACCGCTCCAACATCTGGGACGCGTTTATCATGCTCCCCCTTGCCACCTCAGCGGTGACCTTAGGTTTTGGCTATATCATCACCCTTAACGCACCACCACTGAACCTTCGGGATTCACTCCTCATTGTTCCTATTGCGCATACGCTCGTTGCATTCCCTTTTGTTGTGCGCTGCGTCTTACCTGGGCTACGACAAATTCCAGATAATCTGCGTGAGGCTGCTTGCCTTCTCGGGGCATCACCACTTACGGTGTGGAGGTTAATCGATTTCCCGCTGATTAAAAGAGCAATCCTCGTGGGAGCAATTTTTGCTTTTTCCATCAGTATGGGAGAATTTGGGGCATCCGCATTTTTGACACGTCCCCATACCCCAACCATGCCTGTTGCTATTTTTCGGTTCCTTAGTCAACCTGGTGATCTCAATTACGGTCAGGCAATGGCCATGAGCTGCATCCTTATGCTCGTGACCTGTTCAAGTTTTTGGATAATTGGCAAATTTTCTCCTTCGCAACATTCTAAGACCTCCAAATAGACAGAAATGACGACACCATATATTTCAAATCCTATTCTGGAAGTAGATACTATTACAAACAGCTATGCTGGTATCCCTCTTCTGCAAGATGTCAGCTTTACCCTGGAGGCTGGAGAAATACTCTGTTTACTTGGGCCTTCCGGGTCTGGGAAGACAACACTGTTACGACTCATTGCTGGACTGGAAACTGCCTACTCAGGAGAAATAGCCTTTAAAGGAACAAACATTCAATCCACCCCTCCACACAAACGTGGCTTTGGCTTGATGTTTCAAGAATATGCCCTTTTCCCCCATAAAAACGTGGAGAAAAACATTAGTTTTGGTTTAGAGATGCAAAAATTGGATCAAAGCCAACAAAAGAGACGTGTTGAAAAGATGCTGAGCCTTGTTGGCCTCTCTGGATTTGGTGAGCGTAATATTGACGAACTCTCGGGAGGCGAAAGGCAGCGGGTCGCTCTGGCGAGAAGCCTCGCACCGGAGCCACAACTCCTCCTGCTGGATGAACCTCTAGGTTCCCTTGATCGAACCTTACGGGAGAGGTTAACCATAGAGATCAGAGCAATATTAAAAGAACTTGGCGTGACTGCCATCTTTGTTACCCACGACCAAAATGAAGCCTTCGGCGTGGCAGATAAGATCGCAATTCTGAAAAATGGTATCCTTCAACAATTTGCAAATCCTGAGCAGATTTACCGCTTTCCTGCAAACATCGATGTGGCCCAATTCCTTGGTTTTAATAACCTTATTAATCTGTCTATAAATAAAGACACAGGTCGCATTATGAGTCCATTTGGGGTGATTGAAACAATAGAGGGACAAATTGAATGCCATTCCCATCTCACGTTGCTCCTTAGACCTGAAGGTGCAAAACTGGCAGAAACGGTCAATACCCCGCAAACGGGAGCCTTGTTTATAGAGGGATCAGTAAAAAACAGAAGATACCAGGGCAGTACATACAATATTGAAGTTGAGAGCCAGCAAAAAACACTCCAATTCGACTTACCCCTTGAGCCGCCACCGCCAAAAATAGGTTCTTCAATTAAACTCTATATTGATCCGACGGCTCAAATTCTTATCAAGAAATAGATAAAACCAAAATATGAGGCAAAAATGAAAAGCTACAGAAAAGAGCTCTGGTTTGAAGTACCTTCAAGACGAGGATTTATCAATATCACGCCTACAGTTGAGGGCTGCCTACGTGAAAGTGGTGTGCAGGAGGGCCTTGTCCTTGTAAATGCCATGCATATAACGGCATCAGTTTTCATCAACGACGATGAGGCCGGTTTACATCATGACTATGAGGTTTGGCTTGAAAAATTAGCGCCCCATGCACCAGTGGAACAGTATCACCATAATGGCTACGAGGATAACGCCGATGCACATATGAAAAGGCAGATCATGGGAAGAGAAGTGGTCGTTGCTGTAACCGAGGGTAAACTCGATTTTGGGACCTGGGAGCAGATTTTTTATGGTGAGTTTGATGGTAAAAGAAAAAAGAGAGTACTCGTTAAAATCATCGGAGAATAAGCTTATATTTTCCAGATATTCCAGGCAATGCTTTTTCAAACGGACAGGACTCACAAAATACTCATGATACAATTATTCAAAAAAAACTGGTTTATGGTTGGCCTGGTTGTAATTACCATCCTTGTGGTGCTCGACGAAACGGGAATTCTTGTTAATCCCGGTCGCTGGCTAAAAAATAATCATGGACCAGACGTTGTTATTGTTCTGATTTTTTTCCTCTCAGGCCTTGCCCTTGATACCAGGCAGATAAGAGAAGGTATTTCAGATGTTAAGGGAACTCTTCTGGCACTCTTTCTTATCTTTCTGGTAGCCCCGACCATTGGCTATTTCTTTTCTCTGCTACCTCTGGAAGCAGGGCTCCTGATTGGCATTTTACTCGTGGCCTCAATGCCCACAACTCTCAGCAGTGGTGTGGTCATGACCGGAAGTGCCGGTGGTAATATGGCCCACAGCCTACTCATCACCATCATTGCCAACTCCCTTGCTGTCATAACCATTCCAGTTACTCTATCAATACTTATGGGTGGAGAGAGCAGCCAGACGATCCAGATTGATCAGTTGCCCATAATGATAAAAATTGCCACCCTGGTCCTTACCCCACTGATTATAGGTATAGCGACGAGAAGAATCTTTGGCGCCCATCTACAGCCTGTTCTCTCTTATACCTCAACATGCAATCAACTGGGAATCCTGACCATTGTATGGATGGCTCTTTGCGGCAGCAGAAATGCAATCATCTCTGGACTCGATTCTATCCATGTTGTCATATTAGTCGTCTTTTTCTTTCATCTCATTCTTGTTCTTGTGGCATTATACCTCACAAAGACTTTTAAAATTGCCAAAGGAAAAAGAGAGAGCGTCATCTTCATGGGCGGCCAGAAAACCTTACCGCTCTCTGTAATACTTCAAGTATCTCTCTTCCCCGAGTTTGGCATTGCTCTTGTTGTCTGTGTAGTACATCACATTGTGCACCTGATCATGGATGCCTACCTCATCGGTTATCTCAAAGGGAAAAAGGAATAGCACTATGAACGCACTTATCTTGGCAAATGGAGAACTCCACACTTCAACCGAGCTCCTCGAAATTACCCAAAGCGCAGATTTTTTGATCGCAGCTGACGGTGGAGCGAGACACTGCTCAACCTTGCAGCGCACACCAGAAACGCTCATTGGAGATCTCGATTCAATACCCATTGATCTTCTTCACCAATTTCAAGATATCGGCGTTGAGATAGTACAGCACCCAACACGTAAAAATGCGACAGACCTGGAACTCGCCATAGATCTCTCGCTACAAAAAGGTGCTACTGCAATATACTTTACCGGGATGTTGGGGGGCCGGTGGGATATGAGCCTTGCTAACATCTTTTTGCTGGCGAGTGAGAAGTATAAAAATATTCGATTCACTCTTTTTGGTGATGGATGTAAAATGCATATCCTGCACCCAGGAAACAATTCGTTTACTACAAAACCTGGGCAAAGGGCATCACTGCTGCCCCTAAAAGGAGATGGGGGGTCAATCACCCTCACCGGTTTTGAGTATCCACTCGATCAATACACCATTCCATTTGGCTCAAGTATTGGGGTCAGTAATGTTACAGCAGACAAAACAGTTCACATCAAACACCGAGCTGGTGTCCTGTTATTCATAGTCTCCAGCAACTCGGACTAATCAATCCCAAGGAACTTAGTTTCTAAGAACAACATACTCTGATCTTTTTTTGATCTTGCCCAGCCAATGCAATAAAAACCCCTCCACATCAGCATATTAGACGCATTCAATTCTCGTTGACATCTGTATTTCGGATAAGTACTGTACCATTTACTTGTTGGGAACCTTACCGCTTTACCTCCAAACAGCTCTTTTCCTGCAAGTGATCGCCTGTAGCCCGTATTTCTCATGAACATTGTGTCACTTTGGAATTACTGTAGGGTTCGAGCTGCACCTTGAAGTATTTTTGCCTTTAGCAAATTTTACACAATGTTCACCAAAAGTCAGTCGATCCAGCCGCGTATGCAGCGTCACTGAGACAGCAAGTATAAGCAGTTATGACTTACTATCTCAATTCTCGCCTACACGACTACCTCGGCTGATGAGAAATGCGGGGTAGAGCAGAACAAATAACCAACCGTATAACTCTGGTAGAATAACCCTCATTTAAGGAGCCACCTATGAACGGAAATTTCCTGCACCAAAATGGTAAAAAACTAGCATCTCTCGCTATTGGCACGATGCTACTGCTGTCCCAAACAGCCTATTCCTCAGCCATCCTTGAAGGCCAAAGAATGCACCCGGTTCAGGGTAAGGAAGGTATGGTGGTAACCAGCCATTTCCTCGCCACCACATCGGCTCAAGAAGTGCTAAAAAATGGCGGGAACGCCATCGATGCAGCAGTTACCGCTGCATTTTCTCTTGCTGTAACCCAGCCACGTTCCGGCAACATTGGTGGTGGCGGCTTCATGCTTATTTCATCCGAGAAAAAAGATGACGTTGTGGCTATAGACTACAGAGAAAAAGCGCCCAGCAAAGCGACTGTCGACATGTTTTTAGACAAGGACGGCAACGCCGACAGCAATGTTTCAAGATACACTCACCTGGCTGCAGGCGTTCCTGGTTCCGTGGCCGGTCTTGCGATGGCTCTGGAACAATATGGAACTATCAGTCTTCAAGAAGCCATCGCTCCCGCAATTAAACTTGCTCAAGAAGGTTTTATCGTCACGCCCCGTTTCAGTGATGGCTTAAAGGCAAAAGAAGAAATGCTCAAGAAATGGCCATCAACAGCAAAGATTTTCTATAAAGCTGATGGCAGTTACTATGAGCCTGGAGACCTCTTTATACAAAAAGACCTGGCAGCGACCCTTACCCGCATCTCAGAAAACGGTGCCAAAGAATTTTATGAGGGAAAAACTGCCGAACTTCTTGTTGCAGAAATGGCAAAGCATGTTGGTCTCATCACCATGGAAGACATGAAGCACTATACTCCAGGATTCAGAACTCCTGTCCACGGAACCTATAGGGGATATGACATCTACTCCATGTCCCCGCCCAGCTCAGGTGGAATCCATGTGGTTCAGATTCTCAACATATTAGAAGGATACCCCATTGGTGAATATGGCCATAACTCAGCGCAGACCATCCACGTTATGGCCGAAGCGATGAAACGTGCCTACGCGGACAGATCGTATTATCTTGGCGATGAAGATTTTGTGAAAGTACCACTCAAAGCTCTTACCTCCAAGAAATATGCAGAGGGCCAGAGAAGCGAAATCAAGCCTAACTTAGCAACGCCTAGTAAAACGATAGCACCCGGTGTTGTGGTACCCTACGAGAGTAACGAAACAACCCATTTTTCCATCGTTGATAAATTTGGCAACGCGGTATCAAACACCTATACGATCAACTTCAGTTATGGCTCAGGAATTGTGGTGGAAGGTGCAGGATTTTTACTCAACAACGAGATGGATGATTTTTCTGCAAAACCAGGAGTACCAAATGCCTACGGTTTACTTGGTGGAGAGGCTAACAAAATCGAGCCAAACAAACGTATGCTAAGCTCCATGTCTCCTACAATCGTAAAACAAGAAGGGAAAAACTTCCTCGTAACAGGAAGCCCCGGTGGATCACGAATCATCACCACCACCCTGCAGGTGATTATGAATGTCATCGACCATGGCCTCAACATCCAAAGTTCCGTTGCAGCACCACGTATCCATCATCAGTGGCTGCCAGATGAAATCCGAGTTGAAGAGGGTCTCAGCCCTGATACGGAAAAAGCTTTAACAGAGATGGGTCACACCGTAAAACAAAAATCCTCCATGGGGGCCATCCAGTCCATCATGATTAAAGATGGTATGATGTATGGTGGAGCAGATCCGAGAAGATCCACGGCACTTGCAGCAGGTCTATAGGTTGCACATTCAGGGAGCAATACAAAATGTGTTGTGATTTCTCCTGATGAAACCTTACAAACTGGGATGCGACGCGTGTAATACGTCGCATCCCGGTCTCTATCCCGTATTTCTCATGAACATTGTGTCACTTTGGCATTACTGTAGGATTCGAGCTGCACCTTGAAGTATTTATGCCTTTAGCAAAATTTACACAATGTTCACCAAAGGTCAGTCGATCCAGCCGCGTATGCAGCGTCACTGAGACAGCAAGTATAAGCACTTATGACTTGCTATCTCGATTCTCGCCTACACGACTACCTCGGCTGATGAGAAATGCGGGCTATTACCTCTCTATATCAACACCAGCCTGTCCACCAGTCAACTCACAAAGATCTGCTATAAAACTGTCTAGATTTTTTTCAAAAATATCTAAAGTAAAACAAGCACCTACCCCATATTCTGTTTCTACGATGGTCCCGTGACTGTCCTCAACCATCCTTCGAATGGCCCCCTCGAAGGGGTAGGGAAATCTTATTGTAAGTCTTTTTTTTGCCTCATACCATGTAAGAACAACATCCTCAAGAGCTGTCTTCAGACCGTTTGAGTAGGCCCGAACAAGACCACCACTACCGAGTTTAATCCCGCCAAAGTACCTGGTAACAACAACTAGAACATTACCGACATTTTCATGGAGTAGGATATTTAGAAGTGGTTTTCCCGCAGTTCCTGAAGGCTCTCCGTCGTCACTACAGTGAATATTTTTAGGAGATGAGGGGTTACCGATGATATAGGCAGAGCAGTTGTGATTTGCACCAACTTCCCTTGCTGCAATAGTTCGCAGATGTGACACTGCTTCATCTTTTGAAGCAACCTCTGTTACACATGTTATAAACTTACTCTTTTTTTCTACGGTGTGGGTGGTCACTGTATTACTGGGGGTGTAGTAAATACTCGGCATATCTAATGAGACCATCGTAATATCAAGATCGCAATGGTCTTGATTCAAAAATGTGATCTAAGGCCTGCTGTAAATTTGTACAATCATCCAGCACCAGAGTACCTTTCGGAAATGCAACTTCACCTTGGATACCAACAAAATGAAGCCCCGTCTCTTCTGCTGCGTCATAATCTGTTAGAGCGTCCCCAATAAACACGCATTCACTTTCTTTAAGCCCATACTGTTCCAACAGTTTTCTTATATGAACCGGTTTTCTCACCGGAGAGCCTAGACACTCGTCGAAGTAACCAGCCATACCACGTCTATCAATAATATACTTCAGCTCGATCTCAGGAGTGCCGGAAATGATAAAAATGTTTATGCCCAGGTCAACAGTTGTCTTAAGAAACTCTACGGCTCCTTTAATCCATGCAATGTTAATAACTTTTTCAACCACAAGATCAGAGTAGCGGACAGACCACTTTTTCAACTCCTCATCACCTAGTGACACACCGATATATTGTTCATGGGCGAGTGCAATCTTTTCAACCCGGCTAATTCCACCATGTTGTTTATGATAGGCCAAAACTTTTTCGATTACATCATCAGGATAATCTTTAAACAGACTCCGAAATGCCTCAGTTTTGGTGTGTAGCGAGTCAACGATTACACCATCAAAATCAAAAAATAATGCACGCAGTTGTCTTTGCATGGTATCCATTTAGTATTTTACAGATTGTTTTCTTATCTTTTTGCAAGAAATAATCTACCTTAAGGTGCCTATCCCAGCTTACTTCTCGTTTACTGGGGGTAGAGTAAATACATAACAAAAAGTAGTACACCGATAGAGCATTATTTATAATCGGAATAACTGACCAAAACCAATTCGAGAGCAATCAATGTCCCCAAAAAGAAAAGATGATGCCCTGTGGAATGTAACTCCTCCACGTACAGTACTTTCAACACCTGTTTTGAATGTACTCACAAGTCAGGTCCTCTGCAAGCGTAGTGGTACAGACAAAAATTTTTACAGGCTGGATTTCTCTGCCTGGGTCAATATAGTGGCTATAACAGACAATCAGGAGATAGTTTTTATACGACAATACCGATTTGGCTCCGGCCAGATGGAGGCAGAAATTCCGGGGGGAGCAGTTGAACAGGGAGAAGACCCATTGGATGCAGGTCTTAGAGAACTCCTCGAAGAAACGGGCTATAGTGGGGAGAAGGGAAGAATTATTGGTAAAGTTTGCCCCAACCCTGCCATTCAAGACAATTTTTGCTACACTGTCCTTGTGGAGAACGCCAAAAAGACGGCCGAACCTCACCTGGACGACATGGAAGATATCGAGGTGTACACGGTAAAGCTTAATGACCTGCCACAATTGATGCGAAATGGTTCTATAGAGCACGGTCTCGTTCTCAACGCACTCATGTTTTACGCCATGACTATTCCAGACTTCTTTTCTATGGATTAACCTTCGACTTAAGTCTCTCCAGAAACAGGTCAAAGCCCAAAAAGAATTGACAGAAACCCTATTTCCCGGTAATTGCTATAGAATTGTTTCAACGATGATAGGCGGCAGATTTCTGCCGCTTTTTTTTATAGCCTCACACAAAATCCCCTAGAGCATTTGATCATGACTGAAGAAAACCAAACACTCGCACAAAGAAGAGAAAAAGCGGCGTCCCTTGCAGAACTCGGTGTCAATCTTTACAGCAACGGCTTTAAACCGGCCCATGCAATTAAAGAACTCCTCCCCAAGGGTGAAGGACTAGAGGCCCAGGAAAAAGAAGAAGGAGAACCCCTCTATTCTGTTGCTGGCAGAATCATGGCAATGCGTAAATTTGGAAAAGCCGCCTTCTGTACTATTACTGACAAAAGCGGTCAGATCCAGATCTACATAAAAAAAGATATTGTTGGCGACGAGATTTTTGAAACCTTTAAGAAATGGGATATCGGTGACATCGTAGGCATCGAGGGCTCACTTTTCAAAACAAAGGTGGGAGAACTCTCTGTGCAGGCAAGATCTATTGTAATGATCTCGAAATCCCTGCGCCCCCTCCCAGATAAATGGCATGGACTCAGTGATGTAGAGACCAGATACCGCCAGCGATACGTAGACCTCATTGTCACCCCAACAAGCCGCGAAACGTTTAAGAAACGAGTAGAGATAATCCGGTTGGTCCGTGAATACCTCAACGGTCTGGATTTCATGGAAGTGGAAACTCCCATGATGCAACCTGTACCAGGAGGCGCTACTGCGAAACCATTTCAGACCCACCACAACGCTCTGAATATGGATTTATACCTGCGTATTGCTCCTGAACTCTACCTCAAACGTCTTCTGGTCGGTGGCTTTGAAAGGGTTTTCGAAATCAACCGTAACTTTAGAAACGAAGGGCTGTCTACCAGACATAATCCGGAGTTCACAATGCTCGAGTTCTACCAGGCCTATGCCACCTACGAGGACCTCATCGACCTCACTGAGGATATGATTTCCTCCATCTGTGAGAAGGTGAACGGCTCCATGAAAATCACCTATCAGGGAACCGAGGTAGATCTTACACCACCATGGACAAGGCTCACCATGGATGAGTCCCTTGTACAGGTTGCAGGGATTGATGCGGCACTCCTCAAAGATGGAGACAAGGTTATTGCCCTTGCAAAAGAAAAAGGCATAAAGCTTGACGCACAGTCTGGTCCCGGTAAAGCAAAAACCGAACTGTTTGAACTGTTGGTGGAAGAAAAGCTGATCAATCCAACCTTTATTACCGCATATCCTACAGAGATTTCTCCTCTTGCGAGGCGCAATGAAGAGAACCCTGAGGTCACCGATCGTTTTGAACTCTTCATTACCGGACGTGAACTTGCAAATGCGTTTAGTGAGCTAAACGATCCGATTGATCAGCTACAGCGTTTTGAAAAACAGATCGCCGACCGTGGCGATGATGATGAGATCCATTCTGAGCTTGATTATGATTACGTCCGTGCACTGGAGTACGGTATGCCATCGGCAGCCGGAGAAGGAATCGGTATCGACCGCCTTGTCATGCTGCTCACAGACGCACCATCGATTAGAGACGTCATCCTTTTTCCACACCTCAAACCAGAAGTGCGGCAACAACAAAGTGACGACGAGTAAGCAGGCCCACCTTCTAGACGACAAGAGCTGATAATGTTCGAATGGTTTGTTGGCATGAGGTATCTCAGGGCCAAGCATAAACATGGATTCATATCCCTGATCTCACTCATATCCGTTGCGGGTATAACCGTGGGCGTCATCGCCCTCATTGTTGTACTTGCCGTATATTCCGGTTTCACCACCGGATTGCGAGATCAATTGGTGGGCGTGAACTCACACATCATCGTACAAAAATTTGGTGGTGCAATCAGCAATTATCAGCTGGAGCGGGACCGCGTTCTCACAGTAAAAAATGTCACAGGTGCAACACCGTACCTCTATACCCAGACGCTTCTCAGTAGTGCAAATGGTGGTAGTGGAGTTGTCCTCCGTGGAATAGACCCTCAAACCGCGGAAAGAGTGGTTGGCCTATCAAAACAGATGGTAATTGGGTCGATCCAAGATCTCGACCAGGACGCCTCCAACCGGGTCCCCAACATCATTCTTGGTAAAAATCTCGCCACAACACTCCGGGTGGGCCAGGGCGACAAACTCCGCCTCATCTCCCCTTCCGGACCGCTTACCCCTATGGGTATGATACCCAAGATCACGACCTGTACAATTTCGGGGATTTTTGAAACAGGAATGCCCGAATACGACTCATCTCTTGCCTATATGGCCATTGGTAACGTTCAAAACTTTTTAGGTGTTGGAGACGTCGCCCACGGGATCGAAGTTAAGGTCAAAGACAACTATCTTGACCGGGCCAACGAAATTGCAGTAGAGATCACAGAAAAACTGGGTCCAGGTTTTATTGCAAAAGATTGGATGATGATGAATCACAATCTCTTTGCGGCATTAGAACTTGAAAAGATTGGCTTATTCATTGCCATGGCCTTGATTATCCTGGTGGCGGCACTCAATATTATCAGTGCTCTGATAATGGTAGTAATGGAAAAGAGTAAGGACATTGCAATCCTTAAATCCATGGGAGCAAGCGCTTCTTCCATAATGAAAATCTTCTTTCTCCAAGGAATGGTCATTGCAGTCGCTGGTACGAGTCTTGGGGTAGCTGGAGGTCTTGGCCTCTGTGAACTACTCTCCCGTTACCAGTTTATTGAATTACCGTCAAACGTCTATCCCATGACCACTCTTCCTATCAAGGTCCTTCCCATGGATGTGACCATTATCGCGGTCAGTTCAATCGTTATAACCCTCGTCGCGACACTCTACCCATCATGGAAGGCTTCAAGTGTACAACCTGCCGAGGTCCTTTCCTGATGCCACTTTTTAAAGCGGAAGATATAACCAAAGAATACAAGACTGGTAGCAAGACTATTAGGGTGCTCAGCGGAGTAGATCTCTCGGTTGAAGCCTCTGAGATGACTGCCATAGTTGGGGCCTCAGGATCAGGAAAAACGACCCTGTTGCAGATTTTGGGAACACTTGATTTACCAAGTAGTGGTAATCTCTATTTTAACGACAGCCCACTTCTTCTGCAAAACCCAAAGGCACTTGCCGCCTTTCGCAATAAAAGCATCGGCTTTATCTTTCAATTTCACCACCTGCTTCCCGATTTTACCGCAATTGAAAATGTCATGATGCCAGCTCTCATAGCCGGCAAAAAGAAAAAGGATATTTTTGAAAAGGCTTCAACACTTTTAGAACAGGTAGAACTTGACCACCGCCATAATCATAAAGTTGCAGAATTATCCGGCGGAGAACAGCAACGAGCCGCTCTTGCCAGAGCTCTTGTTATGGAACCAGCGCTTCTTTTAGCCGATGAACCCACTGGTAATCTTGATACACGATCAGGAGATATCGTCTTCACTCTTTTACAGCATCTCTGCCGTAGTCACAAACTCTCCACCATCATGGTGACCCATAACACAAGGCTTGCAAATCAAATGGACCACTGTAGACGACTACGAGATGGTATACTGCTTCCTGAAGAATAGTCTAACCCCGGTAAACGGGAAATAAGCTGGGACTCAGTTCAGTACCCCCTCGGAGTCTATCGCTTACCTGAGGGTATAAGTGCCATGAAGGTTATTCATGGCCCGAATTTCTCATGACTTTTTGATTTGAAACTCGATTGTTTGTTTTTATAGTTTAAAAATGACTTCCTTAATTAACAGGGTGTTTTTTGTTTCAAATCAAAAAGTTCACCCTTCGGGCCAACAGATTTATCCGCAGCTGCTTCGTTACCGAGCATTTGCAGGTAGCGAAGACTCCGGTAGATGACTACAGCTTCATGCCCGGTGTCTCGACCTGCGAAAAACTTTGTTGGTGAGAAATCCGGGCTAACTACTTATTTTCAAATGAGTCTCTAGATTTCTTGTTTTTTGTGATAGGTTTTCTGGAGTAAGGCACTAAATCTACACTTGCTTCTTATCCATTTTCTTTATTCTTCAAACAGGTATACTTATAGTATAGAAGCTCTTGCAGGACGATCGCGCCAAAGAGTGACATCAAATTTCATTAAAAATTCTTCTTTGAATGAGTGAGAGTCACCAGATTTTTAGTATGCATGTTTTTCATCAATTGCCGTTCCTGTTAAAATGAGAGATCAAAATATACAAGGCATCCTCACCCCATCCGCTTTTAAAGCTGGTATTATCTGCACCTTGCTGTGTTGCCTTGTGTACTTTTTCACTAGTAGTCCCAAGCCTGAGATCTTCACCGCATTCGATACCCGATTAATGGATATTATGTTCCATCTACGGGGAACTGAAGATAGTTCAGGATCTGTTGTCATTGTAGATATTGATGAAAAGAGCCTCCAGGAATATGGGCAATGGCCCTGGCCCCGTGATCTCGTGGCAACCCTCACAGAAAAAGTTATCGAATCAAAGCCTTTAGCCTTAGGTTTCGACCTTATGTTTGCTGAAAGGGATCGCAGTTCCCCTGCCGTCTTTCTTAAGCAACACCTACCCTATGCTAAGACGTATCAGGCCTTGGCCTCCAGTATGAAACTGCCTGGGCTTAATGAAATTTTGTCCATCATCCCTGACTACGATGAAAAATTTGGCAAGATCCTACAAGACCCCAAAATTATCCAGGGATACAGGTTCTTATTCAAAGAAGACTTCCTCAAAGACAAGGTGAGTTCCCCACACATAAAACATGACCTCACCCGCGTCCCTGCCTCGATACCAATCAAAGAGATACAACTCATTGCTGCGTACCGACCAATCCTAAACATACCTGAAATAAGAGGAGGTGGAGCGGAAGGATTTCTCAATTTATTTCACGATGATTTTGGCACAGTGAGAAAAGCACCACTTTTCCTTTTAATGGACGACGCACCATATCCTTCGATGGTAATGGAAATGTTTCAGACAGCACATCCTGCTGAAAGTGCCACCCTACTGCTTGAATCCCAGAAAAGAGGGAAATACTTCCCAGTACAGGGTGTGTCACTTGGTGATACGCTTTATAAAACAGACGATTATGGCCAATTAAACATTAATTTCAGAGGCCCATCCAACACCTTTCTCTATCTATCAGCAAGTGATGTACTCAATGGCTCTGAATCTTCTTTTCTACAGGGCAAACATGTACTCATCGGCTCCACCGCCTCCGGCATGATTGACCTCGTTGCAACTCCCTTTTCTTCCAGAATGCCTGGCGTTGAAGTCCATGCCAACATTCTTGATAACCTTATTGCCTACGATACACTCACTTGGGATGACGACCTGGAGTATTGGCTCACATATGCTCTTATTCTAATTGGTGGTATCGCGATCACCGGAGCCTTGGTTTACCTGCACCCGGTAGTTGGGCTTTCCCTCAGTTTGGGTATCTTTTTTATCCTGGCTGCCGGCAACTATTCTCTATGTTTTTTACAGCATAGTTTGATCGGATTTTCATATATCTTTGCTGCCCTCGTTGTGATTTTTATCATAGTCGCTCTGTGCAATTATTTTTTTGAAGGCAAGAAAAGGCTTTTTATTAAGCGTGCGTTCTCTCACTATGTTTCGCCAGCTGTAGTGGGTGAGCTTATGAAAAATCCTGAAAAATTAAATCTTCAGGTTGATAACAGGGAGGTGTCTGTTCTCTTTTGCGATATCAGAAGCTTTACAACGCTCGCTGAAAACACCTCACCTGCTGAACTCAGCCTTTTTTTGAACAACTATTTTGCACTCCTCACCGATATCATCATTAAACATAACGGTATGGTAGATAAATACATTGGCGATGCAATTATGGCTGTCTGGGGCACCCCACTAGAAGACCCCCAGCATGCCTCAAATGCCGTTAGAGCGGCTCTTGAAATGGCCACAGCCGTCAGGAAGCACCGAGACGAACTCCTACTGGCTGGGCAACCAGTGCGCATTGGCATTGGAATTAACAGTGGCATAGTAAGTGCCGGAAATTTTGGATGCAGCAGACGTTTTGATTACACGGTACTCGGCGATAATGTCAATCTGGCATCACGTATTGAAGGACTGACAAGATATTATCCGGTTAACATACTCATCACTCAATTTACTCGAGGGAACTTGCAACTCTCCTCAACCTGTCGGTTCGTTGACAGGGTACAGGTAAAAGGCCGTATCAATCCCGTGGACCTTTTCGAGCCATTGAACTCTTCCGACCCAAAAATAGTGGGAGAAGAGGAATATTCACAATATCTGGAAGCGATAGAATACTACCGAACAGGTGACTTCAAGCAAGCAGCAAGGCTCTTTAACCGCCTTTTCACATCCCATAGTGACCCTCTGTACCGGATGTATAACGAAAGATGTCTCAACTTATTAGATAACCCTCCTGCTGAGAAATGGACCGGAATTTTTCCCCACAACTAATCGCCCCCCCCCTTTACAGCTGAGGTGCTACACCTTTAACCCGAATTTCCCATGACTTTTTGATTTGAATCTCAATTGTTTGTTTTTATAGTTTAAAAGGACTTCCTTAATTAACAGGGTGTTTTTCGTTTCAAATCAAAAAGTTCACCCTTAGGGCCAACAGATTTATCCGCAGCTGCCTCGTTACCGAGCATTTGCAGGTAGCGAAGACTCCGGTAGATTATTACAGCTTCATGCCCAGTGTCTCGACCTGCGAAAAACTTTGTTGGTGAGAAATCCGGGGTAGAAGGTGTGCCCCACAATAACAAAGTTTTTTGTCTATAATTTCCCTTAACTTTTAGGAATCTTTGCGATAAACTTCGCAAAGTGGACAGAATAATATATTCATCTTTTTCCATTTTAATAAAACTGTGAACACAGATAACAACATTTCAGCATTTTTGACGTTTGTCCTACTTACTCTCGGCTCCATTTTCACACTAGGTGTGGGCCTTTCTACAGCTGCAATTGAGGAGGATCTCACTATTGTTTTCGCATCTGGAATGGCAGAGATCCACCTCGACCACAATCAGGGGGGATATCCTCAGCTCAAGTCATTATTGACGACACTGCGGGCAAAAGATGAACATGTCCTCTTTCTCCATGGTGGAGATGTCTTATCACCGGGTATTTTGTCCACCATCGACAAAGGTGCCCACATGATCTCTATCCTCAATGATCTTGCTCCTGCTGCCATGGCTGTTTCCAAAAGTGAATTGGCGCATCAGGAAGATGCATTATCACTACGCACTTTTGAGGCAGGTTTTCCCATCACGAACTGCAATCTCTATGATCCTCTTACAGAAGGTGCCGTAGAAGGGATTTTACCAAATCATATTCTAAAAGTAGGAGATCTCAACATCGGCATACTTTCTGTTGTTGATCCCGAAGTTATCATCGATTACCTTCCACAACGTATCACCACAAAAAATATCAATACATCGGTTGCCCTGAATACTAAACAATTAAAAGAAAAAGGTGCCGATCTTATAATACTCATGGCCGGATTTAGTATTGAAACATTCAACACGTACTTTTCTAATCCTCCTGTGGACATAGTCCTTTTGAGTCAAACCACCGGAGATACAGGTCTTACCCAACAGGGCTATAGTCTTTTTGAACTCAAAGGACACAAAGGTAGCGCTGCTATTATTAGCCTCCATATTCAAAAGCGAGACACAAAATCAAGCTGGACAGGAACCAGCCAAATTGTACAACTCAAAGATTACCCCGCAGATCCTGATCTGGAAGAGAAGATAAGGTCATACTCAAATCAACTCTCAAATACCTTAGGTCAAGTTATCGGAATGACACGTACCCCCCTTGATACAAGGCGAGAATCTATCCGTAGCGGAGAAAACGCTTTTGCCAACTTCACCGCCGATTCACTCAGAGAATTTTATAACTCAGACATTAGCCTGATAAATGGCGGTGGTTTTCGGGCAAATAAAGAATACCCTTCAGGGTCTAATCTTAGCGTGGGTGACATCCAAAAAGAACTCCCATTTAACAACAGGGTTGTTAACCTCCGGCTATCCGGTGAGACGCTAAAAAAATCCATTGAAAATGGCTTGAGTAGAATAGAAGAGCTCAAAGGAGGATTCCCCCATGTCTCTGGCATCAAAGTGGAATACGACCCAAAATCTCCTCCTTTACATCGCGTCATATCCATCACCATCGCAAATCAGCCTCTTGAGCCTGACAGAATGTACACACTGACCACCCTAGATTTCCTTGCAAGTGGTGGAGATGGTTATAATGATTTAATAAACGCTGAACGGATTGTAAAAATAGGCGAATCAAGAATACTTTGGGAATATGTCAAAAATTGTATAGTGAAAAATGGGGTAATATCACCAAAAATTGATGGCAGAATGAAAGCCTTACAGCCATGAGAGACGGTATGAACTCCCCCCCCTCTGGTAAAAATCCTCCTACGGCTCTCCTTCCCCCTTTGCGCTCCATCGGTGTTACAGTTGGCAGTGGAATTCTTGTCACGGGAGTTCTGTTTACCGCAATTTCAATTATCGCCCTTTTAGGTTTTTATAGTTTTCAAAACGTCTTGCTTGATTTTTCAGAGAGAACCTTTCCGCTGACAACCCAAGAAGCACAAAGCTCGATTTTGATGAGTCAATTGTTACAGCAAGCCAATCTTCTTCATAGTGCCGAATCTCAACAAAATAGACGTATAGCCTTCGACCGTGTTAGCTCACAATTCACCAGAATAACGTCATTTATCTCTTCTGAAGCCAATTCATCTCAGCTACAACAAAATAATAGATTGGATTTTATAGAACAATCACTCAACACGCTTAACGGTCTCATATCAGATAGAATTAATGCAAAAAATGATTTACACACGGCCACCATGGGTCTCATTATTCACACACAGCGTGTCCACACTGAAATAGCTACTTTGCTTGCTTTTGCCCCCTCCCCTCAAACACGTGCAATCATCGCGCGTCTCGAAGGCCAGGCATTTAATCTTCTGACTAAAAGTCTCAATGAAAAACCCCAGACAAGTCTGTTTCAACTTAACGAAAAATCACTCACCGTAATTTCTACCATTGAACAGATGCAAGAGACAACGCTTAAACTACCTCTCAACATGCAACCTGTAGCGCAATCTCTTGTCAGTTCCATGAAGGAAGTAGTTCTTGGTGAAAATGGTACAATATCTCTTGCTAAGAGATTTCTTACTATCACAAATAATTGCACGAGTCGCACAATGCTTATTCGGAATCTACTGGAAAACAAAGGCGACTCAAGTATGACTCATTTTTTTGATCTCACCACCTCTGTTGCAAACGACTCAAGATTGCTTTCCGATAAGGTACAGCGACAGATACAGATTCTTTCCGTTCTCTTTATTCTCTCTCTGCTTCTTGCTATCGGATATTTTTTGTACTTCCAACGTTTTCTCATCAAACGATTAACCAATCTTAACAAAACAGTTCTGGCCATGGTGGCCGGAGAAAATCTTCAAATTGAGGAAAAAGGGAGTGACGAGATCACTGCAATTGCCAATTCCATAAACTATTTTTCGTTGGAATTACACGAAGCAAAAAGCATTGCAGAAAAATCGGCGGTACAAAAAACAGAGTTTTTGGCCCATATGAGCCATGAAATTCGAACCCCACTCAATGCCATTCTTGGTTTTTCAGATCTCGCCCTCAAGACAAACAGTCCCACTGAACATCTTGATTATTTGAGTAAAATAAACACTGCGTCCCTTTCTCTACTTGGCATAATCAATTCCATTCTGGATATTTCTAAAATGGAAGCGGGTAAATTCACCTTTGACAAGGTGGAATTTGATCTACGAAACCTCCTCGAGGATCTATCATCAATCATAAGTTTGAAATGTGAAGAGTCGGGTCTTCGTTTCTACTACAACATTGAGCCTGGCACTCCGTGTAAGCTCGTAGGAGACCCTCTTCGACTGAGTCAAATTTTAACAAATCTCGTAACAAACGCCTTTAAATTTACAGAAGAAGGCAATATCACCATTCATATCTCAGCTAAAAATAGACTATCAAACTGGAAAAATAAAACCACCCTTCTGTTTTCAGTACAAGATACCGGAGATGGGATATCAGAAGAACAGGCCCAACACCTTTTCCAACCCTTTACCCAGGCAGACAAGTCAATAACCCGAAAATTTGGAGGTACCGGACTTGGTCTGGCGATATGTAAAAACCTCGTCGAAATGATGGGTGGGAATATCTGGCTCAAACAAAATGAAGCTAAAGGGAGTACATTCTCCTTTACCAGCACCTTTGAATTAACAGGGTACAGTTCCTTCTATGAGGCCCCTGATGAACTGACAGGCATAGCCGCCATTGTCATGTCTCGCATCCCTCAATCGGCCACGGAACTTTCAATGCAACTGGACCATTTTGGTTTTACTATTTTCCAGACACTTTCAATTGGTGAAATTCTTGCCAAAATCCAACAAAGCAAACAAGAAAAAACTGAAATATCGAAAGAAATTATATTCATAGACTGTGATGATCTTTCATTTCACTGGCAGGAGGCCATACAATCCATCAAAGGAACAATGGATAAGGGAAATAGATCGCCACTTATTCTAACCGGTCCCCAACGTCTCTCTGCACATTTTCATTCTCAGCATAAGCAGGCCTTTGACTATTTTTTAATAACCCCAATCACTCCAGCAAGGCTCCTCGATGCGATCACCACTGTCCTCGACATTGACAACCCACACTGCCTGCAAAAACAATCACTTCTCCCGCACAAAACGGAATTAACCAGTACAATTCATGCTGGTGCAACCATTCTTCTTGTGGAAGATAATGAAATTAACAGTCAAATTGCAGTGGCTTACCTGAAGTCACGTAATCTCGCAGTTATCGTAGCATATAATGGTGCCGAAGCTCTTGAAATACTACTTGGCAGTAGCGGCTCACAAATCAATGCGATTCTCATGGATATTCAAATGCCCGTAATGGATGGCTACACTGCAACCAAGGCTATCAGGGGTTTTAACTCGGCTATAGCACGGGTTCCTATCGTGGCCCTGACCGCCCATGCCATGCCTGAAGAGCGGCAGAAATGTCTAGCTGCAGGAATGAACGCTTACATCACCAAACCAATTAACGCAGACGAGCTTTTTAAAATACTGGGACCGTTCATAGGTAAACAGATCACCAGTCAACTAAAGCCGGGTCGAGGAACCGCTGAGCACAACATTCCTGACAATTTACTTGCAGAAAATTCAAGCCTCAACATGAAAACAGGTCTTGCTCAAGTAATGAACGATCCGACTCTTTATATGGATCTCCTCATGTCTTTCGTAAAAAAATATAGAGCATGGCCAGATGATATACGTAAGGCATTAAACGATGAAAATATAGAAGAATGCCGACACCTTGTCCATACCCTTAAAGGAGTGAGTGGTAACCTTGGTATGGAAAAACTATTCTCTCTCAGTGTACGTCTCGAACTCCATATCAGAGGCAATGAAATGGATTCGATTAACCTGATCCTGATGGAGGTAAAAGAAGAAACCAACCTCGTTTGTGATTTCCTCAGTGACTGGCTTGAGAAAAATAAAAGCTGTCAATGGCAATCACAGGAATCTATAAAAAAGCTGGACGGTTATTCATATAATATTGACGATTTAACTGAGGCTCTTTCTCTTTCTTTAAAAAATAATAGTTCTAAGGCACTAAAACAGATACAATTGCTCAGGTCTCAGTTAGGAGATGCAGATTCATATGTGTTCAACAAGATCGAACAACACGCAAAAGACCTCGATTTTGGAAAAGCCCGTACCCTGTTAACTGAATGGCAAACTCAATAAGTTCGTAAGAGGTTTTCTGCTCATGCATAATGAAAACAATAGCAAAATACTCATAATCGATGATTCAATTGAACACATTAAAATACTCATAGCTTTATTAGAAGACCTTTATGATGTGTATTTTGCCAAAAGTGGCAGAGAAGGTCTTGCTATCCTTCCATCCGTATGTCCTGATATTATTCTCCTCGATATTATGATGCCTGATCAGGACGGCTTTGACGTATGTAGACAGATTAAAAATGACCCAAAATACCAGGAGACTCCTATCATATTTATCTCAGCCCAGGGAGCAGATGAAGATGAGACAAAAGGGTTAGAACTGGGAGCAATTGATTACATCACCAAACCTTTCAGTCCAGCAATCGTGAGGGCAAGAATCAAAAACCACCTTCAACTGAGCAATGCAATGCAAGAGCTCAAACATCTCTATAGTTTAGCCCTTGACGCAAACCCCATTACCGGTTTACCTGGCAACAACTCCATTACCCAGTACATTGAAAAAAAGGTTGTATCCGGCGAAGAATCCTGTGTTATCTACACAGATATTGATAATTTTAAAGCCTACAACGACAAATATGGCTTTGCCAGAGGTGATGAAGTGATAGATTACACCTCGAATATGATCCAAAACGTGGTGCGTGATTCCCCATGTCCCGATGCATTTGTGGGTCATGTTGGAGGTGATGATTTCATACTTGTAATCCCTTCAGAGTACGGCAACAGCATCCCTAAAGAAATTCTTCGCCGGTTTGATAAAGATATTATTAGATTTTACAACCGGCAGGATACAGATCTTCGATATATTGAGTCAAAGAATAGACAGGGAAACCCGCAGATTTATCCTATTATGAGTCTTTCTATTGCAGGAATTGATCTTCGAAATAAAAATTATTCCACCTTTCTGGAGGTCAACGATGCCTGTGCAGAAATGAAAAAAAGAGCCAAAGACTCACCAGGAAGTACTATTTGCTTTGACAGACGTAAACTCTCATAAAATCCCACTCAAGGGGAATGAGGTCATGGATCTAGACATATGTCATCAACATTTTTTTCAAAAAAGACGTAGCATTTGGATTGATGAGAAAAAACAAAGAAAACACAATGCTTTAAGAAGGACATCCTCTGTTACGGTACAGGCTGCGATTCACAGGAGTGATAAACATACCTATAGCGCGTCGTCAGATGTAGTTGGTTCTTATTCAAGAAAAGTAGTTGAATCCAGCTCCTGAAGAGCGTTTATTTTAACTCTCCCTCTCCCAACATTATAGGCCTTTTTAACCTTCTTTTTCGTAATGAGTTCCGGTTTAAGTCCAAAACGCTGGGCGACAATCGTAGGATCAATAAGTGGGGTCCCGACCATGTTAGTAACATCTTCATCCGTTGGCAGCGGCATTTTTTCATCCACCAGGGTCTGAGCATCTCTCATCTCGACGAGTTTAGTCTCATGAACATCTGTAAAACCTAAGACGGCGAGGCCATGAGGACCATAGCGACCGGATAAAGATAATGCTTCATCCTGAGCGAGATTGTCATCCGGAGAAACACTAAACGACTTGTCTTCCAACTGTACCACGGCACTCATCTCTGTTATTCCTTGCGCTCCTACAAAAATAAGAGGTTTCATACGTACAACACCAGCCCCCATAATAATGTCTGCTGAAAGTTTACTAAATTCTGTCTGTTTTTCGTCAGCAGCACTCTCTTGTGAAAGTAAATCAAGACCTAAAACCGAACCTCCGTCGATCTGGATTGTACCATTACCGACAAAAGCCTTTCCAAGTTGGCTGCCGGGAACATCAGCTCTTTTTAGGGTAACCTGTGCCTTCATAGGTCCGGTCAAAAAAGGAACTCCGATCAATTCTTTTGAAAATGGTTCCGCCTGAACCTGTTGTAGTTCAATTCTGCTTTCAAGTGAAATGGGTACATTATTTAGCCCTATTATTGCATCGAACTGCCCCTTTCCACCATGAAGGTCAAACCCACCATTATTGATGTTCATTACACCATTATCGGCACTAAAATCCATACTGACGTTAAAAACCTGAACCTCTGCCAGAATAAGTTCATCACTTTTTATTTTTCCAGCAACTGCCGAGTTTTTTAGAGACTGAACAAGAGGATAAGAGAGGTTCTTCACCACCCCCTCAGGCCCATTCGCATCGCGTCCAAAATAAGGATCCAGATTAACATTCTTAAAACCGATCTCCAGCTCATTACTCATCGGTATGGAAGAGTCATGACGTAACGTATAGCTAAAAGCGATATCATCAAGAGTCCCTGATCCAGCTTCTACTGTGAATTTTGTTTGGTTCCCTATAAAATGACCACCTAGTTCTATGAATTTCCCCGCCACAAATTTTGGCTTATTTTCATTCTTTTCTATTTCTGCATCACCAGACAAATCCTTATAAGAAAATGATGGAATATCCACACGGAGATCACATTGACTATTATTAATAGGATACGTGCATTCACCTTTAACAAGAGCCTGGATTTTATCATCGACCTGGAGTTTAAGATCCATAAAAAGAGAGGGTAGATTTGATGAAACAGGTCCTACAGTACCGCTACCTTTCACCTGATGTCCATCCAGCTTGGCCCTAAAATCGGCATTAGAATCCGCAATTGAAGAAACATTGTTCAGCAGGACCATCACATTATCAATCGTATGATTGGAATCTTGCTGCCGATCATTCCATGTGACACTACCCCCGGTAATTGCAAACAACTCGACAAAGAACTCTCTTGAAAAGAGCCAACCTACTTTTGATAAAATGTTTTGATTGGTATCTACCCCATCTTTTGTGAACAAATCATCCCAATTATTCCTTCCATTTTGCTGACGCTGCAAATTGACATTGAGACCACTCACAACAAATCTTGAAAGTTCTACTTTATTGGTCAAAAGAGGAAGTAATTTAACCCTGGCTTCAAAAGAATCAATCTTGAGAAAATCATCCGCAATGACACCCTCTGGATTTCCGAGACGCATGTCTGAGAACGTCACACTCAGCCAGGGAAAAAAGGTGAGTCCAAAATCAGACCCTACACTAAAAGGTCGTCCTGTTGTACGGGTCACCTGTTTTTCGATCTGAGGCAAATATTTTTGAACGTTAATTAGAACAGGTAACAACATAACTGTGGTGCAAAGTAAAAATAAGCTAACCACTGCTGGTACAACACCATATTTCAGAATCTTTTTCATTGGAGAACCTTCCACAAATCAACATTGCTTAAAAGACAACTTATGAAACCACCTGCCTACTTACAAAATTCATAACAACGCCCATGAGAGCGTAACTCGGTCATACCTGTCATAATAGACAAAAAAGAGAAAATATTCCAAAACTACTCCTGCTATTGTTGTGCAAGGTAGGTGCAGCCATCAGGCGCTCTTAAGGAATCGCGGGAGGAAAAATAAAGTTCCTATTTTCTTGTTTGTTATGACAGACTTTCAGGACGAAGACACTAAAAACATTGTATAGCTAACACAAAACGACAAACCAAGTCTAGCAACAATATGCTTTATTATGAATAAATTATGTTAAGAGTTCAAGTCGTTTGGGTGGATTGTTTCAAATCCTGCGTCGAGCCCCCTCCCCCCAATTACAAACATACCCCTTGAATTACATGATAGAAATTAAGATTATCTTTTGGTAACTGCACAGTAGATGAGAAAGACGTGAAGAAATAGAAGAACCCATAAGCCTTTGTAATAACGATAACAATACAACTCGCCACCGCTACTATCTTTCAGGCATGCAAGTTGCAATGTAAACAATGTTCCGCAAGGGACTCAACTCAACCCCCCCCAATCGGGTAGACCCTACGAAGTTTGTATGTTCTACCCGATTTTTTTTTGGCCCACCACCGCAGGCAACAACCTAGTCCGAATTTCTTATGACTTTTTGATTTGAAACTCAATTGTTTGTTTTTATAGTTTAAAAATGACTTCCTTAATTAACAGGGCGTTTTTCGTTTCAAATCAAAAAGTTCACCCTTCGGGCCAACAGATTTATACGCAGCTGCTTCGTTACCGAGCATTTGCAGGTAGCGAAGACTCCGGTAGATTATTACAGCTTCATGCCCGGTGTCTCGACCTGCGAAAAACTTTGTTGGTGAGAAATCCGGGCTAGTCCTAGGTTATCATGAACTTTTTAATCAAAGAGATGTATTTGGGGGAATTCTGAAAAAACATAAACACAGTGGATTGAAAAAATACAGTTTACGCAGAAACGATTTGCATACGTTGAATGGAAAGATATACACTGCTGGAATTTTAGCGATACCGATGCTCGACAAGGGCCTTCCGGTAATCGTAGTAGGCCTGTCGTGATGCGACATATGGATCAAGGGAAAATCTCTTTAAATCATCATAAAGAGTTGGATTAAGTGACAGAGTATTCAACTTATTTGAGGTGTAATATGAGATATCCAGCACAACGTTATCATGAAAATAAGGGATTGGGTGCGTGTAGGCATCAACAACCAGACCAACAGAATCTCGTATACTTGAAGGCCCAATCACAGGCCAGCAGAGATAAATCCCATCGCCAAGTCCCCAGCGCCCCAACGTCTGACCAAAATCAGCCTTTTTCGGTTCCATATCAAACTCAAGATAGGCCGTATCAACCAAGCCATACACACCGATGGTGCTATTGATAAGAAATCTACTCAACACGACGCCTGACTGCTTTAACTCACCCTGCAACAAGGAATTCACAAATCGCACCGGTGACGCCAGATTAAAGAAAAAATTACCAAAACATTCTCTCAATTCAAGGGGAACAGCCCAGATATAACCATCAGTCAAGGGACTGAGAACCCACTCATACATCACATCGTTGAACTCAAAGAACACCCGGTTCATCGGCTCTAGAGGGTCATTAATCGTTAAAACGTTATCTACATCAAAGTCATCACCAAACTTATCTTCGTTTTCAAAATCATCACCCAGCAAATCTGGAAAAATACTTTGGCTAGCCGCAGTATCAAGTGCCATAACCGGAGTAGCCAGGAGTATTACACAGAAAAATATACATAAAAGAGATACAACTGTTTTCATACGCTCATCACTTGCAATGGTTTAAACTTCAGAAACAACACAACACGGAAGCCAGCGTTTCACTTTTATTTTCTCGCCAACTGATGTACCAACACAACTTTGGTTGCATTGTATAAGCTTACTATTCGACTACGAATAGTCAACCGATTATGAATAAGAGTTTCTATCACAAGAAAACAAAGTCGGGGCATAATAAATAACAACTCCCTGCACTCTCCTTGTTTTCTTGAACAAATCTGGCTCATTTCACTTCACCTATATATTATTGTGATTGTAATTAACTCGATTCAGATCGTATCTGAGCCCGCTGTTTGGATCCATCACTACAACCACAAGCCGCTTGAGTTGTACCAATCAGAGAAATCTTTATTTTTTTTTGTGGACCTCATGGGCATTTCTTTTGTTTACTTATTGTAAATCCCTTGGTAACGGCAGTTCCAGTTCAAGGATCATCGCCCGGGCAACAACCCGCGCAACACCCTGGTAAAAATCTGAATCCATTGATCCTTCTCCTCGCATCACCTCTAAGGCATCTTTGGCCATGATATAAAGAAAAATCTGTGAATGGAGGATATCTATCCATGCGCTGATTTCAGTGTTTGAGGCACTCGGTTTTGAAGCAAGATAGATACGTTCTGCAGCTTCTACATCCGGCTTTACAACAGTATCAGCAAAAAGTGCAAAAAGAGAGGACGGCTTCATCAATTCTCGAACAACCAGTTGCGTTGTCCATGCTGGACTATCCCCTTTAAAATGATCATAAAAGCTTCTATATATTGTTGTTCTAATAATTTCCGCCCTGCCTTCCCTGGTTTCAAACAGCGCTGGATTTTCAGCAATTACTGAAGAAAAATCTGAACATGAGTCATACTCCACAGCATAAGTGAGAGCCGCAATATAGAGTTTTTCCTTTCTGCCATAATGATAATGAATGGCACTGAGTTTCACCTCAGCTGCTTCGGCAATCATCCTTGTGCTCACCGGTTCAAAACCTTGAAGGGCAAATAATTCACCTGCTGTATGTAGTAAATGTTCTTTTGTATTTGCTCTACTTCCAGCCATAACATCTCCAAATATGATCAACACCCATAGCTTTATCTTTCAACAGGGCGTCAAAATAGGTCAATCGACCTATTTTGTCAATTACTATTCTTGTTCGCCAAAACAGATATGATAGAAAGAAACAGCAGGATATTGTATATACGAAGAAACTTATTGTAAGTTTATGGTATTTCCCAATGTTTGCCCCCTATTCATTAATCAAGAGCCCAATAAAAATATGACATATCCAATGAGGTTCCATTCGTCTTGTTCATCCTTCATCCCATTGACACTCCTTATCAGTTCAATTATTTGCTCTTTTTCTAATGTATTTCCCCACACTGCTTTATCTACAGAACTCACAGGTAAAAATAAATGTATCCTCCAGTTGATAGAAAATGCTCCCGACACTATGACCATCGGCCAGGCGAAGGCTCAATGCAGCAGACCTTCAATGATAGCCATTAAAGAACAATCCAAACCGGACGAGGAAATAGGTGCCGTTGAAGAAAGGCTCATGTCCGATGACAAAAATATCCTGAAACCTTTTTCACTCATGTCCCACCACGCCAACTACCTTCTTGCAGGGGCTTACAATTTCCAGGGGTGGAGTTCCACAGTATATGAGGAGGCTTCACAGCGAGATGTTGACTTTGATAATACAGAAATTCAATTCCAGCTCAGTATAAAGACACCTGTTGCCATAGACCTTTTTGACAAAAATATTGATATATTTGCCGCATATACAGTGAGATCTTTCTGGCAGGCATATAATAGTGATATCTCTTCACCATTCAGGGAGACCAACCACCAACCGGAAATATGGATACAAACCCAACAGGATTGGGAGCTCTTCGGTATCAAAAATACTGTTAATACTCTAGGCATCGCCCACCAGTCCAACGGACAAACGGCCGAACTTTCACGCAGTTGGAACAGAGTGTATGCGGGATTTCTTTTAGAAAAGGACAATCTCGCACTGCTTATCAAACCATGGATTCGAATACAAGAGGATGAGTCAAGCGACGACAATGCTGATATTACAGACTTTTTGGGCCACGGCGAACTGCATTTTGCCTATAAATATGACGACCATGTTTTTTCAATTATGAGTCGCAATAACCTGGAATCAGGATTTTCAAAAGGGGCAGTTGAACTCGGCTGGAGTTTCCCTCTGTTTCATTATGATTATATAAAGGGGTACATCCAGTACTTCTCTGGCTACGGGGAGAGCCTGATTGATTACAACAACTATGTGAACCGGATAGGTTTTGGTGTTCTGCTGACGGATATTCTATAACCGGACAACTACCCCGAATTTCTCATGACTTTTTGATTTGAAACTCAATTGTTTGTTTTTATAGTTTAAAAATGACTTCCTTAATTAACAGGATGTTTTTCGTTTCAAATTAAAAAGTTCACCCTTCGGGCCAACAGATTTATCCGCAGATGCCTCGTTTTCGAGCATTTGCAGGTAGCGAAGACTCCGGTAGATTATTACAGCTTCATGCCCGGTGTCTCGACCTGCGAAAAACTTTGTTGGTGAGATATCTGGGCTACACCATAAAAACAAACATGGCAGCAAGTGATATAAGAAAACCAAAGGGTAGAACAAGTGTTTTTGAGGTGACAGGCGCATCCACAAGAACCCGTTCCGTCACTCTGTATGTCGCGTACAATGCAGCTAAAAGGCCGCCAAGGACGGTCAGAAACTGCAATACATAGGTAGAATCAGAGCTAATGAGCCTAATATCTTCATAGCTATGGGCCAGACCAAACATTTCCTGAATATTTGGCACAATACGTCCTGCACCACTCACGAAGAATTCTAGATGCAGAGCCATATATCCTCCAAGAATCAGAGGAATAAATCCATACCCCAATAGCGGCAGAAGAAAGGCCCTGTCTATCTGAGCATATATAGACTGGATCGTGATCATGCAATAATAGCCAATCTCAAAAATGAGAATTATGGAGAAAAACAGAACGCTTGCCACAAGCCACCCTGGCAGGAACAAACCATATTTTGCCCCCAACAGATCGGCACACCATGCGACAATCAGACTAAATTGCTCATGGAGTGCAAACGGAAAGAAGATCGCCCCCATGGCAACAATCAGAAAGCTATCAGCCCTCCTCGGGGTCTCAAGAGACCACAACTCTTGAGGCGCCAAACGAACATTTAGCTGTACAGAGCTGTTATCGCAGGCTTTTATACACTTTGCACACATAATGCAGTCGCGATTATTGTCTACGAGATACGGATGCCGAAACATCGGACAACCTGGTATTTCATCGTCTCCGTGATAACAGGAGTGGCTTTGACATCTGTTTAAACACACATGGCTATTTGAGCGCAGTTCAACAACTGCAGGCATCGAAAAGATTGCATTGACCGCCCCAAGTGGACAAAAATAACGACACCAGGCCCTTCTTGAGTACAGTACGCTAAAAAGTATCGAGCCCAGGGTAATTATGATAATAATTCCACCTGTAAGATACCTGTTATTATAGGCATCCCACACAATTTCAATCCAAAAGACCAGGATACAAAGAACCGCCATTATCCAGCCGGCATTATTCTTCATAAACGGAGGAGCCTTCCTGGTGGGTTTGATGATGTTTTGCAATATAGTGCCTGGTACCGCAAGAGAACAGACACTGCACCAGGTTCTTGCAAGGAAAAAAAATGAGAAAAACATCAATGGCCAGCCTATATACCAGCCTATAGTTAAACCAATATTTGAGGTAGGATCAGAAGGCCCGATGAAAAGAAAGACAACAGTAATAAGAAGAACGCAACCGATAACAAACTGCGGAACCCGAGGGAAAACCCAACTGGACAAAAGATTTTTGATCCAAGGGATACGCAGGAGATTATACTCCCACTTCCCTTCTGTTTTAGGTAAACCCAGTAGGATTTGTTCCGGATCTATTTCATCTTTTTTAGCGAGCATCACCGCCCTTCGGATAACGCTTGCAAGCTCCTTTAAATTGCCAGGCCAATCATAATTCAGAAAGATACCGAGTGTCTCCGGCGTCACCTTATAAATTTTTTTACCATACTCCTTGCTAAAACGATTGAGATAATGGGACACCAGCCTTGGCAGATCTTCTTTATGTTCGCGAAGTGGAGGTACCTCGAATTCCTTGCCAGCCACGAGAGCAACAAGCTCGGGGAGCAATTTACCTGTACTTTGCAAATGCTCAAGGGAGTACGTGGAAACGAGTACAATCCTTGATTGCATCGCCAGTTGTTTTTTACTACAGACATGAGAGTATGTACTGCTCTTGATAATTTTGACCAGCTCCTTCTGCAGCGCTACGCCCATGACATTTACATGGGAAAATACAATGGTTCCCCCTGACGTCTGTTCAAAAAAACCCGCCTGTCTGGCTTGGGAAAAAGGATAATTGCTCTGCTCAAAACCAAAAAGCTTTCTTTCAAGCTGCAAGGTCTCATATTCCCGTAAGTCAACTTCAAGATACTGGCTACTGGCACGACTACTCTGGGAGTGTATCTGTCTTGCAATAATTGATTTTCCGGTTCCCGCTTCTCCTGTGAGAAAATATTGATCGTTGTTTGCTGCGTATCGGTCTATTGCTGCTTGGGTTTTTTTCGCGGTTTTCGACTCGCGAACATCATTTTTACGTTCTCTGGCGAGCCGCCTGAGTTGTATCGCAGATACGTTACTATCTTTAAAAAGAATAACATCATCGGCCTCAGAGGATTCTTCACCCATTCCCGGCTGCCCGGCAGCATCGACTTGATCAAGGAAGGCAAAGCGTAAACGTTCAGCAAGTGCTGAATCCAGCTGTTTATGAATTCTGTGGTTGGTAAGAAATGCTGTGCGGAAAAAACGTTTGTCAAAACAGATAACAACCAGGTCGGACATTGCTCTCACCCCGAGCGATCTCAATTTATTCGTGAGAATACCTGTTTCACCAAAATGACCACCGGGTCCAATTCTACCGACTATTTTGAAAGAACCAAGATCATTGCCAAGAACCAGTTCGGCCTCTCCCACCGCGATAACATAAAAGATATCGCTGGAATCTCCTTTTTTATAAACATACTCTCCCGCTGAAACGATCTGTACCCGTGCAACCTGTGCAAAGGATGCGATCTCAGAGGCCGAGGCATCTTTAAAAAGGATTGATTGACTTAAATGTTCTACAATGACGTCACGCTTCATTACTGACCCCGGTGAACTGTTTGTAGATCAACTTCATCACCCGGTATAAGGGGTAAGGATCCGTAACGAAATGGATATAAATGACCAAGTTATTTTGTAACGGCTCCTAGATATGAAGATGATCTTCAATTACATTAGCAAGCAGTGGTGCAATGGAATACGTATCCAAAAAAGGGTTATTCTCTCTTCCTGGGTAAGTATCTGACCCTATAACCTTACTTATAGGTCCATTTTTAAATTTTTCTATTGAATTTCCAGCCATGACAAGATGGGTGGCATGGGCAACCACCTCCTTAGCACCTGCCTCGAGACATCTTTCTGCCGTCTGGATAATAGATCCACCAGTACGGATCATATCGTCACAAATGATAGCAGTTTTCCCCTTTACCACACGAGACACCTGCCCCACTATGGTTTTATCTGTGTCATAACGGTCTTTGTCTGCAGCGGTATGGGGGCAATTCAGCAGACTGGCCAATCTCGCCACCCTTTTAGAAAATCCATAATCGGGAGAGACGAGCACATAATCAGTGAGTCCTGATTTTTGAATCTTATCCACCACCAAATCGTCTGACCACACATGTTGAGTACGTATTTCCCCTGCATGGGCGTGTAGGACAGCCTCAGAATGCAAATCGACAAAGGCTACAAAACTGGGCCTTGCCCTAAAGATCTGCCTTGTACGTGTTATTCCCTTTGGTAACTCAAAGGTTCCGGGCTTTGCCCGCTCCATTGTGGAATAGCCGAGAAAAGGGATAATGACATTGACTGATGCAGCATTCCAATAACGTCCACCGGAAATAAGATCCAGGAGTTCCTGATGGGAATTATCATCATGGGTGGTTCCTAAGATAACGAGGTCTTTCCCTGACACAGACTGAGGAAACGCAAGGAACCTTTCGCCATCGGCAAATTGTTTCCGCTCCATCTCAGTAAAAGGCAGCCAGAGTCTTTCTGCAAGTTTGTAGGCCAGAGGCGTTGATGCACTATTGGCGACCAGAACAACGTTATCTTTCTTTGCCATATTACACTCTGTGAATGTTTGAGCTGCGTTACCGCATCTCTATTTCCTGTAGGTTCCTACAGTTGATAAACTCCTAAAAATTCATCTCGCCTGACAGATGGACTCTATCAAAAGTTCAATATACGAGGCGTAGTGTCTTAATCGACGATTTATCAATACATACGGTATGGTCAATCGTCGATTTAGTACCTTACAAATTATTTCCTTGTTTGTTTCCAAGAAAATAATTTGTCTCAAGGTACTTATCCTGGCTTATTTCCCTTTTACCGGGGTAAGACTTACAACGAAGTAGATCGAACTCTTTACGAGCCCATCACAGTTCAGCAACTATAGCGTCACCCATCTGAACGGTAGTTACAGGGGTTGACTTACCACAGGTGAGATCCGCTGTTAATACACCTTTCTTTAGGGTTGCAGCCACTGCATTTTCAATTGCCACAGCGGCGTCATCGAGGCCAAAACTGTAACGAAGCATCATAGCAGCAGATAAAATCTCAGCGATAGGATTTGCAATTCCCTGCCCCGCAATATCTGGAGCTGAGCCACCAGCAGGTTCATATAAGCCAAATTTGTCGCTATTAAGAGATGCCGATGCCAATAGCCCCATGGAGCCGGTAAGCATGGCTGCTTCATCAGATATAATATCACCAAACATATTGCCGCAAAGCATTACATCAAACTGGTGTGGGTCACGCACAAGTTGCATGGTGGCGTTATCGACATAGATATGATTTAGCTCAACATCCGGATATTCTTTTGCTACTTCGATAACCACCTCACGCCATAACACCATGGTGGTAAGGACATTGGCCTTATCTACTGATGTCACTTTGCATTTTCTTGTCCGGGCTGCGTCAAAGGCCATGCGTGCAATCCGATCAATCTCCGAACGCTTATATCCCATGGTATCGTAAGCGCGCTCGTCGGGTCCAGAACCCTCTCTGCCTTTTGGGGTTCCAAAATAGATCCCTGAAGTAAGTTCACGCACACAAAGTATATCAAAACCATCACCAATGATATCAGCGCGAAGAGGACAGGCACCGGTAAGCGAAGGAAAAACTTTTGCTGGTCGAAAGTTACAAAACAGGTCAAAATGCTTCCTGAGAGGCAATAATGCGGCCCTTTCAGGTTGCTGTTCTGGAGGCAGGCTTTCCCACTTTGGACCACCGACAGAACCAAATAAAATGGCATCACTGTTTTCACAGAGCGCAAGTGTTGCTGCGGGAAGAGCCTCACCATGGTTGTCGATTGCAATACCGCCAACATCCGCATATTCGTATGACAACTCAAAACCAAATTTTGCCTGAGCCGCATCAAGGACCTTAATAGCCTCCTTCATAACCTCTGGACCGATCCCATCACCTGCTAGAATTGCAATCTTCTTCATGTATCCACCTTTCTATAATATTACACATTAAATTTGATAACTTCCTAAAAACCTAGGATTTACGATTGCTAAGTAAAAAGAGCAGTGTGCGCTTTGCACCTGATTGCGGCAACACGTGCTCCACAATGCTTCCTACCTTAAATCCAGATTGTTCCACTATGTCTTTTGCAGCATTCAGTTCTTCCGACCACTTTGGGCCCTTCATGCAGATAAGACTGGCGCCTGTGGCTGAAAATCCTGATACCATCTCGACAAAAGGCCCTATCTCTGTCACAGCACGGCAAGTGATGTGAGAAAAACTGATTTGTGTGAGATCCGGTTCCTCTTCGAGACGGTTTGCGCGAATATCCACATTATCCAAACGTAGACTTCGTACAATATGGCGTAAAAAGCTTACACGCTTTAGCCGAGGTTCCACAAGGGTCAGGCCAAATGAGCCTCCAAGAGCAGCCTTACAGATCAGACCAGGAAATCCTCCTCCTGTGCCAATATCGAGTAAATGAGCACCATCTGCTTGCAGGAAGGGTACAAGTGTCAGCGAATCCAAAAAGTGTTTTTCAACAATTTCACTGTCAGCTGTCGCTTTGGCAATGATGTTCACCTTTCTGTTCCACTTTTTCAACTCAACAAAGTAGAATTCCAAAGGTTCATAGGCCGTATCAGGAACATCCAGCTCGAGTTTTTCAAGTCCCCTGGCAAGCTCAGATCTAAATGAAAAACTCATTTTTCAAGACGTACCGCAACAGAATTTGCGTGAGCACCAAGACCTTCGAGTTTTGCAAGTCGCATTATATGCTCACCATCAGCTTCCAGAGCCGCTTTAGAATAACTGATGATAGAACTTTTTTTCAAAAACGTCTCAACACCAAGAGCTGAAGCAAACCTTGCTGTCCCCATGGTCGGCAGTACATGGTTTGGACCAGCAAAATAATCGCCCGCAGCCTCTGGGGTATTGCTCCCTAGAAAAATCGCTCCAGCGTGGCGGATGTGAGGAAGCTGTTCCCATGGATTTTCTATATCCAGCTCCAAATGCTCGATGGCGATACCATTGGCCGCCGCAATGGCCTCTTCAAGATCGCTGGCAACCAGAATCACTCCGTGATTTTCAAGAGCAGTCCTGGCAATAGCTTCACGATTAAGTTTTGGAAGCTGGCGTTCAAGTTCGACTAAGACTTCGGCAGCTAATGGTTCATGGGTTGTGATAAGTATTGCAAGGGCCTGCAGGTCATGTTCAGCCTGTGCCAGCATATCTGCTGCAACATGGGTAGCCTTTGCCGTTTTATCTGCTACAATCAGGACCTCAGAGGGACCAGCGATCATGTCAATACGTACCATTCCAGAGACCTGACGTTTTGCCTCGGCCACAAACTGGTTCCCAGGCCCTACAATGACGTCCACTTTAGGGATTAACTGAGTGCCATAGGCAAGAGCACCAATCGCCCATGCGGACCCAGCCTTATAAATCTCTGTGATCCCAATTTCCTGGGCAGCCACAAGCAGATGAGGACTGATCCCACCATCTTCCCCCGGTGGAGTGACCATAACACGTTGGTTTACCCCGGCTATTGCCGCAGGAATACCGTTCATCAGAACAGAGGAGACAAGTGGGGTCGAGCCGCCCTTGCCACCAGGAACATAAAGCCCAGCCGAATCAACAGGGCGCACAAGGCGACCTACTATTGTGCCATCTTCTCTGGTTTGCATCCATGAATCTTCCATTTCACGTTCATGGAAATCCTGAATCCGCTCTATCGCTTTGGTCAAGGTCTCTAAAAAATCATTATCAACCAGCTCATAGGCCGCAATCAATTCCTTACTGTTTACTTGAAGCTGATCTTTTGTCTGGTTTGGAGAATCAAATTTCTGGCTATAGGCCAGGACGGCCTCGTCACCTTTTTCTTTGACCTCTTTTAAAATTTCATCGACCGCATCCTGGCAACTACTGTCGGCAGATTGAAATCGATCGACCAGGTCATCTACAATCTTTATCCCTTCAGGGCTTGTAATATTAACTACAGAAATCAACGTATTTCCTCTCTATATCAAACAGGACAGCAGCTTGGGCCGCCTATAATTTTGAACAATTCGCACAACACACAAGATATGGTAATTTCTTTTGCAAAACAGCCTGCTAATATACGCTATTTAACTCCATTTATAAAGTTCAACTTTATGCATCAATTAACCTATTTTAAAAATTTAAGGCAATTCATTTCCCAAAGAGCTTCAAACAAAACAATTCTCTATTTAATGTCTATTTGCTTGGGAGAATAATGAGATCGGGAAAAAGAGTTACGTCGCGGATGGATTTCTAGCCCAGAGCCAGCCATACACCAACACCCATCATGAGAATGCCGGAGATTCTGTTTAGTAGCTGGCTACCACCCTTTTTGCTCAAAAAGGTACGCAGACGTTTACCACCACTGGCATAAATTACAAGACAGGAAAATTCGATCGCAAGGATAATAACAAGAAGCACTGTTATCTGTGGAATCACCGGATATTGCTGGTCGATAAAGGGAGGCAGCAGGGAAATCATAAACGCCCACCCTTTCGGGTTGGCAATGGCCGTGATAAATCCCTGCATTGCTAAGGTTGATGGGGAAATATTATGATCCGTATCTAACTGCTCAGACAAAGCCATTTTACCCCTGGAGCGCCACATCTGCACGCCAAGATAGGCAAGGTACCCACCGCCACAATACTTGAGTAGGGTAAAGGCCTGGGGGTACTTTAACATGAGCGTTGCAACCCCGGCGACCGCTGCAATGGAAACGAGAGCCACCCCAACAAGCTCCCCCCACATCATATAAAAGGTGCGGCGAAGCCCAAGGGACATCCCCAGGGTGAGAGACAAGGTCATACACATTCCTGGAGTGAGCGAGACCATAAAAAAAGTCGGCACAAAGAGTGCGAGCAGGGATGTGTTAATCACTGTCTGTTCCTTTCTTCACAATCTTTAATCAAGAATCTGACTGAGGAAAAGTTTGGTCCTCTCGTGCTGTGGATTACCGAAGAATGCTTCAGGCTCATTTTCTTCAACCACTTCTCCACCATCCATAAAAAGCACCCGGTGGGCAACACTTTTCGCAAAACCCATTTCATGACTGACTACAAGCATGGTCATCCCATCTTGAGCAAGACTTATCATAACATCGAGAACCTCTTTGACCATTTCAGGATCAAGTGCGGAGGTTGGTTCATCAAAGAGGATGACGTTTGGCTTCATGCAGAGGCTTCGCGCTATGGCCACACGCTGTTGCTGACCACCTGAAAGCTGACCGGGAAATTTATTCGCCTGTTCAGCGATACGAACCTTCTCGAGGTAGTACATTGCCGTTTCCAAGGCTTCTTTCTTTGGCGTTTTCCGAACCCAGATGGGACCTAGGGTCAGATTCTCAAGAATTGTAAGATGTGGAAAGAGGTTGAAATGTTGGAAGACCATCCCTACTTCTACCCTGACCTTTTCGATGTTTTTGAGGTCGTTTGTCAGTTCAATTCCATCAACGACAATCTTGCCACGTTGATGTTCTTCCAGCCTGTTTATACAACGAATGAGCGTGGATTTACCGGAGCCGGATGGCCCGCAGATAACAATCCGCTCACCCTTGTGCACTGTGAGGTTGATATTTTTTAGTACGTGGAAATCACCATACCACTTATGCATGTCTTCGATGGTGATAATAGGAGAGTCTTGATTGTCTGGATCTGTGAGGTTTTCGTTCATCAAATTTTCCTGGCTCTTGTAGACTTTGAATCGTAAGATAATTTAAAGGCTGGTGTCGAGTTCTTTTTCAAGTTTTCTGCTGTAGTTTGACATAAAAAAGCAACAGACAAAATAAATGAGTGCAACAAAGATGTACGCCTCAGAGGAGTACCCCATCCACCTGGGGTCAGTAAGCGTTGTCTGTGTTGTCTTCAGCAGGTCGTAGAGTGCAATGATAACCACAAGTGAGGTATCTTTGAAAGCGGATATTAAAATACTCACCGACGGAGGAATGACGATTTTCAGCGCCTGGGGCAAGATGATACGACGCATGGACTGAAAATAGTTCAAGCCCAAAGACTCGGCCGCCTCATACTGACCCCTGTCTACTCCCTGCAATCCTCCCCGTACAACTTCAGCGATGTAAGCTGCGGTAAACATTATGATCGCAACCTGGGCCCTGAGAATAGGGTTTATGGTCACTCCTTCTGGTAAAAATAGAGGAAAAACCACAGAGGACATGAAAAGCAGGCTGATGAGTGGAACACCACGGATCAGCTCAATGTAGATTACACAAAACGATTTAATGATGGGCATCTTTGATTGCCTGCCAAGGGCCAGAAGTATGCCAACCGGATAGGCTGCCGTGAGACCAAAAACAGAGAGCAGCAACGTAAGAGGAAGCCCCCCCCAGTTCGTACTGTCAACCGATACCAGACCAAAGAGACCACCTTTAAGCAGCAGTCCCATTGAAAAAAGACCAATTGCCCATGCATAGCCAAGGGACGTACGCCAATGTTTGCGGTTTTGACTGTAGATGAGCAAGGCCACAAGGATGACAACCGCAAGCAAAGGCCTCCACTGGAGGGCATGGGGGTAAAACCCAAAGAGAATAAAACGGATGTTAGCAGTCACAACCGACCAGCATGCACCGCTGCTGGCCTTGCACTCTTCACTGGTTGAAATCCAGTTACTGTTTATAAAAGCCCACTCTACAAACGGTGGAACTGTCAAGAACAGTACATAGGCGAACACAAGCGTAAGTGTGGTGTTGAACCAGCCATTGAACAGGTTGGCACGCATCCAGCCGATAATACCGACATTGATGATCGGTGGCTTAATTTCTTTCGTAGTGTTGGGGCGTATAGTTTCTTCCATAACAGGTAACTATCTTTCCACAATGGCAATTTTTTTATTGTACCAGTTCATATATGCCGAGGTCGACAAACTGAAAATCAAGTAAACAATCATAATAAGGGCAACACCTTCAATGGCTTGACCTGTCTGATTAATCGTGGTTCCAGCAACAGAGACAAAATCAGGAAAACCAATGGCCACAGCAAGCGAGCTGTTTTTGGTAAGGTTCAACAACTGACTGGTCAATGGCGGGACGATTACACGTAATGCCTGGGGGAGTATGACGAGGTTAAGAACCTGGCCCGGCTTGAGACCAATGGACATTGCCGCTTCTTTTTGCCCTTTACTGACAGACTGAATGCCAGCCCTCACAACCTCAGCCACAAAAGCGGCAGTATAGAGCACAAGACCCAATAAAAGGGCAGTGAACTCTGGGCTGATGGTGACTCCACCCTTAAAGTTGAAGCCTTTTAACGCGGGGATGCTCATTTCAGTGGGGGCTCCACTTACAAACCAGACGAGAAGTGGCAATCCTAATAAAATGGCAAAAGAGGCTTTGACTGTTGGGAAAATAAGACCTGTGGCAGCCTGTCTTTTTGCAGCCCATTTTTTCATGAAGAAAACAATCACAAGACCAACGATAAAGGCAAAACCACCATAGAGAAATGCATCATGCCATTGGGGGACGCCGAAAATAAGACCTCGGTTGCAGAGGAATACGCCACCAAGAGGATTGAGTGCCTGCCTGGGCGAGGGCAGTATTTCATAGAAAAAAGCGTACCAGAAAAAGAGCTGCAACAGGATCGGGATATCTTGAAAAAATTCAATATAGGCTGCAGATAACTTTGAAACGAGCCAGTTTGAAGAAAGTCTGGCGATCCCTACAAATGTACCGAGAATGACTGTAAGAAAAATGCCAATAAGTGAAACAAAGAGAGTGTTTAAAAAACCTACAGCAAGTGCTCGTCCGTAGGAATCGGCGGCAGAATACTCGATGAGAGATTCACCGATTTCAAAAGCGGCCTCTTTTTCGAAAAATCCAAAACCTGTCGAGATTGATTGTCTCTCAAGATTGGCGAGGGTGTTACTTATCAAATAATAACTGAGAAGGGCAACGCCAAGAACTGAGAGAATCTGATAAAAAATAGCGAGCTTTGACGGATCGCGGAAAAACGGAATTTTTTCTGGTGCTGTTGTGTCCATATTCACCTGCACAGATAAAACGATACCCGGACAAATTTGCCCGGGCACGTGTGAAATGCAATATCGTATTACTTGAAAGGAGGTGAATACATCAAACCACCGTTGTTCCAGAGGGCATTGAGACCACGCTCAATCATGAGTGGGGTTTTGGTTCCTACATTTCTCTCAAATATTTCCCCGTAGTTACCTACCTGCTTGATAATGTTATAAGCCCATTTTTCATCAAGACCAAGAGATTCACCGTTACCTGCAGAAACGCCGAGGAATCTTTTGATTTGGGGGTCAGTGCTTTTCATCATCTCGTCAATGTTCTCGGACGTTATACCCATCTCTTCAGCGGCTATGAGCGCAAGAACGGAGTAATTAACGATGTCAAGCCATTGGTCATCGCCGTGACGAACAGCAGGGGCCAGAGGCTCTTTAGAGATTATTTCCGGGAGAATCATGTAATCAGATGGAGTTGGTGCTACCGCACGAATTCCAGCGAGTTGAGAAGCATCAGAGGTCATACAATCACAACGGCCGGCAAAAAATGCCTTTGACAGCTCAGCTGTGTTCTCTATGACCACAGGATTCATCTTCATATTCTGTACACGGAAGTAATCGGCAACGTTCTGTTCTGTGGTAGTACCTGGCAGAACACATACAGATGCGCCATCAAGCTCGGTGGCACTTTTTACGCCGAGGGCTTTGAGAATAAGAAAACCCTGACCATCATAGTAATTAACGTGTGCAAAGTTGAGACCAAGTGAGGTGTCGCGGCTCAGTGTTTGAGTAGCATTACGGGTGAGGACGTCAATTTCTCCGGATTGAAGAGCAGTAAAACGGGTCTTTGCAGTGAGTGGAGTGTATTTAACCTTGTCAGCATCACCAAAGACAGCTGCAGAAACTGCGCGGGCAGTGTCAACATCAAGACCTTTCCAGATACCTTTTTCATCAGGTTTTGCGAAACCAAACAGATCGCCGTTGACACCAGCTTGAATAAAACCTTTAGCCTTAACATCTTCAAGAGTTCCAGCCATTGCAACGCTGGCACTTAAGCAAAATGCTGCAACTACTGATGGGACGACATGTTTTAACTGTTTCATCAATTGAGCCTCCATGTAAATATTGAATAGTTATTGGTTCTTTGAAAACGACCAACGATAAGCTTATTTATCAATTTTATCTATGCGACTTATAAATAACTTTTGTCGCAAAAGATACGCTTGTTATTCCAATAATACGTAATGGTGTCAAGTAATTTACTTACGTTAATGAAAGAAATTTTATAAAAAAGCAACATCTCACAATCTTGCCCACCGTAAGGTTTCATTTGTGACGAAAATGTAATTTTTCAGACCACATAGAGCACATCGCTAATGGTCAGTTTTAAACAGATCCGCAAGCTGGAGATGTAAATTTTCAGGTTTAAAATCGAGGTAACTAAAGAGTAATTGTTCAAATTTGAAGGTGACAGAAAAATTGTGACGAATGTACTCTTCCTTGACCACATCTTTATCACCGTATCGCTCTATAATATAATCTAGACGATCGGCAAGCGAGACAATCTGGTCGTGTCGAACCCTTTTGTCAGCGTAATAGACGAGTTCTTTAGCTCCAAAAGTCCCCTGTTCATAGAGTTTTTCGTCGAATTCTTTCAGTACGACATGCTCCAGCACTATTTCACCAATATGAGGGTAGCCAAGCTCTTCACAGATGAGTTGGCCTTCTCTTGCATGATGCCCATTGTTCTGAAGACATCTAGTTTTGGCAATGTCGTGCAAAAGAGCACCGGCAATTACTTCGCCGGAATCGGGTGTTGCAGAGGTAGTATTGCAAGCGAGACCGATAACCAGTGTCTCCGCAACACGCGCGACCATAAAAGAATGATCACGGATGTTCGACAGCATCTCATAACGCTCTATGAAATGTAGACACTGGTCTATGGTTGGGATTAATTGCGTCATAGATTGAGTAGTACCTACTAACATTACACATTCAATACGTTGAAATCACAGACAAAAGAATATTCACGAATGTTTAACATGCAAACCTTATTTGACAAATTCGTAAAAAGTTAATTCGAAGTTTTTTGATGGCTATGAAAAAAGGCTGATATAATAGGCGTGGTGTTTGGATCGTATTCTCAACAATACATGTGGTATGTTGAGAGTTCGATCCAAACCCACAACGACGTAGATCGGACTTTTTACGACGCCATCTTATTTACTACTGAGCTCGTGGACTGCGTCCACTGCAATTTTTGCCTGCTCAGGAGGGGTGAACTGATGGATACCATGCCCGAGATTAAAAATATGACCATGGGCATCTTTCGCACCGTCGAGCAAGCGACCAATTCTTGCCCGTAGTTCGTCTTTTGGCAGAAGGAGCGCAAAAGGATCAATGTTACCCTGAACGGCTCGCTTACCAACTTTCTTAATCGCATCACCAATATTTATACGCCAGTCAAGGCCAATAACGTCAGCCCCGGAAGTCACAGAGAGGTCAAGTAAGGTTGCACCATTGTTGGCGAAATATATAAGTGGGATGTCGTATTTCTGTAAAGCGGACAAAATCTTCTGCACATAAGGCAGAGCAAACACTTCAAAATCACAAGGCGCCAGCACACCCGCCCAACTATCAAATAGTTGAAGTGCCTGGGCCCCTGCTCGTGCCTGGGCGTCGAGATAGAGTATGGTGGCATCGGTAATTTTTTCCATGAGATTATGGAAAAGTGTTGGGTTGGTAAACATCATTTTTTTGGTTTCCCAGAAAACCTTAGAGCTCCCACCTTCAATGAGGTAGGTGGCACAGGTAAAAGGAGCGCCGGCAAAACCTATAAGGGGGACCTTGAGCTCACGTCGCAACAACCGAATAGTTTCCATGACAAAACCAGTCGCTTCGTCCGCATCAGGGATGATGAGCTTATCAAGAGCGGCTTGATCTCTTATGGTCTCAGGAAAAACGGGTCCTCGACCATCATGAAATTCAAGGGGTGCCCCCATCGCTTCCATCAAAATGAGTATGTCTGAAAATAAGATCGCAGCATCCATTCCAAGAATGTCTATTGGCTGGAGCGTGACTTCCACACAGAGCTCGGGAGATTTACACAGTTCCAAAAAGGTGACATTTCCACGAACTTTTTGATATTCGGGGAGGTACCGTCCCGCCTGACGCATCATCCAGATGGGGGTGTAGTCGGTTTTTTCACCACGGCAAGCTTTAAGAAAAGTATCGTTCATATTATTTTTCGAGTTAATTTAAATTAAGATGTTAACCGTTTTTCGTAACGATGTTGCCTACTCTTTATTTCGTAATTTATGAGGAACATAGTTGCAAAACGGTTCCTGGGCGAGGAAATCTCCGGTCATTGAATATGACCTTGCTCGACATCCTCCACACACACCAACATACTCACATTGGCCACAATTGTCTTTATATCCTTTGAAATCTCGGAGTTGAAGAAAGAGTTCGGATTCTTCCCAGATTGTTTTAAAAGGAGTGGTCTTCACATTACCCGCAGATTTTGGAAAATAACTGCAGGGAAGGATCTCTCCGTCCACATCGATGAGACAGATGAGTTGTCCTGCAAGGCAACCTTTTGAGCCACCTGTAGAAAAATTGAGGGTTCTCCGTTCAACTTTCTCGCCCGCTTCCTTGGCTTTTTCCCTAATAATTCTGTAGTAATGCGGAGCACAGGTAGGCCGCATAAGGAGTTCATTTTCTTCTTTCTCAACCTCGTAATGCCAGTCGAGAATATCATCATAAAGTTTTTGTGGGATTAACTCTTCCATGATGTCCTCTCCCCGTCCGGTGGGCACAATCATGAACATATACCAGGCGACAGCACCAAGGGATTTGACCAGTTTATAGATGTCAGGAATCTCATCTTTATTACGGGTGGTAAAAGATGAGTTAACCAAAAAAGGGATCCCATGCTTTTTAAACAGCCTGATGGCCTCCATGGTTCCGTCAAACGCACCTTTCTGGTTTCGAAAGTCATCGTGGGTTTCCGCCTTTGCGCCGTCAAGGCTAAGAGATACCATTTTGATGTCAGCATCTTTTATTTTCAGGCAGATATCATCGGTGACAAGTGTACCATTCGTAGCAAGGCACATCCGGAACCCTTTTGTATTACCGTATTTAGCAATATCAAAAACATCTTTTCTTAAAAGGGGTTCACCACCAGAGAGTACAAGAACAGGGCTTGCGTATGAGGCAATGTCGTCCATGATTGCCTTTGCTTCATCTAGGCTAAAGTCAGGGTGACCAGCACTTTCAAGCTCGGAAGAGGAACGACAATGCACACATTTGAGATTGCAACGACGGGTGATTTCCCAAGCTATCCATTTGGGTTCAAAATCCATAAAGGCTCCAGATCTATTTAGTGACCTCATGCACCTTGGTAGGTGAGGTCATTTTATCTCTACTGAGGTTTGACTATATAAATAATCATACGCTTAAGCACAAAACATAAGCTAAATCATAATCGATTAGGCCAATAAATATAAGTCTTTCCATGTTGAAATAAAGGTCCCTGCAATCAGGATGGGTATTTGAAATTTATTACGCGTCCCTTAATATGGCGTTTACATCCAATTTAAGGCGATTTATTGCCCTTAACCTAAATTGTTAATTCCATCTGCCTTTGTGGATTGCTGCGATGGTGCTGGCAGCAAAATCAAGGTAGTTGCTGAGTAGGACGATTTCTTGGGAGTTAAAAGGATGTATACATTCTCTGGAATCAACAACAATATGTTGTCTACAGCATGAGGAGTTCTCAACGACTACTCCTGACAGATTACGGCTCAGAAGACATAACGATTTCCGTCAGGAAGTTAGCCATTATATTTTGGTTAAACGGGAGTAATTATGAGTACAATCAGACCCCAGACCGCGGTCATCTCTTGATTTCTGACTTCTCTTGCCAAGAGAAGTGATGTGTTAGTCGCCAACATCACTTAGAAATTTCTCTCTATGTTTATTACAGACTTCTTTCTGACTACATTTTGAGGGATAGTTTTTACAAATAGAAGGCCTTGCTTCATATACATTACAGGAAAAAATACCATTCTTTTCATTTAAGAAAAAACAATACCCATTGTCTTGAAATTTTAAAAAATATTCTTCAACCGCCTTACCTTTTGCGTACGTAAACGCATCAACAGGCAACCCGGTGGCTTTTATTAACGAATCTATGTCATTATTTGATAGTTCTACAAAAGGAAAATTTTTACAACATTCAGCACATCTTTTACATATTTCAGACAATTACATTCTCCATAACTGAGGGACTGCTATTTACAGTATTTCTGTTTCAGAAATACTATCTACATACATCTCAATCTTAAGTACATAGCTTACTGGCCGCGGAACACTTCAGTAACAATTCCCGCTGTATCTGGATATTCAACCAACGTAATCTCACCGTCAAATTTTTCAACCAAGAGATTTGCTACATTGACAGATGGGAAACCGTCTTCTGGTGCAGAGCCTACTCGTTGGTAAAATTCTGTTATGATTGTATTTAATTCGGGGAAAGCTGTTTTCTTATCATCCCCAAGTTTGACACGACCATAAGGAGGGATATTGATAATGACAAGTGCCATACCAGGAGAAAGCTTGTTGTTCGTTACATGTTTCATAGTTCAATCCTCTTGTGGGCATCTCTCATTATATCCAGCCATGGGTCTGCCTGATTATTGCAATTCCTTCTCAGATCAAACCATTTTCGGAAAATCATGCACTGCCATATGATTGATACCTGAGTCTTCGCTTACCTGCGAGCATTTAATTTTTGGAAATAACACAGAGATTGCAAAAAGTGCCGCATCCGACCGACTCCCAGCTCACTTTGCCATTGTTTAACCGCAATGCGTGGGATAATATCGGTCAATCCAACACCAGTACCTCTACCCATGGTATGATGGGTTCTGAGCTACAGTTATGTACTCAACTCAAGAGCAACCACAACCACAGGACCCACCTGAACCACAGCCACTCGCAGAATTTGCAAGAGCAGCCACAACCTCCCTGTTATCCACCTCTTCTACGCCCTTAACCTCCACTTCAAAAAACACCTTTTTAGGCATAACTCCCCCATCTACTAACGGACGTATTTTGGGAAACAGGCCGGAAAAATACTCTGCCAGATCACCCCGTTTAACTTCAAATAAAATAGACTCTCCTACATGAGCACCTTCCAAACAACATTCAAAAGGAGAAAGGCCATCACGACCAATACCATAAATAAAGATAAAGGGATCGACTCCTGCTGGTGAACCACCTGTTGCTAATCCAGCTTTCAAACAAACAGATATACTCACCTTTTTCATCGATTTAACTTGAGACACAGTACCACCTCATTTTCGTTGATATTGATGTATTAACTCCTAACAAAGATATAACAGACTGTAGAACTATTTTCCTGCTTTTCAAGCTGTAATGAATCTGTTACATATTGGGGTACTATTCAAATGAAATATTTGTGGAGGAGTAAAAATGGCCGAGCCTGAAGAGAAAGACACAAAAAAGGACGTTATGGAGGAAAAAGATAATATCATTGTTGATATTTTCAAGAAACTCCTGGGAATCAATTTCCTCATCTACGGTGGTAAAAAACCCATCCTTAAATAGATGTCTGTTTAACTCTCTTTGCTGGCTGTAGATAGCGCCCGGGAGAGGTCTAGGAGTTGGAATGGTTTTTTAAGATCATTATCAAACCCGCAACGAAGATATTCTTCTATGTGGGTCATGGAATCATTTCCATGGCAAACTACCAGCTTGATCTGGTCAGCAACGCTTTTAAACATTTCTGCGATGTTTCCTTTTGCCATATCCCCAACCAATGAACTTGCTATAAGCACAATTATATTTCCTTCGGTTTTTCTCGCAACTCCACCGACCTTTTTAACGGCATCTTCCAAAGAATTGCAGGCCACATATTCATATCCAAGATAAGACAACATCTCATCTGCAAGCTCATGCACTGCTTTGTCATCATCGGCTAGAACAACAGATCCTTTACCCGTAGGCAAAAGCTGCTCGGGTATTTTTATTGGGGCGGTTTCATCCGGAGCAGCGGGTAGGTATATGGTAACCCTGCTCCCTCTCCCGGGTTCTGAATCCATGAAAACAGCACCTTTGTGCTTAACCAGGATTGACAGCACAATGGACAGCCCTAATCCGCTTCCTTTATTGCTATCTTTTTCTTTCGTTGAGAAATATGGATCAAAAACATTCTCAAGAACACTCACGTCGATACCGGGGCCAGTATCGGCAACAGTAATTTTCACATACCTGCCTTTTGTAAGGGTTGTAATCTCTTTCTTTGCCAGTTGTTGATTGCGGCAAGATATGGTGATCCGCCCTTCCCCTTCCATAGCTTCCTTAGCATTCAACACGATACTTTGAATAACATTATCGATCTGAATTTTATCCATTTTAACCTTCCAGAGTCCCTCCTCAAGGTCAAAATCACAGTCTACGGAACTTCCCAAAAGGGCCATTGGAACAGACTTTTTCAATAAATCAGAAAGTTTTTCGACCCTGGCATCCGGCTCACTGCCTTTGGCAAAACTTAAGAGTTTTTCAGTCAAATCTTTGGCCCGCAGTGACGCCTTTCTTGCTTCTGCCAGTAGACTTCCCACATGTTTGTCTTTTTCTGTTAGTCGTTCAACCAGGGACAGATTGCCAAGAATAGCAACGAGTATATTATTGAAATCATGTGCTATTCCACTTGCAAGAACCCGAACTGATTCGAGCTTCTTAATTTTCAAGAGCTCCTCTTCAATAAGTAATTGCGAGGTTATATCCTCAAAATTAAGAACAATCCGCTCTATACCACTACCAAGGATTGTCTTCCTGCCACGGACAGCACAACTGATGATTGACCCATCTTTTTTTTGTAACTCTGTTCTCCTGTTAAACAGGCCATCCTCATCGAATTGGCTGGAGCTACTAATGAATTCCTCAAAAGAAAGAATATTCGAACACAGAAGCCTCATTGACTTGCCAACAAGCTCATCTGATTTGTATCCTGTAATCCTGAAGAACTCTTTATTCACCCGTAATATGTTATAATCATTGGTCACAAACACAATTCCGACAGGCGAATTATCCAGCAATGCCTGAATTTCTACCCCAACAATCTGCAGATGGTGGTTACTCTTTTCCGCCATGTTTTTAGCGTGATAGAGTTCAGCTGTCCTTTCATCTACATTTTTCTCAAGTGTTCGATATGACTCTTCCAGGCTACCGCTCATAAGATTGATAGCACCTGCAAGAGCACCTACTTCATCTTTCCTCTGGGAAATCTCAGACGTTACAAATTCTCCCCCTGCAATGGTCCTGGTGGTCTTTGATAACTTAAGAATTGGCCTGACAAGTTGCCTATGAATAAAAAAGCTTACTGCGCCCCCAATGACTAAAACAGCAAAGCAGAAAGCCATAATAATATAAAAAGAGGTCCGATCCATATCTGAGTAAACCGAATCTACATGTAATCCGACATCCACTCTGCCATAATGAATACCATTTTCGTCTATATCAGCGCTAAAAATACGAATATGAGGAGCATCTCTCTGAGATGTGTCACTAATTTTTTTTGCCACAACCGCATTTTTAGAGGTGAGCAAGGCTCCTTTATGATCATAGATATTACAAAAAGCTATGAGTTTACCCTGTTCAAACTGAAAAGCATAATTTTCAATCTGATAAATACTGAATTTTTGTAGAGGAACAATAGATATCTTGGCAATAAATCTGGTGACTTCAGTGCCGTAATTTTCAATCTGGTCAAGTATACGCGCACGTTGCTCGATTATGGCGATTTTCGCAAAAAAGAAGAACAAAATGCTGATAATAAACATAATACCAACAGTTATACGAAATCTCATCGCCGACCAGGGGAAAGCTATAATTTTTGATAGATATGTTTCTCGATTAATCATGAATAAATGGGGCTGAAAAAAAAGCACATGTGGATATAGAGAGCAGATTCATATTGTTAGACATAATTATTGTTAGTTCTCAACAGTTTTTGGAGCTGGTGTCATTTTCAGGTAGTCGGTCACTTTAATTTCCCCAGCAATTATTTTTTCTTCCACTTTGTCTAATTGCTGCCTGACCGTATCCGTCACCAATTCTTTACTAAACAACATCGGCGTTAATGAAACACCGCCGTTTTCCAAATCAAAAGAGTGAACACCAGAAACGACACTACCCGTTATAATTTCAGACAAAACCGTATATACGGCCTTGTCCAGTCTCTTCATTACACTGGTAAGTACATATCCTTTTGCCATATGATCCTGATCAGCATCAACACCGATGACATAGCGCTTACGTTCTGCCGCAGCCCGAATGACACCATTGCCCGACAACCCTGCAACATTAAAAATTATATCCACATCACTGTCATACAATTCATGGGCAACGCGGTAACCAAGGGTCGGATTATCAAAACCGGTTCCAGTATTTCCCGCGCCCTGCAGATATTTGACACTCAGCTGGATATCTTTATTGATATAGCGGACACCCTCTTCAAAACCGACAAAAAATGAACGGATAACTGGAATGTCCATTCCTCCGACAAACCCAACATGACCAGTTTTTGACACAAGTGCCGCCAAAGCACCAGCCAGGAAAGCGCCTTCATGTTGACTGAAAACTGTTGACACCACATTCCCAATATCTGAAATGCCGAAATCATTAATGATAAAAGTCTGCCCAGGGTTCTTGGGTGCGTATTCTTTTATAATATCCTCAAACTCAAAGCCGTTGGCGATAACAATGTCAGCCCCCTCCGCCAATAAGCCTTCCATTTCAATTTTATGTGACAAAGCCCCAGACTGACACTGCCCTATTATAAGAGTGAGGCCAAAATCGTTTCTCGCCTTTATGATCCCTGCATAGGTAATATCATTAAAAGATTGATCGCCTAATCCAGAAACAGGAACAAGAAACCCAACTGTCACCTGCGCCATGGACAATGCTGGTGACAGCAGAAGAATTATCAAACCAAAAACGATTCCTTTCAATTGTGAGAACATATGGAATTTAAGAGTCTCTCGCATAAATTTAAAAAAATTGTCTATCCCACAAAAATAGAAGTAGGCTGGAATAAGAACCTATACATCTTATATCACAGAGATCAGCTTTCACAAAATCCCACCATCACTTTATTGATAAACTCGTAAAAATTCAGGGCAAAGATCCCAGATGGCTAGATAAAAAGTTTGATATACAGGTAGCGAAGACTCCGAGGCGTAGTGTTTTTGGCAGGTTCTCGACAATACATGTGGTATGTCGAGGCCCTGCCAAAAACCTACAACGCAGGAGATCGGACTTTTTACGACGCCATCTTTATTGATAAACTCGTAAAAGTTGATCTTGCCCGTACAGATGATCTCTGCAGATAAGCGCAGACTTCGCAGAAAATTGCAGTATACGCCCCGTAAGAAGTGCCCTTGGGGTACGAGACGTAGGTCCAGATTTTCATGAGTCCATCTTTGAAGGGGCAGAACCGTAGAATCGCAGTCGAAGGGCATTGGTTACCACAGAGACAGAGCTCAGTGCCATCGCAGCACCTCCTAACATAGGGCTAAGGGCGGGACCGCCAAAAGGTACAAGCACACCTGCTGCAATCGGTATTCCTATAACGTTGTAGGCAAAGGCCCAAAAAAGATTCTGATGAATGTTCTTCATCGTGGCACGACTGAGTCCAATTGCCTTAATAACGCCCTGCAAATGACCATTCATCAGTACAATATCGGCGGATTCCATAGCCACATCAATTCCCGATCCCATTGCTATTCCCACGTCAGCCAGTGCCAGTGCCGGGGCATCGTTGATACCATCACCAATCATGGCAACTATTTTGCCAGTCTCTTGCAGTGTTTCAATTTCACGAGCCTTGCCTTCCGGTAAAACACCTGCAATCACATGTGTGATACCCGCATCACGGGCCACCGCACGGGCTGTTTTTTCGTTATCGCCTGTAAGCATAACAACATCTAATCCCATTTCTGTGAGCGCTGAAATGACCTCTACCGCCTCTACTTTTAATGGGTCCGCTATTGCGAGTACTCCTTTTACTTCACCATCCACCGCAAGATGTAAAACAGTTTTCCCTTCATCAGACAACCTTTGAAAAACCTTCTCAAGCTCCTCTGTAATTCCAGCGACACTACTTTCTTTCATAAGAGAGATGTTCCCTAGAAGCAGAGCAGAACGCTTACCGTCAACCATCAAGGTTCCCTGCAGGCCGAGGCCAGGAAGGGCCTTAAACTCTTCTACTGGAAAAATCGACGCCCCAGCCTCTGCCGCATTCATAATAGCTACTGCCAGGGGGTGCTCTGAGAACTGCTCGGCACCCGCTGCCATCCCTAAAATTTCACCCTCAGTACAGGAGCTAAAAGACACAACATCGGTCACCTTGGGTTTACCTACAGTTAAGGTTCCCGTCTTATCAAAGACCACGCAATCAACATTTTGTGCCCGTTCGAGGACCTCACCTGTTTTAATAAGCACCCCAAGTTGCGCGCCTCTTCCTGTGCCAACCATGATTGATGTCGGTGTTGCCAGTCCCATGGCGCAGGGACAGGCGATAACCATGACTGCAATAAAAATACGCAGAGAAAAACTAAAATCGGCTCCTGCTAAAAAATACCAGCCAAGGCCCGCCACAAGAGCAATAGATATTACGATCGGGACAAAATAAAGGCTTATCCGATCGGCCAGACTCGCAATTGGAGCCTTACTTCCCTGGGCATCCTGAACAAGGCTAACAATACGTGCAAGGACTGTCTCCCGCCCAACCTTAACGGTGCTGAAACTGAGAGTTCCTGTGGTGTTAAGGGTTCCTCCATATACCGAGTCTCCTTTCGTTTTTGAAACCGGAAGACTCTCTCCTGTCAACATCGACTCGTCAAGATGGGAATCACCTGTAATAACTATGCCATCAACAGGAATACGTTCTCCGGGACGAATGAGGATAACATCTCCAGGAACTACTGACTCAACTGCAGTTTCTACATACGCACCATTTTCTGCTACGACAGTCGCGGTATCAGGGGTGAGTTGCATAAGAGCCTTGATTGCCTCTCCAGTCTTCACCTTTGAGCGCATCTCGAGATACTTACCAAGAGAAATTAAGGCGATAAGCATTGCTGCAGATTCAAAATAGAGGTCGTGGGCCCGTTCAACAGGATTGATCCCCAAAAGTATCTCAACAAGATTCCAGCTCGAATAGAGAACAGCAGCGCCTGTACCTATTGCTATAAGAGAGTCCATGTTGGGAATTCCACGGAAAAGCGCAGGAATTCCATTGAAGTAAAATTTTCTGCCAAGATAGAGGACGGGGAGTATGAGAGAAAACTGAACCAGACTATGGCCAAGAGGGGAGAGATCAGCTCTCAGAAAAGAAGGAAGAACAATACCAACCATTGGCCCCATGGAAATAATCATAATGAGGCCAGCCAGAATAAAGGCTGGCAATAGACGTCTTTTGATCTCTGCCAGTTGCTCCTGGATTACCTTATCATTGGGCCTGTCACTCTCTGCGCTCTCGCCCTCTGCAACAAAGCCAAGCATTGCGATGGTTTCTTCTATTGTGGCCACGGAAACAAGGTCTGAATCAAACGAGATACTCGCCCTGGCAGTAGCGAGATTCACCGTACAACTTGTGACACCTGTGAGATTTCCGACAACCTTTTCTATGCGGGTCGAGCAAGCTGCACAATGCATCCCGCCAATTGCTGAATTGTATTTTTTTGCGCTCATTCTATTTCAAAAATTAATGATTTACTTTAATATAAACAAAAGGTGTTTATCCTGTTATTTTAAATGATGACTAGCCCGAATTTCTCATCAATAAAGTTTTTCGTAGGTCAAGACACAAGCCACGCTGCTGTAATAAACTACCGCAAGTGGCTTGTAACGCAGACTTTGCGGAAAAATCTATTGACCCGAAGGGTGATTTTTTGATTTAAAATGAAAAAACACCCTGTTTTTCAACCAAGTTGTCATTTATTAGTAATATCATAATGTTGAGCTTTAAATCTAAAAAATCATGAGAATTTCGGACTAGCCCTAGTAGGGTAACCATGACAACGGATTAAATCAAACGAACGTAAAACAACACGAGTACTCATATAGAGATTCTTTTTTATGTTTACTCCATGCAAACAACCCACAAACATTCTACCAGAGGTACCAATGAAAATATTTTTCTCACTGATATGTACTTTGTTCTTTTTTCTCCCTTCGATAAGCTCAGCCGCCACACTCAAACTAGGAGAACCACTTTCTCTTACTGAGGTGACGAAAGTTTCTGAAATTAACCAAAACCCTGATAAGTACCTGGGCAAAAAAGTATTAATCGAAGGCCTCATTATCGATGTCTGTGCGGCCCGTGGTTGTTGGATGGATATCTCAAGTGACGTTCCCTTTGAAAAAATCAAAATTAAAGTTGTTGACGGCGAGATTGTTTTCCCAATGGAAACAAAAGGAAAGCAGGCGCGGGTTGAAGGCATTGCTGAGGAAATCAAGCTCACCCAGGAGCAGGCCCTTAAAATGGGAAGACACCACGCAGAAGAACAAGGTGTCGCATTTGATCCAACATCCGTGACCGGTCCTGTCAGTTTCTACCGAATCCGTGGTCTCGGCGCCGAGATCGAGTAAAATGAAGTGGCGAAAACTAAACTTTATCCTGCACAGAGACATTGGTTATCTCTGTGTGGGACTCACCATCATCTACGCGATTAGTGGTATCACTCTCAACCATATTTCCCCGAGCTTCAACCCAAACTACCGGATTGAAAAATCAACAGGCACTGTGTCGCCTCTGGGGCACGGTGCAAAACCCGATATGGAATATATCCGGAAAATTCTGGGCGAACTTGGTGAAACTGGGAAATATAAAAATGGGGCATTTCTCTCCCCAGAGGTATTACGGGTTTTTGTTGAAGGCAACACCATAGATATATCCCTCGATAGCGGCGTAGTCCAAATGGAAAAGATAGAAAAGCGTCCCATCATCTATGGATTTAACGCCCTTCACCTCAATAAGGCTAAAGGGTTATGGACGTGGCTTGCGGACATCTACTGTATAGCACTCTTTATTCTCGCACTCTCTGGAGCATTGATGATTCGTGGTGGTCAAAAAATGCGCCACTTAGGTCTAACGAGTCTTGGACTTATCATTCCAACGATCTTCCTTTTCTGGATCTAACCCATGGGAGCCCCTGTCCCTTATTTTGACATGGATACACTCGTTAAAACCTGGGGTTTACGACACATCTATCGTTTTTTTTTCTCCCCATCGTAAATTACCATTTAATGTTTAGCATAAAATTCTATCAAAAACACAAAACCAGGAGTGAAATTATGGATACAATCAAAGTAAGCGGCATGAGTTGTAAGCACTGCGTTGGTGCTGTAACAAAGGCACTGGAAAGTTTGGACGGATTAGAAGAAGTAGCAGTTGATCTTGAAGCAGGTGAGGCGTCTTTTGTAAACAGTGGTGTTGATCGGGAAAAAATACGAGGAGCTATAAGCCAGATCGGATTCGACCCGGGAGAGTGATTTGTATTAAATATTCATGAACATATTCGGGTTAACAGGATAACGGGCCAGAGGACAACAATCCTCTGGCCCGTCTTCTTTAGGTTTTGCTAACCCGTATTTCTCATCACTAAAGTTTTTTGCTGATCAAGACACTGAGCACTCGACTGTACTTTTGTACCTCAAGTGCTCAGTAACGATGCAGCAGCGGAAAAATCTTGTGACCCGGAGGGTGAGCTTTTCGATATGAAGCGAAATACACACTGCTTTTGAGTTCATTGGAGTTACTCGGTGAAAGTAGAAATTTAGGCTATTTATCGAAAAGTTCATGAGAAATTCGGGCTAATAGCTGATATTGTGTTCAAACTCTCTTAAACGTTTATGGATAGATCGTAATTCCGTAATCGTTGTCCAATTTGAAATAAAGATTGAAAACGACTCCCTCACCTTACTAAAGGCATTGGAAACCTGGACAAGAACGCCAAGAGTGATAACTCCGGTAAAAAGACCAGGGCCCATGATAAGGTAAGGCACTATTACCATAAGTTGTTCGAAGAAGTTGACCCAGATATCGAAATAACCGTAGTGTAGAAAAAGTCTATTGTAATTGAACTTCAACCCTACGAACAGCTCGGCGATTGTCTCAGTTCTTCCGTAATTTACCTTATCATCTTCAGCATACACCAACTCTTTACGAAAAGCGGCCTCCACCTTCTGATTATTATACTCCAGGCCCGGCAACTTTATCCCAACAAACCATGAGATTAATAACCCGCCAATAGAAACAACCAGAGCCACCCACACAAGACTACCAGGGATGGTTTTGAAAAAACCGATATCAACTCCGGAACTGAGACTCCAAAGAATTGGAAGAAAAGCGATAAGGGTCATGATCGCTCTGATAACCTGAAGACCCAAACTTTCCACAATCCTGGCAAATCGGTAGATATCTTCCTGTATACGCTGACTGGCACCTTCCACTTCCTCATCTACTTGTTGCCAGCGTGAAACGTAGGAAAAAGTCATCGCTTCACGCCACTTGAATGAATAAACCCGAGTGAAATAGGAGGTCACAGTGGCAATAAGAACGTATGGAAAAGCGATTTTCGCAAACATCAGCATTTGCTCCCACAATTCTGCGACCTCATGCTCTGTTGCCTTTTGCAGAATGTTATAAAATCCGCCGTACCACGCGTTTATTTTTACGGTCAGTTCTACCTGTACAAAAAGAGCGAGGAGTAAAAATACTCCTCCACCGTACGCCCAAAAAAACCACTGTCTACTTTTAAAAAACGATTGAAACATTTCTCTTTCCTTTATGCTTTCTCAAGAGGATTAATTAAACGATTTTCAACAAGAAAAAAACAATAGTCCATTCTCATAAATAGCACATCAGTTATTAGTACTGGTAACCGATGGTTCAAACTATCCTTCATCGCTAGGAAGAGAAGAACACCTTACAACCATTATTCAGATCAGTAAGAAAACACAGGGGGGGGGGGGAGGCTAGTGTATAGCAGCCAACTACTCAAACATCCTGCCCTGGCTCAGTCGCTAAAGCCAGACCAACAACCTCTTTAATGGACTCTTTCCAGCGGATTATATCGACATTTTTTAGCTTTTCATACAACCGTTTTATCTGCTCATCGCTCTGACCACTATTTATACGAGCAATTTCATATTGCATACTTTCAGTCTCGGATGAAACCCTGCTATCAATCTTGTTCATCTTGCCAATCCAGATGGAATGGGAAACAAAGGGGTGGAGTTCATGCACCATGGCTACAACGTCTTCATGGTCAAGCATAGGCTCAATACTCACAGAGGTCGCAAAACCTCTTTCAAAGCAGGATCTCAAACTCATCAAACGCTCCTGATAATCAGGAGCACCAGGCTCCCAGAACTTGAGAATTTGCGGATCTCTAGCAGTAATGGTAAATCGAAAAAGCAAGCGATCCCGGACGTCAAAGAACTCCTGACACAATCTCTGAATACAGGTCAAATGTGGTTTTGACACCACAAGGACCCTATTACCCGCCTCCAGCAGATTGGCTAGAACCTTAACACAACTTTCAAGATTTTCCGGAATAATATCATGGGCAGCGGGAAACATCACCTGACCATCGTAGAGAGGATGAATCCTATTAAGCTCCTCCTTGAGATCCTGGCAACGACTCCAACCAACCTCACTGACAAGTTGTTTCCTGGTAACTGCATCGTAACGGGCGTAACAGTACAAACAGCCATGGGTACATCCACGACTGCAATTAATCTCTGCTACGGCCCACTCTCTGGTTCCCCGGATATTTATCTTTTTTTCCACCTCACCTTCTCCGCCTAACCCCAAAATTTCACGAGTTGAGATGAACTGCTGAACGAGGAGTCTTGCGAGGCACTATACTGTAGTATGTGACTCACAAGAGCGACGCTGTTCAGCGGTGTGTATCGACTCGCTTTTGGTGAACATTTTGCCATTCAAAATATACAAATCTTTGCTACATTAGCTATACTTCTGAAATCCACAGCGTTTTCTATATTTTCTGTCAGCAATCCAAAATGAGACGTCTCTTTGATTAAAATGTTCCTGAAATATTGGGAGCTATTCATCCCATAAGGAGAACAACTCATCACAGCCCTTTCTCGCTAGTGCCATCATGGCAAGATATGCCTCATCGGAGTAGGGCTCACCTTCGGCAGTTGCCTGAATTTCAATCCAACGACCGTCACCTGCCATGACGAAATTTGCATCTGTTCCAGCTGTTGAATCTTCCGGATAGTCCAGGTCGAGCAACGGGACTCCATTGAGAATTCCAACCGAAATTGCAGCAACCGGAGTAATCTTTGGCAGAGCCTCAAGCCCACCTCGTTCCACAACTTTTTTTAGAGCGTCTACCACCGCAAGAGCAGCACCTGTAATTGAAGCTGTTCTGGTTCCGCCATCAGCGTTGAACACATCACAATCCACTCGTAGGGTTCTCTCACCAATGGTATTCAAATCAACCATCATCCGGAGTGATCTGCCAATCAAACGCTGAATTTCCATGGTGCGTCCTGAGGCACCTTTAGTTTCACGACGGTACCTGCTGTCTGTAGCACAGGGCAAAACACCATATTCGGCAGTAATCCAACCCTGCCCACTACCTTTTAAAAAAGAAGGCACACTCTCTTCAACAGAGACACCACAGATAACATGGGTGTTACCCATTCGTATAAGAACAGAACCATCAGCCTGATGTTGCAGACCTCGTTCAATTGTAACCGGTCGCATTTCATCAGCTTTTCTATTGTTACTTCGCATGTATTCCCTTTAGATATATTTTTAATTGATGACGCCGTAAAAAGGTCAATCTACTTCGTAGTGACTTTTCCACAGGGTTTAACCCCTAGGAGCTTGTCCGAGAATAGGTATTTATCCTTAGATCAAGGCATTTTTAGGAAATCAAGCACAGCTATATAATTGATATCGGAGTCTGTGCTTACCTGCGAGCATTGATTTTCTGAAAATAACGCAGATATGGGGAGAAATGGCATTCTAGGGCTTACCCCCTAGGATAATTATCTGTAGCTGTCTTCATTACTTTTCCAAGCCAATCAATACTTTTGCCAAGATGACGCATGTTGGCCATCCCTTCAGCGTCTTCAGCCACATCGCCTTTAGCCAGACCAATCCCTATGTTCCAGTATGTTGATCCGGGTAGCACCATCCTGGACATCTGATACATATGATTGATCGTATCATAGGCATGGGTTGCTCCACCACGTCGCACGGCCACAACGGCTGCTCCAATTTTTCCTGTAAAGGCGTGGTCATTTGCATAGGCGACATAACCCGCTCTTTCAACTAAGGCCTTAAGGTCTGCAGAAATCGCTGCAAAGTATGTGGGAGAACCCATTATGATGGCGTCGGCCCTCAATAGTTTTTCATGGATATCGTTGAACTTATCCTTTGTTTGTGCACACTTATTATCTTTCGTTTCAAAACATTTCTGACAGGCAATACATCCCCTGATTGCCGTTCCTCCCACTTTTACAAGTTCCGTCTCCCAGCCACCTGCATCAAGCTCAGACAAAACTTCTTTGAGCAGCATTTCTGTATTTCCGCCCTTTCTGGGGCTGCCGTTAATTGCTATTGCGTACATAATAATCTCCCGGTAAGAGTTGAATAAATATTTACATTTGGTATTTGACGAAAAAAGCCAAACCAACAACTATCATCACAAGGCCAATGAGTGCACCCATGCTCGGTACATCTCCTCCTAATAATAATATACCGCCAATGAGGGCAAAAATCACCTCGCTTGCCTGGGTTGCGTCCACCCCTGCCAGCTCACTTGATGTTGTTGCCAGATTCCTTGCGTAAAGAAAAATACTGGTCGCACAGATACCCGAGAAAAGAGCCACAAGTGAACTGTTAACAATTTGCCCCCCAGAAGGTGCAGACGGCCACACTATGAGAACCAAAACGACCCATAATGGCACTGAGCCCAGTGTCATCAGAAACACCTTATTGAACACATTGGCCAAGAGCGGCGAATGGATTTTTGGAATTCTTCCATTATCTCCATTTTTAGCCTCCCAGACCAATTGGTTGCCAAAGGGATAACAAAATGCAGCCACAAGAACGGGCAAACCGCCCCCAAGGAGTGCTTTTAGATCAAACTGCTCCACATGGGACATGTTCACAAGAATAACCCCCAGAAAGATGAGGGATGAGAACAACCAGATTTTTTTAGGAAAGGTCCTGCCAAAAAACATGAATACAAAAAGACTCGCAACCACCGTAAACTGCCATGTTGCAGCAATAACCCAGCCTGGAGAAAAGTCTGCACTAAAACAGATAAGCGCGTAAAAACCACCAAATCCTATACCACCGGCAAGAATCCAAAATCTCCAGTGATCCAGAAAAAGTGCCACAACCGAGCGAAGTTGCTTTAAACCGCCCTGGCACACAATGATCGTGGCCAGAAACAGAACCATAAAGGCGTAACGCAGGGAGGCGGACCAGAGCCAATGTCCACCAGCTACACTCATCACCTCATTGAGGATGAAAGTGGTACTAAAAAAGGCTCCGGAGAGTATCCCTAGGGCTATGAGCTTGATCATCGTTGCTGTTTCTTTTCACTTACGAAGTAGATCGAGCGTTTTACGAGCCCATCAAAAATGACAAACTCGTAAAAAGTTAATTCGAAGTCTTTTGATGGCTATGAAAAAAGGCTGATATACAGGTAGCGAAGACTCCGAGGCGTGGTGTTTGGATCGTACTCTCAACGATACATGTGGTATGTTGAGAGTTCGATCCAAACCCACAACGACGTAGATCGGACTTTTTACGACGCCATCAGAAATTACTTGCGACCACGGTAACGACTCTTCCTACCAGCACCTTGAGGTTTGAGTTCTTTCTTTTGATCATCCCCTCTCTGGCCTTCCTGAGTAAATACTTTGGGTTTTTTAGGCTTTTTAGCGCGTTTCGGCCGGTCAAGCCTTGATGCCGGAACATCGTTGACCGGCTCAAAACCCTCCATGTATTCTCTTGGAATCATCTGTTTTACCAGGTATTCGATTTCAGAAAGCTCTGGAAACTCATCGGCACTCACAAGAGAGACAGCCTGCCCTTTTGAGCCCGCTCGTCCCGTCCTGCCAATTCTATGTATATAATCTTCAGCAACATTAGGTAGATCAAAATTAACAACCTGCGGCAGGTGATCTATATCAAGCCCTCTGGCTGCAATATCGGTTGCCACAAGAATCCGAACCTTACCTGCCTTAAAATCAGCAAGTGCCTTTGTTCGTGCATTTTGGCTCTTATTACCATGAATGGCCATCGCAGTGATCCCGGCTTTTTCCAACTGCTGGGTCAATTTGTTTGCGCCGTGCTTCGTTCTCGTAAAAACCAGCGCCTGTTCCCAATTATTTTTTTTAATCAGGTCAATTAAAAGCGCCGCTTTTCTCTTTTTATCCACCGGGATGAGCCACTGCTTTACACTCTTTACCGCCGTGTTGCGCGGAGTGACAGAGATCTGAACCGGGTTTTTCACCAACTTTTTGGCCAGATCACGTATCTCCTCGGAAAATGTCGCCGAATACATCAGTGTTTGACGCTCTTTAGGCAAAAGGGCCAGGATTTTCTTAATATCATGGATAAAACCCATATCAAGCATTCTGTCCGCTTCATCAAGTACCAATATTTCCAGTTGCTTAAAACGAACAGCGTTCTGATTATAAAGATCGAGCAAACGTCCCGGAGTGGCCACCAGAATATCCACGCCTCTACGCAGGATCATCATTTGCGGATTGATCTTAACTCCCCCAAACACAACTGTTGAGCGCAAAGGAAGGTATTTACCATAAGCAACCACACTGGCATCAATCTGTGCTGCAAGCTCTCTTGTGGGGGTTAGAATCAGGGTTCGTACCTGGTTGGTCTGTACCTTTGGTCCTTTGGAAAGTTTTTCAAGAATCGGTAAAGCAAAGCCGGCTGTTTTACCGGTGCCGGTCTGGGCTGCAGCCATAAGGTCTTTCCCCTCAAGGACCACTGGTATTGCTTGTTCCTGGATAGGGGTCGGGGTTGTATACCCCTGCTCTTCTACAGCGCGCAGAATAGGCTCAGATAAGCCCATGGTGTTAAAACTCATATATGTCTCGTTCAATTATATTGTAAAGATTTGCGGTGTCTCATGTCTTCATATCCAACAGCCACCCAAAAACACTACCGCTTCTTTCTTACAGGGAGTTGGAAAAGCTGCCTGAATTTAGTAGGAATCCCAGTGTCAAAATGACATTTCTCTCCAGTTTTTGGATGAGTAAAAGAGAGGACCATGGCATGCAGAGCCATTCTTCCCATAAAATTAGCCCCGGCACCGTATTTTTTATCACCTACGATGGGATGCCCTATATCCTGCATGTGGACTCTGATCTGGTGTTTTCTCCCTGTTTCAAGATTAATTTGTAAAAGAGATAAATCCTTTGTCCCATCAATCTTTTTATAGTGGGTGATCGCCTTTTTTCCCGTCATATCATTTTTCGAAGAATAGACTGTAAAAGCGCTGCTCTCTGTTAGCCAAGAGGTGACAGTACCTTCAGGTGGATCCACATCACCCTCCACAACCCCAACATAGGTTCGCTCACTGATCGTCGTATTCCATGTTTCCTGAATCTGCAGCTTTACCTCTTCACTTCTGGCAAACATGAGAAGGCCCGAGGTTTCCCGGTCAAGCCTGTGGACAATATATATTTTATTCTCCGCACCCTGGGTTTTCACGTAGGCACTGAGCATAGAATACGCAGTTCTTCGTTTTTCCTTATCTGTTGCAATCGTCAGAAGGCCTGCTGGTTTATTGATAACAATGATATCCTCATCTATATGAAGGATATTTAATTCACGGGGGTGGGATACATTCTTACTCTTCTCCCAACTCACCTCAACATTCTGTCCCGGTATGACAATATAGTCAAACTGGGTGACATTTTTCCCTTCCACTGAGACCTGCTTGTCTTTCAAGACCGCCTTTAGTAATTTTCTGGTTTTCTTAGGAAAATTTGCAATAAGGCTGACCAGAAGAGTCTCTTTTTCCACCACCTTGTAGGAAGACAAATCCTTCTTTTTAGGGCTGGGCTTACGTTTTATCTTTTTGTCCTTCATATCGCTCTCTCTCTATTTGTTTCTGCCTGGGTCAGTGGATATTCTTTATCCTACCTTTTTTATACGCAGACGCCATCCCACAATAAGCATTTTCTCATTAAGGCAATCCATTGACAACAACTTTTAGTACCTTTCTCCAGCAAACCTTTCATAAAAAACAAAAAAAGAGAACTTTTAAGCATGACAAACTCGTAAAAAGTTAATTCGAAGTCTTTTGATGGCTATGAAAAAAGGCTGATATACAGGTAGCGAAGACTCCGAGGGAGTAGTGAGAACAGTCCCGCTTATTTCCCGTTTACCGGGGTAAGACCTGCAACGAACTAGAACAAGCTTTTTACGAGCCCATCAGTCTTTAACGGTTGCATATTTCTCAGTATTTATTTACTTACTTTACTATCGTAATATTTATAAAAATTGAAGACTTAACAACCAGCGTTAGCCAGATTTTCATCGGTTTAGGTGCACAATGGCTTTTACTGACCTCTTTCATCCAATTATTGTTTTCATCCACAGCAAGAGTATCACCCCACTCCAGGCTGGAGCCTGCATCCTGGGATCAATAATAGGTTTCTACCTTGTCTTTCATTTGCTTGTTCGGCTAGGTGCCTATTTCTTACCGAAAGACTGAGAAACATCAATACTAACCTCGATACAGATAAGGAGAATAAAGGAAAATAGAATCCTCATTAAAACAACATAGAGTTCCAACACGTTAGTGGTAGATGGTATCTCACTATTTGCCAATCTGGTCTTACTACCCGATGGTGCTGTTCGTTTTTTACCTAAATCTTGCATACACAAAGTACAGAAAACATGATTTATCGCTGTAAAACAACACGCTGCATTCATAAAAGTAATTTTATAAACTCATTTTTGCATGCGTATAATTTTTCTGTTATTTGCTACCCTTCGGGATTAACAATTCCACCGAATCTGCTTTGTTATTGAAGCTGTGAAGTATATTTATACGTCTTCAGCTTCGCTGCCTCGCATTTCCGGCAGGTAAGCGTAGACTCCGGGCTAGTCAATTGCAAAATTTAGGTTTTATACTAACTCTTTTAGGAGGATGGTCAAATCATGCGTAATTCACTCAGTTTTGCTACAATTGTACTCACAGGATTGTTCTGCAGCACTGCCGTTTTGGCAGGCACAACAGACAGTCAATACACGGATACGGCGGTACAGCTGGGAGTTCGGCCTGCCTATCTTGTAAATGACATGGATCAGAGCGAACTCAAAGAAGATCTTGAGTCCTGCGCCGCTGGCCCCTTTTACAAAACTGATTTTTCCATTGGTCACCGGGGGGCTGGCATGCAGTTTCCCGAGCACACCAAAGAATCATACCAAGCAGCTGCCCTCATGGGAGCAGGTGTTGTTGAATGTGATGTGACATTCACTAAAGATCGGGAACTTGTCTGTCGACATTCTCAGTGTGACCTCCATACCACAACGAACATCCTCGCGATTCCAAAACTTGCTGCAAAATGCTCAGAGCCTTTTACCCCAGCCGAATTTGATGCCAAAACGGGTGAACTTGTTAAACCCGCATCAGCTCAATGCTGTACCAGTGACATCACCTTAAAAGAGTTCAAGCAGCTTAAAGGTAAAATGGATGCTGCCAATACAAATGCAACAACTGTTGCCGAATATCTGGATGGCACCCCAAACTGGCGCACTGATCTCTACACAGCCCGTGGCACCCTCATGACCCATGCGGAAAGTATTGACCTGTTCACAGAACTCGGGGTGAAGATGACCCCAGAGCTCAAGGCCCCAAGTGTCACAATGCCTTTTGACGGAGACTATACCCAGGAAGAATACGCCCAGGCCATGATTGATGACTACAAAAAGGCTGGCGTGGACCCGCAAAACGTATTTCCACAATCTTTTAACCTGGGTGATGTACTCTACTGGCTAAAAAATGACCCGCAATTTGGCAAGCAGGGCGTATATCTTGACGACAGGTATGATGTCGACACATTTGACCTTGATAAACCAGAAACATGGTCTCCGACTATGGAGGAACTTTTCGCCAAGAATGTTCGTATAATAGCCCCACCAATGTGGATGCTGCTCACCGTAAATAGTAAAGGCGAAATCGAACCTTCTGTGTACGCCAAGCGTGCAAAGGCTGCTGGCCTTGAAATTATAACCTGGACACTTGAGCGATCCGGTCTGTTAAAAGAAGGTGGTGGCTGGTACTACAGCACCATTAAAGATGCTATCAACAACGATGGAGACATGTTAGTGGCTCTCGATGTACTGGCTCAGGAAGTTGGTGTTCTTGGCGTCTTTTCCGACTGGCCGGCAACCGTTACATATTATGCAAACTGTAAGGGACTATAAACGTTAGCTCCTTTCTCTCACTCCATTTTTGGCAAATATGCCTGAGTGGAGTGAGAAGTAATTATATCCCTGTTTCTCTTCCGACCCATCCTATGTTCTCATACACAACTAAATATCAAGAATAACAGAGAATATTCATCAGTGAAGCGACCAACCACATCATTATAACATAATGGTAGTTGCTTTTTATTATTTGCCTGGGAGATGCATGATACCTGCTCACAAGAGCAAGACCTACTCCTGACAAGGGGCTACTTCCAGTACCGATTGCCCAGCTGCACAAAAACATAAAGGCGAGCTGAGAATGGTCCGGGGCCAGAGGAAGCAGTAAAGGGCTGACAATCGAGATGCTTACCAAAGGGTGAACGCCCATAAAACCGACCACAAGCATCACTCCTAAAACAATGGCGAAAAGTAATGGGGTGAATTGCATGCCTTCGAGATTTAAAAGGGTTGGATACACCATGATTATTGATTTTAGCCCAGTGGAGAAAACTCCTGCTGCCAGAAAGAGGACAAATTGGCTGTTCACTGATAATATTCTGTGCTGCACAAAGTCCTTCAATGCTGTCCCCCTGGGCCTGCTTCGCATAAAAAGAATAGCACCAAGTGGGGAGACGAAACAGATGAGAATCAGAACATTCACTTCAGGCCAAAAATGGTGTCCACAGATGACAACTCCTGCTAAAAACACAGGAACCACGAGGCTTTCAATGCGTATCGGGTAGCCTGAAAATTCTTTTTTCCGAAAATAACACACCTCAACAACCGAATAGGTTATAGCTATCCCACTCATGATCACACCCGGAATCAAGGTCTTCTGCAACAACATATCAGGGGCATAGGTCAGTGCTACACCCGTTGCGATAAAAAATGGAGACCACCACGCGGCCGCAGAGAAAGTCCGTGCGAGAATGATCATCTGCTCTCTTGTCAGCCTTCCTTTTACCTGGAGTCTATCGCCAAAAACAAAGAGCACAGACAGATTAATTACAGCTCCAAGAAGATGTGTTCCAAGAGCCGTGGTAACGACGGCACTGTTACCTTTGGGAAGATCGGGATCTTCAACCGTATGATTCGTCAAGGTAAGAAATGCGACGGCAACAAACATGGCGAGTAGAGGCAAATTGATACAAAATATTTGTCCCCAGCCCAGGAAAACACCACGGACGGATGAAAAGATAATTGCGATAAACCCACAAAACAACAGTACAAATGCCTGCTGCAAAGCACTTCTCCCAAGATTGCGCCACATTAAAATTGGCACAACCCAGGCGAAAATTGCTGTCACCATAAGTACAGGTGGAAAAATCACACTTACCAAGTAACTGATAAGTGTCATGACAATCATAAATCCAGAATATTTTTTCATCACTTTTACAGAATATATTTCCCGAGAAACTCATTGCAGATGGTTATTCACTCAATCAAATCACATCTATTTACGTTGTACATGGATTTAGGTCAACTCGGAAATAGCCCGAATTTCTCACTCGGGATAGAGCTTCTATCACAAGAAAATGAGATGATATGCAGAATAATGCGGGAAAAAGCTTGATAGGATAGCGAAAAAACGCTCATTATCACCTGCAGGTTCCAGAAACAAAAAAACCGCAGTCCAGTTATCCTCAAGAAGAGGCAACCGGACTGCGGGCAATTGTACTAAAAACAAACGTATGTCTTATTTTTTTGCAGCAATAGCCGCTCTTGCTGCAGCCAGTCTAGCGAGCGGCACCCTAAATGGCGAACAAGAAACATAGTTCAAACCAAGTTTATGGCAAAGTGCGATGGACTTCGCCTCACCACCATGCTCACCGCAAATACCGAGTTTGATATCAGGATTCGTTTTTCTGCCTTTTTCTACCGCCATCTGCATCAGCTGCCCAACACCATCGGGGTCAATGGTTTCAAACGGATTATCGGGCAGAATACCATGGACCATATACTCAATAAGAAAGCCTTTTTCGGCGTCATCTCTTGAAATTCCATAGGTGGTCTGGGTCAGATCATTGGTACCAAAAGAGAAAAACTCCGCATGTTCAGCGAGCTGGTCCGCGGTAAGCGCTGCCCGCGGTATCTCAATCATTGTGCCAAATTTATAATTGATCTGAATTCCCTGCTCTTCCATAACCTTCTTGGCTTCAACTTCCAGCAGTTCTCGTTGAAATTTCAACTCATTGACGTGGCTTGTCAGAGGAATCATGATTTCCGGTCGTACATCACCACCCTCTTTTGTCACAAGACTTGCGGCTTCAATGATTGCTCGTACCTGCATTCGAGGCAAGTCAGGAAAGTGAATCCCAAGTCGAACTCCCCGCAGGCCAAGCATTGGGTTATCTTCCCGGAGCATTTCAACACGGGCAAGTATCTTTTCCTTCACCCTCACCTGCTTGAGGAGATCATCTATTACTTCCAGATTGGGAGCATGCTGCAGTTGTATTTTCAGATCAGACAACTCTTTCATAAGAGATACATGATCGGGTAAAAATTCATGCAAGGGAGGATCAATAAGCCTGATCACCACCGGCAGACCATCCATTGCCCGAAACAGACCTGCAAAATCCTCTCGCTGATACGGCAGCAGCGATTTTATTGCCTCGCTTCTCTGGATCTCCATTTCAGCTAAAATCATCTGTTGCACAAACGGCAACCGCTCACTCTCCATAAACATATGCTCGGTTCTACAGAGACCAATGCCTTCCGCACCATATTCTCGAGCACGTAATGCATCAACTGGATAGTCCGAGTTAGCCCATACTCCAAGAGTACGAAACTCATCCGCCCAGGAGAGCAGTTTAAGAAGCCATTCGTCTTTTATGTCCGGCTGTTTGGTTTCAATCTGTCCAAGGAAGATCTCTCCAGTTGTTCCGTCAACAGAGATATACTCTCCTTCCCTGATCACCTTGTTTCCAACCGTAATTTGTCTTCTGGTAAAATCGATGTCCATTTCTTCGACACCAACAACGGCAGGAGTTCCAAACTGCCTGGCAACCAGCGCAGCATGACTTGTTCGCCCCCCACGACTCGTTACAATGCCCTGGGCTGCAAGCATGCCATGGACATCATCAGGTCTTGTTTCGGGACGCACCATGATGACCTGTTTCTTCTCTTCTTTGCCCCATAACTCGGCAAGATTAGCGTCAAGGGCAACTATTCCAACTGCTGCACCAGGAGAAACGTTAAGACCGGTGGCAATGAGTTTGTTATCCCTCGTTGCATCTTTCATTGCCTGGGTATCAAACTGTGGGTGGAAGAAGAAATCGATGAGATCAGGAGTTACTCGCATCAGTGCTTCTTCTTTTGTTATCAAACCTTCTTCGGCCATATCAACTGCTATTCTCACCGCGGCCTGGGATGTTCTTTTTCCATCCCTGGTCTGCAACATCCAGAGTTTGCCTTTTTCTATTGTAAACTCAACATCCTGCATCTCCCGGTAATGATTTTCAAGCAGTACAGCAACCCGTTCAAACTCTGCATGAACCTCAGGCATTTCCAATTTCAGGGCAGAGAGATCCTTGGTCTTCCTGATGCCTGCGACAACGTCCTCACCCTGGGCATTGGTCAGGTAATCCCCTTCAATTCTGTTCTCACCGGTGGTCCCACTTCTTGTGAGTGCAACTCCGGTACCACTGTCATCACCAAGGTTACCGTAAACCATGGCGACGATGGTCACAGCAGTTCCTAAATTGTGATCAATACCGGCTGCATTCCTGTAATCAAAGGCTCGCTTGCCATTCCAGCTCATAAAGACTGCTTCCGTTGCCATCTGCAGCTGAGCGTATGGTTCTGTTGGAAAATGATGATGGGTATGAAATCTAAAAACATTTTTAAATTCTTCCGTGACCGCCATCCAGTGTTCGCCGGTAAGCTCAGTGTCCGACTTCACTCCAGCTTCGCGCCTTGTTCTGGTGATAACCTCTTCGAATTTATTGTCTGGAATATGCATTACCACAGTACCAAACATCTGAATCAATCTGCGATAGAGATCATAAGCGACCCTCGCATCCCCTGTACTCTCGATCAGCCCAGCAACGGTCTCATCGTTCATACCAAGATTGAGGACGGTATCCATCATTCCCGGCATGGAAAACTTTGCACCGGACCTGCAAGAGAGGAGTAGTGGATTTTTGGGATCCCCGAATGTTTTTCCGGTGGCCTTTTCAATGGCTTGAAGCGAATCTTCCAACTGGCCCCAGGAACCTTCAGGCAACTGTTCACCTAATGAGAGATACTCATTACACGCTTCTGTCGTAATGATAAAACCATCGGGAACGGGAACACCAATGCGAACCATTTCCGCAAGATTTGCTCCTTTACCTCCAAGTAAACCACGTACATCATCCCAAGAACCGCCGACATATTTTTCAATTGCATCGAGTTCATTAAACCGATACACCCATTTTTTACTCATTTATCTTCTCCTGGAAGCCCACTGTTCAATATTATTGATGGTTTATTAGTAAGACACTGATTTGTAAAATACACAAAATAAATATAAAGGGAAGCATTTCAATGACATTTTCGCATTATTTTCCACTCTGCTTCGTAACATACTGATTCAGCGTAAACATTATGAATATGAGATAACAAGTGAAATTTGCGACTGACAACAGGATTCTACAAAGTGATAGGGCCAACTGGAGGAATTGCGTCAAAGGGGAGGTAACAAAGGCGACGACAAGTGGGCTACTAAAAAAAAACGGAAGGTTGTCCCGGATACTTCGAGGACAACCTTCCAAGGAATACAAAAATCAATGTTAGCCCGGACTTCTCACCAACAAAGTTTTTCGCAGGTCGAGACACCGGGCATAAAGCTGTAATAATCTACCGGAGTCTTCGCTACCTGCAAATGCTCGGTAACGAAGCAGCTGCTGATAAATCTGTTGGCCCGAAGGGTGAACTTTTTGATTTGAAACGTAAAACACCCTGTTAATTAAGAAAGTCATTTTTAAACTATAAAAACAAACAATTGAGTTTCAAATCAAAAAGTCATGAGAAATTCGGGTTAGAGAGTGTTTTTCACCAGCTCGAAATAATCTTTACCTATCTTTTGCCCCCAAACGTCATAAACAGTATCACAATCCTTAATCATTGCGTCCTTATCTTCTTGAGGAAGTTGATAAAATGTGACACCCGCTTCTTTTGCTGCCGCGATCTGTTCTTCCTGCTGTGTCCTGGTCAGCGTCCTTGCAATAGCACTTTCTTCTTTTACCACACGCAGAAAGATCTCCTGAAGATCCGAGGGCAGTTTTTTCAACCATTGCTTGTTGATAATATGCACATACAACCCTTGGGCATAATCAAGTTGAGTGTAATACTTGGCAACAGTAAATTTCTTTGAAATGTTACAGACGATCGGAGTGTGGTCCAAACCGTCAATCACACCAGTCTGCAATGCCTGGGGTACATCAGGCCAGGGAAGGACCGAAAATTTCAAATCCCAGGCCTTGTACACATCTATATTGACGGGTGCCTGAGCAATACGAAAATTCACACCTTCAGCCTGGGCACGATTGGCCACAGGCTTCGTTGTCGCCCAGCCATAGGAGCCATAACCCGTAAAATCAATTACCTCCATTCCCTTAGAAAGAGCCGCATCCCGAAACGGTCCCCAAAGTTGTTCGTTTTCCCTGAACTTTTCGAGTTTATCAAAACTATCGACAATATATGGAAGATTCACAATGCCAAGAGCCGGAGCGATATTTGCGGCTGCAACAGAAGAACTCATCATCCCCTGCACTGCTCCAAACTTGAGTTTATTAATCACATCTTTTTCGCCCCCAAGTTGTGACAAGGGTCTGAAATCGACATAAATTTTCCCACCAGTTTCTTCCCAGATGCGATCTCGGATTTTATAACCGACCGCCACCCCTTCTATAGCCGGATGTCCAACACAAGAGAGTAGATATACATATTCCGCTTTTGACGGATCAAAGGAAGGACTCCATTTTTCTAAAGGATCATTTGCAAACCCCTTTGAACATGAAAAAACAACCAACATCAAAATGACAATGGTCCAGATTATATGCCTTGGGTAACGCATCAGTTTCCTCCTAAGAATTGAGAGATAATGAAATGATTTTTCGTAAATGACATTCAAAAAGTACCAGAATTTCCCTAGAAAATCAGCATCAAATCGCCCTTAACCCCCTTTAACTACATTGTTTTCTTTAAAAGAAGATTACGTTGATTCGCCAACAATCGACATAGGGTTAATTATTACAACCACAGGGCCGGCCCATCCTTACTTTATTCACCACAAAGCACGACTTGCCGCATTAAATTCACTTAGAGGTTTGCTTCCCGCGAAAGTTTATGGTAATCAACAACACAAAGAGAGAGGCTATGCTTGCCATCACCATAATAAAAATATCGACCAGAGGTAATTATGAAGAAACTGTTCACCACCATGCTCCTTATTGCTCTTTGCCTACCGGGCTCACTGTTGGCTGCTGAAAAAAAGAAGAATCCACTGGATGCCTGGCAACCGAATTTTGATCCCAAAGGTGCAGAATACACCTATATTCTTTCCAATGTTTCACATCCAGTTATCGAGGGTGTTGCTGTTGGTTACGCAATCCGTGATAAGGTCTGGGAAAAATCAGGAGGAAGACTCTACGTCGATTTCCGCCCTCTTTCTCAGATGGGTGGAGAAAAGGATGTCATTGCCAAGCTTAAGCTTGGAGCCATTCAGGGGATGATGAGTTCATCGGTGGCGGCAGCCAATGTCTCTGACCGTCTGGGCATTGTTAATCTTCCTTATGTCGTTGACACCTTTGATAAACTCGATACCTTTAGAAATACACCGGAGACCTGGGATCCATTTGCGAGCGGTGCTGAGAAACAAGGGCTTCTTGTGGCAGACGTTACAGGATACGGTCCCTACGGCTGGGCAACAACAACTCCTGTTAAAACTGTTGCCGATGCAAAGCAGACCAATTTCCGTATCGCACAGGCGCCAGTGAACACCGATCTTTACAAGGCGTGGAACCTTAAATTTACCGTTATGCCATGGCCAGATGTCCCCCAAGCCTTGCAAACAGGTGTAATTACAGGACTTGACCACACCGCTATCGTATGTAACATCACCAAAAAATTTACCATCGCCAAGAACTTTACTGAGCTGAACTACGCACAAGGACTCTTTGTTCACCTCATTAACAAACGTTGGTTGAAAAAACTTCCCCAGGACCTTCAGGACATTCTTCTGACGGTCATTTCTGAAGAGAGTGAAAAAACACGGGCCGCTACGCGAACCCAGCACGAAGCTCAAATCGCCAAAGCCAAAGAGGCTGGAGTTGAGTTTATAACCCTTTCAGATGGTGACATTGCCTCCCTTAAAGAGTTGGCAGAACCTGTATTACAAAGCTGGAGTAAGAAAATTGGCCCGGAATATCTGGATACTGTTCGTACAACCCTTGGTAAGTAACAGCTAACCCGCATTTCTCATGAGCATTCTGTCGACACAGCTAAAAACGTTGTAAAAACAGGTTAATGCTTATTGCGAAAAATTGTTGTGATATCGACAAAATGCTCACCAAAGGTCAGTCCATGTGGCGCCATCCGAAGTCTGCGCTTATCTGCTTCAGTATTTTACCTGTAAATATAGCCCACTATGATCTACAGGTAAAAATTTCGAAGCTAACACCACCTGAACTGATGAGAAATGCAGGCTAGACCTTTTTAGAGAAGTAACAAAAAAGTAGAGACGGGGTGAGTAAACCACTAACCTTATCTCTACTTTTTTTGTTTTTTATGACAGGTCTTAATTTGGCCTTGACTATCTCCGTCAAGTGCGGGAAAAGCTTAGAGGCTTGCAAAAACTGTTATAACCCCACACCACTGAACCGTGGCTTGTCAACTTCAGCTGTTACGCTGACCCTGGTAAACGGGAAATAAGCCGGGACTCTGTTCAGTACCCCCTTGTGGGGTATAAATGCCCCGAAGGTCTCTCTACGGTCGCTATCTGGTGGTTATGTTAACTACTTAATTTCAAAAGAGTCTCCAGCTTTCTTGTTTTTTATGAAAGGTTTTCTGGAGTAAAGCACTAAATATGTTTATAAAAATTTTTAAGACCGTGGACCGTGTCTTCTCACGCATTGAAGAATGGTCTCTTTTTATCACCGTCTGTATTGCGCTCTGCACTGCCATGGCAAATGTCATTTTGCGCAAGATAACCAATGACGTCAGTCTCTACTGGTCTGACGAAGTTGTACGGAAGGTGATCTTCTTTTCAACATATATTGGTTGCGTAGCAGCTATACGGAACCGTTCTCTCATACGGATTGACGCACTCCCCCAGATGCTTCCGATTTTGAGACGTCCGCTCACTCTTTTTTCCCACGTTGCAGTTCTTATCTTTTCTCTTCTCATGATCTATCTCGGCGCACAGATGACATATATGATGTACATGGACGAATATGCACGTACGGCAACCCTCCAGATACCTGAGTACTTTTTCTATGCTGTCCTGCCGGTTATGGGATTCATGATGTTTTTCCGTACCCTGATTGTCATGCGTGAAGACTGGACAGGAATTAAAGATATAACAGGGGAGCTATAGGTCATGGATAACAGTTACCTTCTTATATTTGCCCTCCTGCTTGGATGCCTCGCCACCACCGTGCCCGTTTTTATGTCACTGTTTTTCACGGGAACCGTTGGCCTTGTCTTTCTAGTTGGTATTGATCCTCAGATTGTAATCGAAGTACTCTACCGAAGTATGGATAAATTCGCCCTTGTGGTTGTGATGTTTTTCGTCCTCTGCGGCAACATTATGACCACCGGTTCTATTGTAAAAAAACTAATAAATACAGCCAATTGCCTTGTTGGCTTTTTACCCGGCGGTCTTGCTATGGCCGGCGTGCTCGCTTGTGGATTTTTTGGTGCTATCTCAGGATCTACCGTTGCAACCGTTGTCGCCATTGGTGGATTTATGATTCCTGCCCTTATTGAAAATGGCTACGACGAAAAGTTTTCCGTAGGGCTTATGACCACCTCTCCTATTCTCGGTGTCATTATTCCACCATCCATTGCGATGATCCTTTACGCTATGGTCAGCAACGATCAACTCGAGGCGCTCTTTCTGACAGGCTTTATCCCAGGCGTGATCATCATGCTCGCAATGAGTTTATATGCCTATGTTGCCTGCAAGAAGATGGGTATGAAACAGCGCCCCAAACCTTCTCTATCTGAGGTCCTTTCTGTACTCAAAGAAAGTATATGGGCCCTGATGTTGCCTGTACTCATCTTTGGCGGAATCTATTCTGGCCTTTTCACCGCCAACGAGGCAGCTGTGGTTGCCTGTTTTTATGCTTTTTTTGTTGAAATCGTGCTGCACAAGGATATGAAGTTCACCGATGTGAAAAGAGTGATTGTCTCGTCAGCCCTTACCTCAGCCACTCTGCTTATTATTGTGGCCGGTGCCTCCGTTTTCGGCGAGTACCTGACCTTTGAACAAATCCCGGGAAAGATTGCTACGATCGTAGTTAACAACGTATCGTCTCCGTGGGTCTTTCTCCTTTCTGTAAACATCCTGTTGCTGTTCATCGGCATGTTTATGGATATCATCTCTGCAACCCTCATTCTTACACCGATTTTTCTACCACTACTTGGGAAATTCGGCATTGACACCATGCATTTTGGCCTCATCATGACCATAAATCTTGGTATTGGTTACTGCACCCCGCCACTGGGCGTGAGTCTTTACATTTCCGGTGCTACAGTTGACAGGGATATCGTATATGTCACCAAGGCGGTGCTGCCATTTCTTCTCATTCAGATAATCATTTTATTTATACTCACCTTCTTTCCGGATATCGTTTTATTCCTCCCCCATCTTGTGTACGGTTAATCTCAAAATCAGGGAAAGAGTTCATCTATCTTACCTGCTACATATTTTACGTTGCAACATATGTAGTAGGGCTTTATTCTACAGATACAGATAGACACTCGCACAGGCTCGATCTTCTCTGGTATTAATTCACTGACAGGGAGCAGAAATGGCTAGAAAAAGAATTGGTGTATTAATCGGTGGCTCTGGTCTTATTGGCGGAACTATTGTTAATTTCTACAAAAGAAATCATCCTGACACTGTTGATATTCGCGCCCCCAGTAGCAAGAAGCTCTCCGTTAGAGAAGAAGGTGATATTCGTAGATATCTCCTTGAAGTCAAACCAGACTTTGTCATTAACGCTGCGATGGCAAGCCTTAGCTCCGATGGCCAGCTGGCCTATGAGGTGAACTACAAAGGTCCCGTAAACCTCGCAAGGGCCACAAGCGCACTCAACATCCCTTTCATACATCTCAGCTCAGCTGCGGCCTTACCTCCCGGTACTGACCTCATAGAGGATCAAACACTTCCGCTCACCCCCTCACTCAGTAATTACGCAAAGTCTAAACTGATGACCGAGGCCACCCTTAGTCTAATGGCCAAGGAGCACAACCTTGATTACACCTGCATACGACTGGCAATTGTTTATGGCGCTCATGATCATAAAATTCAAGGATTTCACCGACTGTTATTTTCTGTTGCCGATGAGGCCATTCCGGTACTTTTTACCAAAAAAAATATTCTACATTCCTACACGAACGCCCGAAAGCTCCCATTTTTCATCGATCATGTTCTGCAACATAGAGAAGAATTCAAGGGTAAAACCTATCATTTTGTAGATAAAAACCCGGTGGATCTGGCGACACTTATTCTCACAATTAAATCCTACCTCAACCTTGAGCGCCCGAAAGAAATCTACGTTCCGTTCTGGATCGCAAACTATGGCAAAAAATTTATTTATCTGGTGTTGAAGGGGGTTCGAAAACTTGGAATACAAGCAGCAATACCGCCCGAGCTTATGTTCTTAGAGAGTCTGTACACCCCGCAAACCCTCTCGGCTGTGAAGCTCACAGCATCTTCGTTTATTGATCCAATGCCAGAGGAGACAATTTTTACCAGACTACCTGAACTCGTCGTCTACTATCTCTCCCGTTGGTCCCACGAAAATCTCATTACAACCTTTAAAGACATCCTCGACGAAGGGTCTGTGGAAGATATCTTCGACCAGGACCCTCAAAGACTACTCGAATTAGTACACGCACAGGGGCTCCATCCATTTAGGGATATGAGTGAGGATAACTAGGTAATGGTAAAAATTGATTACAACTGTATTCTCTTATAAAATGCTGATATACTAGTAGTATATAAAGCAGGAATCACGTAATAGAAAACGTTTCTGAGGAGAAATACTATGGACCCTAAAATCCTTATCCCGGTTGATGATTCCCCAACAGCACAGGCCACCATCGACGCCATCATAAAATTAAAGGATCGTTTTTCAAAACATCTCACCCTGCTCTATGTTATTAATAACGATCAACTGGCATATAGGATGATTCCTGATTTTCAGGTCGAGATGGTCAAAGAAAATGCGACCAAGGCTGGTAACCTGCTTTTAGATCGAACAAACAAAAAACTTGAGGAAGCCGGTTTTACCTGTGAGCGCATTCTTGAATTCGGGGAGCCACGGTCCATCATTGCCCACATTGCAAACAGCCAGGATTTCCAGCTTCTTGTCATCGGTCGACATGAAGGTGGCGGTGAGATAAGAGACGTCATCTTCGGGTCCGTGGCAAACCACGTTCTCCACAATGTGTCTTGTCCTGTTCTACTTTTTTAAGAACAATTCCCAGCAAGTCACACCTCCTTATCTCTTTATTATCATTTCACAAGTTCTCTAACACTCCATAAAAACAAGCTATCAGGCGATTCTCCCATGGAAAATCGCCTTTGGTTGTCGTGCTACTTTGTGGTATATTGCCCCTAGGTCAGTTGTATAAATCTTAGCCGGTGGCAATTACATGAAGCGTTTAATATCTTTTCCTGCACCAATCGTTACTCTGTTTTTATCATTTTTTTTCGTGATCTCAATTTTCCAGTCTTCGACATTGGCAAAAGAGCAAGATGATGATTTTCTACTGCTCTTTATGCCGGCAATACTAGCGGCCCACCAATCAACACAATACGACCCAAATAATCCCCACGCCTCAATACGATCCTGGAAAGGAACTGCTACCTGCCTAAAATGCCACTCCCAGGAAGGGGAAGAAGTATTTCACTCAACGCATTACCAATGGCTTGGAGAGACACCATACATGACAAATGGACCAGATATTCAAGGCAAACTTGACATGGGAGTCAACAGCTATTGCATTAATACCACAGGTAACTGGAATGGCTGTGGAGCATGTCATGCAGGACTGGGAGCACGACCTGAGCCCACAATAAGTAGTTCTCAACTGACAAACATCGACTGCCTCATCTGCCATCAAGATCAATATAAAAGAAAAAAAGTTGATGGTATCTTTGTACCAGACAGCGCCGCTATGACCATCACTATGAAGGAGGCAGCCCAGACCGTTCACCTCCCAACGAGAGAAGGCTGTTTGCAATGTCATGCAAAAGGAGGAGGCGGCGACAACTACAAGAGGGGTGACATGGCTCTTGCCCATGCCAATACAACGGATCGATCTTTTGATATCCATATGGCAAGAACCGGTGCAAACCTCACATGTCAGAGCTGCCACAAAACAGAAGATCACCTGATGGCTGGTAAAGGCTCTGATCTTCGGCCGACCGACCTTGATGTCGAAATGTCCTGTACAGACTGCCACACTGGCAAAGATACGACAGAGGGACATGGCAACAGGACAGTGGGAAGGCATGTTGCACGAGTCGCCTGTCAGTCTTGTCATATTCCTGTTTATGCGAAAAATGCTGCTGATACTCTTGCAACAGAAGAGACTGAAACCCATCGAGACTGGCAACAACCTCACCTCACAGCCAGTGGAGCCATTCATCCGACGCCCACAATGGCAGGAAATCTGAACCCAAGATACAAGTGGTGGAATGGATCCAGCTCCTCCTACCTGCTCTACGATCAGGTCGCATCTCCGATTCCTGCGACAATTCCCACCTCTGAGCCAAACGGTTCCGTCAGCAATGATGGATCTAAACTCTATCCATTTAAATACAAAACAGCATTCCAGCCACTCAATAGTTACACCAATGAACTTATAGCTCTCGACACCAGTATCTATTTTTCCACCGGACATTATGAAGATGCAACAAGAGCTGGCCTTATAAACATGGGAAGGGACCCTAATGATCTGGTCACCTGGGTAACAACAGACACCTACCAACTCATCACCCACGAAGTTGCCCCAGCCACCAGCGGCTTACAATGCCTGGATTGTCATGACAATACCAGTAGAATGGATCTTACAGGTGAACTGGGATACGCTCTTAAGGGGAGTAGATCACAGGTATGCACACAGTGCCACGGCCTTGAAGATGACAAGGATGACAAAATGTACCTGTGGATCCACAAAGAACATGTGGAAGGAGAAAACATTGATTGCTCACTCTGTCACACGTTTACCAGGCCGGAGAGAGGGCTGAGCACGGCAATTGTCCACGACGATTAATTAAAAGTAGAACTCCCATTACATCGCACACCGTGGAAAAAATACAGCAACTGTTTGCCAAAACTAGCCGATTTTTTCCCACTCATTAAGCGCACTATCAGGTGTATGTTTATGGACCTTAGGCCGACGGGGGAAAAACATAAAATGTATCAGCCGAACCAGGAGGTATACCCCAAGAAGAGAAAGAGGTAAAACAACATATAACGCAAGAGGGAGTAACCAGATATAAATGATAACATCAGGAAGATTTTCCATAGAACCCACCAAAGCAAGATAAAACCTGACGTGCAGGAGCGATGCACGTCTTTACAACCAGGGCCCCAATCGTTTTGTCGATACGAGTGCCCCAACACCACCATCTTTATTACTACTTAAGTTATTTTATCATACCAATATCGAAGATATCAAATCGTACTAATACCCACACCGTCACTAGGTATTTATACCTACAAGACTGTTTTATCTTTTCCTTACCCTTACATGCTCAACCTACTTGAGATTTATTCTTAAAATTAAGTGCAAAATTAATAATAATATTTTTTATTTTTGTGCTTGATTGACAGTATTTCGTGTTGACCTCGGCTTATAACCTTTGTCTATCAATGATAAAAGTGACGAACCTCAGCTCCCCCCCCCTCCTTCTTCCACAACAGCTACCCCGCATTTCTCATGAACTTTTTGATAAATAGCCTGAAATGCTAATTTCAGAGTGTAAATCCAATAGACAGCAAAAGCAGTGTGTGTTTCGCTGTATATCGAAAAGCTCACCCTCCGGGTCACAAGATTTTTCCGCTGCTGCATCGTTACTGAGCACTTGAGGTACAGAGGTTAAGGCCACAACGCTCAACGACAGTTATCTACACCCTCACCCGTCGGCACTGCTCTTTTTCCAGTCGACCCAGGATATGTATTAGCCAACGGGTACCTCGAAGGTCTCTCTGGGATCACTATCTGGCGGCTATGTTAACGAGTACCCGACCGAATACCTGCCATATCTCATGAAATATTCGGACCAGCCAATGTACACCACAAAAAAAGCCCCTGTCTCGGGTTAACAACCAGAGACAGGGGCTTTTTTGCATTAGTCGCGGAACCTACCGATAACTTATAATTCTCGTTTATCTATCACCCGAGAACCTTTGCCGTCAAAACGTTCAAGGGTTCTTTCCTCAACCAGTTGAATCTTCACCCCGATCCCGAGTTCAGATGCCATACGTTTTCTAATTGAATCAATAAAAGCACGCTGTTTTTTCATCTCATCAAAGAATATTGATTCAACCACTTCAACCATGACAGTTAACTTATCTTCGTTATTTTCTCTCTCTACAATAAGTCTGTAATGGGGTTCAATTCCTTCAATCTCAAAGAGAACCGCTTCGATCTGGGTGGGGAACACATTCACCCCTTTAATGATCAGCATGTCGTCTGATCTTCCCATCATCCGTGAGACTCTGGAAAATGTACGTCCGCAGGGGCATGGCTCAGGGAGAAGCCGTGTCAGATCACGGGTTCGATATCGTATAACTGGAAAAGCTTCTTTGGTAAGAGTCGTGATAACCAGCTCACCCACCTCCCCTGGTTTTACAGGTTCAAGTGTATCCGGATCGAGTATTTCAATCAGGAAATGATCTTCATTGACATGCAGTCCATTACACTCAAAACATTCTCCAGCAACTCCAGGCCCCATCACCTCTGAGAGACCATAGTTGTCAGTTGCCCGTATGCCCAGTCTATCATTAATCTCCTGACGCATTGCCTCAGACCAGGGCTCTGCTCCAAAAAGGCCATAACGAAGAGATAAGCCATTGGGATTAATCCCCATATCCATCATAACATCCGCCATCTTAAGGGCATAAGAGGGGGTACATACCAATGCAGTAGTTTTAAAATCCTGCATTATCTGGATCTGCCGCTTGGTGTTGCCAGATGAAATTGGAATGACCGATGCCCCAAGCCGCTCCGCACCATAATGCAGACCAAAACCACCAGTAAAAAGACCGTAGCCAAAGGCGATTTGAATCACATCATCAGGCGTAACACCTGCGCCACACAGAACTCGTGCAACCAGATTGGACCAGGTAATAATGTCGTTTTTGCTATAGCCAACCACGGTTGCCATGCCGGTGGTTCCAGATGAGGAATGCACACGAACAACATCACGAAGAGGAACTGCGAAAAGTCCATAGGGATAATTGTCCCGTAAATCCTGTTTGAGGGTAAACGGATAATCTCTAATTCCTTCAAGCGATGTCAGTTTTCCAGGATCCAGCTTTAAACTATTAAATTTATTTCTGTAAAACGGGACATTCGTTCCAACTCTTTTCAAGGTTGCCTGTAGGCGTTCCAGTTGCAATTGTTCCAGATTTGACCTGGAAAGACATTCTTGTTCCTTTTGCCAATACATACAGTCTCTGTTATCAGAATATTATGGTTAACAACACCGGTTAGTGCCTTACTCCAGGAAACCTTTCATAAAGACAAAAAAGCTAAAACCTCTTTTAAAATTAAAAAATTAGCATAAGCAACATGGCACTTATACACGTCGAGCGAGTACTAAAAAGAGTCCCATCTTATTTTCCATTTACCGGGGCGAGCAGCCTTGCCCAAAGATTTCACGAGTTGAGATAAAATATGTGCTTAGAGCGCGCAGATCTGCTCTCTTGAAATAATGGTAAAACCATTTTTTTGCAGCGCTTCAATAGCCTCTTCCATTTTCTCAAAGCGAAAGATCAGAACCGCATTTTCGCCGGTCTTATTGACAAATGCGTACATGTACTCAACGTTGATGCTGGAATTTTTAATACATTGTAATACCTTGGCAAGTCCCCCCGTCGCATCCTCGACTTCAACGGCAATGACGTTTGTTTTACCCACAGTAAAACCGTTTTCTTTCAGTACTTCTTTGGCTTTTTCTACCTTATCAACAATGAGGCGCAGTATGCCAAAATCTGCAGTATCAGCTACAGATAGCGCACGGATATTGATGTTGTTATCCGCTAAAACTGCAGTAATTTCAGCAAGCCTTCCCGACTTATTCTCCAAGAATACAGCAATTTGTTCTACGAGCATGTTATCCCCTTTTCTTAGAAATTCATTCAAGCTGAATGTCTATCCTACATTTGAAAAAAACTTCATGAAGGTACTTATCCCAGTGTTCTTACCCCATACCAGGGTTATAACTTTCTATTATCTATTACCCGTTGCGCCTTACCTTCACTACGCTGGATCGTTTTGGGTTCAACAAGTTTAACCTTACAGCTCACCCCGAGGAGGTCTTTAATCTCCTTCTGGATATGCTTAGCAAGATTTTCAAGTATACGTATCTCATCGGAAAAGAGCCCTTCACTTACCTCAACCTGTACCTGCATAGTATCAAGATTTCCCTCGCGGTCTACAACAATCTGATAGTGTGGTTCAACACCGTCAACTCCCATGAGCACATGCTCAACCTGGGACGGAAAGACATTAACCCCTCGGATGATCAGCATATCGTCTGTACGTCCGGTAACTTTTTCCATACGAACCAAGGTTCGCCCACACTCACACGGCTCATAGAAAAGACGTGAAATATCTTTTGTCCGGTAGCGAATAATTGGAAAGGCTTCTTTTGTAAGGGTTGTGAAAACCAATTCACCCTTTTCACCAGGAGGAAGTACCTCACCGGTCTCCGGGTCGATAATCTCAGGGAGGAAATGATCTTCAAAAATATGCATTCCATGATCGGTATGCAGACATTCCTGAGCGACACCAGGCCCCATAACCTCAGAAAGGCCGTAGATATCAGTAGCCTTGAGGTTCAGTTTACGCTCAACCTCTTCCCGCATATTTTCACTCCAGGGCTCAGCACCAAAGATACCAACCCGAAGCGATAACGATTTAGGGTCAACACCCATAGCATCCATAGCTTCTGCAAGATTAAGTGCATAGGATGGTGTTGAAAGCAGTACCGTAGAACCAAAGTCTTTCATGATATTGATCTGACGCTTCGAGTTACCACCAGAGACGGGAATAGCAGTTGCCCCCAGTCTTTCAATCCCGTAATGCGCACCCAAACCACCAGTAAAAAGTCCATAGCCATAGGCATTGTGAATCATATCACCTTTCGTGGCTCCGGCACAACAAAGAGCCCGTGCCATTACGTTGGACCAGGTTTTAATGTCTTTTGCGGTATAGCCAACCACCGTTGGCTTACCCGTTGTACCAGATGAGGCATGAACACGTACCACCTCTTCAAGGGGAACGGTGAAAAGCCCGAAAGGATAGTTATCCCGCAGGTCATCCTTTACTGTAAATGGTAATTTTGCCAGATCAGCCAGGCTTTTAATATCTTCCGGCTTCACCCCAGCCTCATCCATCTTCACCTTATAGGGTTTGACGGTTTTATAGACACGCGCAACCAGGTGCTGCAATCTTCTTAGTTGGATAGACTCAAGACCCACTCGAGGCAGGGTCTCAATTTCCTCTTCCCAATACGATACTGTCATATCATCCCCTCAAATTACTTGCTGGCGTTTCTTCCCGCGGCAAAGGCTTTCAAATTCACTTCAATATATTTTTCCGGAACTCGGCTTCGTATGATCTCTTCAAAGTCGGCTACGTCTACAGGTAAAAATGCAGACAGTGCTCCAACCATAACAACATTGGCCGTGCGAACCTCACCCACATCTCTTGCAAGATCAAAAGCGTCCACAGCAACAACGACGATGTCCCTTTCCAAAAGATGATTCAACACCTCTTCTGGATATACAGCCTGGCCGGTTGCAACCGAAGGAGGGAGTATTTTCTGAGTGTTGACGACAACCTTACTTCCCTTGTGCAGATATGGTAGATAGCGTACAGCTTCCATCATCTCAAAAGCCACCTGAATATCAGCACCACCAGGCTCAATGAGTGGGGAATATACCTTTTTGCCATAACGAAGCTGGGCCGTAACCGAACCTCCGCGCTGGGCCATTCCATGGACTTCACTTTTCTTTGCATCATATCCTGCCGCGAGCAGAGCATACACAGTCACCTCACTGGCAAGAAGAATGCCCTGACCACCGACCCCTGAAAAGAGGATGTTTCCTGTATCTTCCATTATTTTCCCTCTCCTCTGGTGATAGCATCAAACTTACAGAGCGATGCGCACTGACCACAATCGTTACAAAGAATTTCATCTATCTTGGAAATGCCTTTCTGCTTTTTCCTGTATCCTCGTTCTTCCGCTTCGCCTTCAGCGAAAGTCGTCCAACTGAGAGCAGGGCAACCCAGTCGAATACAAGACATGCAACCGACACAATTTTCCTGATTGGTGAAATATGAAACCGGCTTTCTCTCTTTCATCTCAGGTAACAGCACACAAGGCGCCTCTGAGATTATCACAGATGGCTCGTTAAGATCGACCGCCTCTTTCATGACCTTTCTGGTTTCAACCACATCGTGGGGATTAACCTTGAAGACATGCTTTACTCCAACGGCTCTACAAAGTGCCTCGATATCAATTGCATTGGCAGCTTCTCCTTTTATGGAATAGCCACTGGTTGCATTTTGCTGCTGCCCGGTCATCGCTGTAATACGGTTATCAAGGATAATCAGAGTCGAAGCAGACTCGTTATATACCGTATTGATAAGCCCAGTCACACCGGAGTGGATAAATGTCGAATCACCGATGACTGAAACAATCTTGTCATGTCCACCATCCCCAAGAGCTTTTGCCATTCCGTGGGCAATGGATACAGAGGCTCCCATACAAACACAGGAGTCCATGGCTGAAAGTGGAGGGAGAAATCCGAGGGTATAACAACCGATATCACCTGAGACAAAAACCTTCATCCGTGAGAGATTAAAAAAGATTCCACGGTGAGGGCAACCAGCACACATATTTGGCGGCCTGTTAGGGAGCTCAACCGGAGCAAACAGATCTGTCTTTGAAGATGGATCGATGGCCTGTCGTACAATCGCTGTGTTCAGCTCCCCCTGATTGGGGATTACATCCTTACCATGGCAGTCAATACCCATGGCTTTGATATGGGTTTCAAGAAAAGGATCAAGTTCTTCCACCACATACAGTTCATCAACCATCCCTGCGAACTGACGTATTTTATTTTCAGGTAGCGGCCAGCACATTCCAAGTTTTAGTACGGCAGCTTCAGGAAACGCTTCTTTCACATAAAGATAGGAGACACCGGAGGTAATAAAACCTCTCTTTGTATCACCCTCCTCAATTCTGTTAAACGGTGTTGTTTCAGCAAGGGCGCGACATTGTGCCATGCGCTCTTCAACCACTTCACGGCGTTTACGGGCTATAGCCGGTAACATCACCAGTTTCCCTGGTTGTTTAGCAACACCTTCAACCACGCGTGGTGCTGTTCTCTCCCCTTTCTCCACCACCCCTTTAACATGGGAGACACGGGTGGTAATACGCAACATAAGAGGAGTGTCAAGCTGCTCACTCAACTCATAGCCCGCCTTGATCATCTCTTTTGCTTCGCTGGGATCAGAGGGCTCAAGCATAGGAACCTTGGCTGCAAAGGCATAATTTCTATTGTCCTGCTCGTTCTGGGAGGAGTGCATCTCAGGATCATCAGCACTTATCAGCACCAGGCCGCCGCAAACTCCGGTATAGGATGCGGTAAACAGTGGATCTGCTGCCACATTAACACCGACGTGTTTCATTGTAGCAAGCGCGCGGGCACCGGCAAAACTGGCACCGATGGCGACTTCCAGACCAACCTTTTCATTTGGTGCCCATTCCGTGTAGACCCCCTCATACTTCGAGAGGTTTTCCATTATTTCCGTTGAAGGTGTCCCAGGATACCCCGAAGCAACAGCTACACCAGCCTCATAGGCGCCCATGGCAATAGCCTCATTACCTGACATCCAGAGTACGTTTTCACTTATTTTAGTCACAATCTCTCCCGAATAATAGAAATCAGATTTGAAAATTTGCTGATTATTCAAATGGTAAATGCCGGTCCTCACTTAAGACCTATGCAAAGTTGGTTATATGAACGAACAAGGCAAATTACTCTGAAACTTGGCCATCAAGCAAGTTATTTTTCGTTTCTTCATTTTCAACCTTTTTTTCTCCAGACTTTTCTATTTTTCTCTTGTAATTGAAGGTAAGAAGAACCATTAGATATGGTGAAAATCACCTTTACTTTGACAACTTTTCCAGCCATTGTATAGTTCTGGAAAATAAGGAATATTTATTATCTTTGATGATATGACAAACTCGTAAAAAGGCAATTCGAAGTCTTTTGATGGCTATGAAAAAAAGGCCGATATACTAGGCGTGGTGTTTGGATCGTATTTTCAACGACACATGTGGTATGTTGAGAGTTCGAGCCAAACCCACAACGACGTAGATCGGACTTTTTACGACGCCATCATAAAAGATAAGTGAACTTGTCCCATACCGTTTATCCAATAGGAGGATAGAGCTATGTATATAGGCAGAATAATGCACACAGACCTCATCACCGTAGCCCCAGAGACTACACTTGTTGAGGCCAAAAAAATAATCGAGGAAAAATCAATAGATCATCTTTTGGTGGTCAATAAAGATAAAAAACTCGTGGGCCTCGTCTCTGATCGCGATCTGAAACAGTATTGGGCTTCACCGGCAACATCACTCTCAACCCATGAACTCAACTACCTGCTAGACAAGGTTGTAGTCTCAATGATCATGGTAAAGACCGTTGTAACCGTGCCAACAAGCACCACCATAGAGCGTGCAGCACTCATCATGCAACAGCACCGTATCAGTTCACTACCTGTAATGGAAAACGATGAATTGGTGGGAATTATTACGAGTACTGACGTCATGGGTGTACTCCTGGATGCTATTGGAATCAGCGACAACTCTATCAGACTGGGTGTTTTCGTAACTGATACAATCGGAAAACTCTCTGAACTCACTCAGACCCTTAAAGATGCCGGAGTCAACATCCAAAGTCTTTTTTGCTGGCCTGAGAAAAACCACACCGGGATCACACAGCTGGTACTTCGGGTCGCATCAACCGATGGACCTAAAGCAACTGAGGCCTTAAACGCCAAAGGTTTTAAGGTGAAAACCAGTTACGAAAAAGATATCACACCGTTTTTACCTGAGTAACTAAACGCAGAACAAAAAAAAGGGGCGATTTTCTTTAATGAAAATCGCCCCTTTTTATTCAGTTTTTTATTACTGAGTGTCTCGCACATTAGGAGACGCTTTACTGTAGGGGTGCCTTAGAAAAATTAGAAAAGTCGTTCAAGTTCGAGGCATGCGAAGAATTTTACCACAGGAGTATATCTAATACTTCGAGGATAAAATTCTGAGCATAACGATGAAATTGGGCGACTTGGCAATTTTTCAAGGTAGCCTAGTTTCTGCCAGCAAACACCAGTTTCCCACCCAAATGCCCAGCAATCCCTGCAGCTCCCAGTGCAACAGCTGCTACTGCAAAATAGATCATCTGCCAAGCAGACCCTTCAGCTGCAACAGTAGGATCTATTACTCGCCAGAACACCAGAATATTGACGGAAGCCAACACAATCAGACTACAGATTATTTTGGTGATAAAAACAGCTGTCTTTATTCCTTTGTATCTTTTTTGCCATTCTATATACCCAGTTAAAATTACCACAGGTAATATGACCAAGACGGCAATGGAGTTAAAAAATGCCGCTGTTTCCAGGGCTGCAATATTAAAATAAATAGCCAAGCCAAGAAACACCACTATAACCGGGAGTATGCCATTGGGAAAATGCGTGTGTATAGGATGAAGATGCAGCTTTAAAACAAGCGTTGAAAGCTTATCAAAGAATGTTGATCCTTTCTGGGCACCGCCCACCTCTACTCCTGAGCCTCCTGAGACTATCGTCGCAGCCTCAACGTCTTCTTCACCCGCTAAAGATTTACCCTCGGCATCAACCTCGACAAATAACTTTTTATCAGCCCCGCACATTGGACATTTATCAGGAGCTTCCTCTCCCTGATGAATATAACCGCAGACGGTACAACGCCACCGTCGATTTGATTCGGTTGGGGGCTCTTTTTTGGCAACTTCTTCGGTAGCCTCTTCAACCACCTCTATAACTTCCTCAAACTGCTCTGCAGTAGCATCACATACTGGGCATTTCTCCGGGGGCTCGGGACCCGTATGTAGATACCCCGAAACCGTGCAACGCCATTGTTTCTCATGAGGTGTCTCTTGTAACTCGGTTGCTTCAACCTGATCATCAGTCTTCAACTCGACTTCCGGCTCAGAAGTATCCTCTGGTTTTTCAATGAACATTTTTCCAGGGGCTTCACAGATCGGACATTTTTCAGGGGGATTACTTTCTTTATGAAGGTAACCACAAACCCCACACTCCCATTGGCTCATATATATATATCCTCATCAGTTCAGTTAGTAGAATTGTAATTGCACTTCTTCTTATTAAGAAATCCTGACAAGAAGATCAAGAGGATAAATATTTATGGGTCAATCAACCCTGATAAACTCGCAAAAACCTAGAATTTGCGATGGTTAAGTAGATCGAGCTTTTTACGAGTCCATCAACTTTGAGGCAAGGTAATGACAAAAGTCGTGCCTAACTCTTCTTCCGTCTCAAAAGTGATTGTTCCACCATGCTTACTGGTGACAACAGAATGAACTATCGCCAGCCCCTGCCCCGTACCTTTCCCGACTTTCTTGGTGGTATAGAAAGGATCAAAGATACGATGCTGTGCGTACTTAGGAATACCTGAGCCACTATCTTCCACACGTATTTCAGCAAACCCATCACCCTGTTTTGTGGATATCTGAATCCGTCCTTTTTCTCCCTCTGGATTTTCCCCCAGTTTCGCCTCAATCGCGTGAGCGGCGTTGACAATCATATTCAAAAACACCTGTCCCATTTCATCGGCGAGACAATTGACCGGAAGAAGATTTGCTGCCAGATCGGTTTCCATCTGTGCAACATACTTCCACTCATTTCTGGCAACCGTAACAGTTGTTTCAATGATTCTATTGAGATCAACTTTCGTTTTGGATCGACTACCGGGGTGGGAGAATTCCTTCATGGCTGTAACGATGGTAGCGATACGTTGTACCCCTTCACGGCTTTGCTGTATCGCAACGGGAATTTCCTCCATCAGGTATTCCCAATCCAACTCATCTTCGAGGTTTACTACGTCCTGCACATGCTCCTTGGTGGCTTCACCTTTCAGCATAAGCTGTTGAACAGAGCGGTATTTTTGTATTAATGTATTTATTCCACTAAACGATTCTTCTAAGAAATCAACATTGGAGCTGACAAACTGGGTTGGGGTATTGATCTCATGTGCAATCCCTGCGGCCAGCTGCCCTACGGACTCAAGTTTCTGTGCCTGGAGCAGTTGTGCTTCTGTCCGTTTCCTTTCTTTGACCATCTCGACGAGTTCAGCATTTTTGTCGGATAGTTCCTCGGTCCGCTTTTCAACAAGCCACTCTAAATCCTCACGGTACATATCATGAGCTTGTTTTAATTTAGCATGGGAAATAGCAATTTCAATGGAGTGTTTCAACAACCCCATATCCAGTATAGGCTTTTGCAGGTAGTCTCTAGCTCCATGTTGCAGGGCCTCGATTACATTTCCCATGGTCCCCTCACCTGAGATAATAATCACAGGTAACTCTGGGATATCCGCCTTTAGTTTTTTTAAGAGTTCAAGCCCTCCCATCTCCGGCATGCGCAGGTCGGTTATCACAAGATCAGGCACCCCTCCTCGAATGACCTCTAGAGCCTCCAGGCCAGAGCTCGCGTTACTCACATCGTAACCTTCAGCCCTTAAATACGCGGTCATTGATGTACGCGTGAAGGTGTCATCTTCTACAATCAACAATGTGGCTTTAGGAGCAACCATTGTACAACCCATCCTCTTTAAATTATGATGTCAACCGAGATACCACAAACTCAACTGATCGACGGTCTATTTGCTTCGGCTGGAAATTCAATTATAATTTTTGTACCTATTGGGGTGACGGGATCAACCCACATCAATCCGTTGTGTTTACCTGTAACGATCGCATAGGAAATTGACAGGCCAAGCCCCGTCCCCTCTCCGGGATCTTTCGTCGTAAAAAATGGGTCAAAGGCGTACTTCATCGTCTCAGTTCCAATTCCCGGCCCATTGTCTTCAATCTCTATATGAACCATCTGTTTACGCAGGCTTGTCCGGATAACTACTCTGGGATCTTCTGTTCCAGCTTTTCCCATGGCATGTACCGCATTTTTAATTACATTGAAGAAGACCTGCTCCATCTCCATAGCAACACAATAAACAAAAGGAAGATTTGAGTCATATTCTGTCTCAAAAGCCACATTGATTACGTTGTATTTTTTCTTCAAATCGTAATCTGATCGTATGAGCGTTACTATTCGGTCAAACAGATGAGGAAGACGGATAGAAACCCATTCCCCTTCAGTTGGCCGGCTAAACTCCAGCAGATTTTTTATTATTTCACTCGCCTTTATGGCTGAATCCCTGATTCCAGCGATAAAATAATCTAAATCCTGATGTTTTATATATTCCCTCACTACTTCAAGATCTACGCCAAATCCACTTGCAACTCTTACGCTCTGCTCGTTTGTCGGATCTAAGAACATTTCAATTAATTGTGCTGACTGCATTATACCACTGAGCGGTGTATTTATTTCATGTGCAATTCCTGCCGCAAGGCCAGCAATGGTTGAAAGTTTTTCTGATTGCAGAATCAACTCCTGCATCCTGTTTTGTTCACTTATATCAACAAAGATACAATGGGTCTGTTGTATGACGTCTTCACTATCTTTCGAGGTTGTAGCATCCAATTGAATATGAATTACGGTTGAATCATTCTTCACCACCTGGAGTTCAACTGAACCTGGCTCAAGCTCACCTGCCAGTCTGCTTTGAAAACTGTGGTACTCTGTTACAAATTCACTGGTCAAAAATTGATCGAATAGCTGCCCGACGACATCACTTTTTTTATATCCAAGGGTATTAAGCCAGGCATTATTCACCTCTAGAATGCGACCACTTCCATCCAAACAATGATAGGGTAAGGGAGCGTTTTCATATAAAAACCGAAAATGATGCTCTGATTTTTCTAAAATTTTCTCAATCTGCGCCTTATGAACAATTTCGGTATGCAACTCATCATAAAGAATAGCATTGTATACGATAAAGCGAATCAAACCCTTTAACGACAACACTATCCCTCTATAATCGTTTATCTTTTCCTCTATATTGATTCCTGCAATTCGTAATACAGCACTTTTCACCTCATCTATAGTCACCAGTAGATAAAAACCCTTAATAGAGTCATTCACATAAACCCCATCACCACTAAACTCGATCAGTGATATCGACCTGGAATCTTTATCAAAATGAAACTCTGTCACAGCATTAGAAATAATTTCAACACCAACATCTTCTGGCTCCATAAACATCTGAAAAAGTTTAATAAGCTGTTTGCTGGCAATAGCTAATGAGGTTGCGGGCTTAAGAGAGGCAAGAAAACCGAGAATAAAAGAAGAGTGAGAATATTCCCCCCTCTCCTCCCGCAGGTGTTTACGTACGATCTTTCTATGCCACTCAGACACTACACGGTACAGATGCAAACTAAAGAGATCACGACCGACTTCAATATGCTGCCCATCAAGACCCGTATAGCGAAGATATTCATCAAAATTTGCCTTCCCCCTGTCATCGGTCAGGGTGTCCAGGAAAACGACCTTCCGGGTAGCCTTTCCTGGGATACCAGGACTCTGGCTTACGGCAGCACCAAACGATTCGATACGGTCACGCCAGATCGAAAGCCATCCTGAGGAGACAAGAAAAGCGCCCTGATGCAATAACTGTTGCACCTGTGCGCTCCCGCAAATATATGCAAAGCAATTCGTCTCATGGACAACACGCAGTCCATCAGTATTACAAAGACTTTCTAAACAGCTCCCCCCGACAACAATGGTGTTGTTGTTTTTTTTGACCAAATCACCAAGTTTTTCAACAGCAATCTGCGGCTGTCCACAACATGCGGGAAAGAATTCAAGATTAACCCCTTCCCAACCTTGTTCTTCAATAACCATTGATGCTTCTGTAAGAAAAATTTCGCAAACAACGACGGTCAACGGATCAGCAAGGCTGATTTTCAAAATTTTGTCTCCTTCTCCATCGTTAGCAGGCCTTCTTTAAAAAAAATACTCTACAGCCTGGTCATCAGAGTCCTTCATATTATTTCCCGCCCAAAACTTTGGACACAGCTGCGAGTAGTTCATCTTCCAATAAGGGCTTGATAACCACATCTTTGACACCTAAATCGTAGAGATGGCCTTCTGTCTCAGGGTCACTCATGCCGGTGAGAACAATCACAGGTAAATCTGGCAACTGCAACCGAACTTTTCTTATGAGCTCCAAGCCTGACAAGCCAGGCATGGTGAGATCTGTGAGTAAAAGACTATATTTTCCAAGGGCTTTTGATAACATCTCGAGAGCTTCAAGGCTGGCTGTACTCACCGAAACGGTATATCCGGCATTTTCGAGCTGCCGTTTATTCAAACGTACTAAAAGTGGCTCATCGTCTACAACCAGAATGTGTTTACCTTTGACAGTCATTTTTATCTTTGATTTGAAAATAAACGGATGAAGAGTTCAACCTAACATTTGCTACGGACCAAATATGACAAACTCGTAAAAATTCAGGGCGAAGATCCCAGATGGCTAGATAAAAAGTTTGATATACAGGTAGCGAAGACTCCGAGGCGTAGTGTTTTTTGGCAGGTTCTCGACGATACATGTGGTATGTCGAGGGCCTGCCAAAAACCTACAACGCTGGAGATCGGACTTTTTACGACGCCATCAAATATAATTAACCTTTAAATACATCAAATAATTGCCTGCTACCGTCGTTATTATCTCAGGATATTTCAAACAATGTCAAGGTGGTTTTGTCTGTTGTGCCTAAATACTACAATCGCCAAAGTGCGGAGTCTACGCTTACCTATGGAAGATGGTAGGCAACAGACACGCAGGAGTACTTGTGTACTTCAAGTGGCTGTTAACGAGTCGCCTTACCAAATATGGCGTCAGTAAACTTCACATACCAGGCCGCAGACTGGACCTGAATAATATAAGCAAGGGCAATGACAAGTGCCGCATTCGCACCTTCCACACCAAATGCATTGATTGCAATGGCAAGGGCGATGGAAAGATTTCTCATCACCGTCCCATACACAAGTGCAATACCATCACCGCGTTTAAAGAAGTACCTTCCAATGAGAGTTGACAGAGTGAAATTGAAGAGATAGAGAATAAGTAGTGGAATAAAGATAGTGACAATGAGCCCAGGATTGGCCACTATTGTTTTTGATTTTAATGCCATTGCAACAAATACAATGCCAAGCACCCCAATGGTGGACAGTGCAGGAAAACGCGGGGCTATTTTTTCTTTAAACCTGGGTAAGGTATATTTTTTCACCAAGATCTGTCTGGTGGCAAAACCTGCGGCCATTGGCAGAAAAACGATAAAAAGAATCTGCTCCATCACTTTAATGATATTTACTTGAACCGCGGCACCAAGAAGACCGCTTACATAAAACGGTGTAAGCAAAGAGCCTAGGGTGAGCCCGATCACTGTCATGTTAATAGCTGCACCCATATTACCTTTCGCAAAACCGGTCCAGGAAATGGTCATCCCACTGGTGGGCAGCAAAGACGCAAGTAGAAGTCCAAGGGCCAGGTATGGTTGATCGGGGAAGAACCAGCGACCAAGCAGAAATGCTACAAAGGGAATAATCGCAAAATTAACGAATTGAGTCGCCGCCTGCAAGGGGAGATTAAGGCCCTCTTTTAGATGCTTAATATTGAGGGTCACCATCATCGGATATACCATAAGAAAGGTAAGAGGAATAATGAGCCCTTTGAAAGAAAGCACCAGCTTCTGGTCCAGAGCAGCCCCAAAAACAAAACCGGCCAACATCATTACAGGGATTGCATACACAAGATTTTTGTTTATACGAATGAGGATATTCCACATATCTTTTTTCCTTTATTAAATGGTCATTCATCAAAAGAAACCTACATTTAATTTGTGCATATGTTATATTTACTCTTTCTGATTTTTTTTCAAGGTTTTATATTTAACAAAATACTTTAATTCAAATCTTATTCATTTTAAAACAACCATTCCACAAAGATAATGGACCAGCTAAACAAAGAACAAACACCGGTAGCCACCCATCGCCACTGTCTGATGTGTGGCCAGAACAATCCGTTTTCATTTGGTTTAAAATTTAGTAAACAGGGTGAGGGTTGTGTTTCAACCACTTTCACAGGAAACGAAACCCTGCAAGGTTATGATGGCATTTTGCACGGCGGTGTCCTTTCCGCTCTACTTGACACAGCCATGGCACACTGTCTTTTGCATGAAAATATTGAGGCTATGACAGGAGAACTCAATGTTCGATTCATAGACCCTGTCGCCTGTAACAGCACCATGGCTATAACAGCCTGGATAGACTCTTCTCTTCCCCCACTCTACTGTTTGAAGTCACAGATCAGGATCAATAATAAAATCGTCTGTAAGGCAAAGGCAAAATTCATGCAACGGGACTACAATGAACGCTAAAAATATTCGGATTCAAATAATTGTCGACAATGAAGCTAAAAATGGGCTGCACGCTGAACATGGTTACGCCCTCTGGCTTGAAATTGATGATCAAAAGATACTTTTTGACACCGGCCAGAAAGATGCCCTTTTGTATAACGCCAAACAATTACGTGTTCATCTGGAAAAAGCGGATACCCTCGTACTGAGCCATGGCCATTACGACCATACGGGAGGTCTTGCAGACGTTCTTTCCTGCAACCACAGTGTGCATGTTTACTGCCATGCTGCAGCGTTTCTCCCTCGCTACTCCATCCGGGACGGTATCGCCAAACCTGTAAAAATGACCACCAGGGCCATGAGCAGTATTGATGCTCTTTCAGAAGAGCGGATGCATTGGGTAACAAAAGCTGTCAATATTGGCGACGCAGTTGCAATCACAGGAGCAATTCCCAGAGAGACCGACTTTGAAACAACTGATGGCTCCTTTTACTTCGATCAGGACGGAAAAAGAGCCGACGCCATCGCAGACGACATGGCCCTCTGGGTAGAAAGTAGCCAAGGCCTGGTAATATGTATTGGATGTTGTCATGCCGGCATCATTAACACTATCAACCACATAAAAAAGGTAAGTGGTGTTTCCAAAATACACGCCCTCATCGGCGGGCTCCACCTGATGGGTGTTAACGATCAACGGTTGCAAAAAACAATAGATCTATTAAAAAAAGAAAACATTGAAAAGATTATTACCTGCCACTGCACAGGAGACATTGCCCATCATGAGCTCGGTGAGCAACTGCATGCCATAAGAGGTTTTGCCGGAATGGATATCCAAATAACGGAATAAATCCAACTGTCTTTCACTCAAAAGGTAACAGTCTCGTAAAAAGTGTACTCGTAGTTCTCGGGTGGCTCTGAAAAATGTTTAATGAACGAGGCGTATTGCTTTTTTGAACCTTCAGGACAATACATTTACTGTCCTGAAGATTCAAAAACCTACAACGAACTAGATCGGACTTTTTACGAGTCCATTAAGGGTACATCGAAAATCATGGATTACACAGCACAGTTAACAGAATACTTACAAGCCAATCTTTCCACCTTTACAGAGGATCTTATAGACTGGCTAAAGATACCGTCGATCAGTACCCTGCCCGAGCACAAACAAGACGTACACCATGCCGCCCAGTGGATCCAGAGTAAGCTTGGCGAGACAGGATTTGACAAGCCTGAACTCATTGAAACTGATGGGCACCCTCTCGTCTATGCCCATTGGCTCGTGGACCCTGCCCAACCGACATTGCTCATCTACGGACACTATGACGTACAACCGGCTGATCCCCTTGAATTATGGGATAACCCACCATTTGAACCTGTAATCAAAGACGGCAACTTATACGCACGGGGGGCAAGTGACGACAAGGGCCAGATAATGCTCGTGATGGCCGCCCTCAAAGCCTGGGTTGCGACTGCAGGCAAACCACCAATTAACATAAAAATACTTTTCGAAGGTGAAGAAGAGGCTGGGGGAGCCTCCATTGCCGCCTACGTAGTAGATAACAAGGAGAAGCTTTCAGCCGACGGCGTTCTCATATGTGATACCCACATGCCAAGCGCTAGCCAACCTTCTCTTATCACAGGGCTGCGCGGAATTCTGTACACAGAGCTGAAAGTAACCGGAGCAAAGACAGACTTGCACTCCGGCAGCTACGGTGGCGTTGCCCCTAATCCGATCCATGCTCTCTGCCTGATGATCAGCCAACTTAAAACTGAAGACGGTACAATTCAGATCCCGGAGTTACAGGATAGGATGCCAACCCCAACTCCTGCTGAGAAAATATTCTTTACAGAAGACCCGTTGGATATAGAAAGCGCCCTCTGCGACGAAATGGGCATTTCTGAGCTTGTTGGTGAAAGTAACTTTCCACCCCTTGAGCGCCTTGGCCTGCGACCAACATTTGAGGTGCACGGAATTGCAGGCGGCTTTACAGGTGCAGGTGCAAAGACCGTCATACCAGCTGAGGCCACAGCTAAAATCAGTTTGAGGGTGCCTCCAACTTTCGACACGGATGAGGTCTTTAGCTGGCTTTCAAACAGCATAGATCGCGTCACCCCAAAGGGTTACCAGGTTCAACTTACCAATATTCACGCAGGCTCAGGGATTGAGGTCAATCAGAACAATGAGTTCTTTGCAAAAGCAGCCAGTTCCCTTGAGACCATCTACGGAAAATCCCCCGTCTTTTTAAAGGAAGGAGGCTCTATTCCCATTGCGGCCCTCTTTGACCAGGAACTTCATATCCCGGTTGTCCTCATGGGCTTTGCCCTGCCCGACGACAACATCCACGCCCCCAATGAAAAATTCAACCTGCAACAGTTTTCGCTTGGGATGCAAACAGTAGCCCACTACCTTGGTAAACTTAAGATTACCTCGAATAATTAAATTATTGGTTCAAGATCGAAGCGTAACAGAACTTTTGCCACAGGCGCATAATTGATATCAAAGTCTGCGCGTATCTCCGAGGAGAAAACTTCTGACGTAACGAAGAGGTTCGGAGAACAAAAAATCTCAACCTTTACTCACCCGAGAATTTCACGAATTGAGATGAACAGGTGAGACCTCTAACAGTTTTTAGCTACCAAATAAATTACAAAAATTGCCATCCAAAGCCGACTTGCCAGCTCTTTACTTTTCCGCTCTTATCAAGTAGTAATTGTTCAGTTGTCGATGAGAAGATACTCGGTTTTTTCTGCCATAATTACAGGAGAAAGGGTTTGTCTAAATCGTTTCATTTCAGCCTGACTTTTAAAATCCTCTTTTTTGTTATCTGCTATGTTGCAGGGATCACAGTTATGTGGCTCATGTCCAGTGATGATCTGCACACAGCAGAAAAAAAATTCATCTTCATGGAGCGTACGTACCTGCTTGACAATATCATCCTTGAAGTGCGGCGATATGAAAAAAACTACCTCCTCTACAACACTCTAGAAGCACTTGAGGAACACCATAAATACATAGCCAGGGCTGAGGTTACTATTGGTGTCGTTTATGACGAACTCACAAACCTCAAAGCGACACCACTGCTCAAAGAACTGGAACAGTTACTCGATGGATACAAAAATAATTTTGCCAGATTGGAAGTAGCCAAAGACCAGAGCTCCCGCACATATCAACAAATTGTAAATGACACCAGAGATCTCGGCAAGCAGATGACCGAGAAAAGTGCTCAACTGTTGGAGTTTGAAAGAACTCAACTCCATTACATTTTTCAGGAGCTAAAAAATCGTATGAATCTCTGGTCTGCTGTGGCCATCAACCTTGGCATTATTATGCCGTTTCTGACCTTCTTTAAAATATTCAAACCATTAAACATAATCAAAAAGGCCACGGGAGCGATAGCGCAGGGAAAATTCAAGCGGATCGAGGTTCTCAACACCCGCGATGAGATGCAGCAGGTCATGGAGGCGTTCAATACAATGGTCCAGGTGTTGGAACAGCGCCAGGACCAGTTGGTCCAGTCCAAGAAACTGTCATCAATCGGTACACTTACGGCGGGAGTGGCTCATCAGCTGAACAACCCTCTGAATAATATTTCCACCTCCTGCCAGATCGCCCTTGATGAACTCCATTCAAGTGATCGTAAATTTCTCTTCAAAATGCTCCAAAATATTAATCAGGAAACCCTTAGAGCAAGAGATGTTGTCAAAGGACTTCTGGAATTTTCCCGAACAGAAGAGTTCAGGCTTCAAACAACTTCCCTGGCAGATACTATCAAGCGCGCAATCCGTCTGGTGAGGAGCCAGGTCCCTGCCGATATTTTGATCAATGTGAACGTTCCCGAAGACCTTCGGGTGCCTATAGACGTACAGAGGATGCAAGAGGTGTTTTTAAATCTTATAATTAATGCCGTCCAGGCAATGGAAGCAAAAGGCACAATAACTATAACTGCTGAAACCGACGAAACAACAGAGACGGTAGTCATAACAGTACATGATAGTGGGCCGGGTATCCCCAAAGAGATCCAGGGACAATTATTTGATCCTTTTTTCACCACGAAAGAGGAGGGGAAAGGAACGGGTCTTGGCCTGTCGGTTGTTTATGGCATCATCCAGAAGCATCAGGGTGAAATAACCGTCAGTAGTGAACCTGGCGATGGTACATCTTTTTATCTGAAGCTGCCACTCGAGCAAAACGAGAAAGTATCAAACTCATGTCAATCTTAACACAGACTAAAACCATTCTTGTGGTCGATGATGAGGCCATCGCCCGTGAAAACCTCGCTCATATTCTACAAAAAGATGGTTATCAGGTCATTATGGCCTCCGATGGCAATGAAGCTGTACGTGTCATGGAAGAGCAGGGAGTGGACCTCGTTATCACCGATCTGCGCATGAAAGGCAGAGATGGCATGGATGTCCTGGCCGAAACCAAGCGCTTATGGCCCGCGGCAGAAGTGCTGGTTGTGACCGGATACGCCAGCATAGATACAGCCGTAGAGGCCATGAAAAAAGGTGCCTACCATTACCTGGCAAAGCCTTTAAATGTGAAAGAGTTACAGGCTATTGTTATCAAGGCACTGGAACGAGGCGCCATGCAGCAGGAGCTGTGTCGGCTGCGACAGCATATATCTGAAAGCAGTGGTTCTTCGAAGATTATCGGACAGAGCTCTAAAACACTTGCCCTTCGGGAACAGATTTCTCAGATTGCCCAGCTTGACTGCAATGTCCTGATACTTGGTGAAACCGGCACCGGTAAAGAGCTGGTTGCACGCACTATTCACGACCTGAGCAGGAGGGCAAAAAACAAGATCGTCTCCCTTAATTGCGGTGCCTTTACTGAAGATTTGATGAGCAATGAACTCTTTGGTCATGAGCCTGGTGCTTTTACTGGAGCGGAGAAACTCAAGAAGGGTCTGCTAGAATTCGCCAAAGGTGGAACGGTCTTCTTCGATGAAGTCGGCGAACTATCATTGCAGATGCAGGTGAAACTCTTGCGCGTTTTACAGGAACGAACCGTAATGCGTGTCGGGGGGACCGAAGAAGTCCCAATAGATATCAGAGTGTTGGCTGCGACCAATAGAAACCTGCGAGAAGCAGCTGACGCAGGAAGCTTTCGCAAAGATCTCTACTATCGCCTTGATGTTATCACCATTGTGATTCCACCACTGGTCGAACGTCGAGACGATATCCCCCTTCTCGCCAACCACTTCCTCCAAAAACATATCGAACCGGGCAGAACCCCTCCCCTGCTCTCTGCAACGGCAGCGGAACATTTAAAGAGCTATGAGTATCCAGGCAATATCAGAGAACTGGAAAATATTATCCAGCGTGTTCTCATCACCTGCCGAGAAGATACGATCGAACCCCATCATCTCACAAATGATTTGGGACCAGTGGCAATCACCAGTTTCATCCCCCAGGGCCAAACATGGCCAAGCCTGGAAGAACATGAGAAACAGTATATTCTCGATGTTCTCGATGAAGTCGAGGGCAAGCGATCTCTGGCGGCCAAGATACTCGGTATCGACCGGGTGTCACTGTGGCGCAAATTAAAACGATTCGGACTAGAAGACCCGGATCTCTAGGCTTCTCCCGGCAGGCGCAGCCTGTTGTTAATCAAGGAAGAAGTATCAAGTCGATTACCTCGTCGATATTTTTCACCATACTTACCTCAAGACCTGCACGTACATCGTCTGGCAGGGCTTCAACTTCATCGCGGTTGGCCTCCGGCACCACCACCAGGGAGATACCGGCTCGTTGTGCGGCCAGCATTTTTTCACGAATACCACTGATGGGCAGAATCCGCCCACTGAGGGTCATCTCACCGGTCAACGCCACAGAACGCCGTGCCAATCGCCCTGTTAAGAGGGAGAGTAAAGCGGCAAAGATGGTTATACCGGCCGAAGGACCATCTTTGGAAATACTGCCTGCCGGGATGTGGATGTGGATATCGTACTGTTGAAAGAAATTATCTGGAATATTGAATTCAGCGGCCCTGCTGCGAATCAAACTCAACGCCGTCTGGGCAGATTCCTGAAGGATCTCTCCCAAGGATCCTGTCATGATAAGGCCACCGTTGCCCACCATCTTCACTGTCTCAATGGAGATTATTTCGCCGCCCGTCTCCGACCAGACAAGGCCTGTGGTAATTCCAACCCTGTCCTTTTCCTCCGCCACTTCGCGGTAGAACGTTCTGGGACCCAAAAAAGAAACGGTTGCAGCAGCATCGACTGTGGTAACCAGGGAATCTTCCTTAGAATCAAGTTTTAACAGGGCAATTTTTCTGCAGACACCTGCAATTTTCTGTTCAAGATTACGCAGCCCCGACTCCCTCGTGTAATTATTGATTATACGAGAAACCGCATCACCGGTGAAAGTGATATTTTCTCTATGTAATCCTGCAGATTTGAGTTGACGAGGTATGATAAACTGCTGGGCAATAGTCTGTTTTTCTCTTTCTGTATAACCCGTAAATTCAACAATCTCCATTCGGTCAAGCAACGGCTTTGGTAACTTGGAGAGATCATTAGCCGTTGCCATAAACATAATATGCGAGAGATCAAAGGGGATGTCCAAATAGTGATCTACATATTTGTTATTTTGTTCAGGATCAAGGACTTCGAGCAGCACAGAGGCGGGATCTCCTCGAAAGTCCTGTCCAATTTTATCTAATTCGTCCAACATGAAAACTGGATTATTCACCCCTGCCCTTTTTAATTCCGTCAGCACCCGGCCGGGCATTGCCCCTACATAGGTTCGTCTATGACCCCGTAATTCAGCTTCATCGCGTAAACCAGCAACTGACACTCTGATAAAATTTCGGTTGAGCGATTCAGCAATGGCTTTACCCACTGAAGTTTTCCCGGTACCCGGAGGTCCTGAAAAACAGAGAATTGGTCCCTTGCCCACCTCACTTGAAAGTTTTTTCTCAAGTACCTCTTTGACAGTTTTTCTTAGTTCATCCAGATTCACTGGTTTTCCAAGGTAATGTGCTGCCCCTTTTTTAAGGGCCTCGACAGCAGAGCTGACCGTTGCAAAGCCGGTCACCATTATTACCTGGGTGTCCGGATACAGCCTGTTGACATGGCTGAGCAATTCAATTCCGTCCATCTGTTCCATCTTGAGGTCGGTGACCACCAGATCAATGTCATTGCGCGCAAAGATCTCAAGAGCCTCAACGCCATTTGATGCTGTCAGACAGTGGTAACCATCTTTAGTGAGGACATGTTCCATATTGCTACGAGCAATTTCTTCATCATCCACAATAAGGATATGGGACTGAATGTTTCCCCGCAGCGTTTTAGAGGCCAGAAACTCAAGGATACGTTGTTTTACCTGGTCCAAGCCACAATGCCTGGAGTCAAGAATCGTTCTGGCTCGCTGGAGATCAAAGTTACCAGAAGAACTGACCCGCCAGGGCAGGTCGAGAAGGAGATCAATATAGTTTACGCCTACAGAAAATTCAGCCATCCCAGGATCCGTCTTTTCCAGTTTTTCAAGTTCCCTGATTGCTGCATCTACTGCGTGTGACGGTAGATCGGTCTTTTCAATTCTGGTTCGTATTTTTGACAGCATTGACTGTTCATCAACGTTATTTTCCTGCTGACCAGTCTCTGGCCGTTTTTTAAAAAACATGCCCCTGCTCCTTATGAGTTTCTCTAACGGTAACCATTGCAATAGCAAAAAAAAGTTAAGTCAACAACCGCACCATCAATCTGTTACGTTTACATTACCCATTTCGAGCAGGAAGTCGATTCTTTTCCATACCAGCGTTCAGTCTGCAGGTGCAGGTGCAGGAACATAGTTATAAAAGGGTTCCTGCACCTAGCCCGAATTTCTCATGACTTTTTGATTTGAAACTCAATTGTTTGTTTTATAGTTTTAAAATGACTTCCTTAATTAACAGGGTGTTTTTCGTTCCAAATCAAAAAGTTCACCCTTCGGGCCAACAGATTTATACGCAGCTGCTTCGTTACCGAGCATTTGCAGTAGATTATTACAGCTTCATGCCCGGTGTCTCGACCTGCGAAAAACTTTGTTGGTGAGAAATCCGGGAGAGCTTGTCAGCTGATATATCTTCGTGCAGATGGCCGGGAATCACTTCTCAAACGAGCCCCTTGAGAAGAACTCGTTTCCTTTTCGGTCCTCTTTGGATGAACCGTCTCCTTTTTGTCACCAGTGAGATCAGAACAGTGAAAAAACATATACCAATCATCTCGCTTCACTGCTGCTTTGTGGGTGCCAGTCCGAGCTCTGCTAGAAGCTGCATGAAAACGACTGACGACATCAACCAATCTACAGACCAGATGAAGACCACCGACTGCAAGTACAAGTGCCGTTAAATATATTCTAGGTTCCATAACTGTGCCTCTTCGTTAAATGATTCTTAACAGGGTGTGACGCTGTTACTGTTGCTAATTTTTTTCCTGGACTAACTTTTTATGATAGTTATTAGCCCGTATTTCTCATCACTAAATTTTTTGCTGATCAAGACACTGAGCACTCGACTGTACTTTTGTACCTCAAGTGCTCAGTAACGATGCAGCAGCGGAAAAATCTTGTGACCCGGAGGGTGAACTTTTTGATTTGAAACGAAAAACACCCTGTTAATTAAGAAAGTCATTTGAAAAACTATAAAAACAAACAATTGAGTTTCAAATCAAAAAGTCATGAGAAATTAGGGCTAGCCGACAACTTCAGGAACAGGTTGGGCCTGTTTCTCAGCACGATCCTGGAGCATTCCTTTCACCATGGCGAGAGAAATAATGACTCCTGCCACTGCCAAGGCTGCCATCAATGCCCAAAAACTCACAAAATTGAGCGCACTGTAAACGTTTGTCTGCAACTGGGGAATAAGGTCCAGATCAGCGAGGTACCCTGGAACTTTTGCGCCACGGGAAACAGCAACGATCAACATCACAGCCCCCATCACCAGTTTTATAGTATGGTCTTTGACATAGGTTGTGCCAAGTGCTCCCAATTGCACACCAACGAGGGATCCAGCCAGGATGAGCAAGGTCATTCGAATATCTATAAGGCCGGAAATACCCCACTGGATAGAACCCCAGGCGCCCATAATAAAAGCTACAACAAGTTCTGTTGCACTTGCGACCATGGCCGATGCACCAACCACATAGATCATACCGGGGACACCTATGAAACCACCCACTGCGATGGTGGCCGCAAGCATACCGGTAAATAAACCAACGGGAACGGTCACCCAGGCAGAGATACGCACATTGGCCACTTTAAATTCCATCATTGGCCAGAGTTCAATTTTCTGGAGAGCCAAGGCGAGCTTAGAGGTTTTTGCTGCCAGGGAAGTTTTGGAGGTTGTCATGGCATCTCGCAGAACGTAACCTCCAACTATGATGAGGACCACGACAAAGACGACACTTACATAGAGGTTTGATCCAGCATTACCCCAATGATTCAGGATAATTTTCTGCATTTTAATACCAATCTGAACCCCAATAATTGCAGTAACAGCCATCACCAGACCGAGCTTCAAGTCGACCTGTCCATATTTCCACCTCTTATAAGCGCCCACCATGGCTTTGGGGAACTTGTGACACATGTTGCTGGCCACTGCTACCGCTCCCGGTGCTCCAAGAGACATCATTGCCGGAGTAAGGACAAAGGCCCCGCCGGAACCTATAAAGCCTGAGAGCAGACCACCGATCAGGCCGATGATGAGGAATGCGACAATCTTGGTGACAGTCATATCAATAAACATGAGTGACACATCTTTGATCACATTTGGACCTGCATGGGTATCAAGACTCACCATCACCTTTTTATTAAGCGTTATATCGTCGGCGGTCACATATTGACCAAGCATCAGCGTTCGAGGCTCATCTTTGCCATCAATTTTTATAATAACCGTGCCAGCTTCTGGATCAAATTGAGTAAAGATGCCCTTCATGACATTTTTGGGAGGTGGACCACCTGCATAGACATTCTGTGCCAGGGGGGTGAGTATTAGAACTGCAAATAAAAGGATTATAAATTTTTTCATGAGATCTCCTGCTCCTCATAGAGTGAATAAATTTTGATGACGTCATAAACAATCATGATTTTTTGGGTTCAAGCCCGAGCACACTGAGGAAATTACTGGCGAAGGCTCCGTGTATAAAAGAAAAGGCAAAAGCTGCTCCAACGGGCAGAGCCGCATACCATCCACCGAGGGTAAAGGTGTTTGTTACCAGTGCTTCGTTGGTGAAGAGCAGGCCGTACGCTCCCAAAGACAGTGCCCCAAATATGGCCATTTTTGCTACCGGTTTTTTCTTGCGATACGTTGTCTGCGTCCTTGTTGCAGTATCCGTTGTTTTCCCCACACTCCGGGTTGTTGATTTGCGAGTAGACTGATTCACTGATAATTGGGTTTGATATGGATCGTTTTGTCTCATTACCATTCTCCTTTGAAGATGAAATGTTACTTGCATACCTTTATCTATTCGCCAAGGGACTGTAGAGTTAGTATTGACGATGAAACTCCGATTTGTGAGTCTATTTTGCAATGTTGGTGCCACCCTCCCACACACAGATAAAACGCTTTAATATCATAACTATAGATAATTTTATGATGTTTTGCGCTTTTGTTGCAGGATGCAACATTGTTTTTGCACTTCGCTCAGTATATCGATACATATCAAAAGGTTAAGCCAATTACACAGGGGATATCTAAGAGCGTTGCATATCGCAACATGCACCTGTCTAAAAAAGGCTACGTCAGGATGGCCAACGATCGAAACAAACGGGCAACAAGATGAGTTATAATGACGATTTCTTAGGCACTTAGTATGCTTAATGTTTATGTTATGATTTTTCAGGACACTAGCAATTCTACTGGCTGGGGAAAAGACGTTGCACATCGCAACGTTTACTCACAAGAGCAAGGACCTCTTGAAACAACTATATCCCGTAAATACTGATAGATACGTTGATCACTCTTACGTTGGAACGTGTTTTGCTTAGCAAATGATATATCAGCAAAAAAAGGATAATTTTGGAAACAAAGAAATAAAGCGGATCAAAAAGAGGAAGGATGATAGTGCGGGATCCCAATAAGCCTTTAACAACTCCTTTTACAGATGCTAAACCGGTAATCCTGGTGGTGACTCGCCACGGTCACCTGACAGAAACTGTAATGGAGTATAGCCTTAGTGTTGCCGGAAGGTTAAATCACAGACTTCTGGTGGCTTATATCAATACATTACCATTTCTCAACGATGGTGGTTTGCGACGCAAGAATTTTTCCATAGCCGTAAATGAAAGCACACTCGTCCTTAATAATCTGAGTCAAAAAAGAGGGGTTATTGTCTCTTCTATTAAAGAAGCGGGCAAGGTTGGTAAGGTTGTCAGCAGACTCTGCCGAATAGTCAAAAAAATTGAATTTATCATCGTTGACAAGGGGGTCAAAATGGAAGAAGTGGTTTTATGTGCACCGGTTCCGGTCTTTAATGTTGGTGCCGATACAATGTAACCCTTTGTTTTTTTTAATTCTACTCCACTGGTGCCATGACAACACATACAGTCAAAACAATCCTAGCAGCGATGGACAATTCCCAAGACAACAGTGCACTTTTCAAAGAAGCCTTGTCTTTAGCATCTTCCCTGCGGGCACAAGTTGTGGTTGTGTCCATTACCCCCGAATACGAAGGTAATATGAATAGATTGTTCATAAATGATGCGAACAATCAACTCAAGGCACCATTTCAAGAGATCCTCAGAGAAGCCGATGAATATGCCAACTCACTTGGCCTGCACTTGCAGACAATCCATCGCATCGGTAAACCATATGAAGAAATTATCGCAGTTGCCTACGAGGAGCACGCCGATATTATTATGCTCGGTTGCGCCAAACGTCTGCAGGTTGAAAGGATTTTATCAGGACGTAATATGGTCGAAGTGATTACCCATGGCCCATGCGATGTATTGCTTATGCCGGGAGATAAAGAACTGAAATTTGATAGAATCTTAGTCGGTATCGATGGGTCTCCAGCAAGTAAAGAAGCTGGAGAACGAGCCCTGGACCTTGCAGGAAGCTACGGAAGTGAGGTACATGCGCTGTTTGTAACTGATATCGCAGTAGATTCATCCCTACGCTATGGTGTTTCCCGCGATGCTGAAAAAAAGGGGTGGGTGATATTGAAAGACTTTATTGAGCAGGGAAAACGACGGGATGTGTCCGTAATTGCCTCTATCCGAGGACACCTGATTGAAGAATGTCTGGCTCAGTATGCCCTGGAAAAAAATATACATCTTACCATCCTGGGCTCCCAGGCAAGATCATTAGGGCTTGATATCTTTTGTGGCAGTGTCGTTGAACGAATTATCTCCCTGACACCCTGCCCTGTTCTTGTAACCAAAAAAAGAATATAAAAGCCATTCAAAACCAAATACTCCCGCCAGAACGTTCAAGATGGCCCGCTTGTTCGAGCGCGACCTTGAAAAATTCTTGACAATCCCATGATTGCTGCTAGTCATAGATGAACCCGTATTACTCATGAACATTGTGTCACTTTGGCATTACTGTAGGATTCGAGCTGCACCTTGAAGTATTTATGCCTTTAGCAAAATTTACACAATGTTCACCATAGGTCAGTCGATCCAGCCGCGTATGCAGCGTCACTGAGACAGCAAGTATAAGCACTTATAACTTGCTATCTCGATTCTCGCCTACACGACTACCTCGGCTGATGAGAAATGCGGGATGGGGAAGACTATCCCCGTTGCTCCAAGCAATTATAAATTTTTGCTATGAATTGGTATAACAAAACAATGACTTTTTTTAAAAAATATATTGTTCTGGGAGCCTTTTTTATTCTCTCTTGCCTGCCCCCCGCCCAAGCCCAAGAGGCAAATATTGCAGGGCAACTGTCTGGATGGCTGACGGTAACCGATGATGAAAGCCAACTCGGCCTTCGTTACATTCCTGAGCTGTCTCTTAGCCAGCAGCTGTCACCCGCCTACGAGATAAGCGGTGAGTTTGCAGCAAACCTGCGTTGGTGGAGTGATTATGCCGACTGGGATTACACCGATGACACCCTTACAGTAGATCCGTATCGCCTCTGGATGCGCTTTGCGGCGCCACAATACGAAATACGGGCCGGTCTTCAGAAAATCAGTTTCGGTTCCGCTACCCTACTCAGGCCGCTCATGTGGTTTGACACCCTTGACCCCCGTGATCCCCTACAGTTAACGGAAGGGGTCTACGGCCTCCTCGGCCGCTATTTTTTTCAGAATAACGCCAATATCTGGCTGTGGGCACTTACTGGAAATGACGACCAGAAAGGATGGGAACTACTCCCTACTGACAAATGGAGTATTGAGTATGGTGGCAGAATCCAACTTCCTTCATTTACAGGAGAAATTGGATTTTCCTATGATCATCGGACCGCCGACAGCAGCACTGTCCCTGCGTATACAGCTGAACCTGCAACAGATACATTTACAGAAGATCGCTTTGCACTTGATGGGAAATGGGATGTAGGGGTGGGTCTGTGGTTTGAAAGCGCCTTGATGAGACAGGACCTGGAGACCTTGGAGCTGGCCTACCAGAGACTTGTCACCATCGGAATGGATTACACTTTTTCCCTTGGAAACGGCTTGCATCTGCTGGCAGAGCACTTTGACAGCACCATGGCAGAACACGCTTTTGATGCAGGAGAAAATTATACCATCTCAGCGTTCTCAGCCGATTATCCTGTAGGCATTCTCGATACCCTTATGTCAATTGTCTATTACAATTGGCAGGATGAAGCCTGGTCATCATTTTTATCATGGCAACGGAGCTATGATCAGTGGTCGCTTAACGTAAATTTCTTCTCCAATCCGGACGAACCGCTCCTGGACCGTGATAATTCCCTTACCAGTGGTTTTGCCGGAAGAGGCGTACAATGTCTGCTAGTCTTTAATCATTAAGAGTCAACTCCGATAAGTGGATACAACTATGGATGATTCAACTATCATTACAATACGTGGCCTGTCCAAGCGTTTCCCCATAGGCAACCGCCAGTTTACCGCTCTCTCCGACGTGAATCTGGAGTTCAAAAAGGGTGAATTTTGCGGATTGATAGGGCCGAGCGGCTCGGGCAAGACAACACTTCTTAATATTATAGGCTCTCTCGATGTGCCAACAGAAGGAAGTGCCATTGTTCTTGGACAATCCATAAGTGAATTGAGCCATTTCCAGGCATCGCAGCTACGCAACAGAAGCCTCGGCTTCATCTTTCAGACCTACAATCTGCTTCCGGTTTATACGGTCTATGAAAACGTTGAATTTCCACTTCTACTCCTTAAAACGCAGGCCAGTAAGCGACGTAAAATGGTCGCAGACGCTCTGGAGGCTGTTGGTTTGTCGGACAAGACCAATTCAAAGCCCGCCCAGCTCTCCGGTGGCGAAAGTCAGCGGGTAGCCATTGCCAGGGCCATGGTGAAGGACCCTAAGATTGTCCTGGCAGATGAACCAACAGCTAATCTTGACGCCAAGAATTCCCACCGCATTTTGCAGACCATGGTGAAACTTAACAGAGATTTCAATACCACCTTCATTTTTGCAAGTCATGATGAGAAGGTTATCGGTTATCTGCGTCGGCAGATCTCCCTTGATGATGGTAAAGTCGTAGGCGATATAGGCATTGATGCTCCCCTGCACAGTGCTGCCACAGATCAAATAAATGCGGGAGACAGCAAATGATCACCCTCAAGCTGGCCTACCGCAATCTCTTGGGAGCCGGATTGCGGACCTGGCTGAACACCATCGTGCTGTCCATGGCCTATGTTATAATTATCTGGCAGAAAGGACTGCTGGATGGCTGGAATCAACAGGCCCAGCATGACATGACAAATTGGGAAATCGGTGGTGGCCAATATTGGCAACAGGACTACGACCCATTCGACCTGTTTACCCTTGAAAAAAGCCATGCACCAATCCCGGACGAGCTATCAGGGAAACGACCGGATACGACTACAGCGCCAATACTTATTGGTCAGGCGACCATTTACCCTCAGGGCAGAATGCAGAGTTGTGTTCTTCGAGGTATCAGCCCAGATCAAACAGTTCTTAAACTACCGAGCAAGGAACTTGCCCTCGACATTGCCGAAATTCCAGTTCTACTTGGTACCAGGATGGCAGAAAGTACTCATTTACGGGTGGGAGATACTGCCACCATTCGCTGGCGTGATGCAAACGGCACCTTCGACGCCGCAGATGGCAAGGTTGTACGTATCATGAAAACCAATGTTCCAGCGGTGGACCAAGGCCAGTTATGGGTTCCCCTGCAGCGCCTGCAAGACATGATGCAACTGCCAAATGAAGCGACCATTATTGTCGTAGGACAGGATGTAAAAAACAATGGTCCACAGGACGGTTTTGTTTTCCGTGATAGAAAATATTTAACCAAAGACTTCGAAGATATGATGCAGGTAGAAAAATTTAGCGGCTACATCATGTATATTATTCTTCTCTCCCTTGCGATGCTGGCCATCTTTGACACCCAGATTCTGGCAATATTTCGCAGACGCAAGGAAATTGGTACATTGATGGCGCTTGGCATGACCCGCGGTGCAGTCATTCGACTGTTTACCATGGAAGGTGCCATGCACGGTATTCTCGCAGCCTTTGTTGCAGCCGTCTATGGTATCCCCCTTTTGACCATGCAGGCCTCCTGGGGTATCCCCATGCCCGAGATGACCGACAGTTATGGACTTGCCATTAGTGACAGGATTTTCCCCATCTACAGTGGTGCCCTCATTTTTGGCACCACTTGTGTCATAATGGTGGTTGTTACCATCGTCAGTTTTATACCTGCCAGGACTATTTCTCATCTTAATCCCACAGATGCAATACGGGGGAAACTCCCATGATAGGTTTTCTCGCAAAAGGTCTTATCAGGGACCGCTCCAGGAGCCTGTTTCCGATAATTACCGTGACCATTGGCGTCATGCTCACCGTGTTTTTACACGCATGGCTCAAAGGAGAAATGGGTGACATAGCCCGCTCAAGTGCCAGTTTTACCACAGGCCATGTCAAGATAATGAGCCAGGCCTATGCGGCGAATAAATCACAGATACCAAACGACCTGGCACTACTCGGTGTTGAAGATATCCTGGGCCAATTGCGAATAAATCAACCGGATCTTCACTGGGTCAAGCGGATTCGCTTTGGTGGCCTGCTTGATGTGCCAGACAGCCATGGAGAGACCAGCACCCAGGGGCCTGCCATAGGGCTTGCACTTGATTTACTGTCGAGCCAAAGTCCAGAGATCAAAACCTTGAATATAGAGGATTCAATTGTCCGCGGGCGGCTCCCAACCGTACCAGGTGAGGTGCTCGTCAGTGATGAATTTGCCGAAAAGCTTAAAATTAATCCAGGCGACACCGTAACGCTGATGAGCTCGACCATGCACGGGAGCATGAGTATGCAGAATTTTGTCATGGCCGGTACAATCAAATTTGGCATTAACGCCATGGATAAAAGTGCTTTTCTGGCTGATATTACAGACATTCAACAGGCCCTGGATATGGTGGACGGTGCCGGGGAGATTCTGGGGTTTTTCAAGGATGATATCTACCATGACAGCCGGGCGCTTGAGCTCGAAAAAACATTTAACAGCCAATTCTCTGATCCAGACGATGAATACGGGCCTGTGATGTTTGCTCTCAGAAATCAGGACGGCCTTGGGGAATATCTTGATATGGCAAATTATATCTCACTCATTGCTGCATCCATATTTGTTGCGGCCATGTCTATTGTTCTCTGGAATGTGGGCTTGATCAGTAGTCTGCGCCGCTATGGTGAAATGGGACTGCGACTCGCAATCGGCGAGGATAAGCGCCACGTCTATGCTTCCGTTATCATCGAAGCCCTCATCATAGGTGTTATCGGCTCAATTATCGGCACCATTTTTGGTCTGGCCCTGGCCTATTACTTTCAGGTTTATGGTCTTGATATTGGTTCCATGGTGAAGAATTCCAGCATGATGATGTCCAATATTATCCGGGCTGAGATTACCCCGGTAACCTATGTCATAGGTTTTATCCCGGGTATCCTCTCTACATTGTTTGGAGCCACGCTGGCTGGTATCGGAATCTATAAGCGCTCGACTGCTCAACTCTTTAAGGAACTGGAAACATGAAAATACTTATTATCCTCTCCCTTCTCTGCTGGCCAGGTGCACTATATGCAGAATTTCCAGACGGCTCAGAAGTACTGGCAAAAGTCGATCAGAACCTGAATTCGACAACACAGGTGATCCGCTCAAAGATGATCATCCATAGCAGGCGCGACACACGCACAGTTGAATCAAAATCCTGGACCCAGGGAGACCAGCGTTCATATACAGAATACCTGGCCCCTGCCCGGGAAAAGGGTACAAAGATGTTAAAGCTGAAAGATCAGCTCTGGATGTACTCGCCCGCAACCGACAGAATCATACAGATTTCAGGACACATGCTTCGACAATCTGTAATGGGCTCTGACCTGTCCTATGAAGATATGATGGAGGACCAACGACTTTCTGGCCTCTATGATGCACAGGTAACAGGAACAGAGAGTATTGACGGGCGAGCATGCTGGATACTTCATCTTGTAGCAAAAAAGGATGACGTGGCCTACCATTCGCGAACAATGTGGGTCGATCAGGAGCGTTATGTACCGATGAAAGAGGAGTTGTATGCAAAGAGCGGCAAGCTGCTTAAAAATACCGTATTAAAAAACTTTAAGCAGATAGATAATCGTTGGTATCCAATGCTTATGAGATTCAAAGACGTCCTCAAAACCGGTGATGGCACTGAATTTGTCGTAGATGATATAGAATTTGACACGTCTATCCCGGAACATTTATTCTCCAAAGCTGCTTTACGCAGGTAAAGCCCCACAGGCAGCAAAAGCTTTACCCGAAAATTTCACATTTCAACTGCTATGAAAAAACAATTACTATCTCTGATCTTGTTACCAGCCGTTATCATCAGCCTGTCATTTTCTCTATCTTTCGCCGCCCCCTTGGCCGACGCGATCCAATCATTGCAAATCGTCACAGGCATTGAACGTGATTATGTCAATGACATCGATGGGGACCAGAAAACGGGCCTGCCAGAGGCCATTTATCACCTGCGTATAGCCGCAGGTGATATCGTCCTGCCGGTGGCCGCCCCAATCTTGCGAACAACACTCCCCGCCAGTTGGGACGAGGATTGGTTTGCCTCCCCCGCCGTTTATGACCTGGATAGCGACGGAGATATGGAGATCATCGCCGGCAGGCACAGTGTCCTGTATGTCTGGCGCTCAGACGGGAGCCTTAAGTGGAGTGCACCGGTGGGCGAGAATGCGACTCCAACAATCGAGCATGGCAGTGACAGGCAGTATGCGTCGCCGGTTGTTGGAGATCTGGATAACGACGGAAAAGGTGAGATTGCCATCGCCTACTCAAATAAAGTTGCGGTGTATGACCATAACGGTGTCATGCAAAGTAACTGGCCACAATCCTTTCCAGAGTCAACAAGTGAAATCCGCTCCATTGCAGCGGTTGATCTGGAAAATGACGGTCAAAAAGAAATCCTGGCGGTCAAAACATCCAGCGGACCGGTAACCGTTGTCTGGGATATACAAGGCCAGGTGAGATCAGGATGGCCCCAGGTAACCGATTGCCCCGAGTGTGGTGACTATGGTGGATATAACCAAAATATCGGCGCCGCGGATCTTGACGGCGACTCGTTGCCAGAGGTCATCAGTACCTATGACAGCACCCTGCTCGGCTTCATGAAGGCAGATGGCAGCCCCCTGCCAGCCCATGCCATGTTTACAGGGCCCTACGTGAGCTCTATTCCGATGTTTCATGATCTTGATCTTGCCATTCAGGGCTGGGGACCAGACGGTAATGACCGCGATGAATTTACGGACTCCCCCCCTGTTTTTGCAGATCTTGACGGAGATCAGAAAGCCGAAGTGATTGTATACTCCGACCACGAGCTGGCGGGGGAATATGTGAATCGAGGCAACTGTCTCTGGGCCCTCAATGAAGACATGACCCGGGTTCCAGGTTTTGAAACACCCATTTGTTCAGGAGCACCACTTTTCACAGGATACGCTAATAATATCGTCCAGGTCTGCCCGGCCCCGGCACTGGCCAACCTGACCGGTGATAGCCGACCTGAGATTATCGTACCCTCATACGACGGCTATATGCGCGCCTTTTCCCCGACGGGCGATCTCCTCTGGTCGTATCAATTTGATCCCCCTGGAGGAGATTTCCTGGGGGCCTCCGGCCCCGCCGCAGGGGACCTCAACCAGGACGGGATCCCTGAACTTATCTTCTCTACCTATTCAACAGTCCAGGATATTTCCCATCTTTTCATCCTAAATGCTGAAGGCACACAACTCCACAAAATCGTACTATCCAAAAGAGGTAGCATGAGTGTCCCAACACTTGCAGATATTGATGGGGACGGCAGTGTAGAAATTTTAGTCTCACTCAAGGACACCCTCGGTGGGGGGCTGGGTGGCGTACAAATCTTCGATATTTCAACTGCTGGAAATGGTTACTTACCATGGCCCACAGGCCGCGGCAATCTGTTACGTAACGGGCAACCAACCATGTAAGATGGTGATCATGTAGCAATAGACACCACCGCAATATTATTAATGCGTGACTCAGATTTTTATCAGCCTATTGACACTCATTTAACACTGCACTAACGTGTGAGGGTAGCAACGGATATTTATAGCCCGGATTTGTCACCAACAAAGTTTTTCGCAGGTCGAGACACCGGGCTAGTTCTTCACTGATACACTTCCGTATCCTAACAATTTTACACAGGAGTTCATTATGATACTATACAGATTCTTTGGAGTCACAATTGTTATGGCATTAGTAATCCTGGCCGGCTGCGCAGGTACTTTTAAGGAGGGTTCTCAGACAGCAGACAGTATACAGAATGTAGAGAGAGAGGCCCTCGTCGGTAAAAATCTGGTCAATTCGACTATTACAGCATTGGATGATATGTTCAACAATAAGGAGGGAGATCTTAAAAAACAGTTCGAGACCTTTTCCAAGTCCGTTGACAAGCTGGATTCACAGGCAAAGCGTGTAAAAAAACGTGTCGAGACCATGGCTTCCCAAAAAGCTGTTTATTTGCAGCAGTGGGATGAGCAAATGGCTACTATCGAAAGCTCAGCCATACGGCAAACAGCAGAACAACGTCGCACGAGTGTTGAGAAGATGTTTGTTGACGTACAGAGTGAAATGGATGCTGCAGGCAAAGTCTTTCAACCCTTCATGAGCAAACTCAATGATATACGCACTGCCATGAACATGGATTTAAACCGTAGTGGCTTGGATGCGATGCGATCTATTGCAGTTGAAGCTAAAGCCGATGCCAAGATGATAAATAACAGCCTCGATGGGGCGATATCCTCACTAAACCAGGCGGTCACAGCCTTAACCGCGTCGGGTGAATGATCAGAGTGATTGCAGTCCTTCTATACCTGGTAACCAGGGCCTGAAACGACCTCCAATGGTATAATTTGTTATAATCTTCCTGGGGTGGTGGACTCGAAAACACCACCCCTCAGTCGCCCTCCCTATTACTTTCCACCTGCCTGCTAAAATCAATCAAATGGAAAGATATTTTTTTAATCACAACCTTTTCTTCCACATTTTCGGAGCGTTTTCTTGGTAAAATTAACATGACGGTTTTATCACCATGACTATTATCGAAAGATAGAATTTGGAAAAAGGTCTATAATAGAGTAAATCCTCAACTATCGAAAATTAAACAGCTCATGAGCGGCAGTAGCATAAACGTCTTTTATGGTGTGATTGCCATTTTTCGAGTGCATCAGGTTTAGGTGTAATTATTTATCTGTTTTCCGTCAGGTTCGTCCATGAAAATTCGTAAATCCAGTAGTCACCAATCAACCGGAACAGGTTCGACCAGCAGCACATCAGCTGCTGCTGTGGCTAAGGTGTATGCCGATGCGTCTGTGGCCCCTCCCCGTACAATTACCGACACAACCACCATTATGGGGATTCCAGAAGCGGAATTGACTCCAAAGGTGCGTGAGGCCATTTTAACGCTGATGCAAGAGGTAGACAACCTCCGGCGTTCCATGGAGGGAATGAGTAAACGGTTGGCTGCAACGGAAACTCTGGCAGATCAGGACACCCTTGTACCGATCTATAACCGTAGGGCCTTTGTGCGGGAATTAACAAAGTTGCAGGCCTCCGTAGAGAGATACAATAGTGAGGCGACTCTGGTATATATCGATCTCGATAATTTTAAAGCGGTAAACGACACCCATGGACATAGTGCTGGCGACTCTGTATTAACTCAGTTTTCCGAGAGGCTTGTGGACAGTGTACGTGAAACTGATGTTGTGGGTCGGCTGGGCGGAGACGAATTCGGCATCATTTTATCGCACACCAATCGGGACGCTGCAAACATACTGACGAGTCGGCTGTCAAATGATTTACAGGATAACCCCGTACTCTGGAATGAGGCCCATCTGGAAGTAGGTATGTCCTATGGTATTGTGACCATTGAGCCAGGGAGAGATGTGCAGGACACTATGGACCTGGCGGATAGTGAAATGTATCAGCAAAAACAGAAAATTAAGAGATAAGCTGAATGAATCTTTAAAACAGTTGATATTACCATAATATTTCAACTCACAAGAACGGATGATCTCTCTGATTGGTTTCATGTAACAGAAGTGGTACCATCCAACAAATGAACTGGAAGTTGAAGAATGGCTCAAGCATTGTTATTCTTTTTGAAGATCTGGTTTCCAAAAAAGTGAACGTACCTCACAAGCAAGCATTAGTTCTCCAATGAACCAACCTCAAAACAAACACATATGAATTTCAAACCACTTTTTAAATGTAGCGCTATTTTCATTGGCTTCATTTGCCTTGTTGCTGTTGTTCAAACAGCTACCGCCATCTACTTTTCCAAAGCAGAAACCAAGCTTGAACCAGCAGACCTTATTGTTGTTTTTCCTGGAGACAGTGCGCGAACTACTGCAGGTCTAAAGTTAGTGAAGGAAGGTTACGGAAGCAACTTCATGATAATCAGCATTACGTCATCAGAGCTTGCAAAGCGCCTAACCAAGCATGCTATTTTGACACAGACAAATCTACTTCCTGGAGGGAAAAGCAGATCAACATTTGAAGATGTCTTTCAAACTTTAGAAACAATTAAAGCACATGACTTCAAATCCATAATAGTGGTCACCTCAAGCTACCACTTACCCCGTGCCTTATTACTCCTCAAAGGATATCTTTTAAGCTCCTCAATGGATATTTCAGTACAAGGTTTACCAATCACAAGTGTTCAAATTGACCAGAGAAAAGGCAGAAATTATTCGAATGAAATAGTAAAGTTTTGGGGTAGCTTTACAGAGATGGTAACAAACCGCGTTACAGGAATACTGTTACTTGATTACCCTATTGCTAGAATGATACAAAAACATATAAAGAGAACATTGATTAGATAAAGTAACAATATTTTACTATTTGTTACCATATACTTACCTCTTCCCAAATCAAAACAATAGGTAACTACACGCCCACCCCTGAATTCTTCTCGGGAATTTCCCCTGTCAAGGCCAACTGAATTGCCAGAAGTGGGTTAATTCCTCGATACGCCATGGTCTGCAGATAACTTAAATCCGGCAGTAGGCCTCTGCATATTGTTTACTTCGAAAGCATCCTGATATTTTCTGTTGTTTTAGGGCATAAGTAGTTACAACAATACATTATATTAAGAAAAAGACAGCTAGTTATTTAATATTTTAGCTGTTTGGTAATACACAGAGATCATTTACACCTCTGAAATAGCACTGTTTATAGGTTATAAAAAATCAAACTTTTCTTGCAAACCCACAAACATTTGCAGTGGTAGAATTACTCATTACCGGAAAAAAACAACAAATTCATCCACATAAACGAACAAGCACACTGTGAGAGGTACAGAGAAAAACCATAAGCTACTAATTTAAAAGCATATTTATAAAGCTACATTTTGGCCTTTTTTATGCAAGATAAAATATAATAGTTCAACACACACAATTTCATTTTAGGAGATTAAAAAAATGATTAAACAATCTATTAAAACATTGGCACTCACAATTTTTTTCCTCAGCACCGCTAGCTTTGCTAGCGCCAACCTCGTCACAAATGGAAGTTTTGAATCAGATGTTGGCTTATCATCTGGAGGCTGGAGTGTTTATACTTCAATAGATGGCTGGGCCACTATAGACGGACCAGGTATAGAGGTCCAAAACAATACTATAGTTACTGCACAGAATGGAAATCAATACGTTGAGCTTGATAGCGATTTCGCTACAGACACTAACTCAACTATGGAGCAGATAATTAATACTATTGCTGGAGAAGAGTATACTTTTTCATTTTACTACATGAGTCGTCCTGGAACCTCATCAGCAACTGACGGCATCAGTGTATCTTGGGACGGTTCATACTTAGACACGGTAAGTAGCGAATCCATCTGGACGGAATATACATATTTATTGACTGCCTCAACTGACTCAACTTCACTAATATTTAGTGCAGTCGGGACAGGCGACAAGCTCGGTGGATTCATCGATAACGTCAGCGTGACTGCGGCTCCAGTACCAGAGCCTGCCACAATGCTTCTTTTCGGGGTTGGTCTTGCTGGATTAGCTGGCACCCAATTAAGAAGGAAAAAGAAATAAATCACATAAACTGATAGAATATGAAGAGGTATAAGTTGAATCCTTATACCTCTTTCGTGTTCTAAGACAATGTGTATTACCTCAAGATGAATTAGAACATTACCCTCTGTCATAGTCCTACACGACATTTCAAGCCTCCCCTCATTATTAAAAATGTTTAAGAAGTAACCACTCTAATGAGAAGCCATGCAAAACAAGCTCATATTTGCAATGCGGGGACAAATACGAAAACTGTGCCAACCACATCACCACCTGAACGCAATATAAACGGGAAGATCCAGTAACAGGTCTTTCAAGCGACCAATGGCTTACATCTTCTAACTCCAACTAAACCAGAGTAATACACCTAAATTTGCAATTGCCAAGTTTACTGAAGGGCGGGACAGATTAGGGAAAACCAGCAAACCCGCAGGGTGGCAAGCATGGGAACAATACGCTTTATTACAACTCACATAAAAAGACTTGGTAAATTTATATTCCTCTCATCTACCTTTCTCCTCCTTGTTGCCATAATACAGACTGGAGGACTACCGTACCACTTCCCTTATTTCAGCAAAAGCCATTTGCTTTTCTAAAAGACTCCACACGACAGTCACGTCAAGAATCACCACTACTATTAACTACAGTGTAATCTTTGTCCAGTAATTCCCTAAGGGCAATGTCCTTATCTTATAATATTTTCAAAGCTATCAGAACGCAACATATCAATCCAGGCCTATCCCATGCTAAAAGAAAACATCACTCCCAAGCACTACAGCAGTGAAATCGTGAAATTCCCAGGAAGATAGTTGAACTCACAATTTATATGTTAACAGGCCAATTAGCATTAAATACGCCCCAGTTGAAACACGCGCAGACAGTTGCAAAATACATTTTAACCTGGAAGATATGAACCGCATTCCACAGTTACTTATATCCTCTTCACCTTTTCATAATAGGATCTCGATATCACAATAATTATCTTGATAACAAGATCACGAAAATGATATAACAGGGCAGAAACATTATTACCATTGCGTTCGCCAGCGACCTCAAAAATCACTAGCTTCAAACCCTGAGGATAATTGGGAATATCCGACAATTTAGTAAATTATATGACCAAAGTCAAAACACACCTTAGTCCATTGCTCTGCCAAATACGCAGACAGGCTCACTATCTCCGCTTGAAATATGGAACAGATACCTCTGCAAAAATCCTTGCAGGAAGGTGCGGATTTTTTGGCAATTTGTTTATTACTATAAATGGAATCCGACTATGTGAACTCGCAGGTGTTTCTCCACAACCATACTGGGATGAGACTTCCCTTTATTACAACAGAAAACATGGACAAAACGTGTGGGAATACTATTTCAATCCCATTCCACATTTAGATTTAACGTCTAAAGAAAGACACAGTACAAGATTTGCATTTAAACCAGATGCCCTTCCATTAGCCCCACTTTATCCTGGAGCAAATAGAAGAGAATCATACCATCAGTGCATCCAAAAGTATGTCAGTCTCAATGAGGGACTAAAAAGTGGAATTGAAAAATTCAAAACTGAGTACTTTGATAAAAAAAATATTCTTGGGGTCTATGCCCGCTTTACAGACACAACACTTGGATTCGAAAACCGTTTAGCACCGACCGTAAGTGAATATATAGAGGTAATTGATAAACACCTGGTTCATTCCCCTGTAGACAGAATATTCATAGCCACAGACTCAGAATCACATTTACAAAAATTCATACAACGTTATGGGACCAAAGTCATTTATCAAGACTGCCTACGCTCTCAAAACAACAATTCAATTCATGGACATTACGACAACGGTGTTCCGGGCTGTCCCTTTCAAAAGGGTATTGAGGTAATAAAAGACGCTTATTTACTCGCTGCAACGTCACACCTCATATGTGTGTATTCTATGGTCCCAACTTATTCGCTCTGCATAAATAAGAGCCTCTCATTTACACCTCTTAGTAATGACCATGGTCTGTTTAACACCCGCTTGCAATAGCCACTAAATCCGAGACCCCGGAACATATAAGCACTCGCACAAAAATATTTCCCCGAGTAGGGGTGTTTCTTCAACTTACGAAATTTATTAAAAACACGGATTGCGGTTCTCCCTTTAACAATTCCAATATAGTCGAAAATCGACAATTTCGGATGTCCCATTACAATTAGATGCACATGTTCTTTTTAAACATTTCATTCTATATTTTCAGATTGTTTCTGCTCGCTAAACGCTCTTATACAGTTGCTTACTTATTGCCCTACTTCACCTTCAAGTACCCCTATCCGACACATGGGTATCCAAACGATATGGTATTGGCAATGCCAGAGTGAATGTGATAATTTCTTAAAGTGGCTCATAATTTGCTTTGATATATTGTGGGGACAACACATCTTGGAACTTATCATGAGCATTGTTGAGTCAACTGGCGAGGTCAAGGTAATTGGAAATGGCATTGAAGTTCAAACAACGTTGCTGGTAGCTCTTACGACGGTGGCAACATGTTGAGTGGGATAACAATAATAACACAAAAATGAACTAAAGTCTCATTGATACATTATCCACCGATCTGTACGCATTTTCCTTCTATTATTCTCCACGCTCAAGTGTCTCAGAAACCAGTAACGGTATAGAGGTATTCTGGAACAGCAATTTACCCAGCTCTACGATCAAATGATCAACTACTGAAGATACCTCCTAGACACAGCATAGTTTTTCTATTTTCCGATACAGCCTTAGGAACATCAACTTCATTAGACTTCAGTGTAGCTGGAACCCAATTGCGTAGAAAGAATACTAATTAAATAAAACTATACCTGAATCCGTGACGAAAACACGAGTAAAATAGCAAAAAAAAATAGGATAACCCCTTAAGTTTAGGTATATTAATGCGGTCGCCAAACTGCATATATAACTTCACCAAAAAGGTTATCCATGAAATTCAAAATAGAACAAAGCTCTGAAAAAATCAACAGTGCCGGTGGTATGACCCTCGTTGGTGCATTGCTTGATAAGTCAGGACTGAACGAGGCAGTAGATGTAATCCAGACAGGTAAAGGAAGGCCTATCTATTGTAATTCGTTGATTATCAGGAGTTACCTTGGGTTGCTGTGCCAGGGGAGAACATCATTTGATGACTTGAATATTTTCAAAAATAATG
>JBLHNA010000005.1:0-268190 GCA_047619065.1 Desulforhopalus sp.
TGCAGAATATGTGAAGAGGCTGTCCTTATTAACCCATCTCTATGTCGTAACAATGATCTTACAGCACAGACTTCTTGGGGAGGACGATATGAACCACGTAAAAGGCCAACAGAATGCAGATACTGCAACCACTGACAATCTTGAACATCAGTCTTGCGACCTGGAACATTCTTAACATGACGGGCGTTGACAAGAACAACATCAAAACCGTAGCTTTCGAGTCTTTGAAAGACAGGAATCCAATACACACCAGTAGATTCCATGGCGATAGAATCAATATCACATGATTTTAACCATTTTGCGGCAGCATGTAAATCTGCTGTAAACGTGTCAAAATGGCGGACAGGTTTATTATCCCTGTCACCAGGGACAGCAATATAAATTTCAGTAGCACCGATATCGATACCGGCCGCATTTAGTTTAATGACATTGAGCAATTTAACGTTTTTAGTTTTTTTCTTTCGTCTTTTAGCCATAGCCATCACCTTGAAAGGAATTGGTGATGGCCAAGAGTGCAGGAAAAAAATATTCTTCTAAGCTGGATAGATCACCATATTTCAAAAATATGATAATCTTCACAAATAATAAAGGCACAAATCTTGGAACCATGCTGTGAAACGGGTTGTCCATAAACAAAGAGCATACACCAGTGAAAAGCCGGCCTACTTCCACCACCGTTTTTATAACAGTATGATATCATTTTACGGCGAAAGTTACTTTTATAATAAACGCCGGAATTTTTGCCTCCGGTTAGGATGCTGTGAAGATAGATCTACCTATTTCAATGTAACTGGCCAGAAATGGAGTAACTGCAAAGAGGAGGTAACCAAAGCGTACACAAGTGCAGCAAGCCCCCAACTTGGGGAGTTCACTGTTGCTCTAAACGAGCAAGAAAAGATACTCGCCCGTTGACGTACACCTACCCATAGAGAGTTTCGTTCCATCGGACTGCTTGAGTCATTTGCTTTTCCAAGATACCACTGTCGAGGCGCCAGAGAAAATGTGAAGCCATATATAATTCAATGACAAATCAGGTAATACCAATCAATTGAGGTCGCTTATAGATAATGCGGATGGGTGGGATCTGTTAACGAAAACCTGTATGACTGCCAATCCAAAAAATTGAGACAACATATCCCTGTAGCCCAAAGTATCGATTATTCCTATTTGACAAAACTGTCAGTACGATAGTAGCATGTCCTGACAACTGCCTGGTCTGTCAACATACACTTATACGTTTAGAGAGTTGTGATCGGTGGAAACAATTTTGGTAAAAGTAATTGCTATGGAGAATAATAAGTTGATAATTTATCATAAAGAAAACCAAATGATGGTCTTGGCAATCAGGGTATCCGTGGTGGAGGAAAAGGGGGCAGTTCTTTTTTTGGGACTCTCCCTTGACGAGGAAAAACCTCAGGATGAGTCATTTTGCATTCAGGGTGTAACGTTTATCGTGGATAAAATCCTTCTTGAACAATGCGGTGCCATCAATATTGATTTCATCGAAGGAGTGAGCCGCTCCGGATTCAAGATCACCTCCGCGAACTCGCTTATTGCAGGATATGACTGTTAACGTTCATGATCTTGTGGAGCTGGGGCTGCTGTCATTGATCCTTAACTTGTTGGTATCCGGATTTACTCAGCAGGTAAATAAACGACGTATTTTGAACATCTTGTGGATCGTGACGGCATTTAATCAGCAACCGCATCCTCCAGAACCGCAAGAGCCGGAACTGCACCCGCCGCCCGCTCCAGGTAGGGGAGTTACAGAGCTGACAGAGAATCCAGAACGCGGACCGGCATCGACGTAATCAACGTTGATGGTACCACATTGCTCCAGCAACATAGTACTATTATTTGTTATAAGAGGCGATTTTAGAAAGAATCCTTTCACTAATTTGCTCCCCGGCGCCCTCATCAACGGATCTCAAGTGGAGATCGGATTGAGGGAAAGGTATTTCAATATTGTTAAGAGCAAACTCATTATCTATATCTTGGTTCAGATCACTCAATACTTGCATATTATTCAGAAACTCTGGAATCCAAACTCTCAACTCAAAATCAAGTGAACTTGCTCCAAAAGCGAGAAATAGGGCGTTGGGTTTGGGGGTGTTAAGGACCATAGGATTGTCGTTTCCGCACGATACGAGGATTTCCAAGACCTTACTGACATCAGAACCATAAGCAACCCCAATAGGTATTTTCACCCGAACCTTCCTGTCAGCAAGAGTCCAGTTTGTCACCTGACCTGTGATAAGGTCTGAATTCGGGATGACAATTTCTGCGTTATCAAACGTTTGGATTATGGTAGCACGTAAGCCAAGTTGTTTTACCTCCCCCCACTCTGTTCCTATCTGAATAGTGTCTCCAATTTTAATGGGTCTTTCAAATAAAAGAATCAGTCCACTAGCAAAATTCGTTACAATCGCCTGTAATCCAAAACCTATACCAATACCAAGAGCACCTCCGAGCAAGGTGATTTGGTTAAGCTTAAACCCAAGAAATCGAAGCATAATCAGGAAACCAACAGTAAGGATAGCATAGTGTGCAAGGCGTGTAATCGAGAGCTGAGCCCCCTTTTCTACGTTGTAACGGGGGAGTACGTTTTTCATCAGGAAAGCTTGTAAGGCCTTGGAACTCAGTAGAGCCGCATAAAAAACGATCCCTATGGTAAAGATGAATTTCAAGGAGATATGTACATCACCGAGATCGAACCCAATGTTGTTAATTTCTAAGAATGCTGTATTCGTAGTTGGATAAACATCCCATATAACACTCTGAATTGTTACTAAAATTAGTATATGAAGCCAGGCAATTATTGGTCGAACACTTTTAAGTATATCTGAAAAATTTGCATTAATCAGGGCAAATGGAAGCATTGACAGGCCAAGCTCTAACACACCAAGGTGAAACAGATACAACACCCAGACTATCAGACAGGCAATAATAGTGGATAAGAAAGCTGAGAAAAACATTACTGCCAGCTGATCATACCCTGTCACTCCTGAAACAATGATAATTAAAGGAAATATTCCCCAAATTCTTTGCTGCCAGACTTCCGAAATCTTTTTATTCTTCGTAGACGGAAGTCGAGAAAGATAATAAATAAATGCCACAATAGAAACGTAGAAAACGTAGAGTAAGATCAATGCCTGTGGGAGGCCCAAAAGGAACAGGGCCATTGTAATCGCCAAAAAAAATGACAGTTTCTTGAGCAGTTTTCGCTTTTCTTGGTCTACCATAAGATGTTTTGTCAGGCGAATAACTGCAAATAGCGTGATCACATGGAGAAGAGCCTGCCACTGTTCAGGTAAATCAGTGTTAAATGGAAATATATTGGTAATAGCATTTATACTTGACCCCATAAATATTGCTGTTGCAACAGGGCGTTTGGCAAAAGGCTGCCACTTGGATTCCGGTCGAGTAAAATCCTTTGTCTTGTATATAGCGACACAGACCAACACAAACCCGAAACAAACCAAAAACACATACTTTATATTTTGCTGCATATTCTCCAAACGATCTGCAAAAAATAGTTTGGTTCGCATAAAACTTTGGCTAAACAGCCTGGTGTTAATTCGAGAGTAGAAATCCCCAGACAACATTGAGGGAGCAGTCTGCTGGACAGTAGTCGCTTTAAGGTATGCGTCCAAAGTCTGGAGATCAGTATCAACAGAGTAGAGAATGATTTGTAAATCTCCAATCTGCTTACCTGTAGTTAGAGCTTTCTTGAGGTTATCCTCTATCAAACGTATCGCTTCATCGACGGTTTCTGTAACTTTCGTATATTGCTCTTCCTCTAGAATGAATTGGATTTCATTATTTTCATCAATGCTTAGGATGTTTTTCTTTCTTTTTATCCACTCCTTTCTGTTTTCGGAGAGCAGCGCAATTTCCTTGTTTATTGGATCGGTAATTTTGTTTAGACGTGCCCCCATCCGCTGAGTTCTTTCCTGAAGATTAGCAACTTGCATAGGCTGCAATTCAGGGTTGGTCTTGGCTATTGTCGTATCCCACCTGATCGCGTCTATTTCTTCAGTCAACTTTGGGAGTTGTTCCTCCACCGGCTTTGTTTTCTTTTCCTTCAGTATTTTACTCTTCAGGTCAATCAGTTCCTTAGGGAGTATAGTGGCCCAAGAATAAATATTAATAAACGTTGTCTTCTGTTCCTCAGTTACTACGGGGGGGGGATCCCCAGTATCCATCTGTTTTTCCTCAGCAGCTCCAGGAAAAGGAAAAAGACAGACAAGAGTAAAAAAGATAGTGATAAGAAGCAGGTTGAAAAAACGGATTGTTAACTTCATCAATTTTGATCAATCTCCATAGAGATTAGTATTCTTAGATTTTCACATTAATTTTATGAAAAGTAATAATTGTAGCAAACAACAGAGGTCATGTTTAAATAGTTAATCTTAGTAATATACTATTTATTAATGTGTAGCTATCGTATCTTACTCATCCTTTTTTATTAGAGTAATTATTGGAAAAGTGGAAAATCTTCTTTTCTTAAATTAGTTGTAGAACTCACATGAAAATGCCCACAAAAACAGACACATTACCAGTTGTAGGATGGCGGGAATGGGTAGCATTACCAGATCTTGGAATCAAAACCATCAAAGTAAAAGTCGATTCTGGAGCACGATCCTCATCATTACACGCTTTTGATTTGGAGACATTTCAGAGAGACGGGGTGCAATGGGTACGTTTTACAGTCCAGCCGGTGCAGCGTTCTCACGATAAAACCGTAGTCGTGGAAGCAATTGTTCTCGAATTCAGATCAGTTAGAAGTTCCAGTGGTGTCGCAAAAAAACGGCCAGTTATTATGACCAACATTGAATTACTTGGTGAAAAGTGGCCAGTTGAATTAACCCTTGCCAGTCGTGATGAAATGGGGTTTAGGATGCTGCTAGGTCGTGAAGCGTTTCGTGGACGATTTCTTGTTGACGGTGGTAAGTCATACTACGGTGGTAGACCAAAACGCAAGAAAAAGGTCAATAGACACAATACAACAGATTCTGAATCCTAAACACGGGGAATGTAATGAAACTTGCAATACTGTCATGTAGCCCGCAAAGCTACAGCACAAGGCGACTTCGTGAAGCGGCGGTTCAGCGTGGACATAATGTTAAAGTTTTAAATACCCTCAAGTTTGCTATTGATCTTGAGGAGGGAATGCCGGATCTTTATTTTAAACAAAAACGTCTTTCTCAATATGATGCGGTTCTACCTAGAATTGGAGCATCAATTACCTACTATGGTACCGCTGTTGTAAGACAGTTTGAACAAATGGATGTGTTTTGCACAAACTCATCTGCGAGTATTGGAAATTCCAGAGATAAATTACGAAGCTTGCAGATACTCAGCCGCCACAATGTTGGGATTCCACAAACAACATTTGTAAGAGATAAAAGAGATGTGCTCCCGGCAATTGAACGCGTCGGTGGAGCTCCTGTTGTGATCAAATTGATTGAAGGAACTCAGGGTATTGGCGTGATCCTGGCCAACTCAATTAGTACAGCTGCTGGAATTATTGAACTGTTGCAGAGTCAAAAACAGAGTGTGCTGATCCAAAAGTTTGTTAAGGAGAGCAAGGGAAGGGATATACGTGCTTTTGTGGTTGGTGATCGGGTTGTGGGTGCAATGCGTCGTGTAGCACAGGGACAGGAATTTCGCAGTAACGTCCACAGGGGTGGTATTACTGAACCGGTAATTCTTGATGAACAATACAGAGAAACTGCTGTGCGAGCAGCACAGATACTAGGTCTTCGGGTAGCTGGTGTTGATCTCCTTGAAGGTAAAGATGGTCCGCAAATTATGGAAGTAAATTCTTCACCTGGATTGGAAGGCATAGAGGGTTGTACACAACTTGATATTGCTGGATCAATAATTGATTACATTGCCAATCAGGTAAATTTCCCGGAGATTGATATTCGTCAACGCCTAACGGTGAGCAGCGGTTACGGGGTTGCTGAAATCCATATCCCGGATGGGTCTGAATATATAGGGAAAACTATTGCAGAGTCAGGGTTACGAGAAAAGGATATTGTTGTTTTGACCCTTCACCGAAGTGGTAAAGTCATTCCTAATCCTAAACCTCAGCGCGAATTACAGGCAAGCGACCGATTGCTTTGCTTTGGTAAGCTCGAATTGATGCGTGATATGACTCCAGGCAAGGTTCGCCGCAAAAGACGACCGAAAATTGAAGACTTACCAGGCTTACCTGTAGCTGAAGAAGTATACAAAGAGACAGGCACAGCGGAACTGATCTCAATCCCAGCAGAAAAGGAAGTGTCAGATAATGAGTAAAACTAGAATAAAACCATCAATTGATGACTGGTTTGGTGAAAAGATAGCCCCTGGTGAATCACGCAATGTTCAACTTGCTGTGGGCGAAAGTTACAGTAGCATGACGGTACAAATCCAGCTGCACATTCGTCGGGCAATCGAAGATGGTCCTGTGGTCTTTGTTACAGCCGCTTTGCACGGTGATGAAATAAATGGTTGTGGAGCTGTACGTCAATTAATTCAAGATGAAGAGTTTCGCTTGCTCAGAGGAGCTGTCATTCTTGTGCCTGTACTGAATCTTCCTGCATTTGATCGTCACTCACGTTACCTGCCAGATCGTCGCGATTTGAACCGTTCCTTTCCAGGGACGGCAGATGGAAGTCTGGCCAGTCGAATGGCTCATGCAATTTTTAATGAGATTGTAATGAGATCTGACTATGGGATCGATCTGCACACTGCCTCAGTCCGCCGAACAAACTATCCTACCGTTCGAGGAGATCTCACTAATCCTGAAGTTCGTAGAATTGCTGAAGCATTTGGTTCTGAGATTATTATGAATGGTAAAGGCCCAAAAAACTCATTTCGCAGAGAAGCCTGCGGCGCCGGATGTCCGACTATTATTATGGAAGGAGGGGAAGTCTGGAAGGTTGAACCGGGCATTGTCGAAACTACAGTTCGTGGAGTTAAAAATGTTCTTTGCGAACTTCAAATGTTGGATAGTAAGATAGAAACGCCTCCCTACCAGATAGTTGTCGAGAAATCTAAGTGGATAAGGGCAGAACAAGGTGGATTCCTTCATTTTCATATTGCCCCTGGAGATTTAGTAAAAAAAGGGCAACCCCTGTCAACAAACACAACTATTCTCGGTGAGGAACAAGGCACACTTCATGCCCCATTTAACGGTGTGGTTATGGGCATGACAAGCCTGCCATCCATCAGTCCTGGTGAACCTATCTGCCACCTGGGTAAACTCCCAAAAAAATACAACCCGGACACACTTACAAAGATAAGAGCCCAAGAAGACGGTCTTGAACAACAGGTCCTGGAAGAGCTCGGATCAAGTGTCCTTGTTGTTGAACCATCTGAAGAGGCCGCAAGCTCTTGAAAAGAGTTTTCACATCCCTCCAAGTTTTGCCAGGACCGCACTGGCAAAACTGAGGACGAAGAAAAACCAGCACATATCAGTCATCGTAGTGAGTAGTGGCTCGGAAACGAGGGTGTTTGCGGCCAATGCTCCTCCGACAACCACCCCCAACCACGGCTTCCCCTTCCATAAATACGCAACTCCGCCAAGCAGCATTCTCAACTCGAGGCCATTAATTATACCAATCTTGGCTTCTTTAGCCAGTACCCACAACAATTCTTTTGGTCGAACCAGGCCGTGGGATAGCTCGCGCATGGAAACGGCTACAGCCTGATTTCCTGAATAACCACTCATGTCACTGATCATTGCCAGTCACAGATAAGTGGCACTGGTCACTCAACGGGGGCTCCTGCACTATTTTAGCTGCTACAAAGAGACCCGATTTATTTAGCAAACTTGTGTTGATAGAACCAGCAAAAATATCAGTCATACTTTGCATGCTTATTCCTATCCTCCCAAACTCAATATTAAAAAATATTGATCCTGTAAAAAGAGCTTTAAAAAATGATATTGTTGGAGTAATCGTGATTCATATCTTGTTTATTGCAAAAGTTCTATGGCTACAAGCCATGGTGAGGTCTTGCGTATTCGAAACTGATGACGGCCAGGTTCACGGCGCCAGTATAAAGAAAAAGTCAATGAGGGGACTCCCCCAATTATATATTTTTAAAGAGTAGATCAATACTGGGGGAAGTAGCTTCATGAAGAGTTACCAAAAAACGTTCCCCAGTAAAGAGTGCCAGCTGGTGCGTTGAAAACTACATAGTCGCAGTTCCTGCTGACAACCCTTTCAGGATAATAAAGGTGGAATGTTCAAAAAATTCAGTTTTCATCGCTGGACGCCTCCGTCAATTCTATGCGGATGCTGGAGGCCCTTGAACCAGTGATTTCCAATACTTGGGCCAGCGCGCCATCCAGCTCAATCCGATCTCCTACGCTTGGCACTTGCCCCTTTTTCTCAGTTAACAGACCGGATAGTGTCTCGGCCTCAATACTGTTGAGATGGAGGTTGAGTTGTCTATTCACAACAGCAATAGCAGTTCCGCCGGGTACAATAAATTTTCCAGGGCCATCGGGTTTGATCTGCAGCGGGTTAGTATCGAATTCATCCTCAACGGGGCCGACAATACGTTCTAAAACGTCCTCCAGTGTGGCGCAGCCAATGACTGTACCATATTCGTCCACGATAAATGCCATGTGCTGATGCGTTTCCTGAAACTGTCGCAAAAGTCGACTGATACGCATCGTCTCAGGCACAAATTGAGTCGGTCGTGCAATCGATTGTAAGGTGTCTTCCGTATCAGGGGCTATGTCGATGAGGTCTTTAATGTGTACCACACCCAAAACATTGTCTAACGAGCCATCACATAGAGGATAGCGTGAATGTTTGGTTTTTGTTGCCAGGGATCTGTTTTCAAGAAAAGGTCGGTTAATATCAAAAACAACGATACTGTTGCGGGGTTGCATTATACGGCGACAGACGGTGTCGTCAAATTCAAAAACTGCGTTCAATAGGCGGTGTTCGGACCTACTGAGTTCCCCGTGCTTTTGTGCCAGGACAATTAACGCTTTTATTTCATCTTCGCTGTGAACCGCATCGTGTCCTGAATCACCTGCGACACCGAATTTCTGCAATAAAAACGATGTAGAAGCATTTAATGCGATCATAAACGGATAGGAAATAAAGTAAAATGTTTTTAATGGCGGGGCAAACCACAACAGGACTTTTTCCGGTCGTCGCAGGGCATAAATTTTTGGTGCCTGCTCGCCAAAAACCAGGTGAGCTGCAGTTATGGAAGTGAAGGCCAATGCAAAGGCAATACCATGTATCCAAACCTCGGAAGCAACCCCGACAGTCTGAAGTAGTGGCCGCAACAGGTGAGCAATGGCTGGCTCTCCAATCCATCCGAGGCCAAGGGAGGCCATGGTGATTCCAAGTTGGCAGGCGGACAGTGATGCGTCCATCCGTTGTGCGAGCCAGCGAGCTGTTGTAGCAAATGCTTGGTTGTTCTCTACGAGTTCATCAAGCTTGGCCGGTCGGATTTTCACCAGCGCAAACTCGGCGGCAACAAAAAAACCGTTTATAAATACAAGAAAAAGTGCAAGAAAAATATTTATAACATCTGTTGTTAAGGTAGACACGGCGGGTATTCTCCACATACTAAGACGGTTATTGATTGCCGAACACTCTTCCTCGGGTCTGTTAGTATACAAAACATGCTGACCCGGATTTCTCACCAACAAAGTTTTTCGCAGGTCGAGACACCGGGCATGAAGCTGTAATAATCTACCGGAGTCTTCGCTACCTGCAAATGCTCGGTAACGAAGCAGCTGCGGATAAATCTGTTGGCCCGAAGGGTGAACTTTTTGATTTGAAACGAAAAACACCCTGTTAATTAAGGAAGTCATTTTTTAACTATAAAAACAAACAATTGAGTTTCAAATCAAAAAGTCATGAGAAATTTGGGCTAGGATCAAGTGTCTTTGTTGTTGAACCATCTGAAGAGACCACAAACTCTTGAAAAGAGTTTTTACATCCCTCCAAGTTTTGTCAGGACCGCACTGGCAAAACTGAGGACGAAGAAAAACCCGCACATATCAGTCACCGTAGTGAGTAGTGGTCCGGAAACGAGGGCGGGGTCAAGGTTGAACCTTTTTAAAACAAGAGGTAGCATGCCACCAAGACTAACAGAAACGAGGGTGTTTGCGGCCAATGCTCCTCCGACAACTACCCCCAACCACGGATTTCCCTTCCATAAATACGCAACTCCGCCAAGCAACATTCCCAACACGAGGCCGTTAATTACACCAATCTTGGCCTCTTTAGCCAGTACCCACAACAATTCTTTTGGTCGAACCAGGCCGAGGGATAACTCGCGCATGGAAACGGCTACAGCCTGATTTCCTGAACATCCACTCATGTCACTGACCATTGGCAGGAAGACCGCTAATGTGATAACCGCTGCAAGAGTGTCCTGATACAGTGCAATGACACTTGCGGCTATAATATTTAAAACAATATTGATGGTCAACCATGATAGCCTACGCCCAGAACGGGACAATAAAGGCATTGTACGAAATTCTTCACCACCTATAATTCCACTCAATCGTAAAAATGCTTTTGTTTTCTTCTTGTTATAGGCTTCTTCAATACTCTGTGGCAAAACTACTCCAACAATTTCCCCAACTGAGTCAATAACTGGTGCTCCCAATAACCGATGATCTTCGAAAAAATCTTTCAGTTCGGTTAGTGTTGCAGTGTCTCGCACACTAAGGGGGGATTTGATCATAATTTTTGAGAGTGGAGTTTTGGGGGACGGAAAAAGCAAGTCGTGAATGCGAAGTACACCAACCAGCTTATTGTTCGTATCCGTCACATAAAAATACTGGACATGGTAATCACTGTATTTTTCGTGGTGTGTTCGTAAATCATCCAGGACATCACTAATTTTCTTCTCAGACGAATAAGCAAGAAACTCAGAAGCCATTAATCCGCCGGCACAATTTTGATCATAGGCCATCATTTTTCTGGCTTCTTCTGCGTCATCATGGGTCATTTTGGACAAAATTGCGCTACTTGCGTCACGATCCATTTCTCCCAAGACATCTGCCAGATGATCACTTGAAAGTTCTTCCATGATTGCGGCCGCTTGACTCGGAGACATATCTTCTACCAAATCTGCAGCATTAGTCTCGGGAAGATCTTCAATAACATCTGCGGCATCCTCAGGACTAATCAAGCTAAGTAGTTTGCCCTGTTCCGTTTCTGATAGTCGAGATATCGCCCTTGCCGTTTCGGATGGAGTTAGGGAGTTTATGAAATTTATAAGTGCTACACTTTCTTTATTAGCGATGAGTTCACTGAGAGTAACCCAAGGATGATTATTGCTGGTCATAGTTGTTTTCCTGAAATAGACTGTTCGTATATAGCAGAAGATCTGCAACATATGGATAGTCAGTAGCACAACTTTCCTTAAATTCAAAAGAGAAAGTTTGTTATAATTGACAGCAAAACAGATTATAGCCAGGCGTTAGATTTAAAACTTCGTCGATACGCATGCCACCTTTCGCCATGGGCTCTAGCATTAATCTGTTCCTGGCATTCATTGTCCTGAAAATTATCTCATCGACGGTTTCCTTGTTGACAATTTGCCATTGGGTAGCTTGTGGTTGTTTGAAGATCTTTTTGATTACAGGAGCATCGCATGGATTCATCATAACTGGAAGTGCGGTTTTGATACTGAAGTTGTAAAAGGATGAGAGCACCGAGTAACGATTTCTTTTGGTGGCCTGCAAACATAACTGGAATTATCTTTGCTCTTTGCTGCCCAAAGGAGGAAGGCGCAAGAACTGCTGTTGGCAGCAGGTGTGAATTATTTCAGCCGGAACTCGAAAACGTTCTAATAAACGTTTCTTCAAATCGTTTTCTATGTCCTGTTGGTCAAGAGCTTGTTCCATGCATGAAAGCCACATATCTCTCTCGGCAGCGTTTATTTCAAGGAGCGCATGGAGGTTCGTAAGATTTATTTGACCGTGTTTTTCCTTGTACAGAGCTGGACCGCCAAGCCATCCACAGAGGAAAAGTGTTAGGTTCTCACGGGTCGGTGCTAAATTATCTGGATGCATATCTCGTATTTTTCGAGCTTCAGGCAGATCACCCATTATATCATAAAAGCGATTGGCAAGGGCTCTTACTCCTTCAACCCCACCCAACAGACTGAAGGCGTCTTTACTATATTTTGCGTTTTCTTCCATTTATTTCACCTGAACCGGTTAGCCCGAATTTCTCATGACTTTTTGATTTGAAACTCAATTGTTTGTTTTATAGTTGAAAAATGACTTTCTTAATTGACAGGGTGTTTTTCGTTTCAAATCAAAAAGTTCACCCTTCGGGCCAACAGATTTATCCGCAGCTGCTTCGTTACCAAGCATTTGCAGTAGTTTACCTGAACCGGTTAGAGTGACCCGAAAATAATAATGTCTACGTTGTTCCTGCCTCGAATATATCTGTTCTTTAAAGGAGGTGTTCATTCGATCTGGACTATGTGTCACTCCCTTTAGAATGGATCACTATCTCAAACTCGGACCACTCGTTTAGCTTCATGGCATCAGCTAACAGGGTAGAGTAACTTGAAGTCTTTTTTAATAAACAGACCAATGGATTCAAGCCTCGTATTGGTGGGCAAGCAGTAATAAATCAACCTCAACCACAAACTAATCCAATGCTTGCAAAAATGTCCATTACTGATGTATCTCCTGCTCAGAAGAAATACCTCATTAACTTGGTACTGACAAATCCGGACGAGTATCACCGAATTAAGAACTCATTGTATCACACAGTAGAACAGGTCAGCAATATATTTAAGATAAGGGTGAAGCACTGCTATTCGGCTAGTCTCATGCTATCAGGCAGACGTACCATGTCGCTCTGTCGTTTTTGCTATTTCATTTACAATGAAGGAAGGGCTATCTTTTAGTTGACGAGAAGGGATATTGGAGTTTTTGTTGAACGTGTACAAGACTGAGGATTACATTACTCTTAGTAATAGGATATCTCAGAGCCGTGTAGGGCACCTATCATCCACTAAAGAAGGAATTGCATGAATAAAAGGCAGTTTATCGCGCATTGCCTGCGCTTGAATCGTAAGTCATATATGCTTGCAGTAGTTCTAATTTTTATCGTGAACTGGCTTCAGGTAGAAATTCCACATTATATTCAGCTGGCGATTGACCTGATTGATGATGCTTCTAAGGTTGGCCATGAGCAGCTCACAACGTATGTTTGGGTGGTTGTGGCGATGGCCGCTTCTATGGTTGTGTTTCGTATTTTCTCTCGCATCTACGCGCTTAACCCCGGCCGCATAACTGAAGCTGCGCTCAAAAATGATCTGTTACAAAAGCTTAATCGTCTGCCAAACAGCTTTCATGAAAAGTTCGCCTCGGGAAAACTCATTTCAATTATCAATAATGATCTGAACGGTGTTCGACTGCTGTTTGGCGCCGGTTTTCTGCAGCTTACTAATGTGGTTTTCGCACTATCGCTTACGCCGCTATGGATGTGGCGAATTTCGCCCAAGCTGACGCTCTATTCGGTTATTCCCATTGCAGTGGCGTTTGTGATTTTTCGTATAGGCTTTAAGCGTATGAAAAAACTTCATGCAGAGCATTTACGTCGTTTGCAGGATCTCTCTGCTCAACTGATGAATTTTTTATCCGGTATCGATATGATTAAAAACCAGCAGATGTCGCCCTGGGTAAAGGCTGAAGCTGAAAAAATCAATCAGCTTTTATTGCGTTGTAGGATGCAGATTACCCGTATTCAAACATTTATTATGCCAGTGCTAGACTATGCCAATAATCTGATGAAAATTCTGATTCTTGGGCTTGGTGGATACATGCTCTTGAAGCAGCAGCTGACGATTGGTGAAATTACCGCGTTTCTTTCTTATTCGGTATTGCTCGCATTGCCGCTCATGCAGTTAGGTCGGATAGCAACTATTTATCAGCGTGGCATGGTCAGTATTGACAGTGTGCAGACGATTTTAAATGCAGAAATTCCACAACATGATTTTGCATATCTTTCCAGGCCGGAAGCTGATGAATTGAATGGCAAGACACTTTCGGTACGAAACCTGAGTTTTAGCTATAAAGGTGATGAACGATTAATTCTGAATAACATCAGCTTTGATATTCCTGCTGGTAAAAAAGTTGGTGTGCTGGGCAGTATCGGTGCGGGTAAAACAACGCTGGTGAATTGCCTGAACCACCATCTTGATGTTCCGGCGGGGACTATTTTCCTTGGTGATAAGGATGTAACAACTTTCGCCCGTAAGGACTTACGCCGCTATATAAAGACAGTGACGCAGGATCCTTATTTATTCTCAGCAACAGTCGCGGAGAATATCCGCTTTGGTAGTGGTGATGCAGACACTGCTAAAGCTCAAGTTGATGAGGTACTCGAGCTGAGTCAGCTGGCCGGCGATGTTTCCCGTTTTGAAAAAGGCGACCAGACGCTTGTGGGTGAAAAGGGCATCATGCTTTCCGGTGGTCAAAAGCAGCGTTTAAGCATTGCACGTGCGCTGCTCAAACCGAGTGATTTGATCATTATGGATGATGTGCTTTCGGCTGTAGATTATGAAACCGAACGTAAAATTTTGCAGGGGCTGTTTGCACGACTGAAAAAGCAGTCTGCTCTGGTGGTATCCCATCGTGTCAGTGCGCTTGAATATATGGATGAAATTATTGTGCTCAATGAGGGTAAACTCATCGCGAAAGGCAGTCATGAAGCTTTGCTCCAAACCTGCACTTATTATTATGATACCTGGCAGCTGCAGCAGAATGAACCGGAGACTGAAGCATGTTAAAGACTGTTGATGTTTATTACTTGAAACACTTTTTCAGTTTCGCCAGAAAATACAGAGCCTCAGCAATACTTGGTATCGCCATGTTACCGCTTTCTGTTATTACCAACCTGCTGTTTCCGTGGCTGATTATCCAAGTGATTGATGTTCATCTGGTTCAAGGGAATATAAATGAACTGTGGCTGTATATTTTCTATCTGGTTGTCGTGTTGGCAATAAACTATGTCGTTGATGCAACGTACTCGTACAGTTTACGAAAAACCGGTCAGCATACCATTACCGATATGCGTTCGGCGTTGTTTGCCCGTGTCCTTAAGTTACCGCGCAGTTATTTTGATTACACTCCGACGGGGGTCACGCTCTCTCGCTTAACGAGTGATCTGGAAACCATCGGCGAGACTTTTATTCAGTCGATTGTCGGCCTGGTGAAAGACTCAATTAATACCATCGCTCTGCTGACGATGATGTCGTTTATAAATTGGAAGCTGACGCTGATCGTATTAGTTGTCATGCCGCCGGTCATGTATCTGACGGTGCATATTCGTAATCGCCTCCGGGCGATGTACCGGATTACGCGCTCGACGTTGGCCCGCGGTAACGGTTTTTTGCAGGAAGCTTTGCTCGGTGTGAAGACGGTTCAGCTGTATCGTGCCGAAGAACAGGTTGAGCGTAAGTATAAAGGCTTTACCGATGAATTTTTAAAAGCCCAGATGAAGGCAAATAAATACGATGCTATTCTGTTTGCATTTATTTCTGGTGTTACATCTATCACCATTGCGCTGATGATCTGGTACGGTTCCGGGCAGGTCATAAAGCACGCATTAACACTGGGCGTGTTGATTGCTTTTATTAATACGCTTGAAAAAGTCTTTGTGCCGATCCGAGATTTTACATCGCAAATTGCTTCGATTCAGAGTTCATTTGCTGCTTTTGAACATATCGAAGAACTCTTTGTTGAGCCCATGGAAGAAGATGGCCGTGACGTACAACCGACACACAAAGTTGCGCCGCAGTTGAAGGAATTTGTCAGTCTGGAGTTTAAAAATGTCAGTTTTCGTTATAACGTGGGCTTACCCTATGTGCTGAAAAACGTTTCGTTCCTGCTGGAAAAAGGTAACCAGATCGCCTTGGTCGGTTCAACGGGTTCAGGGAAGTCGACCATTGCGCGTTTGATTTCTAAAACGTATCAGGATTACGAAGGCAGTATCCTTTTAAATGGGATAGAACTTTCTGAAATTTCGATTGATGACTGCATTCATCTGTTTTCGTTGATGATGCAGGATGTTTACTTGTTTGAAAAAAGTATTCAGTTTAATATTGCTCTGGGCAAATCGGATATTTCGCCTGCGCAGGTTGAGCAGGCTGCACGCTATGTATATGCTGACAGCTTTATTACGCAACTGCCCGGAGAGTATGATTTCCGTTTGGATAAAAACGGTGCGAATCTTTCAGTCGGCCAGACTCAGTTGATTTCTTTTGCCCGTGCCGTAGCCCAAGGTGGGCAGGTGATGATTTTAGATGAAGCCACTAGCTCAGTTGATTCCATTACAGAGAACCTGATTCAGAAAGCAATGCAGCGCCTGTTTACGGAAAAGACCGTCATTGCCATTGCTCATCGCCTGAGTACCATACGTCACTCGGATACAATTCTGGTGCTAGAAAAAGGTGAAATTGTCGAACAGGGTAATCACGATGAACTGGTTGCTCATAACGGTATTTACGCTGGCTTACTGCATGAATCCATTAGCCAAATATCTGATGTGAAAGTAGCAAAGGCCTGACCTGTTAATGTGTTTGACACTTATGGTGCAGGAAATATTTAAGCCCGAATTTCTCATGACTTTTTGATTTGAAACTCAATTGTTTGTTTTTATAGTTTAAAAATGACTTCCTTAATTAACAGGGTGTTTTTCGTTTCAAATCAAAAAGTTCACCCTTCGGGCCAACAGATTTATCCGCAGATGCTTCGTTACCGAGCATTTGCAGGTAGCGAAGACTCCGGTAGATTATTACAGCTTCATGCCCGGTGTCTCGACCTGCGAAAAACTTTGTTGGTGAGAAATCCGGGCTAGACGTTGGATCTTTAAACAGCATTATAATTTGTGTCGAAATAAGCCACTATAAAAAATAATCAGCCGGTGCGGTTTGAATCACATTTGACTGTTACGTTGAGCACGAGGGAGAAATTGTGGGCAATATACGGGGAAGCATCCTCATGATACTTGCCATGGCCGGTTTTGCGATGGAGGATATGTTTGTCAAAGCGGCCTCGCGTACTCTACCTGTTGGTGAAATCCTGATAGTATTCGGATTGGGCGGTACATTGGTTTTAACGGTACTTGCATACATCAGAAATGAAGCAATATGGTCTCATAAAATCACATCAAAAATTTTAATGATTCGTGCAAGTTGTGAAATACTGGGGCGGATGTTTTTTACCCTCGCTTTAGCCCTGGCACCACTGTCGAGTGTCTCGGCAATTTTGCAGGCCACACCGCTTGTGGTTGTGCTGGGAGCCGCTGTATTTTTTAAAGAATCAGTCGGTCTGCAACGGTGGCTTGCAATTCTTATCGGCTTCTGTGGAGTGTTGATGATACTTCGCCCAGGCATGGGAGATTTTAAGTTTGAGGTTGTATTTGCAGTTCTGGGTACTCTCGGTTTTGCCGGACGTGATCTTGCAACCCGGGCGGCTCCACCGATATTTTCGAACATACAACTGAACATTTACGGTCTTTTTATTCTTATCCCCACCGGTGTAATTCTTGCTCCTTTTACGGGGGGGATAGTTCTACCGGATTCTACATCAACTCTTTATCTGTTTTGCATAATATTTTTTGGTGTACTTGCGTATTACGCTTTAACAGTAGCCATGCGGACCGGTGAAGTATCCATAGTTACTCCTTTCCGATATACCCGGCTACTCTTTGCACTCATTATCAGTGTTCTTATTTTCTCAGAACGACCCGACAATATCACTCTAATCGGAATTGTACTTATTGTTCTAAGCGGATTGTTTTCGCTCATGAGAAACAAAAAGGCACCTTCAGCAATCCCATTGCCTGCAGGGTAAGCTTATGAAAAAAAACATTTTTATACATACAATGCCTGGCATGCCGGGAAGTGATCAGTAAAGATTCTTCGGAAAAGCCTCCGGTTATTTTGTAGGCCGAGAACTTGGTGGACTGAGTTATTCATTTAAAAAGGCATATTCTTCTAAATCAAATATCAGTTCCTGTCGATCAGGTATTAAGAGCTTCAAATATGAATGTCACTCTCCACTGAGAACTGATTTAAAATTACCAGGAGTCCAGTATGGCAGTATCATCAATCTCAAATACCAATGTAACTGCAAATCAAGCGAACTATCAAAAAACTGCAACGAGCACGGAACAATCAGAAAAGAGACAGGCTGGTCATTCTTCTGATAATGGTACCGCTGGAAACAAATCCAGTGACAACGTTACACTTAATCAATCAGTTGTCATCTCAAAATCAGAAGAAATAGCGACCTCTGTCAACGCACTCGATAAAACTTCTGCTGAAAACTTACTTAAACAGATCATGAGCACAATCGCGACAGAGGGTCAAACGGCTATTTCCACCCAGGCAAACCTGAGCCCTCAGGTGGCACAGACCCTTCTTGCCGACTGATAAGGCTGATGTTTTAAACGCATATGCCAACAGGCATTACCGTAATAAATCGCCTTGCACAATGTGAAGTTATCCACAACCAAGCCCCACGTGGAGTGCTCTCCAAGTGGGGAAGGGTCCTCCTGAACAATTTGAACGCGATCATGACTCAAACGATATCCCAGAAAAGAGTATTCAGGGGCTTCACCACTTATTCACGTTCGAGATCAATTTCCATGAAATCGAACCACATGCCATTCTTTGTAGCGTGGTCTATTTCGATTTGCACGACATCTACATGACGCTGTTCAATTTCATAAAATTTGTTCAATATGTCCCGAATTACACCCTCTGTTTTATCTCTGGCATCCAGATAATAAGCGGAAGTCTCTTTTTCCAGTCTCAATGCACTGTTTAAAGCAATTTTAATATCACCCAGCATTTTTTCTGGTATGTCCGCCTTCATCTTTTCGATGTTTGCGTTGATTATATCGCTTGCAGGGATCGCGCTCTGAAGACGATCTGCATCGATGGTGTTATTTGTACGGAACTGTTCAAGGCTGTAAAGTAGAAAGTCTACATGGGATTGTTCATCATCTGCCAATGCTTTGAAGATACTTTTACCTCGCTCATCATCTATGGTACGTGCTGCTGTAAGATATAAATCGCGGATTTTTTCTTCGTATTGTAATGCTGTTGTGAAAATTTCTACAGAATCCATTGTATTCCTCATTAAATTAGCTGGTTGGTTGAAACAGTTAAAGTCGATTGTTAGCGTTTTCTTGTGTGGGAAAACACCAATTTTTCAGTTGAAAAAGGTTCCGAGTTAGATGTCTACAGAGTATCTCTGATACGTGTAAATCAGCTCTTGGTCACTTGCAAGGATATTGTGACCTCTTTTATAAGATATGATAACTCACTGGAGAAGTTGTGTAGTATTGTGTGTACGCATTTTAGATGTGTCAGATCCTGGCTCAGAAAGAGTGGGACTTGGGTGCAGGCAGAGTGACATATCGTCGATCAAAGCTCCCATTTCGATTGCCAGAACCCATTCAGAAATAAGTGTTTCCGCCCCACATCCGACTATAGCCGCCCCAAGAATTCTACCATCGTCCTCACTTGAAATGATTTTGGTTAAACCCTCTGTTGCACCCATTGTATTTGCTCTAATGGAATATTTCCAAGGGATTTCCTGGCAGGTAACGGGGATATTGAGTTTCGCCGCTTCATGCGCGCTCAGCCCACACCATGCTATTTGTGGGTTAGTGTAGACAACATTGGGGATTGCACGTACATCAAAGGCAGACGATTGGCCTGCAATCACTTCGGCTGCAACCTCACCTTGTCGTATTGCAGTGTGCGCACGCATGGTGCTGTTTGTTACATCGCCTACAGCGTAAATATGGGGTTCCGCGGTTCGCTGTTGCATGTCAGTCTGGATAAAGCCCCACTCATCCAGCTGGACACCTGTGTTTTCAAGTCCAAGCCCATGGGTTACAGGTTTACGACCGATGGCAACGATAACCCGGTCGTAGCAGTTCGTTTCAGTTCCATCGGTTGTCTGCAGCTCCACTTGTACGTTTTCTTCATTTTCAATGAGTTTATTGATGGTCGTCCTGAGCATAATTCGTTCGAATTGTTCAGAGAGTTTTTGCCTAAGAGGCTCGGTAAGATCTTCTTCAATGTCCGGTAAAATTTGATCCTTTTGTTCGATAAGATGGATTGTAGCGCCTAGGGCCTGGTAAATTGTACCTATCTCGACACCGACACAACCACCTCCGACGATGAGCATCCTATCCGGTATTGTGGTTAGGGTGAGTGCGTCTGCTGAAGTTAAAATTCTAATATGAGAGGGGGGCGTTGAAGCTGGCAACATCTTTGGGGTGGAACCGGTAGCAATGATAGCGTGTTTGAATTTTAATCTGCTAATTTCAGAATCTTTAAGTCTCACGGTGGTTGAGTTTTCAAAAAATGCCGTACCATGGATGAGTTGTATTCCTCGGCTGGAAATTTGATGGTTTAGCTCACTTGCTAAATTTTCTACAACGCTCTTTTTCCAATCAAGCAGCTGCGGCAGGTCGATTTTTGGCTGGGTAAAATGAATTCCCTTGTTTTGAGCGTTCTTGGCATCATCGAGGATTTGAACTAGGGATAAGAGGGTTTTTGCAGGTATGCATTCATCATGCAAATACGCTCCGCCAGGGTGAGGTCTCGAATCAACCAAGGTAACATCAAGGCCAAGATTAGCTGCGCGGAGGGCCGCACTATAGCCACCTGGACCGCCACCGATCACCACAACATCAACCTTCATTACCATATCGCCCATTACCATAATTGTCTCATTATCCCGCTGAAATTATAACATGTGTTGTTAAATCATATTGATGAAGAGATCGTCGGGATCCTGGAGACTGTTTATGATGACTTGCAAAAAACGTATTGCGTTGGCCCCATCAACTACCCTGTGGTCAAAACAGAGTACAATTGGCATCAATAGTCTCGGTACGATTTTGTGATTATTATTTTGATCTGTGATAACAGCAGGTTGCATTCGACCCTGACCAAGACCCAGTATTGCTATCTCAGGATGGTTTATAATTGCAGAAAAATGACTCCCACCAATGGCTCCTGCGTTGGTTATGGTAAACGAGCCACCGATAAGCTCATCGCGGCTCAGTTTTCGTTCTCGAGCCTTACCGACGAGTTGGTGGAGTTCGACTGAAAGCTCTTTAATAGACTTGCGGTCAACGTCACGAATTACGGGAACCATGAGTCCATGCTCGGTGTCCACCGCAACTCCAATATTAAAATATTTTTTAATAATGATTTCTTGGTGGACAAGATCGAGACTGGCATTGAAGTGTGGGTAAGTTTTAAGTGCTGTGGCCACCGCCTTGAGCGTGAAAACAGTCATGGTTAGTCTGCCACCAACAGTAGCAATTTCGTCTTTATGGCGTTGCCGGAATTCTTCCAACATGGTGATGTCGACCATATCCTGGCAGTTCACATGGGGAATCTTTGTCCATGATTGTGACATTCGGTTTGCTGTAGCTCTTCTGATGGATCTGAATGGGTGTCTCTCAATAGATCCAAATTGGCTAAAGTCTGGGAGGGGTTTATCTGGGTAGACTTTGTCTGGAATGGTCGTTAGTACGATTTCTGGATCCAGTGTCGCGTCATGGTCTATATTTTCATTATGATGTTTGGTCGTTGCTGCATAGCTTTTCACGTCATCGGCAGAAACCACTCCAGAGGCAGACGATGGAGTTACAAGATACAGATCTACTCCCAACTCCCTTGCAAGTCTCCGGGTAGATGGAGAGGCAGGGACGGGGCGTCGACTGGCGATTCCTTTATTCTGAGGTGACATGGTCCTATCTGCCAATGGTTGTGCTTGCGTTTCTTCGACCAAAGGAGCCACCGGAGGCTTGTTATCTTGATCAAGGGTAAACGAAATCAGTACATCACCGACACCCGCCATATCTCCAGGCTGGACATGGATTTGGCTGATTATTCCGGTGATAGGGGAGGGGATTTCAACAGCGGCCTTATCGGTTTCAACCTCAAGTATCAGATCTCCTTCCTGTACCGCCTGGCCAATGGTTACCGGGATTTCAAGAATTTCCGCTTCACGTACACCTTCGCCAAGGTCTGGTAGTCGAAACATTTTGGTCATAAGAGCTCCGAATAGACATCGTTTTATTATAATTTTTGTAATGCGGTGTTGGCAGCTTGCACTATTCGCCTGACATTTGGCAGGTAGTCTTTTTCCCGGCTGAAAAATGGGATAACAATGTCATAACCGGTTACTCGCTGAATCGGCGTTTCCAGATAATAAAAGGCCTCTTCCATCAGGCGGCTGACTATTTCGGCACCTGGACCAAAACTTCTGGGGGCCTCGTGTACGACCACCGCACACCCGGTTTTTTTTATGGACTCAACCATCAAAGAATGATCCAGTGGCGATATTGTGAGTACGTCTATTATTTCAGAGGTTATCCCTGTTTTTTGCAATTCATCCGCTGCATCAAGTGCCGGTTGAATCATTGCCCCGTATGCAATTATGGTAATATCATCTCCAGATCTTATGATTTGAGATTTACCTATCTCCATGGTTTCTTCCTGGTCAGGCACCTCTTCACGGTAGGCACGGTACAGAGCTTTTGATTCGTAGAAAATTACAGGATCCGGGTCTCGAATGGCGGCAACAAGCAGAGCTCTGGCGTTACGTGGACCAGAGGGTATTACTGTTTTTAGTCCAGGTGTGTGTGCCCAGTATGCCTCGCGACTCTCTGAGTGATGTTCCAATGCTCGGACACCGCCACCGTATGGAGCTCGCATTACCATTGGTACAGTAAGACGTCCCTGGGTTCTCCAGCGCATCCTGGCCGCGTGATTTTCGAGTTGATGAAAGCATTGGTAGGCAAATCCTGAAAACTGAATCTCGCACACAGGCCGTAGCCCATGAATAGCCATGCCAACAGCCATACCAATTATAGCTGTTTCAGCAAGAGGCGTGTCTATTACTCGCTCGCTCCCGAAGGTGTCAATGAGAGTATCGGTTACTCTGAAAACGCCGCCGTCAGGCCCTATATCTTCACCAAGAAGGACGACTTTGTCATCCTTTTCCATTTCTTGTGAGAGGGCAAGGTTTAGGGCTTGAACCATCGTCATTTTAGCCATTGCCCACCTCTCGATCTTTTGCTGCGAGATTTTGAATCAACTCATTTTTTTGGCTTAGGAGGTGTTCCGGAAGGTCAGCGTAAAGATGATTGAACATATCCACCGGGTCACCTAACTCTTCCATCTGTTTTTCACCATTTTCTACGGCTGTCTGTATCTGAGCGAGCACCATTTCTTCATATTTTGCAATAGAGGATGCTTTCACTACTTTCTTCTCAATCAGATAGTTTTCAAAGCGGCTTATAGGATCTTTTTTTACCCAGGACTCAACCTCTTCATCTGTCCGGTACCTGGTTGGATCGTCCGCTGTGGTGTGCATCATGATTCGATATGTGACACATTCGATAAGGGTAGGGCCGTAACCGTTTCTGGCACGTTCTGCTGCCTCTTTGCTCGCGGCATAAACTGCGAGAATATCATTGCCGTCGACCTGGATTCCTGGCATTCCGTAGGCCAGAGCTTTTTGCGCTATTGTTTCTGAGCGAGTCTGTTGACTTAGGGGGAGAGAGATGGCCCATTGGTTGTTCTGGCAGATGAAAACAACGGGTGTTTGATAGACCGCTGCACAATTAAGACCTTCGTGGAAATCGCCTTCCGAGGTGGCTCCATCCCCAAAAAAGACCATAACTATCTCTCCAGTTTTTCTATAGTTGGCAGCATAGCCAAGACCTGTTGCATGGAGTACCTGGGTGGCTACCGGAATGGCTATAGGGAGATCTTTTTGATTATGGGAGAGAATCGAGCCCTCATTGTATCCGTTATAATAAAGCAGAATACTTTCAAGACTGCGGCCTCGCCAGATTTCTGCGGCAGTTTCACGGAAGGCAGGGACGAACCAGTCTGTAGGCCTTAGCTGGTAAATCGATCCAATTTGTGAAGCTTCCTGGCCTTTGATGGGGGGGAAGGTGCCAATGCGGCCTTGGCGCTGCAAATCTACCATACGTTCATCGAATCTGCGTCCAAGTATCATTGACCTATAAAGAGCGATCAATTCCTGGTTAGAAATATCCGGTTCGAGTTCCTGGTCTAGATTTCCGTGTTCATCTAGAATAGAAAGATAGTCTATGGTTCCATGTAGCTCAATTTGGGTTCGGGGCATATCTGGCTCCTTGTAAAGGAACTGACTTTGACAGAGACTTCAATGAAGTGCGTTAAGGTTGAACGTACTCTAAGTACCTGTTTATTTGTAGATCCTACTTAAATTATACCGATAGAGGTGATAATAGCAAATGTGATTGCCTGAAAGAGATAATTGGACTGAAATTTGTTGCGTTGATGATTTGTGAAGGTAGGTCAACAAGGGACCTCCCCATAGCTTCGTGCCGTATGTTAATCATGATGGCGTCGTAAAATGTCCGATCTCCTGCGTTGTAGGTTTTTGCCAGACCATCGACATACCTTGTGTATAGTCGAGGGCCTGCCAAACAACACTACGCCTCGGAGTCTTCGCTACCTGTTTACCGAACTTTTTATCTAGCCATCTAGAATTATCGCTCTGACTTTTTACGAGTCCATCAATCATTACTTCGGTCAGCGAATCACATGCTATTACCGTAGCGACACTGCATGAGATAATTTTTGTGATTCTGTCGCCGAATACCTCCAGTACTTTTCCGAATTGCTAAGGCAGAGGATAAGGAGGTATTCAGCTTTTAAGCACAGACAGTATTTCATAGACAGACATTAGTTAAGTTGTTCTAGGGATGATAGCTGTAGGCGAGTCGACACAGCGTTAAGGGCAATTTTGTGGATCATCTCATCTACGGTTGTGCAACAGTCTGCAAGTATTGAAACAGTGTATTTCTCAGCGGCGGGGGAGATAGCTGTATGGGTTACACAATTTTGGGTCATCATTCCACAAACGAGTAATTCCGTCACATCAAGATCATACAGGGTTTTCTCAAGTGTGGTTTTATAAAATGAATCGGCAAATCGTTTAACAACAACAGGCGCATCAGGAGCTGCAGCTACTATTCTTGGGTGTATGTTAACGCCTTCAGTTGTTTCATTGAAAAATGGTGCGATTCCCATAGCTGGGTCTGCAATATGTTGGATGTGAATGATTTCAATATCCAGATTTATAGCTTGTTGAACTGCCTTTTCAATGTTTTCTAAAGTCTTGTCTGTGTTCCATAACGGAAATTTTCCATCAGTAAAATAATCATTTTGCAGATCTATTATGAGTAGTGCTCTTTTCATCATTGCTCCATTTCCTTAATTAATATGTGCCAGAATTCGCATTCTATTCTGCCCAACGTGCGAAAGAGTATATAGCGAAATAGATTTTTGAAAAGTGGCTAATTCGACATTATTAGTGTGACAATAGACAGTCTGCGGAATACCCTATTGCTACACAATGTGAAATAATCTCACATCACCTAAAACATCTCACATGCAATATTATATGTTAAAGATCGGTATCATAGCACTATATAACAGTATCCACTCTACGGTTACAGGGCCTTACGATATTTTTTCCATTGCCGCGTCTCAATCTGTCGAGCAAGGATGTGGTGGAAACGTTTTTTGTTCGGTTGAAATTGTAACGCCAGATGAATCTCCAGTAATATCTTTTAATAGCCTGAGTATAATGGGGACCACAACTCTCAAGGAAAATAAAGAGTTTGATATCATAATAACCCCAGCAATAATTGGTGACTATGGACCTATTCTTAAAGATAAGCAAATAATCGAATGGCTAAGGTCACAACATGATGGGGGGGCATGTTTGTGCAGTATTTGTGCAAGCGCATTTTTGGTGGCTCAAACTGGTCTTTTAAAGGGAAGAAATGCTACCACTCATTGGGCACTGGCAGAAAAATTCATCTGTGACTTTCCTGAGGTACACCTTAAGCCAGAAAAAATGCTTGTAGATGATGGGGATATTATTAGTGCAGGCGGTGTAACTGCATATCTTGATCTCTGTATTTATATCCTGAAAAGATTTGGATCACCTGCTCTTGCCTCTTCTGTTTCAAAATCTCTACTCATTGATAGTAGTAGGCAGACTCAGACGCCTTATAGCTCCTACACTTTTTTGAAAAATCATGGAGATGCTCAAATACTCCTGGCTCAGGACTATATCGAAGAAAGGTTTAATCTTTTTTTGACGATCTCGTACGTAGCTAAGATCACAGGATTGGAGGAAAGGACTTTTAATCGAAGATTTAAAAAGAGTACAGGGGACACCCCTACAGAATATATTCAGGGTCTGCGTATTGAAGCTGCAAGAAAGTTATTAGAAACATCACAGGAATCTGTAGAGTTTATAACCCAGGAAGTAGGCTATGAGGATACGTCATCGTTTAGACGGTTATTTAAAAAGCATACCGGGCTGTCGCCATCAGAGTACAGAAAGAGGTTTTCTCTGTTTTATATCCAAGAGAAATAAAGTGACTACAAGAAAATTCTAACTGATAGTTACCACCATCTTACGCTCACCAATTCATGGCACTGGGCAAGTAGAAATCGAAGCAAAAGAAAGAGAATGTACCATCTGCTGCTGAGTTTTAAGATTAATTGAGATTTTTTTGGCAAACAACTGTTGAAGATACTAAAAATAACGGTTAAGGATTCTCAGTTCTAGAAGAAGTTTCTAGAAAACAAATAGTGTGGAACGAACTAAATTATTCAGCCTCCTACTATGGAGAGGAAAGGTAATGGCCAGGAAATTAAAAGAGCATCAGATTAACCGGGATTGGTGCAAAGGGTGCGGTATCTGCGTACATTTTTGTCCCAAACAGGTATTAGAACTCGACAAACATGACAAGGTGGTGGCAGTTCGCCCCGAGGATTGTATTTGTTGTAAACTTTGTGAGATCAGATGCCCCGACTTAGCCATCGAGATCATCCTGGATGAGGGAGATGACAATGAGTGAGAATAATAAAATAAAATTCATACAGGGCAATGAGGCTTGTGTTGAAGGTGCTATGTATGCGGGCCTGGATTTTTTTGCCGGCTACCCGATTACGCCATCAACAGAGATTGCTGAGCATCTCTCTTACAGGCTGCCAAGTAACGGTGGTAAATTCATTCAAATGGAAGATGAGATTGCTTCCATGTGTGCGATCATTGGAGCGTCTCTTACCGGTAAAAAGGTGATGACCGCAACAAGTGGTCCTGGGTTTTCATTAAAACAGGAAGCAATTGGTTATGCCTGTATGGCTGAAATCCCATGTGTTATCGCTAATGTTCAACGTGGTGGACCATCCACAGGTAATCCTACCCATGTGAGCCAGGGTGATATAAATCAGGCCAGATGGGGAACCCATGGTGATCACTCTATTATTGCCCTTACTGCATCAAATCACCAGGATGTCTTCGCTATGACGGTAGACGCATTTAATCTGGCTGAAACCTACAGAACCCCTGTTATCCTGCTCTTAGATGAAGCCGTAGGCCATATGCGCGAAAAGTTAGTCGTTCCCGAAAAAGGAGAACTGCCTATCGTGGATAGACTTCGTACCGCCCTTGGTAAAGATGTCGATTACCATCCATACCTCCCAAGAGAAGATGGGCGCTTACCGATGTCTGATTTCGGTGATGAACACAGATACAATGTGACGGGCCTCTATCATGATATGTGGGGCTTTCCCTCCAATAACCCAACGGTCGTAAAAGAACTTCTTCGCCACCTTGTAGACAAGATTGATAATAATATTCAATCCATCACAAGATATAAAGAGCATTATCTTGAAGACGCTCAGTATATTCTTGTCTCCTATGGTTCATCAGCGAGATCCGCTATTCATCTGGCAGAAGAACGACGTGAAAAGGGCGAAAAAATCGGAGTTTTAGAACTTCAGAGTATCTGGCCGTTTCCCACAGAACTTGTGCGGGAAAAATGTGCAAAAGCAAGAGCTGTTCTTGTGGTGGAAATGAACATGGGACAGGTAATGGCACAGGTTCAGGCCGCAGTTGAAAAACCAAAGCGAGTATTCCTAGCCAATCGATTTGATGGCAAACTTATTACTCCACACGACATTAAGAGACTGCTGCGAGTGGTCCAGGGAAGGGGGGTTTGATATGGCGGTTAAAGATTATTTAAGGGAAAGATTCTTCCCTCACATGTGGTGCCCGGGATGTGGTCATGGCACTATCTTGAATTCACTTCTTCGAGCGGTAGAAGAGCTGCAACTTAACAAAAACGATATAGTTATGACATCCGGCATCGGATGTTCTGCCAGGATCTCTGGCTATGTTGACTTTCACTCTCTGCACACCATACATGGAAGGGCACTTGCCTTTGCAACTGGAGTAAAGCTCTCAAAACCTGATTTGAACATTCTGGTACCCATGGGCGATGGTGACGCGCTTGCCATTGGCGGTAACCACTTCATCCATGCCTGCAGACGTAATATCGACATTACTGCAATTGTAATGAACAATCGGATTTACGGTATGACGGGCGGTCAATTTTCGCCACTTTCAGGTCCTGGGAAAAAGGCTACTACTGCACCTTATCTTACAATTGACAGTGCATTTGATGTAGTCAAACTTGCAACTGCGGCCGGTGCATCTTTTGTAGCCAGATCCACTGCATACCATGCAAAGGAATCTACTGAAATCCTCAAAAAAGCCATTCAACACAAGGGCTTTTCTGTGGTTGAGATCCTTTCTCAGTGTCCTACCCACTATGGTCGTAAAAACAAAGAAGGGGATGCGGTTGCCATGCTTGAAATTCAAAAAAACAATACCGCTAAAATCGGATCTAAGGCTCTTGCCGAAAATCCTGATTTGATCCCCAGAGGTATTTTTGTCCAAGAAGACCGACCTGAATATTGTCAAGAATATGATAAGATTATTGAGCATGCAATGCAGAGGTAATAACGATGAGTGCGATACGACTAGTTTTTTCTGGCTCTGGTGGCCAGGGAGTAATCACAGCCGCAATTATCCTTGCTGAAGCGGCGGTAATCTATAGTGGAAAGAATGCCACTCAAACACAATCTTATGGTGCTGCAGCGCGGGGTGGCGTAACCAGAACTGATATCATTATTTCAGACAATAAGATAAACTACCCAGGTGTTATCCAACCCAATGTACTGATGGCACTCACACAGGAAGCATACAACGCAACCTCTGGTATTGTACGAGCGGGTGGTTTGATCCTCAGTGATCCAAAGTTTGTTGAGACCACAAAAAAGGTAGATGCAAAACAACTCGAATTACCAATGTATGAGCAGGTGATGAACAACATTGGTAAGCCAATTGTTTATAATATCTGTTGCCTGGGAGCCCTCGTGGGTGTGACTCAATTATTGGAACCTGAAACCGTTTTAGATGTACTTGATGAGAGAATTCCCAAAGATTTTCTCGAAATGAACCACAGGGCCTTTGATTTGGGTCTGGTTCTAGGATCCCAGTATCAGTACAGAACATTCACCTGATATTTAACAGGAGATAGTATGAGTAAAATTAAAGTAAAAAATCCGATCGTCGAGCTTGATGGCGACGAAATGACACGCATTATATGGGAATTTATCAAAGAAAAATTGATTCTCCCATATCTCGATGTAGATCTGAAATATTATGATCTTGGAGTTGAAAAGCGTGATGAAACCGGTGACCAGATCACCATTGATGCAGCTGAGGCCATAAAAAAATATGGTGTCGGGGTTAAGTGCGCAACAATTACTCCGGATGAAGCACGAGTAGAAGAATTTCAGCTGAAGCAAATGTGGAGATCTCCAAACGGGACCATTAGAAATATTATTGGTGGAACTGTTTTCAGACAGCCTATCATTTGTAGCAATATTCCCCGCCTTGTTCCCGGCTGGAAGAAGCCAATTGTAATCGGTCGTCACGCCTTTGGCGATCAGTACCGTGCAACTGATTTCCTCGTCCCGGAAGCTGGAAAACTGACCATGAAATTCACGCCAGCATCTGGCGGAGAGCCTGTCGAGTATGAAGTGTTTGACTTCCCAAGCAGTGGATGTGCTATGGGTATGTATAATCTCGATGATTCTATTCGTGGGTTTGCGCGGTCCTGTATGAATTACGCTTTAAACCTGTCTTGGCCTTTATATCTGTCCACTAAAAACACCATCTTGAAAAAGTATGATGGTCGTTTCAAGGATATCTTTGAAGACGTGTATGAAAATGAATTCAAGGATCAATTCAAGCAGGCAGGAATCACCTACGAACATCGCTTAATCGATGATATGGTTGCCGCTGCAATGAAGTGGGAGGGCGGTTTTGTCTGGGCGTGCAAAAATTATGACGGTGACGTTCAGTCAGATACGGTTGCACAGGGTTTTGGTTCTCTTGGTCTCATGACTTCAGTTCTCATGACAGAAGATGGTAAGACTATAGAGGCTGAAGCCGCTCACGGCACGGTAACTCGTCACTATCGTGAACATCAGAAAGGTAACGCTACTTCTACCAATCCGATTGCATCTATCTTTGCCTGGACCCGGGGTATATCTTATCGCGGCATATTCGATGAGACTCCTGATGTTGTCAAATTTGCTGAAACACTTGAGCAGGTTTGTGTTGAAACCGTTGAATCGGGTTTCATGACCAAAGACCTTGCTCTCCTCGTTGAGGGGGACCAGCCCTATCTTACAACGGAAGAATTTTTAGCAAAGCTGGATGAAAATCTACAAGCTAAGATGATAAAATAGAAACACAGTTTATACGTCCTATCTCCAATCACCTTACAACTTGCTATCGCAATGTGGCAGGGTGATTGGATCCTCTCATAAAAAACATTTCTTTAAAAGCCCATGGTATTTTGTTTACCTAGTCATTGCCATCTAATGCGTAATGGTCTTGACATGTTCACCGTCTTAAAATAATACTTGTAAAAGGCCTTCCCAGCACAAGCCTTATAACTCCTGCATGCTATACTTGGCAAGCAAAGGCATTTACTGTTTTGTTATTATCACCAAGAGTTGTGAGATCATTTGAAAAATATGAATAAATCAATCCCTATATTTATTGCAATTATTGGATTTTTGATGTTTACCATTCCTTTGTTTGCTATGGATATAAATTTTGAACAGATGAGAAAGATCGCTGGAGAAGGACATCCCGTTGCTCAATACAATATAGGTAACAGGTTTTTTAATGGGAACGGTGTTGTCAAAAGTGATACTGATGCTTTGATCTGGTATCAAAAATCCGCGGAGCAGGGATTCCTTTTGGCGCAATACAGTCTCGGTGTTATGTATCATACAGGTAACGGAGCAAACAAAAATCATGCGAAAGCTTTAGGCTGGTATCTTAAGGCTGCTGAGCAGGGTTATGCAGGTGCACAGAATAAGCTGGGGATAATGTATGAAAAAGGTCAGGGTGTTCCTCAAAATTATCAAGAAGCCATTAAACTATACAGCCAGGCCGCTGAAAATGGTTATGCTGGTGCGCAATACAACTTGGCATTATTACATTACAACGGTCTAGGGGGGGCGCTAGACTATGTTAAAGCCTTTGTCTGGTGTTCCATGGCTGCAAATAGTGGTCATTCTGCTGGGAAAAACTACCTCACGTTGATCAAATCAAATATGAAGCCCACCGAACTTAAAAAGGCTCAAAATCAATTAGTAATATTAAATCAAGAAACAGCTCCGTAATAGAACTCCTGTTTATCCTACGACTCGGCCTATCTCTAATTTTCATATATAGACCCTCCGTCCCGAGACTACCTCTTTTGGGTGAGTTGAATTTTACTCCTTTCAAACGATTTTATTTTCCGTTCAAAATAGATTTAATAAGATAATCTATATTGTTATAGATATGTTTACATATAATAAAATTTAGTGATATCTGGGAGGTGGAGTCATTGGTACTGAGATCTACTGCGATGGAATATTCAATGTTTGTCTCAACGGTGGTGAGATTGCAGTCATTTCAGACCAACTCGAAATGACAAGAAGATTGTCGATGGCCCACTTGATCAAACATTAAAAGATGAGTAACCTATCAACTTTAAGGCGTATTTAGACCATTTTAAAGGTAAGATGGATATTACGTTATTAACGTAACAGGACAATGGTGTATTTTGTTGTTATATGATTATGATAGAACGTGAATATTCGTCACAATGCGATTTTTAATTTTTAAACAGGAGGGAAGGCAAATACAAGTCAGTTTGAGTGAATTTCGTAGGTGATTGGCTGGGCAACGATTCTGTTTGAATGCACTTTGCACTCCAGGAGAATGTAAAGAACACAAAATTTTAAAATGTGGGGAGAACTTCAAATGAAGAAAATTATGAGCACAATGCTATTTGGTGTGGCAGCACTTGCTATGTGCCTGCCTGCCATGGCAATCGAATTAAGCCCTGACGCAGAGAATGTTCCATCAACATATGCAAAAGTTGCTAATGGAAAGGTTATGTACCGCAGTACATCGACAGCCTACTGTTCAGATACTTTTAATTCAATCCTCAGTGCTTATGGCTTAACCCTGTCTCCAGAAGCTGTTGTTGGGGTTCCTACGAGTTATGCAAAAGTGGCCATGGATAAGGTGGTTTTTAATAAAACGTCCAGAGCCTATTCTCCTCAGGATTACCACAATATTTTTACGGCTTATGGACTAGAACTCGCTCCTAAAGATGCAGCAACCTTAATGGGTGCAGTGACCTATTGTACGGTTTCTGGTGAAGAAATTGCTTTCGGAAATAGATCAATAGCGTATGGCAGTAATGAGTGGAGCACAATCCTTGCGGCATATCATCTCCCTATGGCACCGAAGATGGAAGTTGTGGCTGTCGTTGAGACCGATTGTGTTGATTCTGATGGTGATACCGTCTGTGACGAAATTGATGTCTGTGTTGGAACCCCTAAGGGAGTCAAAGTTGATGAGAGAGGCTGCTGGACTTTAGAGCAGACGTATCTTTTTGATTTTGACAAATCTGAGGTTAAAGCAATCTTTTACCCAATGCTTGACCACATTGCAAAGATCATGGTAGACAACCCAAAATTAATGGTAGAACTCGAAGGCCATACAGATTCAACAGGTACTGAAAAATATAACCAAGGCCTGTCTGAACGACGTGCCAATGCTATTAAAAACGAGCTTGTTAAAAGAGCAGGTGCCGATGCTAAACGTCTGAAGACTGTTGGGTATGGTGAAAGCAAACCTATCATGACGAATGAAACCAAAGAGGGCAGGGCAAAAAACAGAAGAGTTGATTTGAAACCTGTCTGGTAATGGGATTCTTCAATTAGTTGTAGCATGCCAGTCATAAAACCATCCTACCGCGTACTTATCTCTGTACGCGGTAAGATGGTTTTTTTTCCCATGCAGGGGAGAGGGTGCACTGCAATCTTAAACTATCTTGCCTCGATCTGAAGTTTTTTCACTGACAAGTTTTGATTACATCTTGCAGACCCTCACAGATGATAGTACTGATCAGGATATTTATTGTGTCGTAGAATACGTAGCAGGTTGTTTTGAATAAAATTAGCGTAATATGCTGGTTGTGTTGGGCTTCACCTTCATAGAGAGGTCCTTCAAAAAGTACAGTGTCACTACCCCCACTCGGAGGTATATGTGTGGTCGGCGGTGTAGAGTCTAAGGGCCTTTCGTGAGGCACGGTCAACTAACGAAAAAAGCACATCTATGTGGCTCTTTTTGCTGGAAGGGGTATGGCCTCTTATTTGAGTAAAGGTAATATTAAATTTATCAGTAAATGTGTAGAACTGCTTATAGAGCTCATAATTCTTTAGCCGTTTGCCACTCTTTGCGTAATAATCATTTTCTTCTAATTTTTTTCGCCGTGAGTTCAGTTCTACGATATTTTGGGAATCTGTATATGAAATTACTTCGAGGTCGGATATCTCTGACAGTGCCCATAACAGGGTTTGCAGTTCCAGCTTTGAGGAAGAGGTATCTTCAAACCGCTTGATTTTTATGGAGTCTGTCAGTTGTTGACCTTCAGTAAATGCCAAATAGGCACCATAACCAACCCTTAGCTTTGTATTCACGCTTCCATCTGTAAAAAGTAGTAACTTCATTTTAACCCCAAAATAGAAAAAACCATATTGGCCCAATAATCTCAATCATCTTGAATCGTGTGATGTCATAAAAGTGTGATGAATCCTTTCCGATTGTAGCTTCTCAGCTGAAGAGGAATTTCCTGCTACCACATTGCCTGTTTTATCCATAATGAATATTCCCATGCTGTGTTGTGCTAAATGGGGGATCAATGTCGGAAAAATCGCGAACTGATTCCTAACCCGGATTTCTCACCAACAAAGTTTTTCGCAGGTCGAGACACCGGGCATGAAGCTGTAATAATCTACCGGAGTCTTCGCTACCTGCAAATGCTCGGTAACGAAGCAGCTGCGGATAAATCTGTTGGCCCGAAGGGTGAACTTTTTGATTTGAAACGAAAAACACCCTGTTAATTACGAAAGTCATTTTTAAACTATAAAAACAAACAATTGAGTTTCCAAATCAAAAAGTCATGAGAAATTCGGGCTAACCATACTTACCACCTTCGGGGGCAATTGTCTGTCGCCATGTGGATTGGAAGAGGGTGTGAGAACTTTCAGAAAATCCAATGTCGCGTTACGTGCCTATCTATAAGATGACCGAGTATTACTGTATTAGACATGCTGTATGTCTTGCGATAAGCTTTCTAAGAAGAAGAATATATTGATTTATTCAGTCGTTTAATAGGGTATCTTTAATGGTTTTCACATAATGGATTGCACTCAACTCACATTGAAACGAGTAAACAATCGAATTGTGCCGGTCCTTGGAGTATTTTTGGTCTTTTTCGTTCATCTTGTCGTTTTTTCAGTAGCTCATGCCGATGCCCTGATCGGCAACCAACCACAACTGAAATCGGCCAGCGAATTGGACTATCCCCCGTTTTGTATCGTTAATCCTGATGGCACGGCTGGTGGATTTTCCGTGGAACTCCTTCAGGCTGCTGTGGAGGCGGTTGGGCGTACGGTTTCCTTTAAGGTTGGTCCCTGGCATGAGTTGAAAGAAGAATTGGCCATCGGTAAGATCGATGTACTGCCCTTGGTTTCGCATTCCAAAGAGCGTGATAAAGTCTACGATTTCACCGCCCCTTATCTAAAAATGAACGGGACAGTTTTCGTGCGAAAGGGAAGCGCGAATATCAGAAATCTGGCCGATTTGAAGGGCAAAGAAGTGCTGGTTATGGAGTGGGACACTGCTCATGAATATGTTGTGCGCGAAAAGCTGACCGATAAAATCGTTTTGACAGCCACCTTTAAAGAGGCATTCCAGCTCCTGGCGGCAGGGCAACATGATGCAGTTGTGGTGTAACAAATTGTCGGGCATCAGGTGATCAAAAAGTTAGGTATTGAAAATGTTGTTGCTGTACAGACAAAACAGGTTTCTTCCCTCAAACCAGTGGTTTTAAAACTTGAGGGCTTTGAACAGAACTTTTGCTTTGCCGTACAAGAAGGCCACTCTCAGTTGCTTTCACAACTCAATGAAGGATTGGCGTCCTCTACCTCAACGGTACCTACGAGACTCTCTATCAGCAATGGTTTACGCCGATTTTGCCACCACCTGAATATTCCTTCAGTCAGTTTCTAAAAGAATCAGCTGTCGTCCTGGTTCCCATGTCGTTCATCCTGGCTCTTTGTTCAATGTGGTACCTGAAACGCCTGGTGGCCAAGCGGACATTGTATCTTGAACGAGAAATTCAGCAGCGTCTTTTTGTAGAAAAAACGCTTGAAGAAACCAATAGCAATTATGTGAAAGCTTAACAAATCGGCAAGGTTGGAAATTGGACGTATGCTATAGCAACAGAGGTGTTTTTTGGTTCTGCTGAGGCAAAAAGAATCTACGGTTTCGATAAGGACTCTCCAGCATTTACCATAGAGGCAGTGGAGGCATGTATCCCTGAAAGAGACCGAGTCCACCAAGCCCTGGTTGATCTTATTGACAATGACAAACCATACAGTCTCGAATTTGAAATTTTCACAAAGGGCAAAGGAGAGAGGCGCATTCTTATATCTCGGGCTGAACTCGAAAGGGATGGTTCAGGAAAACCGGTGAAGGTCAACGGAGTAATACAGGACCTAACCGAGAGTAAATTGACTGCGGAAGCCCTGAAAAACAGTGCACGCCTCCTCAACGAAATGGGTGCTATTGACCATATTGGGGGCTGGGAACATGACCTGATCAGCCGTGAGATCACCTGGACACAAGAGATCTTCAAAATTGTAGAGTTGGAGTCAGGACCCGTCCCTGGGCCAGATGGGCATTTGAATTTTTGCCTACCAAAGGATAGAGAAATTTTTGAAAAAGAATATCGTCATGCCGTGGAAACGGGTCAACCGTTGGATCTTGCGCTTCAGTGTACCACTGCCAAAGAGCGGTTGATCTGGGTTCGGGCCATTGGTCACCCCGAGTTCAAAAATGGGCAGTGCGTCAAGATGCGAGGGACGTTGCAGGATATTACCGAACGGAAAAAAAATCAAGAAAATATAATGCAATCCCAAAGACTTGAATCCGTAGGTGCCCTTGCTGGTGGAATTGCCCACGATTTTAATAATATTTTAAGTGCAATACTTGGTTTTACCGAACTCGCCAGGGATAGTGAGCCTTCTAATTTACAATTGCAGGAAGATCTTGGCGAAATTTATATAGCAGGCCTGAGGGCCAAGGAACTGGTTCAGCAAATTATGGCCTTTAGTCGTAAGAAGGGGCAGATATTTTATCCGCTGAGTGTCCCGGAAACTGTAAAGGAGGCTTTGGGGCTTCTGCGTTCAACCTTTCCCGCTTCGATTGAAATGAACGTGGATATCGATGAAAATGTTCCCCCGGTACTTGCAGATCCGACACAGCTGCACCAGATCATAATAAATATCTGCACCAATGCCAGACAGGCTATGGACAATGAAGGTGGTTTTCTGACCATAAAAGTGTCTGAGACGACTCTCTCAAATGAGTTGCTGGCAGAGCTCCCTTCGCTTATCCCTGGGATATATGTTCAGTTGTATATTCAAGATACGGGTACCGGCATTGATCCAGAAATACTTGATTTGATTTTTGATCCGTATTTCACCACCAAAAATCTTGGCGATGGTACAGGACTCGGTCTTGCCGTGACGTATGGAATTATCCGGGAAATGGCTGGAGAGTCATTGTTGTCGAATCAGTACTGGGAAAAGGAAGCATCTTTACAGTCTTTTTGCCGGTGGTGGACCAACCACTACTGGAAATTCCGATCGTCGGGACAGAACCTTCGTTGCCAGGTGGTGTTGAACACATCCTGCTGGTGGATGACGAGGTGCCAATTCTGAAAATCACCTCGCGAATTCTAGAACGACATGGCTATACAGTCACGGCAGAAGAAAATGGGCAGCTGGCACTTGAACGTTTTAAAAACGATCCTCTGAGCTATGACCTTGTCATCAGTGATGTCAGTATGCCTATAATGTCAGGAGATCGGCTGGCGCGTGAAATATTGGCTATACGGCCGGATTTGCCTGTACTCCTTGCCAGTGGTTATAATAAAACGATTACTGAAGAATCGGTAATGAAAGAAGGCGTTAAAGGCTTGATGCAAAAGCCACTTTCTGAAAAAACCTTATTGAATACGATACGACAGGTACTGGTCTAACCCGAAGAAAAGGTCTTCATCTCTATTAATCTCAACGCCTAAGAAATGCTATGGAAGCTAAGATTCTGCTCGTCGATGATGAAAATGCAATACGAAAAATGCTGACCAAGTATCTGGAAGGTGCCGGGTATACATGCTGCACTGCGGAAAACGTCGACTCTGCTAAAAAAATTCTTGCCTCCGAGGCCTTTGATCTTCTTCTCTCTGATTTGAAAATGCCAGGAGAGTCCGGCTTGGCACTGTTAAGGTATGCCAAAGAGCACTATCCTCAAATGGGTAGGGTGATGATCACCGGTTTTGCAGCACCTGAAATAGCCAGCGAAATTTTGACGGTCGGTGTCTATGGCTATATTATAAAACCACTGACAAGGGACATGGTGTTGATCACGGTCGAAAAAGATATTCGAATTATTCTCTGTACCGGTTACAGCAATAAGATCAGTGCTGAAAGTGCTCAGAAAGTTGGCATTAATGCTTTCACGTATAAACCATTTTCAAAAGCTGAACTTGCAAGCACTGTAAGGGAAGTTCTTGATAGTGCATGAACTTGCCAATACGTACCTCGCATAATATGACAAGCTCAGCTGAAGGAATTGCTCATTGAAGAGATCGACTCTGGTTTGCACCTTTCTGGGGTGTTAGTCATTAACCATTATTTTTAGGTTTCTCTGCGGAAGCCAGCTTCACCGGAGACTTCTTGCCGATGCTCTCCTTAATATATTCAAGTATGAGAACCTTGACCATTTCATCACGGCTCATTTTCTTTAGGTATTTACCGGAGGCTAATAGTTTTTTGAATGGGTTGGATCGAACAGCTGCTGAATCTGCATCTACCAGAGACTGCAAATACACAGAGACGATGTTGCGTAATTCCTCTTCATCACTCTGTCGTAGAGCATTATATTTACCTGCCAACACTTCCGGGTCTGGTAGGCCAGGAGATTCCAGAACAGTCTTGAAATCATTGGCAAAACGTTTAATCCCGTTGAGTATATGGGTCGACTTGACTAAATTCATTTTGGCCCACCCAGCATCAAGCCATTTAAACGAACTGATATTAACGGTATTTTTCTCAGAATCAGCGACATAGATGATAACAGAGTGCGCGTTATACATATACGAACTTACCCAGCCCAGACCACCCTTGTTGAGACCGGTTTTACCTGAGTAGAGGTAGTTCCAGTCCATATCATCCCCTACGACACAGCCTTTTTTACCAACATCAGACACTCCCGCCTGGATGGACACAGAAAGAAGCACAGGGCCTGTTTCTCCGGGCATGAAAACAACGAGACGATCCTGATTATAGCCATAATAGCCACCGGTGTTGGTGTCAGGGGTGATAACCTCGTTGGCTTTTCCACGTACCAAATGGATATTTTTTATTGATTCAAGCGTCCTGGGCAGGTTTTGAAGCTCGCCACCCGTTTGCGGTGTTAACCATTTCTGCACGCTGAGAGACGAGGGCATGGTGACGTAGCTCGGAATCTCTGGATTATAGGAATAATCAAGAATATGGCCGAGATCTCCTTTCACAGAAAAAGAGTAAAAGGCCCCAGATATACCCTTTCTTGTGTTCAGCTTACCGCCGGACCCCACGGTCATTGTTCTGACATAATCGACAATATCAGAAACATTATCTCGTTGAAAATCGTCTTCTGAAGTGGTCAGTTCAAAGAGATATTCTAACTCTGGATATATTGGTTCAGGGGCTGTCTGTAATTCCTCTCCAAAACTAGAGTTTACTGTTCCTAGAATATAAAACAAAATCAAAATATAACGAAATTGCATATTTGTACGCCTCGATTGTAATTGTATTGATTCTTAAATTTATAGATCAGTTAACATGCCTGCAAGCATACCAACTTAATCATGATTGAAAACATAGCCCAAAGATCGCCTGCTCCTAAAATAGACTGGCTTCTTGGGTTGTTCTTCAAAATAGCGCCGAAACCGAACAATATAATTGTCCACAGTGCGCGTTGATGTTTCTTTATTATATCCCCAGCCAACTTCAAGTAGTTTACTACGTGAAAGAGGTTTTCCCTTATTTACGATAAAAAGTTTCAGCACCTTTATTTCCTGCTCGGTGAGCTGAATGGTCCCAGCACAGCACTCTGCCTGGCCGTTGGTGAAATCTATTGTGTTCGTTCCAAAGCAATATGGAATTGGTCCGCCCACAGCACCGATTGATGAATCACCTTTTTCATGCTGCCACTGATCCCGTGTGAGCAATCGCTTGACTCTAAGTAAGAATTCTTCAAGACTAAAGGGTTTGGTCATGTAATCATCGACCCCATCGACAAACCCTTCAATTCTGTCAGATGGATCAACCTTTGCTGAAAGAATAAGGATAGGCAGACGCTCATCTTCAAGTCGGATATTTTTGAGAATCTGCATTCCATCTATACCAGGCAACATAAGGTCAAGTACTATCAAGTGGGGCACCCATTGTTTCCAGGCATCCAACCCTTCAATGCCATTCTGTGCCACCTTGACCATATACCCCTGTAAGCTCAGGTTCAACTCAATCCCTTCAGCGATATGACAATCGTCTTCAATGATTAGAATACGTCTTTTGGTTGTTACGTCCATTATAATTTCTCTGAGGCTATCTTGAAAATTTCCTGTTTGGCTATTGTCACTGGCAAAGAAATCGTAAAACGTGCTCCTTTCCCAAGTCCTTCACTTTCAGCTGAGATCTTTCCTTTATGGAATTTAACAACCTGTTCGACCATATACAAGCCAAGACCGGTCCCTCCTGACTGGCTCCAATCTGCCCGTTCAATCTGGTAAAACTTTCTAAAGATCTTTTTGACAGAGGATTTTTCAAAGCCAATACCATTATCAATAAAATCAACCAGTATATTTTTATCAGTCTGACTCAACCTAATAATGATCCGTGGGCGATCACTCTTATTATATTGTATCCCGTTCGATAATATATTCATAAGCAGCATGTGGAACAGAGAAAGATTAATGGAACAGTAGTAACATACATCCTCTTTGTTTTGGATCTGAATGTCGGCACCTCTAAATAACTGAGCATTTTCCGCACAAAAGTCTTTAACTTTCTCTGCCAGGTCTACCACAACAAATTCGCCACCAAATATTTTTGCCTCAAGCCGAGCCAAGTTAAGGATACCATTAACGTTTTCAGAAAGTCTTTCCACATCGGCCAGCATGTACCCTAGATACTTCAATTGCTTGTCCCGGGGCAGTTCATGTTTTAGGAAGGTCTCAAGATAGAGTCTCAGTGAGGTGGTGGGGGTTTTCAGTTCGTGGGTAAAACTATTGATAAATGTATGCTGGGAACGATACAAGGCAAGGGTTTTCCGCTGATAAACAAAGATCATGAAAATACCAATAAGAATAATGCCAACCAGGATCGACATGATCATGATCACTACCCAGGTCTGCCAGGCAACGAACTGTTGCGGGTCCAGATTGGTCTTCTCCAGTACTGCCTTCAGCCCGCTACTGACCTCTACGTACCAGTAGATATATAAAAACAGAGAGAGTCCAAGGGCGATAATGGAGAAAATAAAGATAAAAATCGGGTGCACAAACCAGAAAGCACGTCTCATCACATCCAGATGTTTTGTAAAAGAATTGTCATTTGAAAACCTTAGCTATGTATAGGTAATTTAATACCTTACACTATTAAAAGCCCAACCACAGACTATAACATCAGCAAAGGAACGACAATGACAAAGAATCATCCAGTCCACCATCTCGGTACTAAGGCGAAAGTTCTCTTAACCAGCGTTTTTGGACCCTACGCACAAGACGATGAATATGGAAGCAGTAGTATTAATCCTATGGAATTGTACCACAATCAGGTCACACGCGAACAGGGGATTTTTTCACTCCGGATGTTCCACCGCTCATTTGGCCTGTTGATGATCAAAGAAAACATTGATGGCCCATGTACACTGCTGGACTTTCCAGAGCTTGACTCTTTTACTCAAACAATCACTGAAAACCGCTATGACATTATTGGTATCAGCGCCATCATACCCAACGTCGGAAAGGTTCAAAAAATGTGCCAGCTGATTCGCGCCATTCAACCTAAGGCCACCATAGTTATCGGCGGACACATCTGTAATATGGAAGGTATTGATGAGATTCTTGAGGCGGATCATATAGTCAAAGGGGAGGGGATTGAATGGTTTAGACGCTTCCTTGGACAGGATGCAAGTAAACCGGTAAAACATCCTGCCGTAGCCTCAGCTTTTGGTGCTCGAATTTTGGGACATACACTTTCCGATAAACCGGGAGAGACCGCCGCAGTTGTCGTACCTTCCGTTGGCTGCCCCATAGGGTGTAATTTTTGTTCAACCTCAGCTCTTTTTGGTGGCAAAGGTAAGTTTAAAAATTTTTATGACAGCGGCGAAGAGCTCTACAACGTAATGGCTGACCTTGAAGAAAAGCTCAAGGTGTCATCTTTTTTTATCCTGGATGAAAACTTTCTTCTCCACAAGGAAAGAGCATTGGCCCTGCTTGACCTGATGAAAGTGCATAATAAGAGCTGGGCGCTTTTTGTGTTTAGTTCGGCGGCAGTTTTGAGATCCTACCACATGGAACAACTGGTGGAACTTGGTATTACATGGGTTTGGATGGGACTTGAAGGTAAAAAAAGCCAGTATAATAAACTTGCAGGTATTGACACAGTGTCTTTGGTAGAAGATTTACAAGATCACGGCATCAGAGTACTTGGTTCATCTATCATCGGACTTGAAGAACACACACCGGCCAACATAGCTCAGGTCATCGACTATGCCACATCTCACCCTGTGGATTTCCACCAGTTCATGCTCTACACTGCGAACCAGGGCACCCCTCTATACAATGAGCTTAAGGAAAGGGGGACCTTGCTTCCTCCTGAGGAATTTAAGGTATCAGACAGCCATGGGCAGTTTCGTTTTAACCATCGTCACCCTCACATCCCAGCAGGTGACGAAGAACAGTATCTGATTAATGCATTCAGGCAGGATTTCCAGAGTAATGGTCCAAGCATCTATCGATTGATTCGCACTATTTTAAAAGGTTGGCAACGTTATCATGACCATGCTGATCCGCGAATACGAACCCGTTACCAGGCGGATGTTAAACCAGTGCGCAGTATGTATGCAGGTGCTGTCTGGGCCATGAAGAAATGGTATAAAGACGATACACAACTCTGCCAGAAGCTTGACGAACTTCTCCATGATATCTACGCGACGCTTGGACTACAACCCCGACTTATCGCACCCCTTGCCGGTCGTTACATCTATTGGGCAATGAAAAAGGAAGAAAAACGGCTTGCTGCAGGCTGGACGCTTGAACCTAAGACATTTTTTGAAAAAAACCAGGCGGCCTGTGATGAAAATACCAATCCAGAGATCGCAAAAAAACCTCTTGTCTCGACGACCCTTGTGGACGATTTTACCGAACTTGGAAAAGCTTCTGCTATTATACCAGCCCGTCGGCATCAGGCCGTACAGAAAAATGACAGTTGATGGCGTCGTAAAAAGTCCGATCTACGTCGTTGTGGGTTTGGATCGAACTTTCAACATACCGCATGTATAGTTGAGAATACGATCCAAACACCACGCCTAGTATATCAGCCTTTTTTCATAGCCATCAAAAGACTTCGAATTAACTTTTTACGAGTCCATCACAGCTGATAAAGGTAACATCCACATTCACTGTGAAAAAATCCTGGTCGTTGAGATATAATTGAACTCTTGTCATGATGGGTGATCTGCGATATTTTTATTTTCTCAGATCATTCAGCATGAAGGGAAGATGAAAAGTGGAATCAACCTCATCGAAAAGGAGCGTTTGATGTCAGCGACGAACACCAATATTTATCAGAACGTACCAAAAAATCCGGACAACTCCAAAAAGTATCTCTTTTATCTTCACGGTCTTATCGTTGAAGAGGCTGGGATCCGCCCCAAGAGCGAAGAGCACGGATACTACGAGTACGAACTCATCATTAAAGCTTTTGCTCGGCAGGGGTTTGTCGTGGTCAGTGAAGCACGACCACAAGGCACCCAGGTCAAACCTTATGCTGAAATAATTGTATCTCAGGTAAAAACTCTTCTCGTTGCTGGTGTTCCAGCAGAAAATATCACCATTGCAGGTGCCTCCAAAGGCGGTATCATCGCAGCTTACATCTCTAATATGCTGCAGGACAAGGAAATCCACTACATCTTTTTAGCGGGTCTCTTTGAAAAATGCTTAGTCGATGATAATCTCAGTCTTTACGGACAGGTTCTCTCCATCCACGATCGCTCAGACAAGCTTTCAATAACTCCTGATTTGTACTTTGAAAGGTCGGAGGGGCAGGGGACTTTTAAAAAAGTCATCCTCAACCTTGATCTCGGGCACGGTTTGATTTATCAACCTCATCCTGAATGGATGCAACCGATAATTGAGTGGATGAAGTTGTGATAGAGTATAATGCCTCTTTATTCCATGAGTTCGTCGACATCACAATGCCTCGGGCTGTACTGCAGATACCAGAACACCGCAAAAAAAACGATGCACTTTGGAAAATATTCACGGTGAAAGCTTTTCTTACCTGCTATTGACATTTCCCTGGTGGAACATGAAAAGCAGGTCAAACCGTGGGGCACTAAAAAACCGCTTGTCCTTTGTTATTTTTGACATTTTTTCCAAAAAAATTTTCATTTTCTCCCTTTTGACCATATACTGTCGGATATGGATAGAAAGTTTTTGTCTAAAAGAAGGGTCATACTGAGCTGAGTCCGGTTTGTTCCCGTTCCCCGGGATGAAATAATGAGAATATTTTTGTATTGCAGCGTTGTTTTCCTTCTTTTGCTGAGTCCCCTTCATGCATCATTTGCGCCATTAGAACCCTCAATTCTTATCCTCAACTCCTACCATAAAGGCTACGTTTGGTCAGACGAGGTGATGAGTGGGATTGAAAATTCTATTTTCCATTACTATCCGGAAGCGCGTATTTCTGTTGAATACATGGATACCAAGAGAAACAGTTCCAGCTCCTATATGCAAAAACTGTCTGGATTGTATAGGGAAAAATTCACTAACACTTCTTATGATCTTATTTTCGCAAGCGACGATAATGCAATTCATTTTGTCCTGAACAATCCCACTATTTTTACCCGTGATACGCCAATTGTTTTTTGCGGTGCCAACAACAGTGAGCCGGCAAGGACCAATAAGATCGAGTCAATTACAGGAGTCATCGAACATTCGGATATCGAAGGCACTCTGGAAACAGCCTTGGGACTCCAACCACAAACCGGTCGTGTGGTTGTTATAAATGACAAGACCACAACCGGCCTTCAGGTAGCTGAAGAGTTACAGAATATTCTCCCGAGGTTTTCCAACAAGCTTGAGTTCACCTTTCTCGAAGACCTGCCTCTCGCTCAGCTGACTAAAGAGGTGGAGCAACTCCCATCCAACACTATTGTCCTGTTACTTGCCTATCTAAGGGATAAGAATGGCACCTATTATTCCCCTGAACAAACGGCTTCTAGCCTAAGTAAGGCAAGCTCTGCCCCTATTTACAGTGTCTGGGATTTCTTTTTCAATCATGGAATTGTTGGTGGAGTTATGACCTCTGGCTACCTCCATGGAGAGACCGCAGGAGATATGGGGCTACAGATCCTCCGGGGTAAACCGGTGCAAGATATTGCAATTAAGCAGGATGGGGGCAACCTGTTGCTCATTGATTACCGCCAATTGCAGCGATTTAACCTCAATATGGCGGATTTGCCGAAGCAGGCGATCGTTAAGAATATAAAGTATAGCCAACAGAATAATGTTCTTATTTTGCTCTCTTATTCCCTTGAGAACCAATGGAATAAATCAATTCTCCAGGGAATTCGAAATTCCTTTCAAAACTCCGGCGGAAAACTGACAACTTTCATTGAGTTCATGGACACCAAGCGGTATTCAGAAAAATCCTATATTAATGATCTTTTCTCGCTTTATAGAAAAAAATATTCCAGCCAGGCCATTGATATTGTTATCACAGCCGATGATAACGCCTTTCGATTTGCCGACAAATACAGAAACATCCTGTTCCCCCAAAGCCCGATTATTTTCTGTGGTGTCAATTATCTGCAGGACCCTGATAAGGTGATAGGTCAGAATATAACCGGCATAACCGAGTCCTATGATCTCTTGGGGACAATAGAGCTTGGCTTGGAAATCTTTCCTCAAACCAAAAAACTCTATGTAATCAACGACCAGTCCACTTCGGGAAAAGCGAATAAACTACAGTTAAACAAAATACTACCACAGCTGCCAGACCAGTTGGAAATTGAGGAATCTAGCAACTGCTCTATGGGTGAATTGCTTGATGCGATATCAACTTTGGACGACAGCACACTTATTCTATTACTCTCCTTTACCACCGATAAGAACAACTACAGATTCTCCTACGAGACCAGCATAGAAATGATCCACGGCCGGGCCAACCGACCGATCCTTGGCCTCTGGGATTTTTACGTTGGTGCCGGAATTGTTGCCGGAGTCATTACCAGCGGACGAGATCAAGGAAAAATGGCAGGGGCTCTGGCCCTTGATGTGTTGGCTGGAAAAGATATAAAAAATCTTCCTGTGGTGACCAGAAATCCGTTACAGGCCATGGTCGACTACCGGGAACTCAGCCGTTTTCCGCAGGTAAAGGTTGCATTGCCGCAAGGAGTGGTGGTGATTAACAGACCCGTCAGCTTTTTTGAGCGTAATGAAAAACTGGTCTATACGGCTTTGGCAATACTGGCACTCCTGATAACCCTGATCATCTTCCAGGGAATCAAGATATTGCTCCAGGAAAAAACCCATAAACAACTCTCAGATAAGGCCGAAACAGACGATCTCACCGGGGCTAAAACCAGGAATTATCTGCTTAACCACCTCCAGCTTGCAATTGAACAAAGCCAGCAGGAAAAGACCTTCCTCACTCTATGTTTTTTCGATCTCGACGGGTTAAAAATAGTTAATGACAGCTATGGTCACAAAGAGGGGGATAACTATATTCTCCAGGCTGTGGCTGCTATAAAGCGTCACATTCGTGGGGAAGATGTCTTCTGCCGTATCGGAGGTGATGAATTTGTCGTGGTCCTCAAAGGCTGTGAGAAATCGAAAGCTGATATGCTCTGCAGACAAATCAACAATGAACTCCAGCAACAGGGCGAAAAACTTAAACTCCCCTATAGCATGAATATTAGCTGCGGTATCAGCAGCCTAGATCTGGAGCGTCCTCAGTCAGCCAGCGGCTTTCTCGATTATGCCGACCAAAAGATGTATCTACATAAGCAGCAGAAGAAGATGACCAGACAAAATATCTGAAGAAATGTAGTGATGACAAACTTAGCCCGTATTTCTCACCAACAATTGAGTTTCAAATCAAAAAGTCATGAGAAATTCGGGCTAAACTGATCTCCTGCTAACATTCAGGTTTATTTGGGTCCGTCGTGTGTGTGTGTTTTGATGATTGCGAGAGATATATCATCATTTTGCGGACGTTGACCACGAAATATCTCTATTGCCTCAAGGATTTTGTTTGTTATTTCCCGCGCCGGTAGTTGGGCATACTGTATAATGAGTTCTTGAGTTTTTTCTTTGCCAAAGAGTTCTTCTAGACTGTTTTCAACGTCCCATATGCCATCAGTGCCTATCAGAATAACTTGATTATCGTCTGAAAAATCGCAGCTATTCAGTGTAGCTTGCCAAGTTTTGTCAACACCCAGCGCAAGCCCAGGTCCTTTGAGTTCTGTGAAAGTGTTTTGTTTGGGACAAAAAAGAAGAGCTGGTTCATGACCACAGCGTACCCATTCTATAGTTTTCTGAGAACAATCTATAGTGAGGTAAAAAAGAGTCGCAAAATTTCCAGAACGAAGGGTGTCCTTGCATAAAAGTGTATTAACATCATTGGTAATATCGACTGGAGATCCAGACATGCTGGCTCGTCCTCGCACAAGTGCACGCAGTGTAGCCATGAGCAGTGATGCACCTATACCGTGACCTACAACATCGCCTACAACTACAGTAGCGCTCCTTTTTGTCCGCGATGTGTTTATGATGTCGACATAATCGCCACCTGTTTTATCGCAATATTTTGTTGCAACGGCAATATCTAACCCCTCGGCACTAAAACCACTTTGAGGGAGCAGGTTGTTCTGAACCTCTCCTGCCAGACTCATTTCCTGCCGGAGTTGAATGCGTTCTTTCAGCTGATTACTCATAGTATTGAAACTATGAGTCAAATCGCCAATTTCATCCCTGCTCTCAACACGAAGGGGGGAACCGAAAGCCCCCTTTGCAAGCCTCTTGGCCGCGGTTGATATTCTATTTATGGACCGTGTTACTGTACTTGAAATCACCCATAAATAGAGAAGAACGCAGAGCATAACAATTGCACACAAAAGTAAGAAATACCTTTTAAAGGTAACTATGGGTTGCAAAACGCTTGCACCATCAGCCATAACAACTATCGTCCACGGGGCTTCTTTGAGATGATAAAACCCACTCACCATTGCTGGAGTTAGTCCAGGAGAAAAGACTGTACCAGAATTGTTGTTTTGTATTGCCTGCCAGGTGCTCGCTTCCAGCTCACTTGCCAAGCCAAAGATCCTCTGAGCGTTACTAGTGTTTTTCACTATTTCTTCACCGCGCTCAGTACTTGCGAGTACTGTACCGTTGCGATCAAGTATGAATGCCTTGTTTCCTTTCCACCAAGGTGCATTGACTATTTGTTTAACAAGATCATAAAACTCCACCACCACCTCTATATATGGTTCAATGAGTCCTGTTGTGTCGACAAACTGGGCTACGACAGACACCGTCTGTCCTTTTAGTGTGGGATTAAATCCAAGCGAAGAAATGACGAGTTTTTGTAAGCTATACATATCTCCCATGGCATGCCGATTATTTTCAGTGAAATTATATTTTACCTCTACAACACCATCAATTGCCCTCAACTGATCAATCAGTAACTGTGCATCCTTCCAGGAAAGTTGTTTTCGTTCGTTGTGTTGATAAAAACGAAAAAGCTCTTTAGGGCGCATCAACCTCATATCAACATTGTGGGCAGATCTTTGCATTTTAGTGATGGCAGTCTCTTCCCACTGTTTAAGGAGTACATCACTTATGAGCCGCATCCCGAGAATTCCGGCAATGAGCATAATAAGGCAAAGAGGCAGAATGACCAAAAGTGCTAATTTTTGTTTAAGGCTTTTGAGTCGTATCATAGGAGGAGTGAACCTAGCCCGAATTTCTCGTGACTTTTTGATTTGAAACTCAATTGTTTGTTTTTTTAGTTTAAAAATGACTTCCTTAATTAACAGGGTGTTTTTCGTTTCAAATCAAAAAGTTCACCCTTCGGGCCAACAAATTTATCCGCAGGTGCTTCGTTACCGAGCATTTGCAGGTAGCGAAGACTCCGGTAGATTATTACAGCTTCATGCCCGGTGTCTCGACCTGCGAAAAACTTTGTTGGTGAGAAATCCGGGCTAGGTAGTAATACGGTTTATAGTATTAAAATCATTTTATATCCCTTGTACGCTGAGTATATATTCTTCCCTCATTTTTATAAGACATGTAACTCATGTTGTTGTTTAAAAAAAAATAGAGGGATTACACCTTTGGCTACGTATTAATGATACAATATTCACACAGGAGTGAAAATATGAAAAAATATGAAAAAAAAATCACCAGATCAATTCAGCAGGATCCTGTCTACGACAGTTTAGGCGAGCTCCGGCATGGTGTATGGCAAAGGATACGAGACACCAGAGTGAATGAAGATGCAGGAACCTGGTTTAATTTTACCTTGACGCCGACAATAAAGGCTTGTTCATTTGTTTTATTGTTAGGCTCCTGCCTTGCTTTATCACAAATTTCTTTTGAAAAAGGTATCGAGCCAGATCTCTTTGATCTGCGCTACTTCTCTCACCAGAGCCTGACTACGACAAATTTGCTATCCATGAATGACCAAGGACTACTTCCATGAAACCAATTTCTATAGTCTTGCTTTTGGTTTTTTTCTTTTCTGGCGCATCCATCGGTGTACTTATCGGCCAGAAGACTGCACCAAAACAGCCCCAGTACACAAACTGCGCACCTGCATCCCATGATGAAATAGATTCTTTTTATACGGGTACATTGGCGGTCACAGAAGAACAGAAACGTATTCTGTTACCGATCGAAAGGGATTATCTGAAAGAAAAACAGATATATGTTGAACAGATGGCCACAGCAAATGACAAGCTTGCAAGTATCATCGAACAAAAAGGTTATGAAGACCCTGGTGTGGCAGACGTGGTTATGGAAATCCATAGGGCCATGGGTTCCTTGCAGCACCTTACCCTGCAGCATCTGGCCAAAGTAAAAAGCGTATTAACCAAAGAACAGGCCGAGCGCCTTAAAAATCATGTGGTAATGAGGCTACGCCAAAACCGATGATTGAAGATGGGCGGACCATAGAAGAGAGCGATAAGCAGTTGATGGCAAGATTGTGTGCAGGTGAGAGCCTTGTCCTGAATGTTCTCATGGAGCGCTATCAAGAGCCACTCTATCACTTTGTATTACGCTATATTCATGATGAACACCTCGCCTACGATATTGTGCAGGAAAGCTTTGTTCGTGTCTACACCCGTGCTACATCCTTTAACCCGGAGTTTCGCTTTAAAACCTGGCTCTATCAAATCGCCCTCAATTTATGCAGGGACAGAGGGCGTAGAAAAGCTTTACGTAGTTTTTTTTCTTTTAATGAGGCCGAGGAAAAAGAATCTATCTTCACGGGATACGATGCGGGTATCGAAGAAAAAAAAGATATAAAAGACGACATAGCCCTTTTACAGAAAGAAATCGCCAAACTCCCCCATAAACTAAAAAGCGCATTGATTCTTTTTTCCCTTGAAGAGAAAAGCCAGATTGAAAGCGCCGAAATCCTAGGAGTCAGTCCCAAGACCATAGAAACGAGGGTGTACCGGGCAAAAAAAATTCTGGAAAAGAAAATGAAACAATGAACTGAGGGAAAGTGATGTCCGCTACGTATGAGTGGGTGAGATCAACTTTGAAGGAGATTGGGATGAGCCCTGCCATTTTCATTATATTTTTCGCACTCCTATTGCAATGGAGTAGTGCAACTGCGGGAGAGCTTGACCATTACCTGGCCATCCTGGATGAACACCCAAGTATAAAACGTATTCTACAGGAAAAAGAGGCCCTGGAGTTTCAGGCGGATGGTGCACTTGGCCTGCCGGATCCGGTAATCTCGCTTGGGGTAGAAAACGTACCTCTATGGGATCCCTCTTTTGATCAGTATCTCCCCTCATCGAAAACAATTGGTTTTTCCCAAAATATTCCAAACCCAAATCAGAGGAAAGCTCAACAAGATGCTATACGGCAATCTGCAGAGTCCCAAAGGTTACTGGCCGAATATCGTCGATCACGTCTCTACGCACTCTTTTACACCAAGCTCGCCGAGTATAAGCGTATTGGTGAACAGTTGGCTATTGAAGAGAAGAAGAGACGTGTAATTGGAGAACTTAAGCAATTCTATGAGGGAGAGGTGTTCGCAGGAGAGCCGGTCTTCCAAAAAACCTTTTCCATAGACCTTGAGCTCTCTGATGTGGAGAAAAGTATCAATGACCTGAGCGCTGAATCGCAGATGGTTGAGGCAAATTTTATTCAACTGGTGGGAGAGGTGCCGGGGCCTGTTGTGGTTAATCATAACGAAAAAATATGGTCGGGACAAACTGAAGCCCTTTTCCCGGTGCTTCTCGCTCAGCAGAACAGTCGCGTGGCAGACGAAAGAATAAAAGTGGCGAATGCTGAATTTAAACCGGATTTTGGCTTAGCTGCCGTTTATAAAAACCGTGAAGATGGCGAGAATAATACCTTTGACGGAGATGACTGGTTTTCTCTGCAGTTTAGAATGAGTATCCCCCTGTGGGCATCGAGTAACCAGAAGCCTAAACTTGCAGCCGCCCGGAGCAGAAAACGCAGTGCTCTCTATAATTACGAAGATGTTCAGCGTTCATGGCAGATGCAAATGACAAATATCGAAAGCAAGAAAGAGGCATCTCGTCGCAATATCGTTACACTCAATAACAAAAGAGTTGCACTTGAAGAGAGCCTTGAGGCCCTCACAAGCACCTATGGATCCGGGCAGACGAGCCTTGAACCGAGTCTTTTAACTGAACTGAGTCGCCTTTCCCTGCTATCCAGAATTGCTAAAGAAGAAGAAACGTATATTCGCAACCTTCAGGAAGCAAATGCCCATATACAGACAGGAAAAACGCCATGAATAGATTTTTTGTTCCATTACTACTGTTACCATTACTGATTGTGCTGCTTTGGGCACCTCTCTATGCAGACGAAACCAGATATACCTGTCCTATGCATCCGCACTATATTTCAGACACCTCCGGTAGTTGCCCCATTTGTGGGATGGACCTGGTTGCCATTCAGGCGGGAGGTAGCGACGAAAAATCAGATGATGATCAGGCGGTTCTGCAGTTGAGTTCCCGTCTTGTACAGACCACAGGATTTCGCAGTGAAGCGGTAGAGATGGCCTTTTTTGGCCGCTTGATCCGCAGTTTTGGCGAGGTTGTGGCCAATGAACGTCTACAGACAGATATCTCTTTGCGAACTGCGGGGTGGGTTGAAGATTTAGTTGTCAATGCACCGGGGGATAAAGTTGCGGCAGGAGACATTCTGTTTCGCCTTTACAGCCCGGATCTCGTTTCGGCACAACAGGATTATCTCTCAGCACTTAAGCGGGATAACAGGGAGCGTATTGATATTACTCGGAGCAGGCTGTCATCCTTGGGAGTGCATGACTCTGCCATTAACTTCGTGGCAGAAAAACGAAAGATTCTTCGAGCAGTTCCCTACTACGCTCCCAGGGGAGGCCGGATTGAAAATCTGAACATACGTAAAGGAAGTTACCTGCGACCAGGTGATATGGCCTTACTCATCCAAAGCTATGATAGTGTTTGGGTGGATGTAAGTCTTGCCGAGCAGGATATCTCTTTTGTGCATTCTAATGCAACGGTGAGCGTAGATTTCCCAAGCCTTGGTATTCAATTAGAGGCAGTACCCATCGATTATATTTCACCCACAGTCGATCCAAAGACCCGAACCGCAAAATTACGTCTTCTTGTGCAAAACGGGGACGGCAACATTCGTCCTGGTGCCTATGCAGATGTGGAAATAAGCACAGATATTCGTCCACGCCTTTCGATTCCCTATGAGAGTGTGTTGCAAAATAAAGAGGGAAACTATGTCATTGTAGAAATGGAAAAGGGTCGATTCCAGGCCCGGCCCATTGTCCTTGGAATGAAAAATAAGGGCAGGGTGGAGATACAGGCGGGCCTTAAAGAAGGTGAGATAGTGGTAACCAGTGGCCAATTTCTCATCGATTCAGAATCGTCCCTGCGTGAGTCTTTTCATAAGATGCAGAAAATGGCTGCAGGCCTCTCAGAGATGAAGTTGACTGGTGAGCAAATGGTGCTGCTCAACCATATAGTTGAGGCAGGGCTCTATATTCACGAAAAGCTGGCAGACAAACAGCTGCCCGCACCTGATGTTCTGAGTGCAGGAACGCAGGCAGCAGCGAAACTACTCCCCGGAATTGAAGGAACCCGTCTGGCGTATATTGTAAAAGATACCCAGAATCTTCTCTCCAATCTCCAGGATAAAATAACCCTCAGTGAATGGCGCACGTTGCTTGCAGCACTTAATGAGGCCCTTCGTCCTTGGGTGGTTGAGGCGAAACCGGATTACTACCGTGAGCTTGGTCTCGCCCTTTTTAAAACGGAAACAGGAGAGTATTGGCTCCAATTTGCAGGAGATGGTAAAAATCCTTACAGTGCAACTACTTTTACAGAAGTAGATTTAGGTATTCCCCAACAAAAGGGCAGGGTAGAAGATGGAAAATAGCGGTAAGCCCTCAGAAAGTTTTATTGCCCGGGTTATTGGCTGGTCAGTAAACAACCAGCTCCTAGTGGCACTCTTTGTCCTCGTATTACTGGTGGCGGGGGTTCGGGCGATTAAGATAATGCCTCTTGATGCCATCCCGGACATGAGTGATACCCAGGTGATTATTCGCACCGAGTTTGCCGGGCAATCTCCTCAAATTGTAGAAGACCTCGTCACCTATCCACTTTCAACAACCATGCTTGGTTTACCAAAGAGCAAAGCCGTTCGTGGTTTTTCCATGTTTGGCACCTCCTTTGTCTATATCATTTTTGAAGACGGGGTGGATCAGTACTGGGCTCGATCTCGCGTAATTGAGGCATTATCAAAGATTGGCGCAGATCTTCCTGCCACCGCAAGGCCGCAGATTGGACCAGATGCCACAGGCGTTGGCTGGGTGTATCAATATGCCCTTGTTGATACGAGCAATACATATGATCTGTCAGAATTGCGGAGCCTGCAGGACTGGTTTCTTCGCTACGAACTCGCCACGGTGGATGGTGTGGCTGAGGTGGCTTCGGTTGGTGGATTTGTTAAGGAGTATCAGGTGCTCATCAACCCCAATAGACTTCGTGCCTTTGATATCTCTCTTGCAAGAGTTATTGAATCTGTACAGAGAGCAAGCTTTGAAGTTGGTGGGCGTCTTATTGAACGTGGTGAAACCGAGTTTATGATTCGCTCCAAGGGGTATGTGACCAAGAAAGAGGACCTTGAAAAGGTTGTGCTCTATTCCCACGCTGGTACACCGGTAATGCTCAAAGATGTAGCACGGATCGTTGAAGGCCCAGAGCTTCGCCGGGGTGTGACTGAGCTCAACGGAGAGGGCGAGGTCGTCGCGGGTATTGTTGTGATGCGTGCCGGAGAAAATGCCTTAAAAGTAATCCGGGGTATTGAAGAAAAGATCAAGGAACTTTCTGGAGGACTACCTGAAGGTGTTGAGATTGTTCCCGTTTATAATAGGGCACCACTCATCGAAGGCTCTATTGCATACCTGCGTGATAAACTAGTGGAAGAGGGTATTGTTGTAGCTGCTGTCTCTCTTATTTTCCTCCTCCATGCAAGGTCTGCCCTGGTTGCGATTATAACTCTACCACTTGCGGTACTGGCGGCCTTTATTGTCATGACCGCCCAGGGGATTACGGCAAATATCATGTCCCTTGGTGGTATTGCGATCGCGATTGGTGCCATGGTGGATGCCTCCATTGTGATGGTGGAAAATGCCCACCGTAAACTCTCTGCTAAAGGTAATAAACTTGGTAAAGAGGAGCGACGGGCAATAATCCTCTCTGCAGCACAGGAGGTAGGGCCGGGTCTGTTTTTTTCTCTGCTTATTATTACCGTATCTTTTTTACCTGTATTTGCCCTCACAGGCCAATCGTACCGGTTGTTTTCTCCACTTGCCTTCACCAAAACATATTCTATGGCATTTGCCGCTCTGCTCTCGGTGACCGTCGTTCCGGTGCTGATGCTCTGGCTTGTGCGAGGTCGCATAAGAAGAGAAGATGAGAACTGGATAAATAGATTTTTCACCTTCCTCTATAAACCACTGTTACAGCTTGCCCTGCGATTGAAATGGCTGTCTCTTTTGGTAGCCTTTATTCTTCTTGGGTCCATTGTTATCCCTTTAAGCAGGACAGGGTCTGAATTCATGCCAGCGCTCTATGAAGGGGAGTTACTCTACATGCCGACGACTCTACCTGGAGTGTCCATAACAAAGGCCAAGGAGATTTTACAGACCACCAACCAGATGATTAAGGCGGTCCCTGAAGTTGAAATGGTCTTTGGTAAATTAGGACGCGCAGCAACAGCCACCGATCCTGCCCCTATCTCAATGATTGAGAGCTGGATCCGACTTAAACCAAAGGACTTATGGCGGGAGGGGATAACCAAAGATGATCTTATAAAAATCCTCGATGATAGTGTTAAGGTTCCAGGTCTTGTAAATTCATGGGGTTACCCCATTAAGATACGAATGGATATGATCTCAACGGGCATTCGTACACCCATTGGTATCAAGGTCAGTGGCGATAATCTTGACACTATTAACCGTATTGCCCTTTCCATCGAATCAAAGGTGCAGGGGATAGAAGGAACCCGTTCTGTTTTTGCTGATAGAGTACAGGGTGGGAAGTACCTGGAAATCACACCAGACCGAGATAAAATAGCTCGTTATTCTATTGATCTCGCCCAGTTTCAAAACGTCATTGCTACAGCCCTGGGTGGAATGAAGGTCAGTGAATCGGTTCAGGGGCGGGAGCGTTATAATATAATCATTCGGTATACAAGGGCCTTTCGAGAAGACCCTAGTGATCTTCAAGACATCCTCATACCCACGCCTCAAGGCCAACATATCCCTTTAGGCGAACTGGCTGACATTGCATATACCGAAGGCCCCCCGATGATCAAATCAGAAAATGCCCGGCTTACCGGATGGGTTTTTGTTGATATTGCAGGCAGAGATATAGGGAGCTATGTGGAAGACGCCCGCAAAATTGTCGCTGAAACCATCGATCTTCCTGCGGGATACAGCATAATATGGTCAGGGCAATTTCAACAAATGCAGGAAGCGGAAGAAAAAATGCGTGTTGCAGTTCCCCTTGCTATCGTACTTATTTTCACTCTGCTCATGATACATTTTGGCAGATTAGATAGAACACTTATGATAATGCTATCCTTGCCCTTTGGCCTTATTGGCGGTGTTTGGGCTGTCTATCTCTCTGGTTATTATTTCTCCGTGGCGGTAAGTGTGGGCTTTATCGCTCTTGCAGGTATAGCTGTCGAGACCGCTGTTGTGATGCTACTGTATATCGATCAGCAGATGATAGATCATCCCCCCACCCAACGCGATGATGTCTATCAGGCGGTGATTACAGGTGCGGCCCTTCGGGTACGACCTAAACTGATGACGGTCGCTACCACCATGATAGGGCTTACCCCCATTTTTCTGACAGATGGACTAGGGTCAGATGTTATGCGTCGTATTGCTCTTCCTATGATTGGCGGAATGTTTACCACAACCATTTTGACCCTCATTATCATTCCGGTTGTCTATTATATTTGGGAGGCACGAAAATTTTCAAAATAATATGAGGGGTTGTTTCGCCTGTCTCGTACTCATGTTAGGAGTAGTTTATCAATTTAACGTATATGAGGAATATCATGATTAAAAATATCTTTGCAGTTGCTTTAGCTCTGACTCTAACCACATCGATGGCTATAGCCGCATCCACCGATCATTCTCAAATGAACCATGGAACCATGAATCATGAGAACGGTAGTAGCACTACTATGGATCAAAAACAGACCATGGCAAATGGCGAGGGGGTGATTCATAGTGTAAGTAAGCTCAACAAAATGGTGAATATAACCCACGCCCCAATTCCAGAACTCAATTGGCCCGAGATGACAATGGATTTGGCCGTCGCCAAAAATGTTGATCTTAATATGTTGAAAGAAGGCGATAAGGTGAAATTCCATATTATGCTCGACAGCGATAATGTTTTTCGCCTTCACCAGATAAAAAAAATAGATTAGAGCCCACTGGTATAAACGTTGCCATAGTTCAGGAAGTCACTGAGCTATGACAATATTCGCTTGCCAGTGGTGCCTATGAGTAGGATTAGGGCATCATTGGAGCTGATTTGATACGCGAATAGAGCCAACCTTTTCACTAATACCCTTTTTGATAACCTCGCGGTTATATGCAGAGATAACGCTGCGTCGCTTCAGCATTCCAACAACCCAGGGTTGTTCAAGAGATTCAACAACAGGAATTTCTTCAAGCCCTTTAATGTCAAAAAGCTGCATTGCTCTGTAGAGAGTATCATCTGGCGTAAGCATTATGATATCACGCTGACAAATTGCTCCTACTGTTTGCTTAGATCGCTCCTTAGAATCTCTATGAATAATATTTTTTACGTCTGTCATGGAGACAATTCCTACCATCTTCCCTGTTTCGTCGATGACCGGGAAGTAGAATCCGCTCTTTGTCTCACTGAAAGTCAGCAGTAACTGGTTAATATCAGCCTGTTCACTAATAAAATTAATATCTTCAGTAATTGCCAGACCTACCCTAAGTGATTTCATGATAGCCACTTCACGACCTTCGTGAATGTTTATACCTTCACGACTAAAATCGACTGTATCAATTGAGTCCTCATTGATTCTTGTGGCCACAACCGTACCGATAATAGATGCCAGCATAGCCGGAACTATGATCTCGTAGTTCCCCGTCATCTCGAATAACAAGAAAATAGCGGTGAGAGGTGCATGGGTGGAAGCTGCAAGGAAGGCTCCTATCCCAACAGATGCATAAGCCCCAGGTCCTGCTGTTAAATCTGGCAATATTTTATGGACGAATGACCCAAAACTACCACCAATCATCGTACCGATAAATAGGGCTGGCGCAAATAGTCCCCCAGCTCCGCCGGAGCCCAGCGTCACTGCAGTTGCAAATATCTTCAAAAAGATAAGAGCAATCAACAGGTTGTTCAGCTCACCACCGTAGAGTACGGCTTCAATGAAATGATATCCATCTCCCATAATCTGTGGGAACATAATTCCTATTGTACCGACGATGAAGGCACCGGTGATCGGTTTGAGTTGATTTGGGATTTTGAGATTTTGATAAAAATCACGAATATAATAAAATACCTTTGTGTGTAACACTGCGAGAACACCTGTTATCACAGCCAGCAAAGCGTAGAGGGGCAACTCAATGAAGTGGTTCATCACATGGTATTGAGGGATTACAAAAAGGTTTGCTTCTCCAAAATAGGAGCGGGTGACGACGGTGGATATTGCAGAGGCGGTAATCAGGGCAGAAAAGGAAGATATTTCATAGGTGCCAAGCAGCACGATTTCAGCCGCAAAAAAAATTCCAGCTATTGGCGCATTAAACATTCCTGCAATCCCGCCAGCACAACCAGCGGCGATATAGAGTTTCATCCTATTGCCTGAGACACGGAAAAACTGACCAACAAATGACCCCATTGCGCCACCTATCTGTGCGATAGGTCCTTCCACTCCGGCCGAGTTTCCTGTCCCTATGGTGAGGGCTGTGGAAATAATTTTTAAAAAGATGGTGCGAACCTTTATGTATCCACCTTCTAAATTCACCTTGCGCAAGAACTTGGTAAACCCATAGCCGTTAACCTCTCCAGGAAATAGTAGAGATAGTGGGATGAGTAGGATCATTCCAGTAATTGGGATAAGTGGTAGCAGGAGGAGGTGTAGACCACCTTGATCGATCTGTAAAAACTCCTTTCCACCTTTAAAGAAGAATTCATCTACAAAATGAACAGTTGTTCGGAATATGATATTGAGGACACCGGACATAAGGCCGATAAATCCGGCTACAACGAGAAGACGAGTATTGTCTCCAGGCAGGAGCCTTCGTAGGGAAGATTTCATGGCAACAACGGATAAGGTAAACAGCTCCAGATTTGTATCTGGCTGAAAGGATGTAAAACGTCAGAATTGAGGTGCAATCAAACTCAAAAGATGGCGCAAAAGTGGTTGTATAACATCAGTATGGTTATGATGAAAGTCTTTTTACGGATATTTGAGAATTTTGACTCATTAAGTTGCAAAAAGTCTTGATGATGTAGCACCATAAAGGGAAAAATCATATGAAAAAATGTTCACATAATAAAGGGTAGGTACTGTTAAAATAAGTAGATAAAACCGGTGTTGCAAAACACCAGGTTGTTCTCGTCATGTAGGAGGGCATGCGAAGGGGGACGAGTCGAGACTGTCGGGTATCACCAATTATTGCGCTGAAAGTCCGGTCGCCTTGATAATCACAAGAGTTATATCATCTTCATTTTTTCTACCGGCAGTAAACTCTTTGAGTTCTTCGTAAACGATATTGAGAATAACGCTGGCGCTTTGCTTGGCATTACTGCGAATCAGTTTGCGTAGTCGTTCTTTACCAAACATTTCTCCCTGCGGGTTGAAGGCTTCCCAAATACCATCTGTGCCAACAGCTATGATCTGATCATCTGTAAGACCAGCTCTTGTATTTACGAGATACTCAACATCGTCGAGCACGCCAAGCGCGACACCGCTGCCCTTGAGCTCTTCAAATGTGTCAGAAGAAGGATCATAGAGCAAGGCGGGGTCATGACCTGCACGGACCCATTCGATTGATCTTGTGTCAGGATCTAAAGAAAGGTAAAAAAGCGTCATAAACCTGCCTGTTTCCAACACGTCATTTGCGAGATGGCGATTCATTGCAGATATTATTTCTGAGATGGTGCCTGGCTGAGACGCTCGCATCCTTAGAAAGGCTCGGGCAGTGGTCATAAGCAATGCTGATTCGATACCATGACCAGAAATATCTCCAACAACGACGCTAAAAGGGCCTACGCCGGATTCCTGTCTCCAGATAAAGTCAAAATAATCTCCACCTATTTCATCACAAGAAACATTTTTCCCTGCGATATCTAGGCCCTTTACAACTGGTTTTTTATTGGGGAGTAAGCTTTTTTGAACCTCTCCAGCCAGCATTAACGCCTTTTTGTGCTCTGTCATATCGGTAATAAAGGACATGTTGCCGATGATATTTCCGCTGTCATCTCTGAGAGTACTGCCATGAATCAGAACCGGGATATGGTGACCATCTTTTGCAATGAGAGCTGTTTCAAATTGACGATACTCCTTTGCCAGAATGGAATCTTTATTGAGGAGTATAAAGTCCCTGAACCCATCTTCGACCAACTCAAACGGTGTGTTTCCTATTAATTCATCCGGCGAGTATCCGAGCATTGTACAAAAAGCATTGTTAAAATCGGTGATTTTCAGTTCCTGGTCCATTAGCACGAACCCTTCTGCCGCAGTTTCGACTATCCTACGGAATTTCTCCTCACTTTTTCGAAGAGCATCCTCAACCTGCTTACGCTCTGTTATGTCAACGAGAACTCCTTGGTTATGGACCTTGTGACCAGTTTCATCTCGTACAACGGAGGTCTGGTCTTCAACCCAACGAATGTCTCCTGCGCGGGTGACACATCTGTAAATCATAGTGTATTCTTCAACATCTGTACTGGCATAGGTCTGAACTTCAGCACCCACTCTATCCTGATCTTCGGGGTGAACGATATCTTTATATTGTATGACGCCATCAAAAAAGTCTTTTGGGGAATAGCCAAATTGTTTAATATTTTGGCTGATATATTCAAGACGTGGGTCATCCCCTGCAACTCTGCGAAACAGGATGACTGGACTACGCTCAACAATCAGCTCAGACATGCGCAACTCATTTAAGATACGCGTATTTTTTTCACTTTCTTTTAAGAGATTATTGTCGTTGTCATCAATTTTTTGTTGGAGTTTGCATATTTCTGATTTTGCTGATTTCAATTCACTTCGCAGACCTTCCGCGTGGGAAAGTTGTTGCTGAAGCTCCTCTATCTGGCACAACATTTGTAGATCTTTACTTTGAATATTATTTTCCATTTTTCAGTCAGGATAACAGCTATGGTTAGAGTACGACAATAATCCCATGTAATGTTGGGGTAATGAGTGTGAGCGATCGAGCAATCAAGTGGCTAAGAGCTTTATTTCTTATAGCTTTTGGGTTTCTAGCCCGGATTTCTCACCAACAAAGTTTTTCGCAGGTTGAGACACCGGGCATGAAGCTGTAGTAATCTACTGCAAATGCTCGGTAACGAAGCAGCTGCGGATAAATTTGTTGGCCCAAAGGGTGAACTTTTTGATTTGAAACGAAAAACACCCTGTTAATTAAGGAAGTCATTTTTAAACTATGAAATCATAACAATTGAGTTTCAAATCAAAAAGTCATGAGAAATTCGGGCTAGCAGGCCATGACATCTCGTCAGTCACACTATAATCGTCACAACTTTCCTTTTTTCAAGGGATAGTTCCGTTTCTTTTTACTACCTCTGTAGAGAAAAATCGGTAATATATTAATTGAGGAAATATTTGAGTGAAAAAAACAACCTGTAACTTATTTTTTACTAGCCTTTACGTTTGCGTTAAGGTTATATGAGATTATGTTAAGCTGAGTAAGACTGTGGAATAGATTGATCATAGTAATTGGGTCGTTCATTTTTTCAAAGCAGAAGGTGGCTCTATGTCGATAAAAGATTATGTAAATTACCATGAAATGCTCCTCGAAACCATGGAACGATACGGGAAGAAAAGAGCATTTAGATGGTTTGACGAGGAAGGTAATGCAACTTCGATTAATTGGGAAACTTTTTACGATCAGGTAAAGGGCGTTTCAAAGAGCCTTATTGCGCTTGGCGTTGAAAAAACTCAAAAGGTAAATATCCTCAGTTATACCTGTTATAAGTGGGTTTTGACTGATGTGGCTAACATGTGTATGGGTGCTGCAACCGTTGGTATATATCAATCCAACCTTCCCGTAGATTGTGAATATATAATCAACCACTCTGATGGGGTGTTGGTTTTTGCAGAAAATCTTACTCAGCTGGAAAAGTTGATTCAGATCAGAAGTAATATCCCCTATGTTAAAAAGGTTGTTTTGTTTAATGGCGAGGCGCCTGATGACGAATGGGTTATTACCTATGATGAATTTCTGAAACTTGGCAATGATATAGATGATCAACTATTTATTGACCGACTTGCTGAGGTTGTAGCAGACGATGCTGCTGGAATCGTTTATACGTCTGGCACAACAGGAGTACCGAAAGGGGTAGTCCTTACCCATGACAATATCACATTCACCTGTCAATCTGTTGAAAACAGTGCTGATTTCTCTGGCTGTGAAGATATGTTTATCTTTCTTCCCATGGCTCATGTTTTCGCCAGAACCTGCAGCAATGGTGCAATTAAATTAGGACACTGTACCTCTTTTGCCCGTTCGATTGATTCCCTGATTGATGATTTTTCACTCGCATCTCCCCACTGGTTTATTAGTGTGCCTAGGGTTTTTGAAAAAATGCATACTAAAATACTAGCAAGTGCTGAGGCTAAAGGCGGGGCAACGTTAAAAATATTTAACTGGGCTTGTGAAGTAGGTAAAGAAGTCTCAATCTGTAAGGTTGAAAAACGCCCGATCCCCTTTGGCCTTAGTTTACAATATAAACTGGCAACCAAGCTGGTTTTTGAGAAAATCCATAAGGCCCTTGGGGGTAGGGTGAAATGGTGTATCAGTGGTGCTGCTCCGTTGAATCCTGATATTGCAAGGTTTTTTCATGCAGCAGGTTTACTGGTTCTTGAAGGAGTGGGAATGACAGAAAACTGTTCATTCTCTAACATTAATCGTCCCGATAATTACAGGTTTGGGGTTGTTGGTCCCCCCGGGAAATGGATATCACACAAGATTGGAGAGGATGGTGAAGTACTGTTCAAGGGTAGAAATGTAATGAAGGAATATTACAAAATGCCAGAAGAAACTGCGGACACTTTTACCGAGGATGGTTGGCTACAAACCGGTGATATTGGTACTATAGACCAAGACAATTTTCTTCAAATAACGGATCGCAAAAAGGACTTAATTATAACCTCTGGCGGTAAAAACATTGCACCTTCACGAATTGAAGGAAATCTTGCAACCTCCATTTATTTCAACCAAATATGTGTGGTTGGTGAAAAGAGGAACTACCTTACGGCTGTGGTCACACTCAATGATCTCAATATAATGGATTATGCGGATAAAAACAGCATATCCTACAAGAGCATGGCAGATTTAGTCGAGAACCCAGATATCATTTCGATGGTTAATGCAGAGGTGGCTGAGAAAAATAAGAGCCTGGCATCATTTGAGACAATTAAAAAGGTGGTGATTGTGCCAGAGTTTACGATCGAAAATCAAATGATGACACCAACGTTTAAGTTGAAAAAGAAAGCGATTATAAGAAATCATCAAGATCTTATTGAGAAAATGTACGGTCCAAGAACCAATTGATAAAAAAAGCTGGATAATTTATTGAAATTAGGTGGTTAGCATAACCACCAGATAGCGATCGCAGAGAGACTTCCTTGGCATTTCTACCTATAAGGGGGCTACTGAACTCAGTCCCCCTTATTTCCCGTGAACCGGTGTTAGGATAGGGTATTTGCGTTATCCTCTTGTTTACCTGTTCTATAGGTCTTTACGTAGTTATCAAATCCCATGGTATCACTCGACTCAATTTCTTTTTGTTTTCGGATGGAGTCTTCGGCTTGGCGTGACAGATGCTTAAATATTTGTTCATCAGCATCCAGTCCTCCGAGTGTTGCTTTATGTTCCTTACTTTTCTTCAATACCCAGTCGGCATAATCGAGCCCAGAATCATGCAAGGAGGCGAGTACCCTTGAGGACGGTGTAAGGGATGGATCGTTCAACTTTTGAAGTTGAGATGTCACTGATGAACTATATGCTGTGGTATTATGCAACTGGTCGAGCATTGCAGCGGTTGCTTCAAAATCATTGATCAGTTCAGAGCCAGTCGTTTTGAGGTCTTTCTCACCCTCAAGACTTAAAAGTTTGAGTCCTGGTTCTCTGCCCCTTGTTGTTACCTTTTGTAGATTCTCGTTTGCTTTGTGACATTCGGTTGGGCTAAGGATGTCATCTCCCATCAGCAAACAACTTATGAGGAAAACATCCAAGAATAATGCCTGTTGAAGATCAATGCCTGCTGGAAGGAAGGGATTGATATCGGTATTTCTTACTTCAATATACTCTACGCCTCTTCTGCCCAGTGCTTGCAGAGACGTCTCATCCCCCTGTGTCACTCTCTTAGGGCGAATGTCACTATAATATTCATTGTCAATTTGCAATATGGTTGAGGCAAGTTGGCGGTAACCACCCCCAACTTTAACCCCGATTTTTTCGTAGGCAGGGTACGGCGTACTGATAGCCTCGAACAATGATTTGATATAGGTGTCCAGCTGATTAAAGCAGATCTTCAGTGATGCCTGGGCATCGGTCGTGTACCCAAGATCACTCATCCTCAGGGAGGTCGCATAGGGAAGAAAAAGTGTTTCTTTATGAAGACTTAGCAGATTATGGGCCTTACCTGCCATAAATGAACGAGATAAGGCGGGCGATGCTCCAAAAAGATATAAAAGCAGCCAGGAATGACGACGAAAATTTCGTATCAAGGTGAAGTATGAAGATGACCTGAAAGATTGCAGATCATCTGTGTTCTTCTTTTGTATCTGGAGCGATTTCCAAAAAGAATCAGGCAGAGAAAAATTATAGTGAATGCCAGCAATGCTCTGCATCATGTTGCCATATCGATGTTGTAGGCCCAGTCTATACACATGTTTCATTTTCCCTATGTTTGATGAGCCAAATTCTGCAATTGGAATCAGTGAGGCATCAGGGATATTACAAGGCATGCTCCCAGCCCATATCAGTTCATTGTTAAGGTGGGTATATGTGAATTGATGTAGGTTTATGAGAAAATGTATCGCCTCATCTGGAGTTGAGAATACCGGGGTGATAAGTTCGAGAAGAGACTCTGAAAAATCGGTAGTAATACTTCCGTTGGTTAAAGGGGAGCCCAAGAGGGATGGGTGCGGCGTCAAAGCGAGTGCTCCAGATGACTCTACTATCCGTAAGCCCTCTTTTTCAATGCCATGCATCACGCCCCTTAACTGTTCAAAGGTTCCATCGTTTTCTAATTGTGTCAGTTGCTGCTGTAAAACCGAATTCATAGAATTTCTCTTCAAATATAATTGGTTGATCGTGATGTTTACTGACTGAGTAAAGGGGGATCTCAAAGAATTTCTTCATGTTTTTACAAGCTTGAGGTCACTTGTAATATAGAGGTTGCGCTGTATCCTATTGTATAACGCTAAATACTAACCCCGGTCAACGGGAAATAAGCCAGTATAAGTGCCACGAAGGTCTCTCTACGATCGCTATCTGGTGGTTATGTTAACTACTTAATTCCAAAAGAGTCTCCCGCTTTCTTGTTTTTTATGACAGATTTTCTGGACTAAGGCACTAAAATGCGCAATTAACCGAATTTAAATAAAAGAAAGGTTTTGAAGGGGAAGGCAATTATGCCGAACTATGATCCGCATGTTTGGGGGGGGGAGGTTCTGGGGAAGTGGCCTGTGCACGTAGATCAACAACCTTGGGGCCAAAGTCCGCCTAGCTGAGCGCGATCGATTAGATGGAACCTGTGATAATAGAGGCCGTATACCAACGGAATTTTTGGTTTACGCCGTTCATGGGGAGAAGATATATGCAACAGTGCCAGTCTTGTCTGGTGCGGTGCCAGCCAAAAGATTTTGACAGGATTGTTGGGGTGCACAAAAGTAGTGTTGAGGAGTTTGTTACTATGCGAGAACCTTTTGTTGCAGACTAATAGCTCGTTTTAGTTTATTAACTGGTGCCGGGTGCACTTGTCTCTTCTTTTATAAAAGTGTTTTCAACCTGTGTTCCGTTGGGATACCTCTTGACTGGCCGATATGTCGTAACACTGAGGACCCGTTACGAAATAACTTGGTTATTTATATCCATTTAGTTACGGATTGTTATGCCGTTACGAGTATTACTCTGGCCATGTTATTTTTTTTCAATGGCTTATGCGCTGTAAAGGTACGTTGTTTGCTTTAAAATATTTCAAAAATAACGGTAAAGTATTGTGGGGTTCTAGTCAGGAAAATGAAGTTGACGGAGATGAAAACCATTCCTATTGTTCAAGCAGCATTAGGAGATATTTTTTTACTCGATGTAGTTCAAATTTTTTATAGATACTGATATGGATTATTATAAAGTTCTTGGGGTTGACAAGAGTTCTTCCCAAACAGAGGTTAAGAAGGCGTACAGAAAACTTGCGCTGAAGTATCATCCTGACAAAAATGAAGGTGATAAAAGTTCTGAAGCGAAGTTCAAAGAGATCAGTGAGGCCTATGCTGTTCTTTCTAATTCAGAAAAGAAACAGCAGTACGACACATACGGGTCTGCAGACTTTCGTCAAAGATATTCTCAGGAAGATATTTTTAGTGGTTTTGATATAAATGATATCCTCCGCCAGTTCGCAGGTGGTGGTGGAAGAGGGGCTTCTGGTTTTCACTCTGCTGGCGGTTCGACGGGTGGAGGCAGTCCTTTTAACTCATTTTTTAATCAAGGTGGTGGAGGCGGATGTGGTGGGGGAGGGTGTTCAACCCCTGAAAAAGGTCAGGACATGACCTATCAGATCACAGTCAGCCTTGAAGATGTTCTTCAGGGCGCTGAAAAAACGATCTCACTACGAAAGAACGGTACCCCGCAAAACGTCTCAGTTAAAATACCAAAAGGTATCGAAGAAGGGAAAAAACTACGATTGCAAGGAAAAGGAGCAGCTTCTCGCAATGGTGGACCTGCTGGAGATCTTTATCTTAAAATAGAGATTGGGGAGAATGAGCAATTCTCCAGAAAAGGCGATGATCTTGTTATCCAGCGTCTCATTTCATTCACTGAAGCCTGTCTTGGGACAAAGGTCGAAGTAGAGACATTAGAGGGGAAAAAATTTATGGTAACAGTTGCCTCTGGAACCCCACACGACTCAAGACTGAGAATTAGAGGATATGGCCTGCCGGCCGGTCCTATGGGTGAGCGAGGCGATTTGTTTGTTAAAATTGGTGTTAAAGTTCCACAGGAAATCACAAAAGAACAACAGGAGTCCCTGGAACAATTGCAAACGCTTGGGCTGTAATTATCATTTTCAGGCTATGTATATGAATGTATTTACATGGCCTGGAGCTGCCCTACTCAATCCACAACTTTCAATCTATCTATAACAATGAGATGTCTCACTTTAATTGTTCTACTCATTGTTTCTTCCTCAGTTAGTGCTCACGCACAGTATGGCGCATCTATAGATGGCCAACTCAAGTACCCCGCTGGCTTTACGAAGTTCGATTACGTTTCTGACAAGGCTGCTCAAGGTGGCCGCTTAGTTCTTCATGATATTGGCAGCTTTGACAAAATCAATCCGTTTACCCTGAAAGGATCCGTCGCGTACGGGCTAGAGGATCTTGTCTACGAACCACTTGGGGTCCAAAGTCTTGATGAACCGTTTTCTCTTTACGGTCTCATTGCAAAGGATATTACTGTTGCCAGTGATCACAAGTCTGTAGTTTTTACCCTTGATGAAAATGCAAGATTTTCAGACGGTTCGCCCATTGAAGTTGAAGATATTGCATATACGATAGAGACCCTCACCGGCGGTCTCGTTCACCCATTTTATAATAGTTATTATCAAGATATAGCTGGATATAAAACGCTTGGGAAAGATAGAATCCGGGTGGATTTTAAGACGGCAAACCGAGAGATGCATCTTATTGTGGCCCAAATGAAAATTATGCCACGAAAAGCCCATGGCAGTTTTTTCTCAGAGGGCTTTCAGTTAACGGATGATAAATTTTTCCCTCTTGGTTCAGGCCCTTATGTTGTGGCTGAGTTAACCCCAGGAAAGTCAATTACATACAAGAAAAATCCTGATTACTGGGCTGCTAGACATGCCACAAGGATTGGTATGTTTAATTTTGATGAGATAGTTGTTAAATATTATAAGGATCAAGTGGTCGCTCTTGAGGCATTTAAGGCGGGTGAATTCGATTTCATTTCTATCAATATCGCTAAACAATGGGCTCGGGATCTTGATGGTAAAAAATTTAGAGACGGAAATCTTATAAAAAAAGCCTATCCGCATAAAAATATCGCTGGAATGCAAGGTTTTACCATGAATACGAGGCGCCCTCTATTTCAGGATGTCAAAGTGAGGAGGGCCCTCGGCCTTGCATTAAATTTTGAATGGATTAACGAAGCTCTGTTCCATAGTCAATACCAGAGAAACGACTCTTTTTTTAGCAATTCACTTCTTGCGGCAAGGAGGCTGCCTAAAGGTTTGGAGCTGGAATATTTGACTCAATATAAATCGGTCCTACCTCCTGAGGTATTCACTACAGAACTCTCTTCTCCCAAAGTGCAAAGTGATACAGACCTACGGCAAAATTTGTTGCAGGCCAAAGAATTACTCGCCCAGGCTGGATGGGAAATAAAGGATGGTGTCTTGACCAATGAGAGTGGTCAGGTATTCGCGTTTGATTTCCTGCTTTCTTCTCAGGCATTTGAAAGAGTTCTTGCTATATTTGCAAATAATTTACGCAAGCTAGGGATTGTGGTTCATTATCGGACCACTGATCCTGCTTTATACGTATCCCGTGTGAAAGCATTTGATTATGATATGATAGTTACCAGCTTTTCTCAATCACAGTCGCCCGGCAATGAGCAGATGAGTTATTGGCACTCCAGCTCCGTGACTAAAAGTGGTTCTAGAAATTACGCGGGAATAAATTCCTCTGTCGTTGATGATCTTGTAGCTAAAATAATATACGCTACCAATAGAGATGAGCTTACTGCTGCCTGCAATGCCTTAGATCGTGTCCTCTGGTACGGCTACTATACAATCCCCAACTGGTTCCTCCCGGTTCACAGGTTGAGCTATTCAAAGGATTTTGCACAACCTGATACCCTACCTCTCTATTACAGTCCTTTCCAAACTCTCATGACCTGGTGGAAGAAGTAACATTTTCTTTATTTGAGCCAGTAAATTGTTATCGGTTACCTTGAAACATTGCCTCATTTGACTATTTCCAGCAGACACTATGTCCCTCCCTTGACAGACATGCCCTTTATCACCTAAAATCAAAGATAAAGAAGATAAAGCCATACTGGTCGAAAGGCCAGGACGGAAAGCTGCGGGTCTTAACTGATAGCCGGGCTACCTTTTTAAAGAGGTGGTCCGGTTTTTTTTGTTTCAGCTGGAATATTTTTTCGTTAATACAGATAATTGCGAGGAATATTTATATGGCAACGAGAAAACATTTAATTGATCCTGAAAAATATGATGCTGTCTTATTTGATCTGGACGGTGTTGTTACCAAGACAGCAGAAATCCATGCTCAAGCCTGGAAAACTCTTTTTGATGAATATCTAAATAAAACGAATACCGCTTCAATACAGACCTTTGATATTGAAAGTGACTATGTAAAACATGTCGATGGAAAACCGCGAGATAGAGGTGTTCAGGACTTTCTTGCCTCTCGTAATATCGTTATCCCCTATGGCTTTACAGATGATTCATCCGCTGAGCTAACAGTTTGCGGACTTGGAATCAGAAAAAATGAACTCTTTTTAGATCTGCTGAAAAAAGAAGGTGTACAGGTCTATGATTCCACTATTGAACTCATCAAACAATTAAGAGAAAACGGGTTTAAAACTGCAGTTGTTAGTTCAAGCAAAAACTGTCATCAAATTATTAAGGCGGCAGATATTGAAAATCTATTTGATACCAGAGTCGACGGTGTCACCTCCCTTCACCTTGGCCTTCCAGGTAAACCTGAGCCAGATATTTTTCTAGAAGCCGCCAAAAGGTTTGATCTCGATGTAACAAGATGTGTCGTTGTCGAAGATGCCCTGTCAGGTGTTAAGGCAGGGGTAAAAGGCGGGTTTGGGTTGATAATCGGTGTCAATCGGGCAAATCAGGCGAAACAGCTTAAACAGATGGGAGCGCATCTCGTCGTAAACGATCTCAGCGAAATAGGCGCCGGTGTGCTGCTGAGAGACCTTCCCCTTTTAATGCAGCATTATGATCGGATTATGGGGCAGACCGGGGGCAAAGAAATAGTTTTAATTTTTGACTATGACGCGATTGCCTCCCATATGGCACCCCCATGGAATAACAGCTCAGTTTTTAGAAACATAGCAAAGGTACTCTGTCCGCTGGCTACCGAGTTTATTACAATTATCAAAAGCTCTATAGAGCCTGGGCGTGTAAAGGAGCAAGTTAAGGTTGAGGATATCTATTATGCTGGAAACAACGGTTATGTGATAAAAGGACCTGAAGATTTGATCCTGGAAATTGATAACAGTGAAACAAACGACGAAGTGGAAGAAAACATACTTATAAAAATACTCAAAAACCTCAACCTTTTCAGTCAATCCATTATTCCTGTTTTTTTTGGGGATAGTTTTAAAAATAATGAGGTCTTTGAAGCGATCGCTCCCATCGGGATAGGCATAGCACTGGGATCTGGCACTCAAAGTTCAAATGCTCTATTTAGAGTGGATGCACCAAAACAAATTGGCCAGTTTTTACTCAGACTATCTTCCAACCTCAATAAAGGTACAAGCTGGGGCCAAATGTATCGCACCTTTGACCCTGAAGATCAGGGTCGACGAGAGGCTTTGTGCGCTCTTGGAAATGGCTATTTTGTTACCAGGGCCGCACCTCCTGAAGCAATGGCCGATGGTGTTCATTATCCAGGCACCTATCTTGCTGGAGGGTACAACCGCCTGAAAACACAAATTGAAGGGAAAACAGTTGAGAACGAGGACCTGGTAAATATTCCCAACTGGCTCTGCCTGAATTTTCGAATTCCCGGAGAAGATTGGTTCCAACTGCAAGATGTGACAATATTATTTTTTAGGCAGTATCTCAATATCAGAAAGGGCTTACTTCATCGTACCATTCGTTTCCGTGATAAAAAAAACCGGGAAACGATAATTCTTCAACGTTCATTTGTACATGGCAAACTCATGCACTGGGCTGGACTGGAAACTGCTATTACCCCCTTAAATTGGAAGGGGCGCATTGAGATATGCTCGGCTCTGGACGGAACGGTTACAAACCAGGGCGTTGAACGTTACCAGGCATTAGGAAAAATACATCTGGATTTCGTTGAGTCGGAACATCTTGACGAAAAATGTATGGTTCTGAAAATGTGTACCAGGAGCTCTTGTCTGGATATTTCCATGGGAGCACGAACTGATATCCACATGAACAGCACAACCAGCCAGGTTAAATCATTTTCAGCTGACAAACCAGGTGGCTATGTGGCAAAGAGTTTCGTGTTGAATGTAAACAAAGGCGACACTCTCACGGTGGAAAAAATTATCTGCATCTATACATCCAGGGATACCGGTATTTTTGAATCTTTATCCGAGGCAAAAGATGCTGTAGCTGATGATCATGTGAATTTTTCCAGTTTGTTAAAATCCCATATTATTGCCTGGCAGCTCTTGTGGACTAAGTTTGATGTCCGGCTGGAACTCGATAACAGAACTATTGAGCAGTACACGCAGAAAATCGTTCGATTGTACATCTTTCACCTTCTGCAAAGCTCATCTGTCCACTCTCTTGATATTGACGTCGGTATGCCCGCCAGGGGTTGGCATGGTGAAGGGTATAGAGGTCACATTTTCTGGGATGAAATGATCATTTTCCCATTTTTAAACTATAGAACCCCAAGAATAACAAGAACTCTCTTGATGTATCGTTACCGAAGACTAAAAGAGGCAATCCGTGCGGCAAGAAAGGCCGGTTACAGAGGAGCAATGTATCCATGGCAGAGTGGAAGTAATGGTAGGGAAGAGACCCAGAATATGCATCTCAATCCCGAATCGAATCGTTGGATTCCTGATAATACCTACCTGCAACGGCATGTGAATAATGCCATCGTTTTTAATATTTCTCAGTATTTTCAGGTGACCAATGATATAGATTTCCTTGCTTTTTATGGCGGAGAAATAACAATAGAAATTGCCAGATTCTGGGCAAGCCTTGCAACCTATAATTCAGAACTGGACCGTTATGAAATACTTGGTGTTATGGGACCCGATGAATATCACGACGCCTATCCTGGGGCAGATACACCAGGTATAAACAACAACACCTATACGAATATCATGGTGATGTTTGTAATGGACCAGGCTCTTAACTTACCCAATATTATTCCCGATCAGGACTGGGACTATCTGCGTAAAAGACTCGAAATTGAAGATGAAGAACTCGATTTATGGAAAAATATGAGTAGGAGGATGAAAATTGTATTCCATCAAGATGGTATTCTCAGCCAATTTGAAGGATATGAAAAGTTAAAAGAGTTTGACTGGCAGGGGTATACACAAAAATATGGCAATATCCGGCGTCTTGACCGGATTCTTGAAAAAGAAGGAGATAGTCCAAACAACTACAAACTCTGTAAACAACCTGACGTTTTAATGCTTTTTTATCTCTTTAGTGCCGAGACGTTAAGAAAGATGTTTAAACGTCTTGATTACCCCCTTGATAAAGATTTTATTGCAAAAAACATCAACTACTATCTTCATCGAACAACAAACGGATCGTCTCTTGCCTTGACCATCCATGCCTGGATCGAAGCAAGACAGGCAAGGGATCGTTCCTGGGAATTGTTCAGTCAGGCACTTGAGACCGACATGGTTGATGCCCACACCGGAAGTACCAGGGAAGGAATTCATTTGGCCGCAATGTCGGGATGCATTGACATTCTTCAACGCGGTTATGCCGGTCTTGAGATACGCAGTGAAATCCTCATCCTGAATCCGTTACTTCCAAAGTCAATAAACCGAATTCGTTTTCACATGCGGTATAGAAAACACTGGCTCAATCTCGAAATTACGCAGCATATCGTCAAAGTAAAAAGTCTGACCAGCAAAGCAACGCCTATCACAATTATGATCAAAGATGAAATAATCAGGTTATTTCCTGGCAATAGAGCGGTAGTAAATCTTTAAGCTCTGACGGGCTTGTGAAAGGCTCCTGACTTTTTACCCACCGTGAGGGGCAGCACAAGTGGTTGTGGGCAATCTATTGCTGAAAGACATATAGAGGTAGACGAAATGAAAAACTCAGAAAAGAGCAACATTATTATTGTTTCCAATCGGCTGCCATTCGTTTTTAAAAGAAGTTCAGACGGGAATATAGATGTAAGCCAAGGGAGTGGTGGGCTGGTGACTGCAATGGCGCCTATACTGGAAAATCGGGGTGGTACATGGATAGGTTGGCCTGGCTATATTCAGGAATCTGATGATGATGTCAATCTATTGACCGAAATCCATACAATTTCTTCTGATTACAGTATCAAACCGGTAATGATTACTGCAGATGAGTTAATGAGCTATTACGAAGGGTTTTCTAACTCAATCATATGGCCGCTTTTTCATGATTCCACTGACAAGTGTCAATTTTTACCAGAATACTGGAAGAGTTATAAGGATGTGAATGAAAAATTTGCTTCAACAATTAGCCAACATGCACAAGATACAGATTTTATCTGGGTACATGACTATCATTTAATATTGGTCGGAGCATGCCTGCGCAGAAAGATGATCGATAACCACATTGGATTCTTTCTCCATATTCCCTTCCCACCCATTGATACCTTTGCACGATGTCCGTGGCGTTTTGAGCTCTTGGCTGCTATGTTGGATTACGACATTCTGGGCTTCCAGACAATTCAGGATAAACGCAATTTTATCGGATGCTTAAAGAAGACTGTTCAAGATGTTGGAATCGACGTAAAAGACGAGCTTGATGAAGCTTTGAGCGAATTGACATTTGGAAACAGGCGTATACGTATAGGCGTGTTTCCGATTAGTATTGATGCTCGCGATTTTGCTCAAAGGGCGAGCGGAAAAACAGTTGAACAACTCACCAAAACAAACAGAAAAAATATTATTAATAACAAAGTATTATTGGGCGTTGATCGTCTTGATTACACAAAAGGTATACCGGATAAATTACGAACATTTAGATTTTTTTTAACACTCTTTCCTGAGTTCCATAAAAAGGTGCAATTCATCCAACTGGTAGTCCCAAGTCGCAGAGAAATAACCGCATATTCTGATCTAAAACTCAAAATTGAACAGTTAGTAGGAGAGATCAACGGTAAATTTGGTACAAATGACTGGCTGCCAGTTCAGTATATGTTTCGAACGCTGGGTCGAAATGAACTTATTTCACTCTACCGGATATCAGAGGTGGCATTTGTTGCACCATTAAAGGACGGAATGAATCTTATTGCTAAAGAATATTGTGCCAGCAATGTTGATGAAAACGGAGTCCTTATACTCAGTGAATTTGCCGGTGCTGCACAGCAGTTTTACCAAGATGCTCTTTTAGTAAATCCACATGATATTGAAGGGACTGCAGCCGCAATTTACAGAGCATTTAAGATGCCTTTAGAGGAAAGAAAAAGACGAATGCGAAACCTTCGACGCAACGTTCATAGTCAAGATGTTTTCTGGTGGCTCAATTCGTTCCTCAATGCAATACATGAGATGAAGATCTCAACCTTTCCCAAGGTTGATGAATATATTCCGAGTAATCTCCCAAGTGAGTTCATGACTGATTGTTGGAAGCAAGCGGAATAACCTTCATCACCCTAGGCCTCCAACGGATTGTGAATACGGCCCTGAGATTGTGTGTATGTTGGTCGCGATAGTGTGCATGTTGGCCGCCATGGTCCTTCAGGGCAAATCTAATTGTGTGATTATTGGATATTCCTGCCGGATAATTTATCTGCACTGGCTTTTCACCCTGTAGACTACCTGTTCCATTACAACGCCAGCAGATACGAGCGGACCCAGAATAATGGTAGCAAGAAGGGCAATTCATTTGAACCGGAAGATTTATCCGGACGTTTCCTCCTCGTTGTGCCTGCGTGGGTGACAAGGTGATCTCGATTGTTATATCCTTAGAACTCCTTCTGACGGGCTGGCGATGCTCAACGAAACCGGTAAGAAGGTCATCAAAAACATCCTCAAATATCGACCATTGGTGGCGAAGAGACCTGTCCATATCAGTGACCTGGCTGCTAACCCGAATTTCTCATGACTTTTTGATTTGAAACTCAATTGTTTGTTTTTATGGTTTAATAATGACTTCCTTAATTGACAGGGTGTTTTTTGTTTCAAATCAAAAAGTTCACCCTTTGGGCCAACAGAGTTATCCGCAGCTGCTTCGTTACCGAGCATTTGCAGTAGAGTTGATATTCCAAGGAATAAATTTTGAGAGCAATGACGAGTTAGGGAAAAAGGGCCATTTATGGACAGATACTAACAGCTCATTCACATGATTTGAGTTCTAATGATCACAATAGCTAAGAGTGGTGCAACTGATCCAGAATTGAAACAAATTGGGATTTCGTAACGGTAGCAGAGTGGAGGAGGTTCATTATGATGACGCAATGGGCTTTTCATGATTGTTCAGAGAATATAAAAGTTGCAGCTCGATCATACTGGGAAAAGAAGCAATCGAGACTGGAGCGTTTAGCTGCCGTAATCCCCAAGGGTGAGAGGCTTTTACGTATAGTTGTATGTTTCCACGAAAGGAGAGTGGATCAGTATGAAGTTCGTGCAATCATGGAGGTTCCACGTAGATCTGTGGCGGTTCAAGCATCAGACATGAGTTTTTCGGCAGCACTGGATACATTAATCGATTTACTTGTCGCATCTGTACGAAAATACAAGAAAATGAGTAGGCATATGTATCGATTACAGACCAAAGAAAGAATCAGAGCTGACCTTGACGCAGCACTACCCTTGCTCGTTGAAGACGAGAAGAAAAATAGAAAAGAATCTTTCTACGCAGTTCTTCGACCTCGTTTGGTGTTTCTTGAGGAACAGGCTAAAAGAGAACTGAAAATACTCGAACTCGAAGGAAGCATCTTGTCTGGCATGTATTCTGCCCACGATCTCGTAAATGAAATGACTGTCCAGGCATATGAACAGTTTTCATCCAAACCTAAAGAAAAGAAGCTCGAGCACTGGCTGCATGGAATTTTGTGTCAGATCTTAGGGAAAATCAAGCTGGAAGCTTCCCACCGCATTTCTTTGGATGAGGAGTTGCACTTTGATCAATTGGATTTTTCTTCGGATTCGGACTGGGTTGCTGCCCTTATGGGATATGAGGAGATAATGACTTTCGCCGAACTCTTGCCCGATCGAGTGCCCAGTATGGTCTGGGAAAAAATGGATGAAGCAAGTAGACAATCGTATATAAATGAAGTCCTGCAAACTTTGTCATCGCAATGTAGACAGGCTTTTCTGATGAATTCCATTGAAGACTACTCGGTGAGTGAAATCTCAGAGATTCAAAATCGGCCCAAATCAGAGGTGCGTTCGGAAATAGAACATGGGAGAGAAATACTGAACAATCAAATGAATAAAGCGGGGCTGCTAAATGAAATTTCTTCTGCTTTTGATAACCAACAATATGTGGGATAGAGACCATATCTAGAGGGCCGAAAAATGTACTATTTTTTAGAGTAGTTCTGTTGCTCCAACTATCTCTTTTCGGTACAGTCTTCTTTTTTGTCTATTCAGATGCTACATCAGAAGGTTTATTTATTTTTCTTTAAAAGAAAAAGCAGGTCTGTTACATATCCTTCCTCATTATATTTTCCAATGTGATGAAACCATTCGGATCCATAACTAACACTTTGCTCAGTTTGGTAACTCTAGCTCGCATTTCTCATGAACTTTTCGATAAATATCCTAAAGTCCCAATTTACGGGGTAAATCCAATGGACTGCAAAAGCAGTGTGTATTTCGCTGTATATCGAAAAGCTCACCCTCCAGGTCACAAGATTTTTCCGCTGCTGCATCGTTACGGAGCACTTGAGGTACAAAAGTACAGTCGAGTGCTCCGTGTCTTGATCAGCAAAAAACTTTAGTGATGAGAATACGGGCTAGCACCAAGATGATATTCTAAAATATGTGTAACGAAGGCATTAGAAAAGAGTTGTACAAACAGCAGAAAATATTGATATAATAACTCACTAAGCCAATAAAATCGCCTCAGCCGGGTTGGGTTCGTTTCCAGTAGAGGTATTGAAAGTTCTTTTTTAAACTCCACTTATGTACTGGCAATGGTTACCAAGAAAATGCAATCAGGAAAAACAACACGTCGAAAGGCTGCTGTTGCTCAAAATGACAACCACGTCCCAGTTGTCGGTATAGGGGCCTCGGCCGGAGGGCTTGAAGCATTTGAAGCCTTTGTAAAAGCGCTTCCTGATAATTATGGATTTGCATACATTTTGGTCGTCCATCTTGATCCTACCCATGTCAGCGTTTTACCCGAGATTATACAGAGAAAAACAAAAATGAAGGTTTGTCAGGTTGCCGATAATATAAAAATTATGCCGGATCAGATATATATTATCCCTCCAAACAAAGACCTGGCAATTCTCAACGACACCTTACAATTGCTTGAGACCAAAAAGCCCCGGGGAGCCAACCTGCCAATAGACAGCTTTTTTCGCTCCCTGGCGCAGACCCGGGGGAACAAAGCCGTAGGCATCATTTTATCCGGTACCGGCACAGATGGTACCTTAGGGATACGGGCCATAAAGGGCGAGGCGGGCATGGTCATGGTTCAGGATCTTGAGTCGGCAAAATACGATGGTATGCCGAGAAGTGCTATTGCCTCCGGCATGGCTGACTTTATTCTTTCTCCAGACAAGATGCCGGAACAATTAGAAAGTTACGCCAGGTACAAGACGAGGGATTTTGACAGTTCGACCAAGACCGGTGACGAAAAATTGATCAATGCCTTGCAAAGGATCTATATCGTTCTTCGCAATAGTACTGACCATGATTTTTCACTCTACAAGAAAAACACCATTATCCGCTGCATCGAAAGAAGGATGCAGGTTCACCAGATCGAGGACATAGACGATTATGTTCGCTGTCTTCAAGAGTCAGAAACTGAAACTAACATTCTGTTCAAAGAACTGTTGATTGGTGTTACCAGTTTCTTTAGGGATATTATACCATTTGAGCTACTTAAAGAAAAATATCTGCCGGAATTACTGCAAGATAAGCCAGATGACTACCAGGTCAGGGTCTGGGTACCGGGCTGCAGCAGCGGCGAGGAGGTCTATAGTATCGCCATCATTCTCCGGGAGTACATGGAAAATGTAAGTCGCCATTTCGAGGTGCAGATCTTTGGCACCGATCTCGATGAACAAGCCATAAACATTGCCAGGACAGGGAAGTACCCTCATTCAATTGTTGCAGACGTCACCGAGGAGCGGTTGAAAAAGTATTTCACCAAAGGAGATGATCACTACTTGATTAATAAGAGTGTTCGGGAAATGGTGGTCTTTGCCCCACAAAATATTATCAAATATCCACCTTTTACCAGGCTCGACCTGCTCTGCTGCCGAAATCTGCTCATCTATTTCGGTCAGGAATTACAGAATAAATTATTTCCCATTTTTCACTACAGTCTGAATCAGGATGGCCTTCTTTTTCTTGGATCTTCGGAAAGTATCGGCCAGACCACTGACCTTTTTACTGCTCTGGACAAGAAATGGAAGATATATAAATGCCAGTCGACCTCAAAGGCAAGGCACCCTATATTGAATTTACCGACAGTAGAACCCGTCGTTTTATTGCCCCAGGTAGAAAATAAACGTGCAGGTCACTCCCAGGATCTCAATACGGTGAGGCTGCTCAAGACCATTCTTGCCGAAAGTAACTTGCCCCCCTGTGTGGTGATCGATGACTCTGCAAACATCCTATATGTTCATGGTCGGACCGGCCGTTTCCTTGAGCCAGCCGAGGGAGTGACCTGCTCCAACATTTTAAAAATGGCAAGGCCGGGTCTCCATATAGAGCTGAGTCGTCTCATCTCCCAAATGGCAGTGGAACGCCAGGAAATTAAAACCACTAATCTGCGGATAAATGACAGCAGCGACTATGTGGACTTTAATCTTACCCTCAGGCCCCTGGCAGACTTTCACACCGGTCAAAGTCGTTTGACAATGGTAATATTCGAACAGGTTTTAACTGAAAATGAGGAAAAAACCAATTTTACACCACCCTATGGCCAGATAGAAAAGAGTGATGAAGTTAAAAAACTAGAAGACGTCTTGCAGTCCACTATCGAGGAGATGGAGACGGCAAACGAAGAGCTCAAATCTTCCAACGAGGAGCTGCAAAGTACCAATGAAGAACTTGAAACCTCAAAAGAGGAAATGCAATCTTTAAACGAAGAGTCCGCCACAGTAAACTCTGAACTGCAAAGCAGAATAGACGATTTAATTGCCACCAATGACGATATTAAAAACCTGCTTGATGCCACAGAGATTGCCACCATTTTTCTGGACATTGACCTCCAGATCCGGCGCTTCACACCCATGGCTACCCATTTGTTTCACTTGACTTCAGCTGATATCGGCCGACCCATTTCCCATTTCGCAACGTCCCTGCAAGATGTGCAGCTGGTAGAAAATGCAGAAAAAGTATTAACCGATCTGGGCCAGCAGGAATCCGAAGTCAATGACAACAAGGGTAAGAAATATCGTATGCGGCTGCGTCCCTACCGTACCTTGAACAATGTCATTGATGGGGTTGTCGTCACCTTCGAAGATATTACACAATATACAGAGCTGGTTGCTGCCTTGACCGAAAGCGAATCTTTATGGCGCGGTCTGATAGAGAATGCACCTATGGGTATTTTTATTATTGCAAATGAGAAATTTTCATATATCAACCCCGAGGCACTTGAGATTTTTGGTGCAAGCTCCCCAAAAGAGATAGTCGGAAAACCTGTTGTAGAGCGAGTGCATCCTGATTCAGAGGCTCGGTTCAAAAAACAGACGTACCAGCTCCTGGGGGATAACGTGCCGATATCTGCAATAGAAGAGAAATGGCTGCGCCTGGACGGTGTCCTTGTAGAACTGGTAATATCAGCCACCCCTGTTATTTTTAACAGGGAGCAGAGCGCCTTAGTTTTTGTGCGGGAAAAAATCTCGGCATTTTAAAAAGTGAAGAAATTGATTCAACGTCACTTTAATAAGGAGGTTGCATGGTAGCGTATACGGGAAATAAATCATTTTCGGACCTACGAAAACGTGCCCAGAAATTCCTGTCAGAAAAGTCCCAAGCCCAGGAAATGAGCAATGCGGCGGTCCAGAGACTGGTGCATGAACTCGATACCTACCAGATCGAATTGGAATTGCAGAATGAGGACCTGCGCAATCTTCAGGAAGAGCTGGAGAGGTCCCGTAGTCGCTATGCAACCCTCTACGATTTTGCACCAATCGCCTATATGACACTAAGCGACAAGGGGATGATCCTGGAGGCAAATTTAACATCCGGAGGGCTGCTAGGGATACAACGGGGTGAGCTACTTAACCGACCCTTTTCTGATTTTATTTTTCAAGATGATCAGGATATTTTCTACCTCCATCGTAAACAACTACTAGCGAGTCGGCAGCAACAATCCTATGAGCTGAGATTGAAGAAAAAAGACGAATCTCTCTTTTATGGTTTGGTGGAAACAATCGTGCAACCGGAAGATTGCGATTCACCCGGCCAATTTCTGATAACGGTAAGCGACATCTCATACCGGAAAGAAGCCGAGTTGGAGAAAATTCGCGAGGTAAAAAACAGATACCGTGCCATAGTGATGGATCAGAACGAGTTGATCTGTCGTTTTACTCCTGAACTCAAGATCACCTTTGTTAATGATGCGTATTGTCGATTTTTTGATATCCAGTTTAATGAGATACTCAATACCACATTTACGCCGGATATCCATGTAGAAGATATCCCTTTGGTCCGGGATCAATTCAGGCAATTGACCTCACTTGAACCGACGAGAACCATCGAATATAGAGTGCATACGCCGGATGGCCAACTTTTCTGGCTGCAATGTTGCTCCAGAGCCTTATTTGACCTGGATGGTAATATTTATAAGTACCAGACTGTGGGCAGGGATATAACCCAACTGAAAATAACCGAGGAGAAACTGGCAAGGGAGGTTGAATTACGACAGCTTTTCCTGGACGCACTGCCCTGTATTGCCATGCTGATACAAGATGACACCCGGCTGATAGTAGCTTCCAATAAGGCCGCTGTCGAGGTTGGGGCTGGACGGGGCCAGCATTGCTATAATGCCTGGGGCCAGAGAGATTCCCCCTGCACCTGGTGCCGTGCCTCGCTGGATTCTGAAAAAGAGGGACCTTCTAACGATCAATTCTGGTTTAATGATATCTGTTGGGATGCCTATTGGGTTCCGCTACAAGATGGTCTCTATCTGCATTATTTCTTTGACATTACAGAAAAACAAAAAAACAGAGAAGCTTTAATGCAGGCACATATCGAGCTGGAGCACCGGGTCCAGGAACGCACACTTGAACTACAACAATCCCACAAGCAATTACTCCACTCTGAAAAACTTGGTGCCATTGGCAGTCTTTCCGCCTCCATTGCCCATGAGTTTAATAATCCTCTGCAGAGTGTTATGACCGTCATCAAAGGCATTGGGCAATACGTTCCCATGGAAAAAAAGGAGACGTATCTTCTTGATTTGGCCCTGCAGGAGTGTGACCGAATGAAAAGGCTGATTGCTGATCTTAGGGATTTTTCCCGCCTGAGTTCCGATCAAATGATAGAAGTTGACCTTCATGCCATCCTTGACGGCCTTTTGTTACTCAGCAAGAAAGAATTCTCTAGCCGTAAAATAGAAATTATTAAAAAGTACTCCGGCACCCTTCCAGCTGTCATGGCCGTTGCTGATCAGATGAAACAGGTCTTTCTTAATCTGCTCAATAATACTGCAGATGCCTGTAAAAGTGGGGGAGTTATCTTCTTGACGACTGAAACAGTGGGAGAAAAAGAGGTGGTAGTCCATATCGAAGATAATGGTATTGGTATGTCTTCTCATGTTCTAGGCAAAATATTTGAGCCGTTTTTTACCACCAAGCCGGAGGTAAAGGGGACCGGCTTGGGGTTGACGGTGAGTTATGGCATTATAAAAAAACATGGTGGCTCTATAGAGGTACAGAGTGAAGTTGGTAAAGGTTCGACGTTTTCGGTAATTCTGCCTATTGACGGTGTCTATAGTGAGCGACAAATCGATATTGCTGGTTGATGATGAAGAATCCATTCTTTCATCAATTAGCTGGATTCTAGAAAAAAATAACTTCAAGGTAACAAAGGCCAGCAGCGGCCAGGAAGCAATAGACAAGCTTGAAGACACTCAATATGAGTTGGTGATTACCGATCTGATAATGGCCAATGTAAATGGTCTCGCTGTATTGAAACATGCCAAAAAACTCTATCCTGATATCGGCGTCATGATTTTGACCGGACAGGGCGATATCTCTACTGCCGTCGAAGCAATTAAGATGGGGGCCGATGATTACCTGGAAAAACCGTGTGATTACAGCGACCTTCTCCATAAGGCTACTCGTAGTTTTGAAAAACAGGATTTGGTGGTCAAGCTTCGCCGTCAGAATCAACAACTCAAAAGTGAGGTCGTCAGACGAAAGATTATCGAGGCGAAACTCGAGGAATTACATGTCAATCTAGAAAGCCAGGTGGAGCAAAGGACAACCTCATTAATCCAGGCCGTAGACGAGTTACAGAGTGTACTGGCCACCCTGCGGATAAGAGAACAAGAGCTGGAGGCAAAAAACCAGGAACTCCGTGACACCAATACCACCCTGAATACTCTTCTAAAGAGGAGAGAACGGGAGCATAATGAAATCCGCCTGGAGGTTGCCGAAAAAGCAGTGAAGATGGTTCTACCCCTGTTGAAAAAAGCTGATAAAAACGCGGTTGGTCCAACAAAGGATTACATACTAACCGCCCAGGCAAATCTACTTGATGTTTTTTCCCAGCACCCCCATGACACCCAGCTGACAAACGCCAAACTGGCCCCCCGGGAATTACAGATTGTCCACTATATCAGACAGAATAAAACCAACAAGGAGATGGCTGATATACTCGGCATCAGGATCAGCACTGTAGAATCCTACAGAGAAAATATCAGAAAAAAACTCAGGATAAAAAACAAGAAAATTAACTTAAAGAAATTCCTTACTTCCACTACATAATCCGGTATTCCTGTACCGGATTCTCTCGCCCTTTGCCGTATTGTCTTTCCCCCTTTTTTCACCGACACTTATATACAGTTGAGTCTCACTGCCAGAGCGACTTTTTAGACTTGAGGGTCGCTGGCCATTGTTTATCCAGCTGATAAATTCTAACCCGGATGTCTCACCAACAAAGTTTTTCGCAGGTCGAGAAACCGGGCATGAAGCTGTAATAATCTACCGGAGTCTTCGCTACCTGCAAATGCTCGGCAACGAAGCAGCTGCGTATAAATCTGTTGGCCCGAAGGGTGAACTTTTTGATTTGAAACGAAAAGCACCCTGTTAATTAAGGAAGTCATTTTTGAACTATAAAAACAAACAATTGAGTTTCAAATCAAAAAGTCATGAGAAATTCGGGCTAATCACAACCAACTGGCTATCTAAATGAAGCGACGCTCAAACAGGGTTCAAACCAAGGGTATTGTAGTTATGAATAGTAACGAAAAACCTGTTGTGACGATTATTTACGATATAGCATTGGGTGGAGTGTCATTTTTTTTCGCGAAAGAAATCGTTGATTTCTATGACGATTTTACGATGGACATACTCATTTATGACAGTTTGACCAACTTTGAGTATTCCATTACTGAAATCAAAGGACAGCTTTCATCGGGCATCCAGATGCGAGATGCCACTGGTATTGGACTCATTTGGAGATACGGTGTTGAGTTTCTCGATATGAACAGCGAACAGATAGTTTTATTGGAGACATTGTTACACCCGGTTGGAAAAGTGCGATCAATATGACTTTTTTGCAGCAGTTCTTCTAGATTAACGAGGTGTCGTCATTTTCCGAAACAGTTTAAAACGACCAGCCGTTAACCAGGGAATGGATGCTTGCAGGGACACCGGTTAAGAACCCAGAATTGTTAGTTAATAGGCAACTTATGAATTAGCAGAAAATATTGCTGGATTTTCAGTTCATTGCTGGCAGGAAGTGTCAGCGTTTTCCATTCATTTAATAGGAGTATGATCAATGCCAGAAGGAATCGTAAAGTGGTTTAATGATGCAAAAGGTTTCGGTTTTATTGAACAAGCTGGTGGAGATGATGTTTTTGTACATCATACTGCAATTCAGGTTGAGGGCTTCAAGTCACTAACAGAGGGGGAGCGTGTATCGTTTGAGATTACAATGGGCGCAAAAGGAGCATCCGCTGATCGTGTCGTAAAACTTGGATAAGAAACAGGTGCTGATATCTTCTACACTATTGTAGTAGGAGGTATCAGCGACTGTCTGTTTTATATATTTTTGTCTATGTTGTTTGTCTCTCAAGTAAGCTTCTACTACAGAAAAAAATCACTGATTCTTCTTTAGCAGAAGCTTACGGTATAGAAAACCTTGTGTCTTACTATCAAAGCTTATTGGATATTGAAAAAAATATGTATCATTGCAGCTCGGAATATTACAAAAATACCAAACGAAAATTCGTGAAATATTTACCCATGAATCGTGGAGGGTAATACATATCCGCTGCTATTATTCCAACAACTATGGTGATTGTAAGCGATTCATAGCCCAAACAAAGGATAGTCATATTATGAATATGAAGGAAGTCCAAGTATTAGCAAGAAGTATTGGTATTAAACCTAAAAAATATAGAAAAACGGAACTCATTCGAAAGATTCAGACCGAAGAAGGTAATGTCCCGTGTTTTCAAATGAATATAGAGTCTTGTGATCAAAAAAATTGTTGTTGGCACAAAGACTGTTTGTGATGAACAGCTAAAAGCTGTTCTGGTGTCATTGTTTGTGGTACAGCCAACACGCCCCTACAGTGAGGACTGGAAATGAGAACCAAATCTGTCTTACTCGTCGATGACGAGAGGCCTGTTCTGCTATCTCTTGGCAACTACCTTGAAAAAAATAATTTTAGAGTAAAATCCTCCCCCTGCGGTGAAGATGCATTAGCGGAAATCCGATCCAGCCCACCTTTCGATATGGTGATAACCGATCTGATAATGCCTGGTATCAGCGGGATAGAAGTTCTTCAAGAAATCCGAAAATTTAATTTGGATATGGGTGTATTCATCCTCACGGGCTATGGCAATATGGCTAACGCTATAGAAGCACTTCGTCTCGGTGCCAATGCTTTCCTTCTTAAGCCATGTGAACCTGATAATCTGGTTATTAAGATGAATAAATTCTTTACCGAGCAGGATTCGCATATGATAATCACAACTAACATAAAGATTGTAACTATCTGTATGTATTGTAATAAAATAAGAGATGACAAAGGAGGGAAACCGGGAACGGGGGAATGGGTAGAGATTGAAGATTATCTGTTACAAAAGAGTAGTGCCCATCTGAGTCATGGATGCTGTCCAGAATGCTATAAGAAACAAATCACCGACTTACAAGATGCTTTATAGATCCCAAACAGAGAATACACATTGGGTATGATCAGGGGGAGGTTTGGGTGTTTGAATTACTACTTGGCTGTGGACATCTCTTTGCCACATTATTGAGATATCCATTTCTATGGGGCCAAAAGAAAGTCAGCCGGGTCGCCAATTTCATGAGGTAGCCAGGGCTTTTTATGTTTTTGGGGGTGAAAGGTGCCTAACCCGGATTTCTCACCAACAAAGTTTTTCGCAGGTCGAGACACCGGGCATGAAGCTGTAATAATCTACCGGAGTCTTCGCTACCTGCAAATGCTCGGTAACGAAGCAGCTGCGGATAAATCTGTTGGCCCGAAGGGTGAACTTTTTGATTTGAAACGAAAAACACCATGTTAATTAAGGAAGTCATTTTTAAACTATATAAACAAACAATTGAGTTTCAAATCAAAAAGTCATGAGAAATTCCGGGTAAAAACAATCGAGTTTGATAATGGAGGACAGCTATGAGGTTACAGCCAAAAAAAATCATGTGTGCGGTTGATTTTTCAGATTCCACCAGTGAGATCCTTGTCTACAGCATTGCCTTGTGTAAGGAGTTTCATGCAAAGTTGTTTTTGGTCCACATTATCAACGATTACAACACTACTTTCGGAGATACTGGAATCATGAGTGATGGTGGATTACTTCAGGAACAACATATCTCGAAAGCACAGGAACTCCTCGAGGACCTGATAAAAGAAGTGGACATTAAACATGAAATTGTCATCAGGTCAGGAAATTCAGCAGATAAGATCTGCCAGCTGGCTATGAAAGAAGAAATAGACATGGTCATCACAGCCACCCACGGAAAATCAGGCTTTGAAAGATTATTGATCGGTTCCGTTACAGAGAAACTGATAAAGATCATCCACTGTCCTCTGCTGGTAATACGCACCAAGGGTCGTGATTTCATTCCCGGAGACAGCTCAGAAATGAAATTAAAAAAAATTCTGGTGGGATGTGATTTCTCAGCTGATTCCAAATTGGCTTTTGACTATGGACTCAGCTTAGCACAGGAATTCCAGGCGGATCTTTACCTGGCACATGTAATTAAACCGACTGAATATGTTGACTTGAAACCCGCTGACTATATCAATGTTATACCCGGAGATTACCTTGTCTGGGGTACTGCTGATTATTTTGAAATCCAGAAAAAAGTGACTGCAGAAAACCGAGAAAGAATGAACCTCCTGCGCAGTCGCCTTGAAAAACAACTCCATTTAATGGTCCCCGAAGAGTGCCAGGTATGGTGCACCCCCCACGCCACCCTACTTTTTGGAGAACCCTACAGGGAGTTGGTCAAATATGCCGAGGCGTCTGAGATCGATATGATTGTATTGGGGGTTCGCGGGCATACTCTTTGGGAAAAGCTAACGGTTGGGTCCACCACGGATCGGGTTATCCGCGAAGCTAGCTGTCCAGTCTTGGCGGTTCGACCAATGGGTGAATGAACGTAACAAATAAAAAAAGCGGAGTAGCTGGCGCAGAATGTAAATAATTCTGGTTGGGGATATCCATGTCTACAGTGAACAAGGCCATGGGAAACTCTAAACGTCTAACTATCACTGCATTTAGGACAGGCTGTTGCCGCAAAAAAAAAACATGCTTAGTTCAGGTATTCAAAAAAATCCAGCCATATGGAAAGGACAAGGTTTCTCGATGTATTTTAAAGAACTGATCCTCTTGTGAATCACAACCATATTGTTGAGTCGATTTATAATGAGTCTTGTATTAGGTGGTGAGACGGTACATTTTCTACCATTCGATCCTTATCTGCAACGATGAGTACTACTATGTCAAAAGCCGCTCTCGAGTTTTTGCATGAACATGGACAGCAGTCTCTTATCAGTTTGGGTTGTGGGGAAAGTCTCAACAGACTCGATAACCATTTGAGACTTTTGATAGGTTGTGGCCTGAAGTATTATGTTGGGATTGATCGTGTTCCGCAAGTGTCTTTTGATATAGATACCGCTTTTTCCGAAAAAGAATCAGCTCAGGAACTACTCTCTTCAAATTTTGCTGGTGGAGTGGAAGGTTTTAATTCCAATGTCAGACTCTTCCCAAACACTTATATTGAAGAGCTTGTAAATGTTCTCTGCAAGGTTGTGGTCTGTCAGCGTGTTCTTCCGTTTCGCCGACTGGAGGCGATTATCACTTCAATTCATCCCCAACTCATACTTCAAGAAGACCTGATCGGTTGCGAGTTGCAGCAGATGAGCAGGACGCTATATAAAAAGACCTATCCTGGAATAGTCTATTACCAGCTTAATCCATTTCGCCAAACGGGTCTTATACCCGGTGAAAAAATTTAATTCTATGGAGAAGAAGAGATTTTTTTCCATGCCAGGCAGACACGTGGTCCTGGCATCACAGGTTTTTTTACCGCTTATTTCCGAAGAAAAAACAACAAATTAGCTGCGTAAATCTCGTTGATATTGAACAGTGAAATAAAGATGTTAAGGAGAAATCTGAGTAAGATGAGGCGGCCTATGTATATTTAATGAATTGAAAGGGCAATTTTAAAAATAGGTATACTGAAAAACGACTCAAATAGTACTTCATTCGTAATACTGGTATACTGACCGTAATACAAATATTTTGGGCACTGTCGATGTTTAAAAAATCATAGATAACCGTGTGATTGGGTTGTTTTTACTTGACATATTGTTGTTTTTATTGATACCAATTTAATATGTCAAGTTTGTTAGGCAGGCGGTATTACTAACTTGGGCCTGGTCATTAATGTAGCGTCTCTGACTGGCCTATTTTCGCGGGGGGGGAATGAAAATGTCTGATCGGGTGAAAGGAAAAGTTAAATGGTTTAATGCAAGTAAAGGTTATGGTTTTTTAGAGAGGCCTGATGGCGAATCAGATATTTTCGTACATTATAGCGCTATACAGGGAGAGGGGTTCCGCAGTTTGGCTGAAGGTGAGACTGTTGAATTCTCAATAGCAACAACAGACAAAGGTTTACAAGCTGAAGACGTAAATAAAATGATGTAATCCAAAATACAAGCATCATCTCTAGCCCCCATGACGGACTCGTCTTGTTGTGGGGGTTGTTTTTTTTAATGCATTTTCTCTCGCTTCATGGCATACATTCCATTTTTTTATTCAATTATGGAATCATATATTTTTACTATAAAGTCCCTTGCAGAAACCCAGAGATTGGGACATCTGTTAGGAACCCATGCAAGACCAGGCTATATATATTGTCTCGATGGTGATCTCGGAGCCGGAAAAACGACGCTTACCCAGTCAATAGCTGGGGGGCTTTGTCTTAATGATGGCGAGTATATTACAAGCCCATCTTTTGCAATCATGCACGAGTATCAAGGTGATATTCCCCTCTACCATATGGATTTTTACCGATTATATGGTGCTGATGATGTATTAGCTTTAGGGTTTGACGAGTATTTCTTTAAAAAAGGATTAACTGTTATCGAATGGTCAAAAAGGGCGTCTGAGATTTTACCCGAAGAACTGTTCGCTATTGATGTTCAGATGGCAGAAGACGATTGCCGTATTTTTACATTACACGCAACTCAAACGTACATTCCACTTTTAAAAGAAATCCAGAAAGTTTTCCCCTCTGATTGATGGGTATACGAGTCTTTAAATAAGATTATGATTCTTGCCGTTGTTCATATTTTAATCTCCACTATAGTGTACTACTAACCTACAAGATGTCTTTGGTACATTTTTCCTGAACCATTAGCGATAAATTATAATGAAGAAAAAAACTATAATATTTAATGATTGTTTTAAGACCTTTACCGAAGACCAGGACAAGGCGATTACACCTGAAGAAACCCTAAAGATTTTCTATTCTAAGATTGATGCACTTGAGCTTAAAATTCTCAGTGAGGTCCGACGAATAGATAACGGTCGTCTGGATATTCCAGTATATTTTTCAGTATGCGGAGATGACGCTAAGGCGCTGACAGGGACAAAAAAACAGATGGGTAAAGGTGCATCCCCTGTGCAGGCTGAAGCTTCAGCCTGTATGGAGCTTGCAGAACGTTTTTCCTTTTTTGCCTATAAAGACAATAGCGGAAATTTTTTAACCGGTGATTATAACGCGATGGTCGCGGCAGGACACCCAGTACTTGCACTTGAATATCTCCTGCAATCCGTACATGACAGCACGTCAGATATTCAATTATTGAAATTGTTACTTGCTGACATTCCGATGCAATGGGCCTGGGGAACAAATATTACCAAAGGCGAAGACGTACTTATCCCGTTTTCATGGTTTTTCGCCATAAACGAATTTAACGGTCCATCAGCGGGCAACACCAACGAGGAAGCGGCCCTTCAGGGGGTATGTGAGGTCATTGAGAGACATGTCTGCTCTGTAATTAATAATGAAAAAATTAAAACACCTCAAATAGACCAGGACTCGGTAAAAGATTCAGTGGCAAAAGATCTGCTGAAAAAATTCAAAGACAATAACATTGAACTCTATCTCAATGATTTTACGTTAGATACAGGAGTGTGCACCGTTGGAGCGCTTGCGATTGACAGGTCTACATTTCCTGGAAAAAGTGAAATTGTTTACACGGCAGGCACCACACCAGAGCCTGAAAAGGCAATTATTCGCGCTGTAACTGAAATAGCCCAACTTGCCGGTGATTTTAATTCAGATTCAAATTACGTCGCATCCGGCCTGCCCAAACCACTTTCAATGGAAGAGGTTGACTATGTTACAGACAGCAGCGAGATAAAAACGGTGGAGGACATCGCGAACCTTAGCGACGAGAATATCAAAACTGAAGTGATTAATTGTGTAAATGCCATCAAAAACATAGGTATGGATGTTTTGATGATTGATGTCACCCATGACAAATTAAATATTCCAGCTTTTTACACCATCGTTCCCGGTGCGCATTTTCGCGAGAGATCGATGATTAATGATGTTGGCCTGTTTTCCGCAAAGCTCGTGGTTGAGTTGATTTCAGATGCGCAATTGCTTGAGGCGAAACTTCTACAGATGGAAGAGTTGTTACCGGATGCCTATTATCTCGAGTTTTACAGAGGTCGTAATTATTTTAATATAGGGTTCCCGGAATCAGCACTGACCCATTTTGAGGCCGCACTTCTGAAAAATCCGGAAACCGAAGACCTGCCTTATATATATTCATTTATGGGGAGTTGTTTAAAGGATCTGGGGAAATATGAAGAAGCCATTTCGAAATTAGAAATGGGTCTCACGGAAGATGAAGAAAGACCTGATCTACACAACACCCTTGGTGTCTGTTACTTTAAACAGGAAAACTATGAACAGGCCATTGTTCATTTTCAAAGAGCCGTAGACCTCAATCCTGCTTCAGGTATTGATTATGCCAATCTGGGTGTAAATTACAGTAAACTCGGGAAGACGGAGCAGGCTGTCCATTTTTTAACAATTGCTCTGACCATTGATTCTGAGTTGGATTTCGCCAGGGATTTGCTTGCCAGGCTGGGGCAAAAGTAATGCGTGTTTGTTAGATTTCGATGTGGACTTCTGGATTAGGTTGGACTTAAATATTGCAATTGCCAAGTCCGGAGTCTTCACTTACCTGCTGAAGATGAGAGGCAACAGACACGCAGGTGTACTTGTGTACATCAAGTGGCTGTTAACGAAGCAGATTCGGTAGAATTGGTGATCCCGAAGGGTGGAAAAGATAAGAAAAGCACATTGAATTTGCATATACAATGTGTTTATCGAATGTTTGACATGCGAAATTTAAGTTGGATTTAAACAACCTAATCCTTGTTCAATTGTATCAAAAGTTACCACTTTACTCATATTGTTTTGTAGCTCACCGTAGGCGACAAAGTTGTTTTTCTTTGTCGGAGAAAGTACTCCAAAGCGTGTTAAAATGTCTTCAACTGGAGGTTTTATTCCGCATAGTCCGAGTAAACGAACCCTTGGGTTCATTAAAACAGACCCCAGTACGCCGATTACACTTGAGTTGATGATGTTAAATAGCGACAAGTCAATGAAGAGAAACGTATCGAGTTGTTGAGGGTCATTCCCACCGGAATTGGTACACTCAATGATCGCCGTTTTCATCTGCTCCAGGCCCTCTTTGACCGTTGTTATTTCGTCAGTTTTTATTATACAAACTCTTCCTTCGCTCACAGATATTTTCCCCATGTAGAACCTCTTAACGTGAACCCGTTATTTTTTTAACGGTTGACGAATTTTCACGCGAGTTAAAGCTTCTTCAACCAAATCTTTTGGATTCAACCACGTTATTTTCCTATTCGATAGTAATGATATCATTTGATTCGGTTAATAACAAATTTGAATAACGAATTATTTGTAAGAAGAGGCGACTGACCCAAACTAACTATGACTTACCATCTGCTGATGAGAATATCTCGGCAGTTATGCCCTTGTGTCTCTACTAATCGTTTGATTATGCCATAAAAATCTTGTGCTGATCATAAGTTCTTAGTAAGTTTTCTGGATTTTATTCTTCAACAATTTTTCTATCTTCCAGAGACTATGCATGACAAAGAAATTTATCTCTTGAGACATGGTGACACAGGTCTTAAACATCAATATGTTGGGTCTTCAGATGTCTCTTTGTCACCTAAGGGTACCAAAGAAGTGATAAAAAGCTGTGGTTTTCTTTCAGCCATTGATTTTGATACTGTATTGTGCAGTCCTATGAAACGGTGTGTCGAAACTGTTGCACACCTTTCTTGCTCTTGTACTATTCAATTTCATGACAGTTTAAGAGAGATTGACTTTGGCCGCTGGGAGAAAAAAAAGTTTGAAGAAATAGTATTAACAGACAAGGCCGAAGTTGATGCATGGGTGGCCAGTCCTGATAGCTTTACATTTCCTGAGGGTGAATCTCTTGAACACTTCGGCCAAAGGATTACTTCAATAGCGAATCATCTTCATGGGTTACAGGGTAGGGTCATACTGGTTGTGTGCCATGGGGGGATTATTCGTCATCTACTCTGCAATCTTTTAAAAGTCCCCAAAGAACAATATCTTCTTTTTGAAATACAATCAGGTTCTTTTGCACAAATCAGATTGCATAAAGAAGGTGGAGTTTTAACGGGTCTCAATCATAGAGGGTAACATTGTCCAAAATTATCTTAATTACTGGTGGAGCCAGGAGTGGTAAAAGTTCGTACGCTTTGGAAGTGTGTGAAAATATTTCAACCAAACGTCTGTTTATTGCAACCTGTCCTGTTATAGATTCCGAAATGACCGATCGGGTCATACGTCATCAGGAAGAACGAGAAGGTAGGGGGTGGGAGACTGTTGAGTGTCCGATTGCCTTAGATGTAGTATTTCGTGAAAAAACAGACAACGTTGATGTTGTTCTTCTCGATTGTGTGACACTTTGGGTCAATAATATTCTTTACTCCTATGAACAGGAGAATACGATTCTTTCTGATTTTATCATAAAAGAACAAACAGAAAAATGGTTAAAAGCAGCGTCAGAAATTGAAGGTACGGTCGTTTGTGTCACCAATGAGGTCGGATGTGGAATCGTACCGGAAAATCCTCTTGCAAGAAAATATAGAGATCTTGCCGGAACGGTAAATCAAACCATAGGTAAAATTGCTGATGAAGTTGTTCTTGTTTCCTGTGGTGTACCTCTGTATTTAAAAAAATAATATATTATGTAGGAGTTGTATAGTTATGGGTTTGCTTGAACGTACGGTAAAAGATATTTTTCCCCAGGATAGTGCTGCAAGAGACTTAGCAAAAGAACGGTTGGATAATTTAGCTGTTCCTCATTGGGCACTTGGGGATTTAATGGATCTGGCAATTGAAATTGCCGGTATGACGAGGACTATAACGCCTACTGTCAAAAACAAAACAATAGTAACAATGGCAGCTGATCATGGTGTTGTGGCTGAAGGTGTCTCTAAATTTCCAAGCGAAGTCACTCCCCAGATGGTCTACAATTTTGTTAATGGTGGGGCTGGCATTAATGCACTTGCAAAACAGGCTGGAGCCCGTGTCCTGGTTGTTGACATGGGAGTAAATGCTGATCTTAATGCGCTTGCAAAGGCTGGGAAAATTATAAATAAAAAAGTTGGTCTTGGTACCGATAATATTGCAGTAGGGCCGGCAATGAGCAAGGCTATGGCTGTACGTGCTGTTGAGTCGGGGATAGATATAGCAAATGAACTATCAGCCACAACAGACCTGTTTGGCACAGGAGATATGGGTATCGGTAACACCACACCTTCAGCTGCGATTGCAGCTGTCTGTACCAAAAAGCCAATAGAAGAACTAACCGGCAGAGGAACAGGTCTTGACGATGAACAATTGTCTCATAAAATTGAGGTTATAAAGCGAGCGCTGGATATTAATTCCATAGACGCATCTGATGGTTTGGATATTTTAGCCAAGGTGGGTGGATTTGAGATTGGTGGGATTGCAGGACTCATATTAGGTGCTGCCGCCAATAAAAAACCTATTATTATAGATGGCTTTATCTCGACGGCAGGTGCCCTGATAGCAAATGCAATCGAACCATTTGTTAAAGATTATCTTATTTTTGCCCATCGATCTGTTGAGCCCGGGCATGAAGCGATGCAAGTACATCTTGGGTGCAAAAAACCATTACTGGATCTGAATTTCAGATTGGGTGAGGGGACTGGTGCTGCTGTTGCTATGAATTTGGTGGAAGGTGCTGTGGCAATTTTAACTGAGGTTGCAACCTTTGAGGAAGCCGCAGTTGCAGGAGCTGATAAATAAATTCACCTATGAGAGATAATACAACTGGATGGACGAAAGAACAGCTTTCGGGTTTTCTTGCTGCATTGCGATTTCTTACGGTTATTCCGGTGAAATGGCATACAGAGCAAGACGGCGAATATTTTAAAAAGAGCCTACGGTTTTTCCCAGTTATTGGACTACTGATTGGTGCGATAGGGTATCTTCTCACTGTAGGTCTCTTGCTCATTTTCCCCCAGCCAGTTGTCGCCTGCCTGGTGATTTGTTATCTTGCCTTTATCTCTGGATGTCTGCATCTTGATGGACTTTCAGATAGCGGTGATGGTCTACTCAGCTCAAGGCCCAAAGAGCGTTCAATGGAAATCATGAAGGACAGCCGTGTCGGGGCAATGGGGGTTATTGTCATTGTCCTGGTTGTTCTTGCCAAATTCAGCGCTCTTATTTCTATTGATTCAGCTGATTTGGCTATGGCTGTTTTTTTTATGCCTTTTACAGGAAGGGTTGCAATTCTTTGTGCCATGGCTGCTCTTCCTTATGCACGCGATGAAGGTGGAATCGGAGGACTGTTTTACAGTGCATCGGTAAAGCGGCTGGCTGTAATGGGATTCACGCTTTTAGTTGGGCTTCTCTTTATTTTTTCAAGTGGACGATCGTTTGTGGTCCTGCCTCTTCTTTTCTTGATATTTTATCTCTTTAATAGCTGGTGCAAGGCAAAGATTGGTGGCGCAACCGGTGACACACTTGGGGCTAATTGCGAACTCGCTGAGATGGGCGTAGCCCTTGCATTTTCAGCGACTCTCTCTCTTTGATTGTAAAGGATTATCTGTAATGAAAACGTTTGAACATGGTGGCAACATACATAAGGCGTCTCGAGAGGCTAATGAGACCGGCGAGAGAATTCTTGATTTCAGTGCGAATATAAATCCCCTGGGACCACCTGAGTGGCTTCGTCCTCTTCTCTCAAGAGAATTAGAACAGGTCTTTCACTACCCTGATCCTGAAAACTTGAAGCTTGTCGGAGCAATCGCAGGACATTTAGGTGTTAGCTCAGATTGTGTGATACCAGGAAATGGAACAACGGAGTTACTCTACGCGATAATGAGGGCATTGCCCTGTGAAAGAGTTGTGATACCAGTTCCAAGCTATGTTGATTATGTGAGAGCTGCTGAAATCGCAGGCAAAGAGGTTGTATTCTTTCCTTTAAAAGAAGAACACGAATTTGCACTGCAAGTCGATGATCTCAAGCAGGAACTGCGGCCTGGTGATCTTGTTGTTATTGCGCTGCCGAACAACCCAACAGGGAAAATCCCTGACCGTACACAACTCGCAGCACTTGTGCGATTGCATCCTGACACATTTTTTCTCTTCGATGAGGCCTTTCTCGACTTCATAGGTGACTATCCATCTTTCAGCTGTAGTGCAGACAACGTCATTACCCTCAATTCCATGACAAAGTTCTATGCAATCCCTGGCTTGCGTCTTGGTTTTGCCACGTTACCTGTAGGGCTTGCCAGCTTGTTAAAAAGTCAACTGCCGCCATGGTCAGTGAACACCCTGGCCCAGGTAACTGGAAAGCATGCTGTAGAGGATGAGGAGTATCAGAAAAGAAGTATTGTTGAATGTGCAGAGCTTTTAAAAGAATTAACAGCCCAATTAACGCTGATCCCTGAACTCAAGGTCTTTAGTTCTACAGTGAATTATCTGCTCATTAAGCTTTTAAAAGAGAATACAATAAACCTAAGGGCCCATTGTAGAAAGGCTGGGATTCTAATTCGCACTTGTGACAATTACAACGGTATCAATGAGCCCGATAAATTTTTCAGAATTGCGGTGAGGAGTAGAGGGGAAAACGAGAAACTGATAGAAGTCCTACGTTCTTTTTTCACGAGCCACAAAAAAATAGTCATAGCCAAAAAAACTCCCTCTCTCATGTTTCAGGGGACCTGTTCTGATGCCGGGAAATCGATATTAACAGCAGCACTCTGCCGTATTATGTTTCAGGATGGGTATAATATCGCACCGTTTAAAGCCCAAAATATGTCTCTTAATTCTTTTGTTACCCTGCAAGGAGATGAGATGGGGAGGGCGCAGGTGGTTCAGGCCCAGGCCGCCAAAATTGACCCGGATTATCGAATGAACCCTATCCTGCTAAAGCCTAATTCTGATACCGGGAGCCAGGTGATCATCAATGGAAGGCCTGTCGGTAATATGAATGTTATGGAGTACAATCGATATAAGTCTCTTGCCTGGCCCGAAGTGTGTAAAGCATATGACAGCCTGGCGAGCGAATATGATGCCATAATTCTTGAAGGGGCTGGCTCTCCAGGTGAAGTTAACCTGAAAAAAGATGATGTTGTAAATATGCGTATGGCGCAATACGCGGACGCGCCAGTCGTTCTGGTCGGTGATATTGATAGAGGTGGTGTGTATGCCTCATTTGTTGGCATTATGGAAGTGCTGGCAGAATGGGAACGTAATTTAGTTGCTGGATTTATGGTGAATAAATTCAGGGGACAGGCCTCACTGCTTGAAAGTGCCCACGATTATCTAAAACTCCATACAGATCGACCGGTTTTTGGAGTCATTCCACATATCAAAAACCTGGGGATTCCTGAAGAAGATTCAGTCTCCTTTAAAAAAGGCAGTTTTAATACTGGATTTAAAAAAGATAGTGTTGAAATTGCAGTGATAAATTTGCCTCATATCTCTAATTTTACAGATATTGAGCCTTTTCTTGAAGAACCTGACGTAACACTCCGGATTATCGACAATGTAGGTGAACTCATTTCGCCGGATGTTATCATCATTCCCGGTTCAAAAAATGTGATCAACGACCTTGAGTTCCTTCGTCAAACCGGGCTTCTTGATCTCATTATCAAGCAATACGAAAAGGGTGTTGAGGTAGTTGGCATCTGTGGTGGCTATCAGATGCTGGGTCAATCCATCAAAGATCCGGACCATATGGAATCATCTCTATACGGGGAGACCGGTGTTACCGGCATGGGGCTTTTGGAAATGGATACGATCCTGGCAAAGGAAAAAAATCTAACCAGAAAGTCAGGAACCCACCTCAGATCCGGCCAGGAAGTATTTGGTTATGAAATTCATCATGGTGTTTCAACCGGTAGCGGAAACCATGTTCTCCAATTTAGTGATCAGACTACATGTGGGACTTCTGGAAAAGGTGCAAAAATATGGGGAGCGTATCTCCATGGAATTTTTGACAGCGATCTGTTCAGGAGATGGTTTATAGATAACCTGCGTGTTGAAAAAGGGTTACAGCCACTAGGAAAAGTTGTGGCGCCTTACGATCTTGAGTCATCCTTTGATCATCTTGCAGATGTGGTAAGGGATGCCATTGATGTAAGCGTGCTATATAAGCTGATGAAACTATAGATGGAATATTCAGCTCAACTCACATTATGTTTGGTATTGGACTTCATTTTTGGAGACCCGAGATGGTATCCTCATCCCGTTCGAGGGATTGGATGGATTATCAATAAAAGCGAATCCTTTTTCAGAAAAATCTGTGGGAACCAATTGTTTGCAGGTCTTCTTACAGTTATTGCCGTTGTGAGTTGCACCATCGCTATTGTCACAATCGTACTGCTTCTAGCCTTTGAAGTATCGGTATATCTTGAGCAAATCCTGGCGGTTGTCTTGGTTTACATGGCTCTTTCAACCAAAGATCTTCTGGTCCATAGCAATCAAGTGTATGGGGCACTTTTATCAGTCGACCCTCTTGCAGGCGGCCGCAGGGAGGTTGCGAAAATAGTTGGGCGTGATACCTCCGCGTTGACAGAGGAGGGCGTCTGTAAGGCATGTGTTGAAACTGTTGCTGAAAATATGGTTGATGGGTCTACTGCGCCAATTTTTTATGCAGTTTTTGCAAGTCTGTTTTCGCCGCTGGTAATTCTCAGTCCCATTGGATGTTCGGCGGTCGGTATTTTCGCCTATAAAGCGGTTAATACTATGGACTCGATGATAGGGTATAAAAACGAGCAGTATCTTTTGTTTGGTAGAGTGGCCGCAAAACTCGATGATTTGGTCAACTATATCCCTGCACGAATCAGCGGTTTGTGTCTTATTGCGTCGGCATTTCTTCTACGACTTAACTGGAGGCGTGCAGCAGAAATATATTTCAGAGACAATGATAAGCACTCAAGCCCAAATGCCGCTCACCCGGAGGCTGCAGTAGCTGGAGCATTAGAAATTCAGCTCGGTGGACCTTCATCGTATTTTGGCAAAATAGTTGTAAAACCGTTTATTGGTGACTCTGAAACGAAAGTCACAGCTCAACATATCAAATCTGTGAACAGATTGGTTGTCGTAGGTATTTTGGCTTTTATGACCTGTGTTTTATCGTGTAGGTATCTGTTTTATGCCGTTGCCTCTTGATTAATCGATGGTTTTACTCTACTTTCATCCATTTGTCTTTTTAGTACCTCACTTCAGAAAGTCTGTCATAAAAAAACAAGATATCTGGATGGTGGTTAGAACTTAGAAACGTAAACTTATCCCCGGCCGACTTTGCCGTTTTCCGGGGTGAGTTACAGTCAGAAAATAGCGTATTCAGGAATTCTGTTGCTCATACTCGTGCAACATCACATTTATATTTTTGGGGAGAGATAAAAAATGGAAAGAACCTTTGCTATCATTAAACCTAACGCTTTTGCTGATGGAAACAGTGGTAAAATTCTAAGCAGAATCTATGAAGAAGATTTCACGGTTGTGGGTCTCAAAAAACTCTACATGAGTAGTGTGGAGGCTGAAGGCTTCTACCACGTTCATAAGGGGAAACCTTTTTTCGGTGAATTAACTGAGTTTATGGCCAGCGGCCCTTGCATTGTAATGGTACTTGAAGCGGAAGGTGCCATTAAAAAATGGCGTGATTTAATGGGGGCGACGAACCCTGCTGATGCCGCAGAGGGAACTCTCAGGAAACAATTTGGCAGTTCTCTGGGCGAGAATGCAACCCATGGCTCTGATGCTACTGATACAGCGGCATTTGAGATAGGTTACTTTTTTTCAGGCTTGGAACTGCTGTAGTACTCCGTACAGCTAGCCCAAAATCCTCATGATTTTTTTTGATTTGAAGCTCAAATTTATGATATTACTCATAAATGATAACTTGGTTGAAAAACAGGCTGTTTTTCATTTTAAATCAAAAAATTCACCCTTCGGGTCAATAGATTTTTCCGCAAAGTCTGCGTTACAAGCCACTTGCAGTAGTTTATTACAGCAGCGTGGCTTGTGTCTTGACCTACGAAAAACTTTATTGATAGGAAATTCGGGCTAGTAGGTATCCTCTCTGCTAGTTGTACTTTGTCCAGCAAAACAAATCATTGATCTTTGCCTACCACCACACAGTCGACAGAACCCTTGTGCAGCAGTACATTTAAGGCGTCGCCCTTTATTAATTTAGAGCTATCTGTTACCACTTCTGTTGGCTTGCCATCGTAATTTTGTCTTCTCACAACAGCATAGCCTCTCGCCAGTGTTGCAAGGGGACTCACGCTATTTAACAGAGCTGCCTGTGCGCCAAGTTGTGCCTCATAACGAGAAAGCTTGTGTTGTATACTGCCAATAAGTTCTTTTTTGAGATGAGAGAGATGTTTCTCCTGAAGATCGATCTTAGCAAGAGGTGCCTGGGCCTCTAGTTTGGCCTGACTCATCTGTAATCTATTCCTACATCTTGACAAATATTCTGACATCGCCTGAATGAAATATGATTTGCTGAGAGTCAGTCTGTGCTCTCCGTCCCTGAGCTTATTGCCAAAGCCGCTCAGTAGTTTCAGCTTGTGGTTCAGTCTAATTTCATTTCTCGAAAGTGCCTGGGCAATGCTTCGTGTTATCCTCTTTTTCAGGGAGACAAGGTGGGCCAAGAGGTCTCCTGAGTCAGACGTCAGGAATTCTGCTGCCCCAGTGGGTGTCGGGGACCTGAAATCGGCGCACAAGTCGGCAATTGAAAAATCAATTTCATGGCCAATTCCTGTAATCACAGGGGCTTTGCACTCGAAAATAGTATCCGCGACTCGTTCATCATTGAAGGCCCAGAGATCTTCGAGGGATCCTCCTCCCCGGCAAAGAACTATCGCGTCAACACCTTCTAATGTGTCTGCAAGTTTAATTGCTCTGATAATTTGTTCTGGAGCATCTTTCCCCTGCACCAGGGTTGGGATTATCTGAATGTGTAATGGCGATTTTCTCATCCGTACGATCTTTAAAAAATCCTGAAGTGCCGCACCGGTGGCAGAGGAAATTACAATTATTTTCCTCGGAAAAGCTGGGATTCCTTTTTTGATATCGCTGTCAAAGTAACCTTTGGCTGACAGCTTTGCTTTAAGAGCCTCAAATTCTTTTTGTAGTCTGCCTTCACCGAACAGCTCTACACTATCAACGATAAGCTGGTAATCGCCTCTTGGTTCATATACAGTGACCCTTCCAAAACAAACAACATCCTGACCATCGCGTAACTCCAGGCTGGCAAAACGTTTCTGTTGTTTAAAAAGGACACCTCGAATCTGGGCACTACTGTCTTTTAATGTGAAATAGGAATGCCCTGAATACGGAGTTTTAAGATTGGATATCTCGCCACTTATGCGGACGAATCTGTATTCTTTTTCAAGGTTGTTTTTAATAGCTTTAGTGAGTTGTGAGACTGTGAGAATATTTTGATCTTTAGATGTATTCATGCGTTGACAATAACAAAAATAGAATGATTAAAAGAGGAACCGTTTACGAATGGACAGGGGTTCTCCTATAGATTATATTGCGTGTCTGCCTATTATAGTAATTTAAAATAAAACATAAACCTTATGGAGGAAAATCGCATGTCCACAGACAGTGCGTTTAATAAACGACTAACCGAAGAAACAACAATGGACCAAGTCGAAGGCCTGTTGGAACATTTCAACTTACCACCCAAAGCTATCGTCTTTATCCGCAAAAACCAGCGTATAATGCAGGTTGCTATCGGGATAATCGTTGTTGCAGTTGTTGCCTGGTCACTCTATGGTTCATATATGGAAAAACAGAGAGAAGAGGCGGCCACTGCCTTGTCTCTGGCTTTAGAACAAGCTCCTGGAGACCAGGCTGCGGCACTTTCAAATGTTGTTGCAAGTTATGGCAACACATCATCTGCGACTTGGGCAGAAGTCGAGCTTGCACATCTGGATATGAAAAACAGTAATTTTGCAGCTGCGGCTGAGAAATACAAAACACTGAATCTCAATCTTGATGCTGAAAATCCATTAAAACCATTGGTTATTTTTGGACTCGCACAGGCATACGAAGCTGATAAAAAATATGCTGAAGCCTTATCTCAGTATGATGCTCTAAAAGAGTTCAAAGGTTTTGAACCCATAGGCTATATCGGACTTGGCCGTCTTGAAGAAGTGCAGGGTAATATTGATAAGGCCATCGCTATCCTGAATAACTTTGTTCTTTCTGCAGGAGATGACCCATCCTTTGCCCAGTCAAGAAGTGAGATTGAAAGCAAGATAGCACGATTAAAGGCATTACAGTGAAAATTATCAACAAACCCCAGGAGATGACCGACTGGTCAAAGTCTCGGCATCTTGTGGGTAAAACCATTGGGCTTGTGCCCACAATGGGCTCTCTTCACGATGGTCACCTTAGCCTTATCAACAAGGCTAAAGAGTATGCTGATCTCGTTATCGTTTCAATCTTTGTGAACCCGATCCAGTTTGGGGTGGGTGAGGATCTCGACGCCTATCCAAGGCAGTTTGAATTAGATTGTTCGCTTGCCAAAGGTCAGGGCGCTGATATCATCTTCTCACCTCTGGATGAAGATATGTACGACAGCACATTTCAGACTCGTATTTCAATAACAAAGCTTGCCTCGGGACTATGTGGGGCGGACAGGCCTGGCCATTTCGATGGTGTGGCAACTGTTGTTGCCAAGTTATTTAACATTACTCGTGCTGATGTTGCTGTGTTTGGGCAGAAAGATTTTCAACAGCTCTCTGTTATTACTCAACTGGTAAGGGACTTAAATATTCCTGTGCAGATCATAGGGGCACCTATTGTAAGGGAGCCTGATGGTCTTGCTATGAGTTCCAGGAACAAATACCTTGTGGGTGATGACAGGCAGGCTGCTCTCTGCTTGTCAAAGGCCATTGCCAGAGCGAAAGAGCTGGTGCAGAATCTGCCAGAGCCCATCTTGGTGGCGGATATTCTCGCTGATGTTAGGGAGATTATCGCTTCTGCAGGTGCAGAACTTGAGTATGCTGAAATTGTTGACAGAACGACTCTTGTTCGGCAAGAGCAGGTGAACGAACGAAGTGTGATTACGGTTGCTGCAAAAATTGGCGGACGTGTCCGGCTGATTGATAACAGCATTTTGCAATAGTCAGGTACCACAATTAAAAACAAACGATTTATAAAAACATTTTGATGTAAAGAAGGGAGTTCAGTTATGCCTGGGTTTGAAATATTTGGGGAAGAAGAAAAAAAACAGATAATGGATGTGCTCGATACTGGTGTGCTTTTCCGGTATGAATTTGCTGACCAGCGAAAGGGCGTATACAAAGTTAAAGAGTTTGAAGAGAAATTTTCTGCATACTGCAACTCCTCATATGGTCAAGCTGTAACCTCTGGCTCAGCAGCACTGAAAGTTGCCCTCATTGCACTTGGTGTCGGTCCCGGTGATGAAGTTATCACCCAGGGGTTTACTTTTGTTGCAACCTGGGAGGCTATTCTTGAAGTGGGTGCTATTCCGGTTTTTTGTGAGGTTGACAGTACCTTAAATATGGACCCTGTGGATCTTGAAAAGAAAATCACACCCAAAACAAAATGTATCATTCCTGTTCACATGCTCGGTGCTCCAGCAGATATAGTAAAAATCATTGCCATAGCTGATAAAAAACAGATCCCGGTTCTTGAAGATACTGCCCAGGCAGCTGGAGCAAGAATAAACGGCAAGCATCTTGGCAGTTTCGGTCGATGTGGTACATTTTCCTTTGACTCTGTTAAAACCATGACCACTGGAGAGGGTGGCATGATCATCACAGATGATCAGGAACTTTGGCGCACCATGTCTGAATATCAGGACCATGGACATGACCATAAAGTCAACCCAGGAACGCGGGGTGGGGAAGGGCGTAGGTTTGTAGGTTTTAATTACCGCATGATGGAGCTTCAAGGTGCAATAGGGCTTGCTCAACTTGCTAAGCTTGATTTTATTGTAGAGTCTCAGCAGAAGAACAAAGCTCAGTTGAAAGAAGCTGCTTCACATATACCTGGCGTTCAGTTTAGAACACTTGTCGATGAGTCTGGAGATTCGGCAACCTTCTTGGCCTTTACTATGCAAGACAGGGAACATTGTCACCGTGTGAATGAATCTTTAAAAGGCGACGGCTGTGGGGCAATCAATTTTGCAGAAAACAGTTGGCATTTTTACCCCAAGTGGGAGCATCTGTTAGAAGCGAAAACTCCAATTCACTCAGGCTATCCTTTTATGGATGGGGGCGGCAAGAAACGGATTGTTTACGATCCGGACGCATTACCTCAGTCCTCAGCCCTGCTTGACAGGACCCTGGTCTATCCCGTTTCCATTAAGATGGACAATGAGAGGCTTGCGACAATGGCAAAAGCATTAAGAAATGCCACGAAAGTCTAAAAACAAAAAAAAGGGCCTACAGCGAAAGCTGTAGGCCCCTTTTTTTAGTTTTTGTATCTCTCTTACTTGTAAAACTTATGTGAGCCGAACTGAGCGAGATAGGTGTAGTGAGCTGACCAGTATGGATCGATACTGGCAAGGTGATAGTGTGTTGCACCTTGGGTAAAATCTTCAGTCTTTAGCGCTAAATAGGCAGACTTCATACATTCAAGAAATGCTTTTGGATCTTCTGGTAAATAAGAGTCTTTTTGAAACGTCCAACTAAACTGATAGGGCTCTTGAACTATCGTCTTTACGGGTAGGTGTTGCTCGTTTGCTCTATTAAGTGTAACAAGGGCAACCGCTAATTGACCTACCTGCGGTTCTGACCTCGCTTCATGGTACACATTAAGTGTTAACCATAATAGTCCTTCAAGTAATGTCATTTTTTCTCCTGTAAAGAATCACTTATTCGACAGGCTTACTGATGTGAGCCACTTGTATAAGTAGAATCCTTCAAATACGAATACCTATGTGGCATTCTTGCTACGGAAACAGTGCTGATACTTACTACACTGTAGTTTAAAATATACAACATTTTCTTTGCTCGTCAAGAAAATAGAATAGCTAGAAGTTGTTCTCCTTAGCCCTGGATGTTGCAGATTATGATTAAATATATCAGTATGATGGGTTGCTATTGAAATGTGGCTGTAAGAGACGAGTGTGGGTTAGGTAAGTAGGGTTTTCGCATATAAAACAAGGTCTTGTTTGGTGTGAAAAAAATAAACGAATACTGCACGTATTATCAACATTGGACAGGCGTATTATTTGTGTTTTATTGGTGCAATTTTAGGCAGGTAATGCAACAGGTAGGCTGTTGCTGTGAAATATAGGTAGCAGAGGCTTACTTGCGGATTTGGAAATGTTTGCCATATTTTCAAAAGCGCTGTTATGTACACTGGTGCCCATTTCAACCATTTGCCAACTAGCGGGGGATGCCGCAATGGTCTGCATGAGGCCAAGATGTTGGGCGTGGCCAGCTTTATACGCTTTAACGTGCCCCAATACAGGACAGCCAAGTAGCGCCATGTCGCCGACGAGATCGAGAACCTTGTGACGAATAAATTCATCTTCGTATCGAAGTCCATCTTCGTTTAATACTGATTTTCTATCCCAGTGAATTGCAATAACATTGGCAAGGGAACCACCCTGGGCTAAACCATTTGCCCATAACTCTTCAACCTGTTCTACATAGCCAAAGGTTCTTGCCTTGGCGATTTCGTCTCCAAACTGACCGGCTAAAAGATCGAATGTATATCTCTGGGTTTGTATGAGGGTGTCATCAAAGCAAATTTCACCAGTGACCTTGAAACCTTCGTAGGGAGAGATGGTAATATGCTTATCACCTTCGCTGTAGGAGATTGGATGGGTGATACGCATTACTTTTTTAAAACCATTTTGTTTTCTTTTTCCAGACCCACGAAGCAATTTGAGAAATGGTCCCGCGGAACCATCCATTATAGGAACCTCCATTGCATCAATATTTACATCAGCATTGTCAATACCAAATCCTTGAAATGCTGCCATGAGATGCTCAGTGGTCGAAATGGTAAAATGATCATTGCCAAGTGTCGTGGCAAGACGTGTATCAACGACACTATCCATGTGTGCAGGTAATGCAGTGTCACTTGGGATATCTGTTCTGAAAAAACGTATTCCACTATTTACATTTGCAGGCTTGATAGAGAGATTGACCGTTCTGCCTGAGTGGAGTCCAACACCACAACAACTCACAGATTTTTTAATGGTATATTGATGTGGCTCAAAAGATAATGACATTGTGTTCCCTTGGGTTGTATGAAACTTTAAATCAATACAGTGCAATTGTCTTGCCAGTTCAGGTTACTGGGTATTTGACTTGTATGTTGTCGATATCGTGAGATATAACGATCTTTGATCGTTATACTTACATCACGGCTGACTTGTGGTAAAAAAAACACACAATTGATGAAACATTGTTTTTTTAACACAATGGGTAGATGTCGAGCTAGGGTTAACCTAACGATTATGTGAAATGTTTTTCAACAGATAGTCGTTGAAATCTGACTCAGGTTCTTGCTTAATATGAAGGACATATAGGGGAAGTGTAAATTGAAGATGCATTACTTTGACGAAATCTTTGGATGTTGTGATGAGGCATTTGGCGTTTGCCAGAGCGGCATCCATACAGAGGGATGTAATGGTTTTTTGGCTATAGGTTCTATGGTCCGGGTATGCTTTTGATCCGACACTGTTTATACCAAGAGATGCCACAGAACCATTAACGCGGTCCGGATTTGCGATAGCACAAAAGACATATGCATCCGTTATGAGGCTCCCATCGACTGTCTTGTTATCTTTATCCTTGAGAACGGGATGACTGATCTTCGCCATAAATACAGGTATATGCGGAAATTTCGATCGCAAAAGCTCTGCAAATAAATCGCTTCGTTTTTTGTTTTCTTTATTTTGACCTGTAATCAAAAAGCCCGTTGTTCTATTAAGTGCTGCAATGGGTTCTCGCAGCGGTCCTGCAGGGAATATCCTGCTGTTACCCGCAAGTGTGCTGGCATCGAACAGGACCAGATTAATGTCTCTTGAAACCCCCATATGCTGGAAACCATCATCGAGTATGATGATGTCTACCCCAAGGTGAGTTACTGCGTATTCACAGGGTAGAATTCGTTTCTTTCCGGTTATAATTGGTATATCTGCAAGCGATTCAGCGATGAGTACTGGTTCATCTCCCGCCGATTCCACATTCATAAGGATTGATCTGCCATCGCTCACAACATTAATGGCTCTTTTTGACTTTCCACCATATCCACGACTTACAATACATGGCTTGAACCCTTGATCTTTTAGTAATTTTGCAAGGTAAATGACAGTTGGGGTTTTTCCTGTACCCCCGAGTACCAGATTACCTACTGAGATCACGGGGACTCCAGCGTTTTCTTGTTTGAATACCTGTTTTGTATACAATTGTTCTCTGATTCGCATAATGATACCGTATAAGGGACCAAAAGGGCGACCGAAGAAAAATAAGGAATTGAGTTCGTTTGCCATAGCTTTTTATCTTAAAATTGATTACCGAATAGCTTTGTGACTGTTTTAGATTTTGCATAAATTGTCTCAAAAGACTAATATCATGACTTCGCGGTATATGCTCACCCTTTATTCTTACATTTCAGGTGAGGCAAAGGGGGGATCTCATTAATTACAGTAGATGGAGGAAAGAATGAAGTTGAATCTGAATCGTGCGTTGTTCTCAACAGCGGCCTGTTTTCTCATTGCATTGTCTGCACCGGCTTTTACATTTGCCGGTGACACTATTAAATTTGGTGTAGCTGGCGCCCATAGTGGTGATCTGGCATCTTACGGTTTACCTACAGTCAACGCAGCTCAGCTTGTAATTGATCAGGTTAATGCGGCTGGCGGTGTTAACGGTAAAATGGTTGAATTGCTCGTTGAAGATGACGTTTGTAAGCCTGAAGTAGCAACCAATACTGCGACGAAACTGGTTTCAGATGGTGTGGAAGTGGTTCTCGGTCATATCTGTTCCGGTGCGACTAAAGCAGCTATGCCTATCTATAAGAGTGCAGGCGTGCTTGTTATGTCTCCATCCGCTACTACCCCTGATTTAACCCAGAGTGGGGATTATCCTAACTTTTTTAGAACTATTGCACCAGATGACACACAAGCAAAAGTTGATGTTGATTTTGTCCTCAACACATTAAAATATACAAAAATCGCAGTTATCCATGATAAAGGCGACTATGGTAAAGGGTTTGCTACTTTTGCTAATCAATTCCTTGAAGAATCAGGTAAGGCTGAAGTTGTACTCTTTGAAGGTGTAACACCAGGCGCCGTTGATTATTCTGCGATCGTTCAAAAAATTAAACGCTCAGGTGCACAAGCTGTAATCTTTGGTGGTTACCATCCTGAAGCGTCTAAAATCATCAGTATGATGAGAAAGAAAAGATTGAAAATTGATTTTATCTCCGATGATGGTGTAAAAGACAATACCTTTATCAAGGTTGCTGGTAAAAATGCCGAAGGTGCCTATGCCTCAGGTCCTAAAGACACCACCTCAAATCCACTATCAATTGCAGCCTTTGCAGCCCATAAAGCCAAGTATAATGCAGATGCGGGTGCATTTTTTGAGAATGCTTATTCTGCGACCCTTGCTATGCTAAATGCTATTGAAAAAGCAGATTCGACAGAGCTTGAAGCTGTTAAGAAAGCACTTCAGACTGAAAAAGTTGAAACCCCCGTTGGAAATATTTATTTTGACGAAAAGGGCGACGCTATCGGAGTTGGTTTCTCCGTATATCAAGTTAAAGATGGTGTTTTCGTAGAGCTATAAACGAAACTATCTTTTTTGATTAATCTTACCTGAAGCGTGCTGTAAAATGTTTTACAGTACGCTTCAGGTACTTTTTTTTGTGGTTATATATGGATTATTTTATAGAACTCTTATTCAGTGGTTTAACCAGAGGCTCAATTTATGCGCTTATTGCCTTAGGTTACACAATGGTTTATGGAATTATTGGTCTGATTAATTTTGCCCATGGCGAAATATATATGATCGGAGCCTTTACTTCTTTTATCGTTGCCACCGTACTTTCAATTTATGGTTTTCCTGTTCTGGCGATTGTCGTTGTGGCTGGCGTTGCCGCTGCTATATGGTCAAGTGCATATGGTTATACCATTGAGAAGGTAGCATACAAACCGCTTCGACATGCTCCACGACTCTCTCCACTTATCAGCGCCATTGGTATGTCAATTTTTCTGCAAAACTACGTACTTCTCGCTCAAACCTCGGATTTCCTACCGTTTCCCGAGCTCATTCCCGATTTTGAGTTTATGGAACCGATAGCACATATTGTAGGTTCTTCTGATCTCGTGATTCTTGTCACAACTACAGTCGTTATGTTAATTTTGACTTTTGTCATTAAATTCACACGGATTGGTAAGGCCATGAGAGCTACAGCTCAAGATAGGACCATGGCTATGCTTGTTGGTATTAATGTTAATAATATTATTTCTGCAACCTTCATCATTGGCTCTGCACTTGCAGCCATTGGCGGAATGCTCATTGCCTCACATATTGGGCAAATTAATTTTTATATAGGTTTTCTTGCAGGTATTAAGGCTTTTACTGCTGCTGTACTCGGTGGTATTGGTTCTATTCCGGGTGCTGTTCTTGGCAGCCTGATACTTGGACTTACCGAGAGTTTTGCAACAGGCTATATTTCCAGTGACTATGAAGATGTCTTTGCATTTTCTCTACTGGTTCTGATCCTGATATTTAAACCATCCGGTCTTCTTGGTAAGGCTGAAACTCAGAAGGTGTAATTGCAAACAGCTATGTTCTCATTTAAAGAAATTAAAAAAACAGCTCTGATTTCCCTGTGGTTTGTTTTTCTCACCTTCCCAATTATGGTCATTAAAGTAGATCCGATTGAGCGAATTGTCAGGTGGAGGTGGGAGAATGCTCTTTACATTGGTGTCGGAATTTTTTGTCTGAGATTCTTTATCGAGTTTTTAAAGAATCGCAATAACATAAGACTAGCCGGAAAGACCGAGGACGAAAAAGAAGCGCAGTCTAAAATTCATTCTATCATCGCAAATCCTAAGCAACGGAATATCCTTGTCGCGGTGCTCCTTGGTGCCGCGGTTATCTTTCCATTTATATTTGATACCTACCAGACAAATATTATGATCACCGCCCTTATGTACGTGGTTTTAGGACTAGGTCTTAATATTGTGGTGGGGATGGCCGGTTTACTGGATTTGGGTTTTGTGGCTTTTTATGCGGTTGGAGCATACTCATATGCCCTTTTAAACCACCATTTTGGTCTGGGATTTTGGGCAGTTCTTCCTATCGGTGGCTGTTTGGCTGGTATGGCAGGTCTCATATTAGGTTTTCCAGTATTGCGTTTAAGAGGCGACTATCTTGCAATCGTAACCCTCGGGTTTGGAGAAATTATCCGTCTGGTCCTGGAAAATTGGAATGAATTTTCAATGGGCCCAAGTGGCATTTCAAACATTGCGCGCCCTGGCTTCTTTGGTATTGAACTTTCGCTTAATGGATCGATACTCTATCTCTATTATATCATGATTATTCTCATGATTATCACTATCTTCATCGTCAACCGACTTCAGGATTCAAGGCTGGGAAGAGCGTGGATTGCCCTTAGAGAAGATGAAATTGCCTGCCAGGCCATGGGGATCGATAAACGTAAAACCAAGCTTGTTGCTTTCTCTTTGGGGGCATTTTGGGCAGGACTTGTCGGCGTTATTTTCGCCGCTAAAACCACCTTTATTAACCCCGCAAGTTTCACCTTTTTAGAGTCTGCAATTATCCTGTCTATTGTTGTATTAGGCGGTATGGGCTCGATAGTTGGTGTTATTATGGGTGCTTTTATTCTGATCTTGCTCCCCGAATATTTAAGGGCTTTTTCAGAATACAGAATGCTTGCATTTGGTGCTATTCTCGTTGCTATGATGGTGTTTCGTCCCCAGGGACTTTTCTCCAATATGCGCCGCACCTATAAATTCGAAAAAGATAAATAGCCTAGAATGTAAATATGACTACTCCAATACTTAAAGTAACCGGTCTCACAATGGATTTTGGTGGGATTCGTGCCCTTAATCAGGTTGACCTAGATGTTTGCGCAGGCGAGATAGTAGCTCTCATAGGACCTAATGGCGCTGGTAAGACTACTTTTTTTAATTGTGTAACAGGCATCTACACACCAACTGCGGGAGATGTCATGTTAACACCTCCTGGAAGTGAAAAAAGCATAAGTTTAAAGGGGCTTAAACCAAATACGGTAACTGAGAAGGGCCTTGCGAGAACATTTCAGAATATCCGGCTTTTCTCTAAAATGACTGTGCTTGAAAATGTTATGATCGGTCGCCATTGCAGGACCCATTCATTTATTTTTGGGGCAATATTTCGTACCGCTGCAACAAGGCGGGAAGAAGATGAGATACTTGAAACAAGCTATGGTTTGCTAGAAAAGGTAGGACTTGCTCATCTCGCAGATGAATTTGCAAATAATCTTTCCTATGGTGCTCAAAGGAGGCTGGAAATTGCAAGGGCTCTTGCAACGGAACCACTTCTACTCTTGCTTGATGAACCGGCAGCTGGAATGAATCCGCAGGAGACATTAGAGCTTGATGCCCTCATAAAAAGGATCACCTCAGAAGGCCAGTCTATTTTGCTCATTGAGCATGATATGAAACTTGTGATGAGCCTGTCCGATAGGATATTTGTTATGGATTACGGTAAAAAAATAGCCCAGGGTGTACCTGCTGAAATCCGGTCGAATCCTGAAGTTATCAAGGCATATCTAGGTGAGGATGTTGATGCTTAAACTCGAAAATATACAGGCCGGCTATGGAAACATCATTGCCATTAAAGATGTGAGTCTTGAAATCAATGAGGGTGAAATTATAACGCTCATTGGTGCCAATGGTGCTGGCAAAAGTACCACTCTCATGACAATTTCTGGGGTGGTGCCTGCTCGCGGGGGAAAGATATTTTTCAGGGACCAATCCATTGAAAAAAAATCCTCTGATGACATAGTGAAGCTTGGTATATGCCAGGTGCCGGAAGGTAGACATATATTCCCACAACTGACTGTCCAGGAAAATCTCGATATGGGAGCCTTTCTGAGAAAGGATAAGGCGAACATCAAGAAAGACCTTGAATATGTATTTGATCTGTTCCCAATTCTGGCCGAAAGAAAAAGTCAGGACGGTGGAACACTCAGTGGCGGAGAGCAACAGATGCTCGCCATGTCCAGAGCGTTGATGGCCAGGCCGCAACTCCTTCTATTGGATGAGCCTTCAATGGGACTTGCGCCGCTGGTTATTAAACAGATATTTGAGATAATCAAGCAGATCAATAAAGAGAATAACACAACCATTTTTCTGGTGGAGCAAAACGCCAATCAGGCTTTACACATAGCAGATCGCGGCTACGTTATTGAAAATGGTGAAATCACTCTCTCAGGGCCAGCGAGTGATCTTCTTAAAAACTCCGATATACAAAAAGCATACCTTGGGATCTAACCCTGGTTAACGGGAAATAAGCGGGACTCTTGTCAGTACTCGCTCGGAGTCTATCGCTTACCTGTCGGGTCTAAGTGCCACGAAGACCTCTCTGCGATCGCTATCTGATGGTTATGTTAACTTTTTAATTTCAAAAGAGTCTCCGGCTTTCTTGTTTTTTTATGACAGTTTTCCTGAACACATATAAGGACAGTACAAGATGAAAGAATTGAATGTAGCTGTAATCGGTGTAGGATATCTTGGCCGGTTTCACGCACAAAAATATGCAGCCATTCATGGGGTTAATCTCCTCGGCGTAGCAGACCCGGATAAAGAGCAGGCTGAACGTGTTGCCAAAGAATGTGGATGTAAACCATTTGTTGATTACAGGGAATTATTACCCCTTGTAGATGCTGTTTCCATTGTGGTCCCCACTCCATTACATCACAAAGTCGCAGGAGAGTTCCTGGATGCAGGGGTAGATGTGCTCCTTGAAAAGCCGATGACAGTGACCATTGAAGAGGCAGATGATTTGATTGCTAAGGCACGAGCAAAAGAGCTTGTGCTACAAATTGGCCATTTAGAACGATTTAACCCTGCCCTCATTGCCATGGAGCCTTCACTCACAACACCTGTATTTATTGAAAGTAACAGAGTAGCTACTTTTAAGCCCAGGGGTGTTGATGTCAGTGTCGTGCTTGATTTGATGATTCATGATATCGAAATCATATTACATATCATAGATTCACCCATAAAGACCATTCATACAGTTGGGGCACCGGTAGCTACAGCAAACACAGATATCGCTAACGCCAGAATTATTTTCGAAAATGGTGCGACTGCAAACGTTACTGTAAGCCGGGTCTCTAGAATCAATGAGCGGAAGATGCGCATCTATCAGCCGGGGAGTTATGTGAATGTCGATTTCGGCAACAAAAGAGTCATGACCATTACCCTCTCCGACGAGCTACTTGAAAGTGGTATGCCAAAACAGATTGTTGATCTGAAGTCCTTCCAGGATAGTGATGCCCTGTTGTCCGAAATAGAGGCGTTCACACAGCATGTTAGAGATCGTAGCAAACCTGCCGTTTCTGGAGTGGAGGGGCGAAGGGCGCTAGAGGTTGCCCTACAGGTTATGCAACAGATTAAGGAGCATCAACAACTTGATTTATTTAAAGATTTCTTACCTAAAATATCATAACTAGAAATGGGTAGAAAGATAATGATAGTCACCGGAGAAGCCTCTGGTGACATGCACGGTGCAAATCTCATTCGTGCTCTTAAAGAGCGTGATCCAAGCCTTGAGTTCTGTGGGATGGGTGGCCCTGAGATTAAATCATCGGGAGTAGATATTCTCTTTGATGCTAACAGGGTGAGTGTCGTCGGTATTGTTGAGGTTTTTGCGCATCTTGGAGATATTTTCAAAGCACAACAACTGCTTCGGAAAGAACTATTAAGAAATCCACCTGATCTGCTCATTTTAATTGATCTTCCGGATTTCAATTTACTTCTTGCAAAAAAAGCAAAAAAACTTGGTATACCTGTTTTTTATTATATCTGTCCTCAAGTATGGGCCTGGAGATCCGGGCGAATAAAAACTCTGAAGAAACGGGCCGATCGATTTGGCGTGATTCTTCCGTTTGAGGAGCAATATTTCAAAGAGCGTGGATTGGACGCAACATACGTCGGTCACCCCCTCCTTGACTCTGTGCGTATCACCAAAACAAAGTCTCAGTTTCTCGCCGAACAAAACATCGATTCTAACACAAAAATTATCGGTCTGCTTCCCGGTAGTCGAAAACGTGAAGTGACCTCCCTGCTCCCGATTTTTTTGGATGCCGCTGAAAAGTTACAGACGGTTGTCAATGAAAAGCTTGTGTTTCTTATCCCTAAAGCGAGCGCCATTGATCTTGCTGTTTTTAAAGGGGCGGGAATAGGGCTAAACGACAATATTGACGTCAGGCTCATTGAAGATGATCGCTATAATGTTATGGCAGCATGTGACTGCGTAGTGGCCGCCTCAGGAACGGTTACCCTCGAATTGGCCTTACTAAAAGTACCAATGGTTGTGGTCTACAAACTTTCGCCTTTAACATATCTTTTAGCGAAACACCTTGTCAAACTTGATAATTTTGCGCTGGTTAATTTAATTGCAGGATACAGGGCTGTACCTGAACTGCTGCAAGAAGAGGTCGACAGCCAATCCATTTGCAATGAACTTGCTCCACTTCTAAACGCTTACTCCACAAAAAAAGCAATGCGTAAGGCTCTAGAGCTTGTGAATGATAAGCTTGGCGGGCCTGGTGCTTCAGAAAAAGCTGCACACGTTGCATTGGATACGATTGAGGTTACTGGTGGCAAATGAAAATGTACCAGACACAGATCAAGAAACGGTTCAACTGGTTATTGATGGAGTCCTGGATCTCCATGCATTTTCTCCTAAAGACCTCAAATACCTTATCCCTGATTATATAGACGAGTGTATAAAACTGAAGATTTTTGAAATAAGGATTATTCACGGCAAGGGCATAGGAAATATAAGAAGGTCTGTACACGCATTGCTTGATAGAAACCCCAACGTTATTCAGTACAAATTAGGTGGTCTGAATAAGGGGAGTTGGGGGGCAACAATAGTTCAATTAAAAACGTGCCCGAATTTCTCATGACTTTTTGATTTGAAACTCAATTGTTTGTTTTTATAGTTTTTAAATGACTTCCTTAATTAACAGGGTGTTTTTCGTTTCAAATCAAAAAGTTCACCCTTCGGGCCAACAGATTTATCCGCAGCTGCTTCGTTACCGAGCATTTGCAGGTAGCGAAGACTCCGGTAGATTATTACAGCTTCATGCCCGGTGTCTCGACCTGCGTAAAACTTTGTTGGTGAGAAATCCGGGCTATTGAGTGGTTTACTCCAGAAAACCTGTTGTAAAAAACAAGAAATCTGGAGATTCTTTATCAGACTCTATTTGCCAAAGTTACAGACAGGGTACTGACATACCTTACAATTCCTGCATAATCCGCCGTGGCCAAGTTCTGCAAACTCCCTTCTACCAATAGACTCACCGGTAAGAATTCTCGGTAAAACAAGATCAAAAACAGTTATTTTGTGATACATCCCACACGCTGGCAACCCAAGAATAGGGATGACGCCAATCATACCACTTAAAAACATAGCCCCGGGAAGTACAGGTGTACCATATACAGATGTGTTAGCTCCAGCCTTGATAATACCTTCGCGGGTTACGTCATCAGGGTCAACTGACATTCCTCCACTGGTAATAATGAGATCACAACCAGCAGCAATACACCCCGCGATTTCATCCGCAATGATATTGCTATCATCGGGAGCCTTTTTCACCATCCTGATGTGAGAGCCATATTCAATTGCCTTAGCCCTAAGTACCTCTTCAAACCGGTCTTCTATTCGCTCATAAAAGACTTCATTACCCGTGATGATAAGGCCGATATTCTTTGTCTCAAGAGGGTGTACTGAGACTATGGACCCGCGGCTTGCAGCTATGGAACGAGCAATTTCAATAACGCTGCGATCAGCAATTAAAGGGATAAGTCTTGTGGCCGCAATGTTTTCTCCTTTTTTAACCGGTGTGAAGTTATGTAAGGTGGAGCACATTACCTCTCCAAGCATATTGAATTCCAGCAGACCGTCTTTGTCGATCTTCAGTAAACCGTCATATTCAGCATAAAGAGCAATCTTTCCCTCTTCGGCCTCGGCAGAAAAAATAACACCTTTTCCAGAGAGACTTTGGGCAAGGATTATTGCCGCCTCATTTTCATGGATCTCATCTTCCGTGAGCGTCAATACATAGATGTTGTCTTTGCCAAGACGTTTCAGTACATCGATATCTTCTGGTCTGATGATATGCCCTTTTTTGAAGGCAGTACCTTTTTTTACATCTTTTATTATGACTGTTATGTCGTGGGGTAAAACCATCCCCACCGCCTGTTCAACTGGTATTGTCTGTAACATGTAAACGTTTTATTCCTTAATGATAAACTCGTAAAAAAATCTTGCCCGTACAGATGGACTCTGGCAAAAGCTCGATACACGAGGCGTAGTGTCTTAAACGACGATTTGACAATACGTGTGGTATGACCAATCGTCGCTTAAGACCTACAACGAAGTAGATCGAACTTTTTACGAGTACATCCTTATTAATCAGAGGCTGCCGTCAACGAGGTCTCTAGGTAATAGACCTTTTACATCGTAAATGACTACATTTTCTTTGCCGTAACTTCTGAACTGGTCAAAAGTAAGGTCAACAAACTGGTTGTGGGCTACTGCTAAAACTACCGCGTCATACGTTCCTGTAAGCGGCTCATTAACTAACGTGATACCATATTCTTTCTCAGCTGCTATTGCGCTCACCCATGGGTCATGAACATCCACTGCAATACCATAATCTTGAAATTCATTTATGATATCTATGACTCTAGTATTTCGTAGATCAGGGCAATTTTCTTTGAAACTGAGTCCGAGTACCAAGATTTTACTCTTTGATGTGTCGATACCTTTTTGGACCATCTTTTTAATCACAGTATTTGCTACATAGGCTCCCATGCGATCATTGAGGCGTCTTCCCGCCAGGATCATGTCCGGCTGATAACCGACTTCCTGCGCTTTGTGGGTGAGATAGTAGGGGTCAACACCGATACAGTGTCCACCGACAAGACCCGGTTGAAAAGGCAGGAAGTTCCATTTAGTACCCGCCGCAGCTAAGACTTCTCTGGTGTTAATATCAAGTTTTTCAAAGATTAGGGCCAGTTCATTAATGAGTGCTATATTTACATCCCTTTGGGTGTTTTCTATGACCTTGGCCGCTTCTGCCACCTTTATCGAACTTGCTGCAAAGGTACCTGCTGTAATAATCGATGCGTACAGATTATCAACGTAGGTTGCAATCTCAGGGGTGGACCCGGATGTTACTTTTACAATACTGGGTAGTCTATGGGTTTTGTCTCCTGGATTGATTCTTTCCGGGCTATAGCCACAGAAAAAATCTTCATTAAATCTGAGACCTGAAATCTCTTCAAGAATTGGAACACAAATTTCCTCTGTGGCTCCTGGGTAAACCGTTGACTCATAGATAACAACGTCACCTGCCTTTAATACTTTGGCAACGGTTTTAGATGCACCCTCAAGTGGCCGTAAATCAGGTCGTTTTGATGCATCTATGGGGGTAGGTACAGCGACAATGTAAATAGTACTGCTTTTTATTTCTTCTATGTCTGAAGTAAAAGTGAGTAAGGACGCTTCTTGTAGTTCATCACTTTCGACTTCAAGGGTTGAATCCTTACCTAAGGAGAGCTCATCAATCCTTCCTTGATTAAGGTCAAACCCTGTGGTGGTAAATTTTTTTCCAAACTCAACAGCAAGGGGGAGACCAACATATCCTAAGCCAATGATACATATATGGGGGTTATTGAGGGATGTCATGCTTGATAATGTTCCTATTGAGTAATTGGTCCATAATAGGTAAGTCCCTGAGTGTCTGTTTCCAGAACACGCACACTGTAGAGATTATACCTGTCAGAGGTCAGCTCTTCTTTTAGTTGTTCGTACAGAAATTCTGCAATATGCTCTGATGATGGGTTTTGATCCTTGAAATATGGGAGCTCGTTGAGGTCCTTATGGTCGAGCTTATCTATTGCTTGTTTCACAACTTTTTTTAATACCTTAAAATCAATTCCCATTCCATATTGGTCTACGGAAGAGGCCTTTACCGTAACCTTTACCTTCCAGTTATGTCCATGGGGCTTTTCGCAGTCACCGGGGTAATCTCGCAGATGATGTGCTCCTGCGAAGTGGGTATCTATAAATATATCAAACATTGAATTCTCCTTTCCGGTTTACCGGGGGTGGGAACAGATAGTAAAATAATAAAAATGATGACGTCGTAAAAAGGCCGATCTACGTCGTTGTGGGTTTGGATCGAACTCTCAACATACCACATGTATTGTTGAGAGTTCGATCCAAATACGACGCCTCGGAGTCTTCGCTACCTGTATACCAGCCTTTTTCCATAGCCATCAAAAGACTTCAAATTAACTTTTTACGAGTTTGTCAAAAATTACTACAATTTAATTTGAGGTACTACTTCTCTCAGTTTAACGTTTCTACTCATTTTGATAATTAATCATCTACTCTTTATAAAACAAATCCTAAGATGTAAATCTCTTTAAAAGAAATATTTTAAAGCTCAATCATAATAAGTAATTGTGAATTATTCCTTTTTCAAACTATACTGTCCACTCAAGAATCATTCACCTGAAATGCAACACTTTTTGTGGACGTAACATTTTATTATGGATTGTGAGACCGAGATAAATAGCCTTTTTGATGGAGAACTGGTTTGTTGTCAGCACCGCGAAGGCTACAGATTCTCAATTGATGCGGTACTTTTAGCACATTTTATCTCTGTTAAAAAGAATGATCGAGTACTTGATCTCGGAACGGGTTCCGGAATAATCAGCCTCATACTACTCTATCGTTATAAAGATATCATTTCTGAATGTTCTGGCGTTGAAATTCAACAGAGTCTTTTTGATTTGGCCACAAACAACATTGAAATAAATCACTTTGAAGACAAGAATAAAATATTCCATTGCGATATTAAGAGCCTGAAAAACTATTGTTTACCTGAGGTGTATGATAAAATAATTTGTAATCCTCCCTTTTACCCACAGCATACCGGTAGGATCAGCACAAACATTGAAGCCAGTGTGGCGAGGCATCAGACGACAGCAGGTGTCGGAGACTTCCTGGAAGGCGCAGCATACGCAGTGAAAAATCATGGAAGTGCTTATTTTATTTATCCGGCTGAATTGCTTGCGGATTTTTTAACTAGATCGTCTCAGTTTAAGCTGGAAGCAAAACAACTACGGTTTATATACAGTTACCCTGGTGCAGAAAAAGACGCACAACTTGTCTTAATTAAGTGCACCAAAAATGGGGGAAAAGGACTTTCTGTCTCTGATCCACTGTATATTTATACTAAGAAAAATGGTTCTCACCCGGCTGAAGTTGAATCATATTATAAAAAAAACAGATCTTAAAATGAATTCTTGCCAACTATTTAAATAATTATGCTTGCAAAGACAATAAGCTGTTCCGTCATTGGAATTGATGGTTGGTTAATACAGGTCGAAGTTGATGTGGCAAAAGGCTTACCTGTTTTTTCCACCGTCGGCCTTCCTGATGGTGCTGTTCGCGAGAGTAAAGATAGGGTTAAGGCGGCAATAAAAAATTGTGGTTATGAATTTCCTGCAAAAAGAATTACCGTTAATCTGGCTCCAGCTGATATACGAAAGGAAGGAAGCGGTTTGGATCTTCCCATTGCGCTTGGTATTCTAGAAGCCACTGGAACTCTTAAGAACATAAAAAAAGAGCAGTATTGTATCTTGGGAGAGCTTTCACTTGATGGTGGCGTGCACAGGGTCGCAGGTGTATTGCCTGCAGCTTTTGCGGCAAGAAAGCAGGGTCTTAAGGGGATCATTATTCCATCAGATAACATTCGAGAAGCCTCACTCATGGCCAGTGACCTTGAAATAATTCCCGTTTCAAGTCTGCAGGACGCAGTAGAGTTTCTGGCGGGGGTTAGGGAAATCTCACCCTCGCAACCAGACTCGAATGATAAGATGGCGGGCGAGCGCTACTACGACGTCGATTTTTCAGAGGTTAAGGGCCAGGCACATGTAAGAAGAGGACTTGAGATAGCTGCCGCTGGCGGCCACAATATACTTCTTAGTGGTCCTCCTGGTGGGGGAAAAACAATGCTTGCCAGACGATTTCCAACGATTCTGCCGGTAATGAGTCGGGAGGAAGTCCTGGAGACGACAAAGGTTTATTCTGTATCCAGGAAACTACACCAAACCGGTGATACCTCAGCTACAAGGCCATTCCGCACCCCTCACCATACCATTTCAGACGCCGGGCTGATAGGGGGAGGGAATATTCCCCAGCCGGGGGAGGTGTCTCTTGCACATAACGGTATTCTATTCCTCGATGAGCTCCCAGAATTTAAACGGAGTGTTTTAGAGGTATTAAGACAACCTCTAGAAGACGGGGAAGTGACCATAGCAAGAGCCAATATGACCCTCACTTTTCCTGCAAAATTCACCCTTATTGCCGCAATGAACCCATGCCCCTGCGGTTTTCTCGGAGATAGCCGAAACAAGTGCAGATGTACTGAAACAGATATCAGGAAATACAGAGCCAAAATTTCTGGTCCACTGCTTGATCGTATAGATATACACATTGAAGTTCCAGCCCTGGAGTACAAAGACATGAGCTCTGAGGCTTTGGGAGAAAGTTCAATAGAAATTAAATCAAGAGTTGATAACGCCAGAAAAATACAACTCAGCCGTTACGCTGGTGTGACTGGATTATTTTGTAATAGTCAAATAAACAATCGGCTCATTGACCAGTTCTGTCAACTGAAATCAGAATCAAAAAAATTGCTGGAAATAAGTGTCACTCGCCTGGGCCTTTCTGCCCGCTCGTACCACCGCGTATTGAAACTGGCAAGAACCATTGCTGATCTTGAAGATGTCCAAGATATTGAAACTCGCCATGTTGCTGAAGCTGTACAGCTATGTAGAAGTATTCAGGTTACGTCTTAAAAATTCCATTACTGCCAAATTATGAACACCAATGCCTTTATAACGTTTAACACACTATTGCTCATCGTCGTCTACTTACTGGTGTATCGGTTTGACCCTGAATATGAAGAAAATATGGCTAAATTCATTCCGAATCACGCTATTGTTTATTTTGAGCAACGAGACGTTAAATCAGCCATCCACACATTTAGAAATAGTCAGCTCGGGCGAAATTTTGATTCCATAGACTTCGCTACAACTGGAAAGAAAATTGGTGTTTCAAGTAAGGTAATTGATGCAATTGAGATAATACAAAATGACTACACGCAGGTTTTTGAAAACGATATTCTCGATGAACTTTTGGGTAAACGCTTTGCAATGGCAATTTTCTGGCCAGAAAAAGATATCAACGAGTACGACTATCGGTCTTTTCTCAAAGAGAATTCAGTTATAGTCGCAGAACCAAAGCATAGGCCGGAGCTTCTGCAATATATTGCGGAGCATTCCAATAAAAAAATAAGGGGTATCACACTTCAGACTATTCAGTATGGAAACCATCAAATATCTAGGATAACAAGCCCGGAGGGGCAGATTTCACTTTCTGTTATTGAGGGGCTGGTGGTCACAAGCTTTAATGAAAAGCTCTTAAAGCATTCGATAGACGCCTATGATGATGAGGTTCCATCTATTTATAACAGTGGGTCTTTTAAAAAATCCCAGGAAGAATTTGTTAAACCACAACGTTTTATATACTTTCCTATCAATACTTTAAAAGAGGTTGCATATCAATTTCTTGGATTGTTAGACCCTGCGGCACAAAAGATCATAGAAACACAGCTTGAAAATACAGAAGGGTTTTCCGGGATAAGTTACGGAGCGTGGCCGGCAAAAAAATTTGTGCAGGACAAAATTGTTTTTAGCTATAATGCAAAATTAACGAACCCCGTTGTTCGAAAACACCTAAAAACGATTCCAACTAATAATTCCATGCTCGAATTAACAACAAGGGATCCTCTCGCATATTATTGGTCCAATACAATAGATGTAAGACATTTTTTAGGTTATTTCCCACCTGATGACAAACAAGATAATCCCATCCGCAATTATCTAACGAGGCTAGAGACTCTTTCTCACCGTACTGTAGAAGAAATACTGGGAACACTTGGAGATGAAGTAAGTCTCGTGGTAGAAAAGAGTAGTGATGAAAATTTTATTCCGGTACCCTTGGGAGCTGCATTCTTTAGGGTTGATACTACAGTTGATTTATCTGAATTCGTAAATTATATAGTTGATGCCTTTGAAGTGCCGGTGATTGAAACGGTATATAATTCAGTAACATACCTTTATTGGGTTGCATCACCTCAGGACGGTTTGCAACCACTATGCGGCTTTTGGAGTAATCTATTTTTCATTGGCAATAGTGCTCAACTTATAGAAAGGGTGATTGATGGTTACAATGAAAACACATCACTTTTAAGTAATCCCCAAATCAAAGGTATCGACCCGGGAATTACGATGGAAAATAATTCCATCACATATTTCAATAACGTTGAAATGATAGGACTCTCACAGCGGCTGCTTTCCGCCGTAAGTACAATGATTTCGATGGAAGATAGAGGCAAGGCTGAAAAAGCTCGCGTTATCATCAATGAAGTGGTCAATCCTTTACTCAACGGACTTAAAGAATACAATAAAAGCTGTACCCGAAGTTACTTTGCACCAGGAATGGTTGTGATTGACTCAAGAACAAGTATAGCATCAAAGAATAGTGATAAAGAGGCGAAGTAATGCAGAAAATCGTAGATGAATTAAAAAAGATCCTTCCTTTAAAAGAAACTACTACTATTGGAGACACGATCATTATCGTCGCAAAGGAGCCTCAAATGCTTCTTTATGCCCATATTGATGATATAGAACGCGATACAAGTAGAAAAGATGAGTGGTGGCATGTACAACTGAGTATGCTAACCATTCCTCTCCAAAAAGTTACCTGGACTTTACGTACAGAACAGATATCAGGACAGGAAATTTTTACAATGGGAGGGGAGGAACGGTTTATTCAAGCCTTGGACTTTAAGGTTGCGTCAGTAAAAGATGAGTCCTCTAAGAATCAAACGAACAAAAAAGAGAAGAAAACAACGCAACTCAAAAGAGTTAAGTAATTCGATCTTCTCTTTTTTTGTTTTTCATGACAGGTTTTCTGGAGTAAGGCACTAAAAGAGCTCAGACGGAATAAAGCTTACCTCCAATCCTTTGAGCTCTGTCTCCAGTTGCCTGTAGCTAATGTTTGGTGATTTTTCTAACATTATTTTTGAAGCTCTTACCTGGTCTGTGTCTTTATATTTATCAGAGAGGTAGATGATTTCTGTTATCCCCGACTGAATGATAACTTTTGTGCATTCATTACATGGAAAAAGACCGACGTAAATCCTACAATTCGTGAGATTTCTAGAGATAGCGTTTAAGACAGCGTTCAGTTCCGCGTGACAAACGTATGGGTATTTTGTGTCAAGAAAAGCACCTTGCCGGTCCCATGGTAGTTCATCATCAGAACAGCCCTGGGGAAAACCGTTGTATCCCACGCCAACAATTTTATTTTGCTCATTGGCAACACAGGCACCAACCTGAGTGCTTGGGTCTTTGCTGCGTTGGGCAGAGAGAAGTGCAACGGACATGAAATATTCGTCCCACGATAAATAATTTTTTCGTTTCATAGCTTACTTCTCCCGCGCCTCAATATGTTCTCTCCTTTTTTGTCTCCAGGTATTTACTCCGCAAAGGGTATCAATGAAATTTTTGATTGTTTCAAAATAGAGCGGCCCTGCATTTTCGTGAATATTTTCGTGCAGAGCTCCGGGAATAATGAAAAACTGTTTTGTTCTGGCTCCACTTGAAGCCTGAAGTTTCTCGGCTTCCGCAATGGGGGTCCATTGGTCTCTTGCGCCATGAAAAATAAGTGTGGGGAGTTCTATCTTCTCAATTTTTTTAAGGTTTTGAAAACCATTTTCCTCAAGATCAGGGATTTCAGCCGTTGCTATTCCATGGCTATTTAAATATTCCGTTGTCTGGCACATTACACTTTCAAGCAACAGACCTTTTATCAAATCTGGATTATGATAAGCGAGATCAATTGCCAGTACGGACCCAATTGATTGGCCCATGACAAATTTTGCCCCAACGTACTCCATGTCCGCGAGGTACGATATAGCCTGATTAAAGACGGCTCGCGCATCCAGATAAAAATCACTCAGTGTTGAAATTTGAGCACTGCCGTTATCTCCCCTGTAGGAAAGGATAAGCACATTTATTCCCTGCTGATTGTAACTGGCGGCCATCTTGTCATACTGTTGTAATGGAGTTGTCGCTGAAGGGAAGAATATGATATTAGGGCTCTTTTTCTCCAGAGCATAGAACCGAGCAAGAATTGTATTGTTGCTGACGTCTTTAAAGCTCACCAGCGTGCTTGTTGAGGATGATGGCTTAAATTCTTCGCGTTTATGATCGAAGAGTAATGAATTTATTTCACTATTATTTATAAATTGAGTCATGTTAATAGGGGGTTAAAGAATTGAAGAGTGAGTACCTTACAAACTGTTTTCTTGTTTTTTCCAAGAAAATAATATGCTTTAAGGTTCTTGTGGTGGCTGATTCCCGTATTCTTGGGTTGGATTCTGTGAGTATAGAAAAAACAATGTAAATAATTGTGTCCTAAAAAGCCACAGATACTTCAGGTGTAGAGCGCAGAAAATCTCGTCTTTTTATATGTTACCTAAATTTTGAAGAGCCACATTGTCTTATCAGTTGGGGACCTAATGAATGTTCGGTTGATGATCTCCGTAATTCCTGTCTGTAAATCCTAACAAAAGAAAGAATAATCACTAAAAACGATTGACAAAAATCTGTTATTCACTCACTATCGGTCTAGTGCTGACTGAGCGTTTGGTCGGTTTTTTGTGTTGTCGCTGTAACATGATGGTCTCCTTACTAGTTTTGCGGAAACGAATATCTTTAAATGGCCAATTTGTTGGTATTTAGTGCCATTATCCAGAAGCCTTGTCATAAAGAACAAGAAAGCTGGAGGCTCTTTTGAAATTTAAGTATTTAGCTTAATCAACAGATAGCGATCGCAGAGAGACCTTCGTGGCACTTATACCCCTCAGGTGGTTACTGAACTGAGTCCCGGCGTATTTCCCGTTTACCGGGGTTAGAAAATTTTTGAGTAAAGAAGTCCTTTAATTGGAGTACCCAAAATAACTTTCCAAGTAGTTAATTTTTTCTTGGACAGTTTTGGGTATGCATTTCTTGCTAACCAAAACGTGCTACAGGGAGGATTGTATGGCAACAGGAGAGTTGAAACCGAGGTGGGGACAACCCCTTACGGGCATTATTTCATTTTTTGTGTTTTTCTCAATCGCTTGGCTATTATGGTTTATCTTTAGTGATACACGGGGACCGGTAGGCTGGTTTCCGTATCCGTTTGTTATGTACCTTGCTATGATGATTCTTGTCGCAATTTGGCAACACATGCTACTTGCTGATTGGCCATTTCAAAACATCGAACAACCCAAGCGGGGGATCATAATGACCATAGTCAATGTGGTCCTTGTCTGGTTTGTCATAGATGTCCTGTTTTATCGCGTTCTAGGCCTCGGCTTTAATTTTATAAACTATTATGGCTTAGAGGCAGCCGGAAAACCAGTGGTACTCGCTCAGGTAGGCGTTGTCTGTTTTGTTCTTATTGGATTCTATACCTATTCCGTCTCAACGATTTTTTTTGGGAAATGGCCTGTTCAACCCAGTAACATCGCGCAACCTGCTGCCGGATTTGCTGAAATTGCCTGGGGCTCTTTGCTAACCGTTTTCTGCTATTCCGTTCTCATCGTTCCATTTTTTGGAAGTATACTGACTGGACCTGCTCTCAATCCGTCATGGTGGACTGATATTGGTGGAACTTCCCATGTCCATTGGGTCTTTGGCTGGTGGGAATGGGCTATTGTTATATTGTTTATGACCCCTAATGTATGGCGCATGAAGCCATGGACATTGATAACAGTGCCTCAACCCTGGAAAGGTATAATATCTGTTATTCTGTCATTGGTCGCTGCCTTTATCCTTGCGTACATCTGTAGAGCAATTATCCCTATGTGGGTACCTGCAGAGACCTACCAGCTTCTTGAAGAAGCTAAGGGTGCATCGGAAGTTCAGCGTTTTCTATGGCTGCATTCCGCAGAGATCGCGGGTTTCACCTTGATCCCATTTTTGATTTGGCATCACTATTTTGATGATATCGCTCTCGGTCTTGATCGAGATGGGTGGGCTGCATTCTTCCTCCGCACTGTTGGTGTACTCGCATTGGCGGCTTGCAGCTATTGGGTTTTTTATTACGGAAACTTCGGTCATTGGGGCCTTGGTAACCACCACATGACAGAGTTGTCCCATCGATTTGCCCATGGAGAATCGCTTGTTTGGAATTTTTGGTGGATCATACCATTATTATGGAATGAATGGTTTTTCCATAAGTGGCCTTTCTATGTCCATGAAGAATAGATAAATCGATGAACCGTGGGGCATTATCATGCCACACGGTTCATTTTTGATCGGAGATATGAAAGAGTAGAGGGATCATCGTTTCCATTTTCTTCTGTTTGTCTGGTCTGTTTACTGATCTCATCTCTTCAATATCTCCGATCAATACCTATCACGGTCATTGATAATTCTCACGTACTTACTCCGTCCATGTTTTTTTTACGTCGTCAGGTGACCCACTATGCTTTCAAATGGATCATTATCAGGTGTGAAGGTTCTGGACCTTTCAAGAATGTTGCCAGGACCATACTGTTCTATGATACTCGCAGATCATGGTGCGGATGTCATTGCAATTGAGAGGAAAACTTTAAAAAATGAAGGTCTATTTTTTAATAGTCTTAATCGTAATAAGAGACATATGACCCTTGATTTGAAAACAGAACAGGGAATAAAGATTTTTTTTGAACTGGCAGAAAATGCCGATGTCATCATAGAAGGCTTCCGTCCAGGTGTAGTGAATAGATTGGGGATAGATTATGAAACGGTTAAAAAGAACAACCCATCAGTTATATATTGTTCCATAAGTGGTTATGGACAATCTGGAGATCGGAGGGCGTTACCAGGGCATGATGTGAATTACTTAAGTACGGCTGGAATTTTAGGGCTTATTGGTGAAAAAAATCGAGCTAATACAATTCCTGGTGTACAGATAGCTGATATCGCAGGTGGATCAATGAATGCTGTGGTGGGAATTCTTCTTGCCTTATATTCAAGGGATAGAATCGGGGAGGGGCAGTATATTGATATATCAATGACCGATGGTATCTTAGGTATGCTCACATTGCCTAACCATTTTTCCGATCTCACAGAGGAATCGCCTAAGGTTGGTGATTCTCTATTGTCGCACCGTTTTGCCTGTTATAACACCTATGAAACCAAAGATGGTCGATACGTTGCTCTTGGAGCAGTGGAGAAGAATTTTTGGGGTAAACTGTGTGACCATGTTGGGCAACCAGGTTTTACGTCTTTACAGTATGATGAAGAGCAAAAAGATCAAGTCATCAGCTATTTCCGTAATTTATTTTTAACTAAAACCTATGGGGAATGGGTAGAAGAGCTTGAACCGCTTGAAGTCTGTTTCAGCGGAATTAAAAATATGGATGAAGTTTTTACTGATGAATCCCTTATGGATCGCGAAATGATAATTGATCATACCGATGGAAAAGGACATAAAAAGAAATCTTTCGGGATTGCTGTTAAAATGAGTAAAACTCCAGGCTCAATCAGATCAAATCCTGGAGATTTTGGAGGAGACACTGTGGGTATTTTGTCTGATCTTGGATACTCCGCAAGCGAAATAGATGCTTTTTCCCAGAATGGCGTTGTCTAAGGAAATCATCTCTTCGGAAAGCTTTAACTGTTGACTGGTATTCCAACATAAAAAAATATTGTTCATTATCTCATTATCTCATTATATTAATATATTAATAGAAGCAATAAGTTGGGATGTCTCTTATTGTCTTTTAATTAATCACTATTCTGAAGTTTAAAAGGGTCTGTCTCATACGCGGGATAGACCCTTTTTCATTTATACCATCTGATGGGTTAACACTACATATTCCTTCTGTATTGACCCCCAACTTCGTAGAGGGCATTGGTGATCTGGCCCAGACTGCAATGTTGGACGGTATCCAGTAATTCCTCAAAAATATTGCCATCACCAAGGGCTACTTCTTTTAATCGTTCAAGGGCCACTGGACATTTTTCTAAGTGCTTACTATGGAACAGGGCGAGTCTGTCAATCTGTTCATTTTTTTCTTCGTCAGTGGACCTGGCAAGCTCAAGGGTTGCATTCTGCGCGTCATAATCGATATCCGGGTTTCTAAAAGTGTTAACACCAATTATCGGATAGTCTCCAGAGTGTTTAAGGTGTTCATAGTACATTGATTCTTCCTGTATCTTGCTCCGTTGGTAGCCTGTTTCCATTGCACCAAGAACGCCACCTCTATCAGTGATTCGGTCAAATTCCACCATCACGGCTTCTTCAACGAGGTCAGTGAGTTCTTCGACAATAAATGAACCCTGATTCGGGTTCTCATTTTTAGCAAGGCCCCACTCCCTGTTAATGATCAATTGTATAGCAAGGGCACGTCGTACCGACTCAGAGCTTGGTGTGGTGAGCGCCTCATCGAACGCGTTGGTATGGAGGCTGTTACAGTTATCATAAATAGCACAAAGGGCCTGTAGGGAGGTACGGATATCATTGAACTGAATCTCCTGGCTATGCAGTGACCTGCCAGATGTCTGGATATGATACTTTAAGCGCTGTGATGTGGTAGAAGCTCCATATTTTTCCTTCATGGCGATGGCCCATATGCGCCTGGCCACTCTTCCGATTACCGTATACTCAGGGTCCATACCATTGGAGAAGAAGAAGGAGAGATTTGAGGCAATGGCATCTATATCCATACCTCTTGCCAAGTAATATTCTACGTAGGTAAAACCGTTTGAGAGGGTAAGGGCGAGTTGGGTTATTGGATTTGCTCCGGCCTCAGCGATGTGATAACCGGATACGGAAACTGAATAAAAATTCCTGACGTTTTGAGCAATAAAAAACTCCTGGATATCTCCCATCATTTTCAGAGCAAATTCGATGGAAAAAATACAGGTGTTTTGACCCTGGTCTTCCTTTAATATGTCTGCCTGAACCGTTCCACGAACGTTTTCAAGAACCTTTGTTTTTATACCTGCATACTCATCGTCGTTTGGCTGTCGATTCATCTCGGTTACAAATTGAGTAACCTGTTGATCGATTGCAGTATTCATGAACATGGCAAGAATAATAGGAGCGGGACCGTTAATTGTCATGGAAACGGACGTAGTTGGTGAACAGAGGTCAAATCCATCATAGAGAAGCTTAACATCATCGAGTGTACAGATACTGACCCCTGATGTTCCAATTTTGCCATAAATGTCAGGACGAACTGCAGGATCCCAACCATACAGGGTCACGGAATCAAATGCTGTTGAAAGACGCTTAGCAGCATAATTTGCAGAAAGTAATTTAAACCGGGTGTTTGTCTGGCGTGGACCACCCTCGCCTGCAAACATACGGGTGGGGTCTTCTCCTGCACGTTTCATTGGGAAGACTCCCCCAGTAAAAGGGAAGTATCCCGGCAGGTTTTCCTTTCGTATCCAGTGGTAAATATCGGCAGGATCACGAAATTTAGGCAGTGCGATTTTAGGGATTTTTGAATGTGACAAGGACTCTGTGTGCAGGGGCACTCGTATTTCCTTGTTACGAACAGAATAAACCAGTTCATCACCCGAGTAGTTTTTTTCCAGCTCGCGCCATTGGTCGACTGTATCTTCTGTTTCTTTATCTACAGATTGGCTCAGTAAAGAGGATTCAGCGCGTAAAATTTCAATAGCACCATTAACAGCAGTATCATTTTTGTTTGTCAAGAACCCTATACTTTGTTGCAGATGATTACTGAGTCGTAAGGCCTCTGTCTGTTCTGTTGTCTTTGTGTGATATCCACGTATTGTAGATGATATTTCAGAAAGATATCGTATCCGCTCAGAGGGGATGACGATGGTTTTCGAGGTGGAAAATTTCTTTTCAGGTTTTTCCAGGCACGGTTTCAAATCCAGCGATGACATAGCGTTTATCTGCTCGACAAGTCCATGGTACAGAGCGGTTACACCCTCATCGTTGAATTTTGAGGCGATCGTCCCGAAGACAGGAAAATCATCAGGGGCGGTCTGCCATTCTTTTCGGTTACGCTGGACCTGCTTGCGTATGTCACGAAGGGCGTCGTCGCTGCCTTTTTTCTCAAATTTGTTTATGACAATCAGATCAGCATAATCGAGCATGTCAATTTTTTCGAGTTGAGACGGGGCCCCATACTCACTTGTCATTACATAGACAGAAATATCTGAGAGTTCTGCAATTACAGAGTCCCCCTGACCAATCCCAGCCGTTTCGGCAATGATCAAATCAAATCCAGCTGCCTTTGCAACCTGTATGGCCTCAGGTAATGCTTTTGAGACCTCATTGGAAGATTCCTGGGTGGCAAGCGATCTCATGTATACTTTGTCTGTAGCACTGATGGAATTCATACGGATTCTGTCGCCAAGAAGAGCACCACCTGTTTTCTTTCTTGATGGATCGCAGCTTATGATAGCTATGCGGATATCTTTGATGTCATGGAGAAAGCGAACAATGATTTCATCGGTAAGAGATGATTTCCCGGCTCCACCAGTACCTGTTATGCCAATTACAGGTGGATTGTTTTTCTCAGCGAGTGGCTTAATACTTTTGATGAGCGCATCAAATTCACTTTGATCGCGGGACTTCGCCTGCTGCATGGCGGTGATGAAGCCCGCAATGGATTTTGAACTCGAATGGATCAGGTTTTTGACATCGAGGTTGTGGTAGGGGAGGGTGGAAAAATCGAGTATGCCAATCATGTGATTGATCATCCCCTGGAGCCCCATGGTGTTTCCGTCTTCAGGAGAGTATATTTTTGAAACACCGTACGCTTCAAGCTCCTTGATCTCATCGGCTACAATAACGCCGCCGCCACCCCCAAAAACCTTAATGTGGGACGAGTCATTTTCCCTCAGGAGATCAATCATGTACTTAAAGGCCTCCATATGTCCGCCCTGATAGCTTGACATGGCAATGCCTTGAGCGTCTTCTTCTATGGCTGTGTCAACAAGTTCCTGGACTGATCTGTTATGGGCAAGATGGATGACCTCTACGCCAGAATCCTGAAGGATTCGACGCATGATATTGGTTGAGGCATCGTGACCATCAAAAAGAGAGGTGGCAGTAATTACTCTAACGACATTTTTAGGTCTGTAAATCTCGACATCCACTTGCATGTTAACTCCTTTCCTCATATGTGATGGGGAGTATGACTGAAACAGATGAACCATTTTATTTTCTACTGGTCCAAAATCTCAATCAAACTCCCGGGAATAGGGTACGAATGTAAAAAACACAATGCAGATAGATGTTACTTTTGAGAATGTTTTTAAATATACGAAAAAGATTTACTCCTTTTTGTCTTTTAAAAACCTCATAATGAAATCTGTCTGCTGCTCAATATATTGTTCAATTGTGAAATTCTTTGCAAAATACCAGCGCCTGAATGCCCATGTATGACCAATGACAGAGATGTTATGTCCGATGAGATTAATGGTGTCGTCATCAAGTGCTGGTAGTTTTCCCTGTTCACGTAAGTCTCTCATCGCGTTTACAAAAAGAGTGGTGATGCGGAGTTCAGCTTCCAAAACCTTTTCTTGCCATTTGGGTGGAAGAAAATGAGTAACCTGATACATGAGAAGCACATGATCACTCATACGGTCACAGACCAAAAAGAACTCCCGAATCACCTCGGCTAGAGCGTCTTTGCCAACCGCCTGCCTGGCAAGGGCTTCTTGTACTCCATGCTCAACTTCGGCGTGAATAGCAATACATACTAGGTAAAGAACATCTTCCTTGGTCGACACATATTCATATAACGAACCGATCGACATCCCCGTTTCTTTGGCGAGTTCTCTCGTTGTTGTTTTATGGTAGCCTTTTTTGATAAATAATTTAACAGCACCGTCAACTATCTGTCGTCTACGTTCTTTGACCAGTTTCTGATTCTTTATGTGGGTTGCTACTTCGCTAGTTACATCTTTTGCAGCCATGTTTTTATTTCTCCTGATTGTGCTTTTCTTACAGATTGTAGTTTATCTGCGGGGAAAATATACAATATACTAAGAGAACAAAAGATAAATCTGGTCTTCTGTCTATAACAGTAGTTCGCACCAACTGGGTCATTGAATACAATCTAAGCTCGGTAAACGGGCTACAAGCGGGACTCTTTTTGTTACCCGCAAAAGTAACTGACACTATCTCGTAAGATTGGCCCCAATAACTAAGCGTTGCACTTCACTGGTTCCTTCATAAATTTCTGTAATTTTTGCATCACGCATCATTCTTTCAACAGGGAAGTCTCTTGTGTATCCATAGCCTCCCAGGATTTGCACGGCTTGAGTAGTTACCTTCATGGCCGTTTCACTGGCCATAAGCTTTGCCATGGCGGAGGCTTGTGAATAAGAAAGACCATTACTCGCCTTATATGCGGCGCTATAGACCATAAGCCGAGAGGCCTCGATTTGCGTTGCCATATCTGCGAGCTGAAATTGGACTCCCTGGAACCTGGAAATAGGTGTGTCAAATTGTTTACGTTCTTTTGCGTAATTCACGGCAGCTTCAAGGGCACCCTGGGCAATACCAAGGGCCTGTGACGCTATACCAATTCGGCCTCCATCAAGGGTTTTCATGGCGACCTTAAATCCATCACCTTCGGCACCAAGCAGGTTCTCGGATGGAATCTTGCAATTATCAAACACCAGCTCCATGGTAGGAGAACTGCGAATACCAAGTTTCTGCTCTTTTTTTCCAAAGGAAAAACCGGGCGTACCTTTTTCGACTATAAATGCACTGATACCATGGTGTTTTCGAGCTTCTTTGTCCGTTCTTGCAAGGACGACATATGTTTCTGCATCTCCTGCATTGGTGATGAAAATTTTCGTGCCGTTTAAAATCCAGCTATCACCCTCGCGGTTGGCGGTGGTCTTTGTGCCTCCCGCATCAGATCCGGCAGAAGGTTCTGTGAGGCCAAATGCCCCAAGCTTTTCTCCCATTGCAAGTGGTGCTAGAAACGTTTGTTTCTGGTCTTCTGTTCCAAAGAGATAAATAGGATTAGCACAAAGAGAGAGGTGGGCTGAAAGTGTAACACCCGTAGATGCACAGACCCTCGAGAGTTCTTCGACTGCTATGGCATAACTGATGTAATCGGCACCAGCTCCTCCATATTCCTCTGGAAATACGATGCCGGTTAAACCAAGTTCGCCAAGTTTATCAAACATTAATACCCTATCAAAACGCTCCTCTTCGTCACGGATTTTAGCGGTGGGGGCGATCTCGGCTTCGGCGAATTCACGTACCATGTCGCGTATGAGGTTTTGTTCTTCCGTTAGTTCAAAAATCATAATTAACTCCAGAGAAACGGTACATGTTGAAAAAGTATAATAAAGATTAAATACTTTCTGTAAGCCGTTGTATGTTCGTGTTTAATTTGGAGGAGAAGGTCTCTCCTCCAAACAGTTTAGTAGTCGTTACGAAACAGTCGGGCCATTTTATTTTTTACAATGGCTCAACTATTTCTTATTGGATGAGAGTTCTGGGAAGTCCCAGTAAAAATACTCGTGAACTTTCTGGGTTCCGCCTTTTTTATCCACTTCTTGTTGCCGCAACTCAACCCTTCTGATTTTTCCGCTGAGGGTTTTGGGAACTGCAGGAACAAATTCAATAATTCTTGGGATCTTAAATTTGGCGAGAATGTTTATCGTGTGCTGAAACAATTCAAGGGCAAGCTCTTTTGAGGGTTCCTGACCCTCTTTCAAGATACAAAACGCCTTTACAAGCTGGTGCCGTTTTTCGTCCGGGATACCAACAATTGCAGATTCTGCGACTGCAGGGTGTTCGAGCAGGGCACTTTCAACCTCAAATGGTCCAATTCGGAAATCAGCGGATTTGATAACATCATCACTACGACCTACAAACCACCAGTAACCATCCTGGTCAAAGGAAGCTTTGTCGCCTGTATAGTAGTAGTTGTTCTGAAATACACCGGCCATCTTTTCAGGATTACCAATATATTCAGTAAAAAGACCAATCGACCGCCACTTATCAAGTTTTACGACAATATGTCCAGGTTCATCAGGGGTGGTAATTTCTTTACCATCATCATTTACGAGTGCAACATCGTACATAAATGAAGGTTGGCCAAATGATCCATTTCTCATTTTACCATTCATCCATGGGTGGTTACCAATCATGGCCGTAGATTCCGTCTGGCCATAAAAATCGCGGATTTCCGTTCCGGTGAGTTCATTCCAGCGGTTGATAACCTCTGGATTCAATGGTTCACCTGCACCAATTGACTGACGAAGATTTGAAAAATCAAATTTAGAAGTATCAAGGTTTATAAACATTCTCCAGGCTGTTGGAGGTGCACAGAATGTAGAGATTTTATGTTTTGTTATTTGGGTAAGGTATTTATCTCCATCAAGGGCTGTAAAATTAAACCCCGATGCGGTAGCACCAACATTGAGTGGAGTAAAAAAGCTGGACCAGGCCCATTTAGCCCAACCGGGTGCACCTAGATTGTGGTGGATATCACCTGTCTGAACACCAGTCATAACTGAGGTGGAAAGGTGGCCAAGAGGGTAAGAGACCGCAGTATGGCCTACACGTTTTGGCAGACCGGTGGTACCAGATGTAAAGAAACAGAAAAGAAGATCGCTGGATTTAGTCTCAGCAGGTTTAGCTTCTGGAGATGCCTCTGCGAGATCAGTATAACTGGTCCAGCCATCTTTTTTACCAAGAACTATTTTTATTTTTGGTGTTATGTTTTTAGCTTTAAGGGCGTCATCAATGATATCGGTATATATTTCAGCGGCTATGATTGAGTCAGCGGGATAGGTTTCAAATCTGAACTCAAGCTCTCTTGTGGTCATGGTTGTGGCGGTAGGAACAGAGACCAGTCCACCTTTGATACATGCATAACTGGCAAACCAGGTCTCAGGGACAATGGGTACCATCATGTACATATTATTTCCCTTCTCAACCCCCGCTTTTCTCAAGGTGTTCAAACACTGGTTGCCGTTTGCTGCAAATTCGTTGTAGGTGAATGTTTTACTTTCATCTGTTACAATATCTGCCCATACTAGTGCGTTTTTATCACCTCGTTCCCTTACGTGTATACCCTCAAATATTTCTGCTGCCCAATTGAAATATTCCGGGATATCCATGTAGTTGAGTTTTTCAAAAAACGTTTTTGCTGCATCTCTTTTACTGTCATTATCATCCATCATGTTAAGGTCCATTACTTCCCGGTACAGATTTTCCATACTCATGAGCGACTCCTTACAGTTCAGATTTGAAAATGAAGGCCAGAAAGAAAACTACTGGTTTATTCCGATTGCACCAGTATGTAAAGGATAAAAACTGAGCGCTCGGTCGGTTGATCTAATCGGAATAGATAATAATAATTTATAATTGTCAAAGGTTTTTTTGATCACTCCTACAATTGACAATATTATTAATCACTTAAATTTTGCAATTGCTCGCCCACAGTCTACGCTTACATGCCGGAAATACGAGGCAGTAAGCTGAAAACGTATAGATCGTTCAACACTTCAATAACACAGCAGATTCGGTGGAGTTGCCAATTTCGAAGGGTAGCAAATAACAGAAAAATTATACTCAGGCAAAAAAAGAGCTTCTAAACTCATTCTCATGAATGCAACATGTTGTATTTGAAATCCTGGCTAGATGATTCTCATTATGCAAAAAAACATACATAAGAAATGCTGCTATTGATTGTTCGTTTATTAGTGCATTATCTCTGGTTTCACATGTGAAAATCGTTGACAAATCCAATAAGCTAGGGCAACATATATTTATGATTGAGCGCTTGGTCGGTTTTAATAAACTGATTTTCTAAAGGGCGCAGGAGCACCTTCTAGTGAAATGAAATCAATAATATATCTTGAGAGTGAGGCATACAATGAAAAAGGCTGTAATTGTAAGTGCAGTGAGAACCCCATTTGGTAGTTTTGGTGGTACGCTCAGTAAGATCGGCGCGACTGATCTTGGAGCCCTTGTCATTAAAGAAGCCGTCCTGCGTTCAGGGATAGATAAGACTGAGGTTAATGAATGTATTATGGGGATGGTTCTCCCCTGTGGCTATGGCCAAAATCCAGCAAAACAAGCTGCCATTAAGGCCGACCTGCCCCAGGAAGTTGAGGCGATCACAGTAAATAAGGTATGTGGCTCAGCTTTGAAAGCAGTAATGCTGGCGGCTCAAGCGATACAGTGTGGTGATGCCGATGTCGTCGTAGCAGGTGGTATGGAAAGTATGAGTTCCGCGCCATACTATATGGAAAAAGCGAGATGGGGCCACAGAATGGGTCCTGGCAAAATAGAAGATCATATGCTCCATGATGGCCTTTGGGATGTGGTAAACGACTTTCATATGGGCATGACCAATGAACATATCTGCGAAAAATGGCAGGTCGACAGAAAAGAACAGGATATATTTGCAGAAGAGTCCTATAGGCGTGCAGTAAAGGCCGTAAAAGATGGAGTGTTTTCCAGTGAAATTGTTCCAGTTCCAATCCCCACGCGGGGAGGTGCTGTGAAAATGTTTGACACTGATGAGTGTGCGGTTGAGACATCATATGAAAGTCTTGCGAAAATGCGACCGGCATTTACCAAAGACGGGGTGGGGACTGCCGGAAACGCGTCTATCATAAGTGATGGAGCCGCAGCTGTGGTGGTTATGAGCCGAGAAAAAGCCGATGAGCTTGGTTGTACCATCATTGCGGAGATTGGTGCCCAGGCTTCAGCTGGTATTGAGCTTAAATATGTCCTTATGGCTCCTATCCTTGCCATCCCTAAGGTTCTAAAAAAAGAAGGTGTAAGCCTCGGTGACATAGATCTGTTTGAAATAAACGAAGCTTTTAGTGGCACCTCCGTTGCGATTAATAAGGTGCTTGAACTTGACTCCTCCATCGTCAACGTCAATGGAGGTGCCGTAGCACTTGGCCATCCAATTGGGGCCAGTGGAGGGCGGTTACTGGTTTCACTTCTCCACGAGATGGGAAGAAGAGATGTTAAGCGGGGGCTTGTTTCGCTGTGTCTTGGTGGTGGTGAGGCGGTCGCAATGGTAGTTAATCGATAACATATTGGAATAGGATACTGTGATGGAAGTGAAGAAATTTGGTGTCATCGGTGCTGGACAAATGGGAAATGGTATTGTCCAGGTAGCTGCTGCAAGCGGCCTTGACGTTCTGATGAGTGATATCAAGGAAGAATTCACCGCAAGAGGCCTTGCGTCAATTGAAAAAAATCTCAATAGAAGTGTTGAAAAGGAAAAGATTAGTGGAAAAACCCGTGATACTATTCTTGCCAGAATCAGCACAACAACTGATCTCAGTGATATGGCGGGAGTCGATTATGTTGTTGAAGCAGCAGTAGAGCGTGAAGACCTCAAATTCCAGCTTTTCAAAGACCTCGATTCAATCTGTCCACCCCATGTAATTCTTGGTACCAACACATCTTCTATTCCCATAGGTAGGATTGCAGCCCAAACCAACCGTCCGGAAAAAGTCATAGGTTTTCATTTTATGAATCCGGTTCCAGTGATGAAGCTTGTGGAGGTGATTCGTGGTCTCGCAACAGATGATGACACCTTTCAAGTGACCTGGGATCTGTGTGAAAAGTTTGGCAAGACCCCAGCTCAAGCGAACGACTTTCCAGGTTTTATTGCTAATCGCATACTTATGCCAATGATCAATGAAGCGATTTTCTGCCTCTATCAAAGTGTTGGCAAGGCTGAGGACATCGATACTGTTATGCGTCTTGGTATGAACCACCCCATGGGGCCTCTTGCCCTTGCTGATCTGATCGGGCTCGATACTTGTCTTGCAATTATGGAGACACTGTACGATGGATTTAAGGACTCAAAGTATCGTCCATGCCCACTTTTACGCAAATATGTAGAAGCCGGATGGTTAGGAAGGAAAACAGGAAAAGGGTTTTATCAATATTAGTGTTTTACTCCTAACCCCGTTTACCAGGGGTAAATAGGGACAAGTCTACAGGGGGGAATATGGACGATTCAAAAAATACAATTCCACGTTCTGAGTTAGCCGGACGAATTTCAAAGTTACAAGATGCTCTTGTTGCAAGAGAGGTGGATGGTGCCCTGGTCGTTCAGAAAACAGATCTCTTTTATCTGAGTGGTACGGCGCAGCAGGGATGGTTATATATTCCCGCGAAAGGCCAACCCCTTCTGATGATCTTCAAAGAGTACGACAGGGCGTGCAGTGATTCAGCGCTTGATAATATTGTCTCTCTGGTGAGTCCTAAAAAAATTCCCGAATGTCTTGCAGGTTATGGAAACGAAATGCCATCTGTTCTCGGGATGGAGCTTGATGTGCTCCCCGTCAACCTATTTAAGCAATACAGTTCTATTTTCCCTGAAACAAAAATAGTTGATATCTCGACTGAAATCCGTCTGGTCAGGGCGGTTAAGTCCACCTACGAGGTAGATAAAATCAGGCAGGCTGCGCAATTATCCGATCAGGTCGCCAGCAAAGTTGTAGAGTTCCTCACCCCAGGAAAAACTGAGGTAACCCTTGCAGGAGAGTTGGAGGGATACGCAAGGAGCCTTGGTCATCAGGGCATAGTGCGTATGCGTATGTGGGGTAGTGAGCTTTTTTATGGTCACCTCATGGCTGGGGCTGATGCCGCGATACCAAGTTATCTGGCATCACCAACTGGCGGGCAGGGTGTAAGTGCTATCATCGGTCAGGGGGCAGGTTTTAGAAAAATACAACGCAATGAGCCTGTTCTTGTTGACTATGTCTTTGCCCTCGATGGTTATTTGTCTGACCATGCGAGAATTTTCTCTATAGGTAGCCTTTCAGATGAACTTCTTGCGGCCCACGATGCGATGCTGGAGATTCAGGAGGCCGTCAAAAATGAGGCAAAGCCCGGAGTGTTAACGGGCGAGTTATACGAATTCATGACAGACCTTGCCTACAAAAAGGGCTATGACAAACATTTTATGGGAGTTGGAGACAGACGAATACGTTTTACCGGCCATGGAGTCGGCCTTGAGCTGGACGAATTTCCCTTTATAGCCAAAGGTCAAAAGCTCGCTCTTGCCGAAGGAATGATTATCGCCCTTGAACCCAAGACTATTTTTCCAGGGATTGGGGTTGTCGGGATTGAAAACACCCATCTCGTAACATCAAAGGGTTTAGAGTCTCTCACAAAATATCCAGATCAGATTACAACGCTACCCGTCTAAGTTCTATGGGATCATAGTTATCTGCAAGCAAGGAGAAAATCATGTTTGAAGACACTAAAGATGTAAATAATTTAACCCACGCAGAAAATGCAAGGTTCATAGTGGACCTGTATCAGAGAACAATGATGCACCATGTACTCTGGTTCACAGAAGTGCGTCATCAGATGGGCGAGGAAAAGGCCCTGAAACTTTTGAGTGATGCCACCCAAAAGAGCAGTGAAATCCAAATGAAACATCTCTCAGCGTTATTAGGTTTTGCAATGATTGATGGCGTTCCATCGCCTCTACTTGAGATGGAACCGGAAAAACTGAATGCGTTGAAAATTCGTATGGCCAAAAACTGGTTGGTGGGTGATGGGGTTTGGTTTCAAACAGTTGAAAAGGCAGAAGGAATGAATGAGGCAAAGCGCTGCAACGACAGCTGTTGGGCCCATTTCTCACCATTTGAAGCACATTCCATTAAACAGCTCTTAAATTTGGGAGAACATCCAGGACTTGAAGGCTTGAAGAAAGCCCTCGGTTTCAGGGTGTATGCCTGTATTAATTCTCAGTCCGTTGTAGATGAGACAGATGAAAGTTTTGTGTTTCAAATGAATAAGTGCAGGGTGCAGGATGCCAGGAAAAGAAAAGAACTGGACGATTATCCATGTAAATCAGCGGGGCTTGTTGAATACAGCTATTTCGCAAGGGCAATCGATACCAGAATTCAAACGGAGTGCATAGGGTGTCCTCCGGACAACCATCCTCCGGAATGGTATTGTGCCTGGAAGTTTTCGATAAATTAATGAGTGAAACAGGCTGGTAAATCACGCCAGGGAGAGGGCTAACGATCCATGAACAATCTCATCGTAGAAAAAGATAATAAGGTCACGACGGTAACTATCAACAGGCCAAAGTCCTTAAATGCATTGAACAAAGAGACACTGGAAGAACTTTTGAGCTGTTTTCAGGAGCTCTCTCTTGATATGGGTACAAGGGCAATAATACTCACTGGTTCCGGTGAAAAAGCATTTGTTGCAGGTGCTGACATATCCTATATGCAAAATCTCAGCGCCCATGAGAGTAGGCTTTTTGGCCAACTCGGCCATCTTGTCATGAAAACCATTGAGAACACTCCACAACCGGTAATTGCCGCAATAAACGGTTTTGCCCTGGGTGGCGGGTGCGAGCTTGCCCTTGCCTGTGATATGAGGTTTGCAAGTGACAATGCAAAATTCGGTCAACCTGAGGTGAACCTTGGGGTTGTTCCTGGTTTTGGTGGTACCCAAAGATTACCACGGTTGATAGGTAAAGGACTTGCCAATGAACTGTTACTGACTGGCAATATCATTGATTGCAATGAAGCTCTGCGAATAGGCCTGGTAAACCGAATTTTTTCACAAGAAGATCTACTGGTTGCCTGCAGGAAAATCGCTGACACGATATGTATGAAGGGCCCTGTCGCGGTACGTCTTTGCAAGGAAGCGGTGAACAACGGTATAGAAATGGATCTTACCAGGGGCTGTAGTTATGAGGCTGATCTTTTTGCACTCTGTTTCGCCAGTGATGAGCAAAAAGAAGGGATGACAGCCTTTTTAGAAAAGCGTGCTCCAAAGTTTGAAGGCTAAAATATACAAACGATCGTATTTGGTGATTTTCCAGGTGAGATCATCAATATTTGGATTGATATAAAGGAAATTTGCGATGAATTTTGATCTCACGGAAGAACAGAAACTTATACAGGATACGGCCCGTGAATTTGCTTCAGCCGAGTTGGAACCAGCGGCCGCTGACCTTGACCAGGGTGGGTCTGACACCATATTTTATGAAAATCTCAAAAAGCTTGCCGAACTGGGTTTCATGGGACTCAATATTAAAGATGAGTATGGAGGATCTGAAGCGGGAGTTGTCGCATTTAGTGTGGCGATGACTGAAATTGCCAGGGCATGTGCATCCACTGCAGTAACCGTTTCAGTCAATAATATGGTCTGTGAAGTGATTCAGGCCCTCGGGAGTGAAGAACAGAAAAGCTACTATATTGAAAAGATTTGTTCTGGAGAATATCCTGCCGGTGCATTTGCGCTAACAGAACAGGGCGCGGGTTCTGATCCGGCAGGCATGACGACCACGGCCGTTCGGGATGGTGAGGATTGGATCTTGAATGGCTCTAAAATATTTATAACAAGTGGCAATTGTGCAGGTGTCTTTGTTGTCTGGGCCGTTACGAATCCTGATGCACCAAAGGGCAAAGGGATTAGTCTTTTTTTGGTAGAGGCGGGAACCGATGGCCTCATTGTTGGTAAAAAAGAAGAGAAAATGGGGCAGCATGCATCAGCCACCAATGAGATACTCTTTCAGAATTGCAGGATACCGGCTACCGCTCTCATGGGAAAACTTAATGATGGGTTTAGGGCTGCGGTGACAGAACTAGCCGGAGGTCGGATTGGAATTGGATCCCTCGGACTTGGACTTGGTCTGGCCGCAATGGATGCAGCAACGAGATATTCACTTGAGCGAAAACAATTTGGTAAGAAAATAAGTGAATTCCAGGCTATTCAATGGAAAATTGCAGATATGTACACGGCTCTTGAAGCGGGAAGATTATTGCTTATGAGTGCTGCATTTAAAAAAGAACAGGGGCGGTCTTTTTCAAAAGAAGCATCCATGGCTAAAGTGTTTACCACAGAAGCTGCCAACGAGGCCTGCTATGAGGCAATGCAGATTTTTGGTGGGTATGGATATACCACAGACTTCCCAATAGAGAGATATGCAAGAGATGTTAGAATAACAACTATCTATGAAGGTACCAGCGAGATTCAGAGACTCATTATTTCAAGAGAAATTCTTAACCAGTTCTCCTGATTGAAATTACATGAAAACTAATGGGGGAGGTTGGCCTCTGGCTCTAACCCGAATTTCTCATGACTTTTTGATTTGAAACTCAATTGTTTGTTTTTATAGTTTAAAGATGACTTTCTTAATTAACAGGGTGTTTTTCGTTTCAAATCAAAAAGTTCACCCTTCGGGCCAACAGATTTATCCGCAGATACTTCGTTATCGAGCATTTGCAGGTAGCGAAGACTCCGGTAGATTATTACAGCTTCATGCCCGGTGTCTCGACCTGCGAAAACTTTGATGGTGAGAAATTCAGGCTAAGGATGTAACAGATTAGCCATTTGGATACACAGGATCTGCGCCAGGCAAAAGAGTACATTTTGCTTAATGCAATAGTTATGTAAAGAAGGTATATGTTTGAGATTTGGTCATAATAAACTTCTGTTTTTTATTGGTAAAATATAATAACATTTAAAAACAGAACCTAAATTTTGCAATTGACTCGTGCGGAGTCTACGCTTACCTGCTGGAAACGCGAGGTAGCGAAGTTGAAGACGTATAAATAGTTCAACACTTCGATATCAAAGCAGATTCTGTACTTTGTGTATGCAAGATTTAGGTAGAAGTTTATTTCCTGGTTGTTGTAAAAGAGCAGCCAGTATGAGATCCTGCCGTTGGTACAAATCAAGCAAGTACTAAAACAACCTTTACATAAATATTGAGACATTGATGAATTCGGTTTTGAAACAGCGGCAGAGGAAATATGTTTTCCCTCTCATACATCTAACTATAATTACGCTTATTTTCATCCTTCTTCCGCTTTCCTATATTTCTTCCGCTTTTTCTGAGGACAGCAAAAATAAATCCATTCCACAAGTGCTAATAGTCCACTCCGCATATCAAGGATACCCTTGGACCGATTCATTAAACCGAGGCATTGCAGAAGTCTTTGGCAACGCTCAAGAGTCTGTAGGCTTGATATATGAATATCTGGATACCAAGAGAAACAACGAGGAATCCTATTTTATTAAACTCCACAAATTATGGGAGCAGAAATATCAAAAGCGCCGCATTGACCTGATACTTGTTTGTGACAATCAAGCCTATGATTTTATAATTAAAGGTCGAGACACATTATTTAATAATACCCCCATAATTTTTGCGGCCTATATTGGTTTTAGGCCGGAGATGCTCGAAAACGAAGAAAACATTACAGGTGTGATTCAGGAAACAGATGTTGCACAGACCATAGATATTGCGCTTAAGTTACACCCTAAAACCCAAAAAATTATTTTTGTAGCTCCTGGTGCACCGAAATGGCGGATGAGATGGCTGGACGGTTTGCCCGAAAAATACAGTGGTGTTGTAGCCATTGAGACCATAACTGATAAACACCTCAGTTTAGTCGAGAGTAGGCTTAAACTATTAGGTCCAGATGTCGTGGTAATTCCATTAAATAGTGTTGCCTATGCGGATGACACATATATGCCCTTTGATCAATTTGTACTGCATCTTTCCAGCTATGAAATCTTTCCAGTGTACGCCCTTTGGGACATTGCACTTAAGCAGGGCGTGGTCGGCGGAAAAATGGTTAGTGGTGAAAGACAGGGGCGTGAGGCAGCAAAACTTGCTTTGAAATTCATCAATGGGACACCCATTACCAGTTTGCCCGTTGTTGACAAGAGCCCTAACCAATACATGTTTAACTACAAACAACTGCAACGGTTTGATATAAACATTGAGGCCTTGCCTGCAGATTCTTATGTTATCAACAGACCATCGTCGTTTTATCTCGAAAACAAAAACCTGGTGCGGGTGACCGTCTGTTCTATCGTTATTCTCGTTTTACTCGTTATTTCACTTTTGATAGCAATTGCCCACCTGGGTCGGGCAAAGAACACGCTCCTGTTGTCGGATGAAATATTAAAACAAATGCCGGATGCCCTTGTTTTAACTGATCCCCAGGGAAAAATCACACGGTGGCTTGGAAATGCGAAACAGATATTGGGCTACTCTGAAGATGAGTCAAAAGGCAGGACCATTGACTTTCTCAAATCTCACAACCAGATACTACTGGACAAGCAGCAACTTACCGATAGCATCTTTGATAAAGGGCACTTTACGGGTGAGATCTTGTGTCAAAGAAAAGATGGCTCGGTCATCCCTACAGACGTTCACGCCACACATATAGTTGGAGAGGGTAGTGTTGTACTGGCTCATATTTGGATTGTAAAAGACATTTCCAATCGTAAGAGTGCTGAACATGCCCTTAAAGAAAGTCAGTCCCGTTTTGCTAAAATGATTGAAAAATCACCTCTGCCAATGGTGATTATTGACAAGAATCAAAACATTGAATTCTTCAATGATAAATTTACAGAGTTGTTTGGGTATACCACCAACGATATTATAACGGCAGAAGATTGGTGGAATGCTGCGTATCCCGATCCTGAATATGCTGAACAGGTTAAAAATTCCTGGGTAGCAGCAATCGTTGAGGCTGCTAAAAATAATAGTGATATAGAAATGCAGGAATGGGACATTACCATAAAAGATCGTACGCGTAGAAGGTGCGAATTTTATATGGTTCCCTTGGATGACGTATCATTGATTATAATGAATGACATAACAGAGAGAAAAGAAACTGAAGCTGAAAAAGACAAACTTGAATCACGCCTCCAGCAAGCTCAGAAAATGGAAGCCATTGGGGCACTCGCTGGCGGAATTGCCCATGACTTCAACAATCTGTTAAGTGCCATACTCGGTTTTACTGAAATGGCAAAAGATGCATGTGAGCCTGAGTCAAATATCTCTAAAGACCTCCATGAGGTTCTTGAAGCGGGAAATAGAGCCAGAGACCTTGTTCAACAAATACTTGCATTTAGTCGTAAAGATGACGCCGAATCATTTATCTTACAGCCTGCAACAATTGTTTCTGATGTTATAAAGATTCTCAGGCCATCTTTGCCCACAACCATAGATATTAGCCAGGATATTGAAAGACATATTGGTCTTATTGTTGCCAATCCCACACAAGTTCATCAAATTTTAATGAACCTCTGTACCAATGCGTTTCATGCAATGGAACGTTCTGGTGGAAAACTTCACATATCATTAAAAGAAGTTGTTTTAGGTGAAGATGATTTAATCCATGTACCAGAAGTGGCAACAGGTCGTTTTATCCAGTTCAAAATACAAGATTCTGGTCATGGAATAGACCCTGGTATTAAAGATAAAATATTTGACCCGTATTTTACGACAAAAGAGACAGGTAAGGGGACTGGAATGGGGCTTTCTATTGTCCATGGTATTGTTAAAAATAATGGAGGATTCATATCGGTTGCCAGCAAACTCGGCGTGGGCACTACAGTTCAAGTTTACTGGCCTGTCATTGAAAGTAATGCTCAACCCGATGCCATACCTACAGACGAATCCATCCCACGTGGAACTGAGCGTATTCTCTTTGTGGATGATGAAGAAATCCTATCCAAAATGGCAAAATCCATGCTGGAAGGTTTGGGGTATATGGTAACGGTTGAAAATAGTAGTGTTGACGCACTCCTCCTTTTTCAGGAAACCCCCTATGACTTTGACCTTGTCATTACAGATCAAACCATGCCTGGGATGACGGGGGGAGATATGAGTCGTAAGATGATAGAGATACGTCCAGATATCCCAATCATATTATGTACCGGGTACTCAACAATTATCTCTGAAGACAAAGCAAAGACAATTGGTGTTAAGGAATTTGCTCTAAAACCACTGACAAAACATGATATCTCTACCCTGATTCGAAAGGTACTCGACAATACTGGGGAACCACAAGCTTCAACATGATCCTATGGATCCTTGTTTGGACCTAAGCTATGCGGGACTATTGCACTACTGATAAGACTGCAGTGGAATATCCCACTTCTTCAATAGTGCTGTTCACCTTTGGTCGTAGGGACTGTCAATTTGTATTATAAAGCCAGAATGTCAATAATTTCAATATCATGGCTCTGACCTACCTAGAGCCAAGTATACTAGGATTCTAAGGTGATTTCTTCCAACGGTAAATTCTTTCGCTACCACAGATCCCCCTTGGGATTGGTACCAAACTAGAGAGGTGAAACTATTCCCAACATGGTCGACTTCTATTAATATTGTCGCTGTTTTCAAATGCGGTTTATCGCATCATCTCCAAGAATTTTCCAACTACTTTCGGGTCTAAATGTGTCCCTGCCAGGGATTTGATGTATTCACGTGTTTTGCTCTTTGACCAGGCGTGGTGGTAGCGGCGTTCGTTTGTCAAGGCGTCCCAGATATCAGCCACAGAGAAAATCCTGGCAGCCAATGGTATTTCATCTCCTCGAAGGCCCCGGGGGTAACCTGTTCCGTCCCATTTTTCATGATGGCAGTAAGGAATCTCCAGCGCAGGTTGCAGGTAGTCGATATTGGAAAGCATCTGGAAGGCATAAACCGGATGTTTTTGCATTATCTGCCGATCTTCAGAGGTAAAGATGCCTGTTTTTAATAAAATACTGTCTGATATAGCCATTTTACCGATATCATGGAGCAAAGCCCCCCTTCTAGCCTGAATGCATTGCTCTTCGTCCAGGCGCAATGCCTTGCATAACCGCAAAGTCATCTCCGTCACACGCTGGGTGTGCCCCTCAGTTTCCTGGTCCCGGAGTTCCAGTGCCTTACCCCAGCCCTCGATGGTAGAGTCATAGGCAAGAGTAAGTGCTTTATTGGCTTTACGGGTTTCTTCTTCGCTTTTAGTGATTTTTCTAATTGTTCCCTGGGTCAGCCTGATAACTAGAAAAACATAGACTGATCCACCGAAAAAAACCGAACTTGTTATAATCTCAAGAGGAAAATAGAACTTCTGAACCTGAAGAATAAGATAGAAAATATAGCCACAGGAAAAGAAAGCCAGAAGGCAGGACATAATGATCCATTTCCTCTGGGAGGCCTCCGGAAGAATGTTCTGCATTTTCAGACTCATGATGAGGGCGGCAAGCATGAAAAAGGTGCCGGGCAGCATGAGGAGTATGGAGAGGTTATGGATTAACATGATAAAAAGTAACCGGTCTACGAAAGAGAAAAATAACAACGCCGCACTATAATAGTATAACATAAAAAATGTTCATTTGATGAGCTTAGATTTGGAATATTAACTTATCATTTGTTTTCCAGGTCTTAACATTATTTTACTACGTATATACAGCAGGAAGGTTAAGTAGAGGCCATTTTGGCCTTTAATAAGGTTTTGGTTGGCAAGCGTAACGTTGAGCCAATACTGACACGAAAGTATCAGTGCATCAGGTTGTGGTGAAATGGAGCAATTTTTTTGATTGATGGACTGGAAACATCTAGCGTTTCAAGTAGCTCTATTTTTCGCAACTATTTTGGGAACTATTTGTTAATTTACTACCCGATAGAATGCTCCATTATGAGTTTATGTTTGGGCAGTGATAAAATCCTACCTGGTCAGGAAACATATTATCTTGCTGGGTCTGGCTATCGCTTGGTGTTGGCGGTACAAATTTCTAATCATAAATTGCAATATATTGCTGAGTAGAGTTTATAGAAATGGCTCCATATCTTCTTTTCTGAAGAAAATGATCCCAATTTAACTCCATGCTCCCAGGTTTCAGGATAGTTCTATTTTGGAGATAATTATCATTGTGCTATAATTGCAGTTAAATGTTGTAAGAAGGATGTTTTAGTATTTATCGCAATTTATAGTAAGAGATAGAAATTATTCCTCAATAACCTGATATTTTGAACGAGTTCAAACACTGATGATTCAATACTCTCCCGGAATTCGAACCAAACTAGTAATTATCTTCACCTTGATCAAAGTCTTGCCGTTGATTGCCCTGGCTTGGTACGCCTGGGATCAAATTGCAAAACTAACAGTTTCCGTTGAAAAACAATCCAGCCAGATGATATCTACCACTCACGAGGTCGTGAGTGGTGTATCCAAATTATCAACGGAGAATTCCATCCGTGCATTAGATGAAAAATCTAGGGAAGCTATTGAGAGACTCACCACGGATACTGCGAACCAGGTTGCGGATTTCCTGTATGGCCGAGATATGGATATTTTGCTGGCGTCACACATAGAGATTGATGACTTAAAATACAGAGAGTTTCTTGAATCACGATTTCGCCCCGTTATCCAGCATCAACCCTGGATTATGGATGATGATGGAGAGCAATGGATTCAAAAAGCTGAGTATAATTTTGGTAATGAACCGAATATTTCAGCCACCAATGAGAATAATAGCAAAGATTTTCATTATCGTTCCCCTGATCAGAATATGATAACTGAAAGTTTACCGCTCTATCTGGAAATGACCTTTATTGATCTTTCCGGTAACGAGATCGTAAAGGCTGGAAATTCTACAATCCTGTCTTCTGCAAAACTAAATGTGGCGGATCCAGCCAATACATATTCTCGGTCTGAAACGTATTTTGAGGCTTTAAAGAAATTATCCCCCGGAGACATTTACGTTTCAGAAGTGATAGGTCCGTATGTTGAGGGACATATTATAGGTACCTACAGTAAAGCGAGAGCGAAAGAAAAAGGTCTTGAATATAAACCTGAATTGTCCGGATATGCAGGCAAAGAAAATCCAGTGGGAAAACGATTTCAGGGACTGGTTCGTTGGGGAACCCCAGTTGTTAAAAAAGGCCGTATAGTCGGATACGTCACCCTAGCTCTTGATCATACCCATATCATGGAATTTACGGACCACCTTGTTCCAACTGCAGAGCGATATTCAGCAATTTCCGATGCAGGTAGCGGTAATTATGCATTTATGTGGGACTACAAGGGGAAAAATATTTCTCATCCACGGGACTATTTTATTACTGGCTATGATCCAACCACAGGACAACAAGCTGTGCCGTGGCTTGATGAAGAGATGTATAGTCTATGGCAGGAAAACGGCAAGTCTATGATTGATTTTGAATCACAGGCCCCCACGTTCAAAGAACAGAGTCTGAATAAAAAACCAGCTTCACCTTTGATTCAAGCCGGTATGTTGGGACTCGATTGCCGCTATCTGAATTTTGCCCCCCAATGCACCGGGTGGTTTAATCTCACCCAAAATGGTGGTTCAGGTTCTTTTCTCGTCTTCTGGAGTGGGGTTTTGAAATTGACCACTGCAGCTGCTATCCCTTACTACTCAGGGATTTACGGCCATTCTCAACGCGGATTTGGTTTTGTAACGATCGGTGCCAATGTAGATGAGTTTCATCATAGTGCAGTTGAAACTGCTAAAACAATAGGCGCTATCGAATCGGATTTTACAGAGAAACTTCAGATAGAAAAGAACGACCATATAACGATTTTGCATCGTACATTACAGCAAACCTTCCGGAACCTCACCTTGTACACCGTCTTAATGATCGTTGTTGTTATATTCATTGCAGTCATCATGGCCAAGATACTCACCTCCCGTATCATTTCAATAGTGGAAGGAATTCGTCGCTTTCAACAGGGAGATCGCAACCATCGGCTTACACTCCAATCCAGTGATGAGATGGGGCAATTAGCTCAAGCCTACAATGAAATGTCTGATACCGTACAAGCATATATCAGCGACGTGGAGAGATCCAAAACCGAGTTGGAAACTGTGAATACCGAACTCGAAGGAGAGATCGAACAGCGACAAGGAGCACAGGCGGAACTTTCTCAACACCTTGACAACCTGGAAAAAACAGTCAAGGATCGCACTCAGGATCTTGAGAAAGAAATTGTGGAGCGAAAACGGGTCGAAAGACTGCAGCAGGAAGTCGAAGAGCGACTGCGAAAACAGAATAATGACTTGCTTCGTCTGGCCAGTAATCAAATATTGTATAGTGGAGATCTTGAGATATCGCTTGACACAATTGTATCTTTGGCATCCAAAACGCTCAAGGCTGATCGGTGTGGCGTCTGGCTAATGGATACTGAAGGTTCCTCTTGTACGTGCAAAATGTTGGTTGTCGATGGCAGAAACGTCGAGCCTGATGCGGAGCCCTTTCTCATGAATGACTATCCTCATTTCATGACAACCCTGAGCAACGAAAGGACTATCGTCACAAGCGAAGTCTGCAGCGATAGTCGATTGAAAGAACTACGCTCAAAAAATTATCTTTCTTCGCGTAATATTCAATCGATGCTGCTATCAAGCATTAAGGGACATGGGCAGTTTATCGGATGGGTAGTTTTTTCCCAATTAAGAAGTGTGCGAGAGTGGCATTTGGACGAAATCAATTTTGCTGCGTCCATCGCTGATATAACAGGGCTGACTATTAGTACTGCCAAGCAAAAACTGGTAGCTGAAGAAAAAGAGGCGTTGACCGCTCGGTTAAGGCGTGCGGAAAAAATGGAAGCTCTGGGTACCTTAGCGGGTGGTGTCGCACATGACTTGAACAATATCCTCTCAGGTATTGTGAGCTATCCTGAACTTCTTCTACTTCAACTTCCGGAAGACAGTAAACTTCGCAAACCTGTTAATACTATTCTTACTTCAGGAAAACGTGCAGCTGCAATTGTAGAGGATTTGCTGACCATGGCCCGTAGGGGTGTTGCCACGATGGATGTGGTTAATTTGAACCGGGTAGTAGAAGATTACCTTAATAGTCCAGAGTACATTGAATTAGTTTCATATCATAAACATGTCAATATTAAATCTCGTTTAGAACCGGGGCTACTGAATATTTTAGGTTCACCAGTACATCTTTCTAAAACACTGATGAATCTTGTTTCCAACGGGCTAGAGGCAATTCCGGCAAAAGGTCACGTTACGATATCAACGGAAAACTGCTACATTGATCGTCCTGTTAAAGGTTATGATGTCGTAAATGAAGGTGATTATGTTGCCCTGACCGTCAAGGACACTGGATCAGGAATATCTTCTATAGATTTCAGTAGAATTTTCGAACCGTTCTATACCAGAAAGAAAATGGGGCGTAGTGGGACTGGGTTAGGTATGGCCGTTGTCTGGGGAACGGTAAAAGATCATCAGGGCTATATCGATTTTGAGAGTCGCGAGAATAGAGGGAGCCGTTTCACACTCTACTTCCCGGTGACCCGTAAATTATCTGATGATATCGGTCCCAAAGAAATGGATACCTATCTTGGAAATGGCCAATCAATTCTGGTAGTTGATGACGTTGAAGAACAAAGCGAAATTGCTTCAGCTATCTTGGGTACACTTGGTTATCGTATTGATACAGTCGATTGTGGTGAAGCCGCAATTGAATATCTCCACAACAACAAAGTCGATTTGGTAATTTTGGATATGATCATGGACCCTGGCATAGACGGGCTAGACACATATAGGGCGATTCTTAACCACTGGTCGGACCAAAAAGTAATTATAACCAGCGGTTTCTCGGAGACAGAACGTACACGTGAAGTATTGAATCTTGGGGCGTCAGTCTACTTGAAAAAGCCTTACACAATAGAAAAATTTGGCACAGCTGTGTACTCTGTACTTAATTCTGAAGAATAATGATTTTCTACTTACGATAAAGCCAAACCTGCCGTGAGGCAGGGACGGAAAGCTACGGCTCTCCAAAGATAGTCGAGTTGCCTTCAGAAAAGTTAGTTCGGCTTTTTGTTTTTTATGAGTGAAAACAATCTGTAAGTTACTCATAACAAGGAGGGAAATATTGCTATCCAGAAAGTCAAAATGGTCTTCTTGTATTGCCAAGGTTCTACAGACAGTTTCTGGTTTCTAGATACAGGAGTTATGCCGTCCATTGGGGGAGTTTGTAGAGAATCTGCAGGTTCGAAATGGTAAGATTAACAACACAGACCGGACCAGAGTCAGTTTCAATCAATTCTGTTCTCGACTTTTTATTTTTCTGATTTTGGGAACATTTTCGATTAAAACTATCCCTCAAAATAGATCAGTTTTCGTCCCATTTTATCATGCGACCATCAGAATAGATAACAACTTGATTTTTACCATTTTCTTTAGCTTGGTACATTGCTTTGTCAGCATAGAAGATTATGGAGTTAATATCTTTGTCCGAGGAGAATTGAGCAACTCCAAAACTGCATGTTTTATGCCCAGGTTCTCCACAGTCATGGGCAGCTATTTTTCTACGAACCTTTTCGGCTACGACGGCTGCACCATATAGATCTGTTTCTGGCAAAAGAATCGTAAATTCTTCTCCTCCCCACCTTGCAAAAACATCATTTATACGAATGCTCAGGGAAGCAATAGTGGATAATGCTTTCAGCACTGTATCACCAACCAGATGACCATAATTGTCATTGACCGATTTGAAGTCATCTATATCAAAAATAATTACAGAAAACCGCGTACCGTATCGTGAAGCTCGTGCTGTTTCAGAGACAAGCAAATCATGAAACATTTTCCTGTTATAGCATCCTGTAAGCTGGTCGGTAGTAGCCTGTATCTGTACAAGGGCTAGTTGGTCACTGATAACTTTTTGGGCTTCCAGCAGAGGCGTCATGTCATAAATAATAATACTTACAACATTGGTGTTCAGGGGAGTAATTACCACATCTTGCCGCATGTATTGAAAATGTGATTTAGTTATCTTCTTGAGTTTTATAGGAATGACGTACCTATCGACTGTGGAACTGGTAAATGCAGAAGATTTGAGCTTAAGTGCAATCTTAACTTTTCTTTTTAATAGCTTGAATGAAGTCTCAGGAAATAGTTCATCTAGCTGACGACCTTGGGCGGTGTCTTTAACAATTCCCGTATTTATGACCAACCATTTATTCCAGAATTGTATTGTCAGATCTTCATTTGCCAGAATAACGCCACTTTCTATAATATCTAGTATTGAAATTTCTAGATTCATTTAGATGTTTTCCACAAAATCATCAAGAGCCTGCTCCAGCCAGACAAACATCTCATCACTTATCAGGATGATCATATCCCCTTGGATATTTAACTCATTGAATACTAGAACCGTACTTATCACAATAACCTTGTTATATGGAGAATCTTGAACATCTTCAATAAGATTATCTGTGTGTTCAATGGTCGGTGGAGAAAAAACCACTTCCGTAACGAGTAATTCCGCCAGCTTGCCTATACAAGAGGACCCAAGGATATTTGAAACTTCCAATATAGTCTGCTGAGTTTCATTTTCATCAATGTCTTCCTCGTCATCAACAATGGCCTGCATATTTTGAGCACTCTTGTTATCCACGACAATAATAATTTCACCATGAAATGTGCCGTTGAATTGCTGAGTAGTTAAATATACTTTATTGTTGTCGAACTTTTCCATGACGAAGCGATTGATCTTTCCAAGATCGACCACATTTAGCTGAGGCACCTCAAGTGTTGCGAAATTGTCAAAGAGGTCAGCTATAGTAGCTGTTGCTGAGCCAAATGAAATATTTATCAATTCAGTAAGAATTTCTTTTTGATCATCATCAATCATTCTTCACCCCTGGATGGATGCAAATATTTCAGCCAACCGCTTCTCGCTGATCGGCTTTGCTTCCATGCTGGTAGCCCCTAACTCCATAACCTTTTCTTTCGATTTTGCCTGAATATCAGCAGTAATCACAAAGACTATGGCCTTGGGGTTATGTTCTTTGATAAGTGGCAAAGCACCAAAGCCATCCATAACGGGCATGGTCAAATCAAGAAAAACAATATCGGGTGAATGCTCCTTATACAACTTGACTGCTTCTTCACCGTTTGATCCCTGGATAATTTCTGAATTTTCTCGTATTTCTGCAGGCATCCTTTTGAGGATCATCATACGAGATAACTTTGTGTCATCAACGATTAGAATTTTCACATATACTCCATGCTGTAGGTAGGCAGTTGGTTAAACACATCGTCCCATGCAAGTCCGTCTTGCAATCAAGGTTAGTATTTATATTAAATGTATCATGGAAACATGGGAAAATGAATTACTACTTGCTACGTTTTTCAATTTATTTTCGACGGTAGAGTCTGCCTCCAACAGCGATGCCTTTTGGGGATATTAGCAAAATGGAGCAGTTTTAATTATTAATAATTCCAGACAATGTCCAAAATGTTCTGGAAACATTTAGATTTTCAAAGCGCTCCATTAAATGCCAGTTTCTTAGAAAACATTTTAAATTTTCAAAAGTGCCAGAATGCTTCTTTTCTGGCTAGTTTTTGAGAATGATCAAACTAAACTTGTGCTGGGATAGGGTAAATCTACTGATCTATCAGTCATCTGCAGATTGCCAAGAAACATTTCAATTCACTGAAGAAAAATTCCGTTTTCCCCAATGCGCTTTACACGATTTATGATCGATCGTAGTCCCAAGATACTACATATGCAGCCTCTTTTACTGTGTTCAGAAACAATTAGCCCTTTGTTGAGAACAATCGTAAAATACGACCAGGATCTTTTCGGCGCTTCTGTACTTATGATGAACAAAAGTATTATACTGATAAAGAATTAAGTGCCTCTACATGAAACTCAGCTGGAGCCGCGTTTTTCGCAACTATTGTTGGACTCCAGCTCGTCAAGAAGGTAATGCGAGTTTTCTAGCTGAGTTTGCTTAAGAGGCACTAAGAATTATAATTTTATCACTTGAAGCGAGCGTGATATCAGACTTTTCCGTCACTCTGCCTTGCAAAACCTCTCGAATTATTCCATGAAATATAAACGATATCAAGAAGGTACCGAAGTACAGAAACAGTGCACGACCAATTACCAGTCGATCTTTGACAATGCCACTGAGCCCATTATTATCTGGGATGAAGCTGACCACATAATACTAAAGGTCAACCCGGCGGCCTCAAGTTATTTTGGTTACTCTTGTGAAGAGCTGGAAGCCATGAAGATTAACCAACTGGAGACCGAGGAAGACGCTCAACATCTTCCGGAACGGATCAAAACCTTGCTTGAGCATGGGCATATTGTATATGAAACCGTCCTGCCGCATAAGGACAGAATCATTATCCAAGTGGCTGTGAGCATAAGTAGAATAGTGTGGGATGATCGAGCAGCATTCTGCAGCATCTATCACCCCCTTGCCGAACGAAAGCAGCAGGATAAAGGTTTGCTTGGCGAAAGCGAGGCTCGGTTTCGTGCTATCACCGATTCAACCAAAGATGCTATAATAATGATGGACGAGAATGGACTCATTTCTCTCTGGAATCCTGCCGCGGAAAGGATTTTCGGTTATGCTGGTCCAGAGATCATTGGCAGAAACCTGCACACTATCCTGGCACCGTCTCGATATCACCAGGAACAGGCCACAGCCTTTCGCAAATTCCAGCAGACTGGAGAAGGCAACGCAATTAACAATACCCTTGAGCTGAAAGCATGCCACAGAGATGGTCTTGAGTTATCCATTGAACTTTCCCTGTCCAAGCTCCATGTGCTCGGCGCATGGCAGACCATCGGCATTATCCGCGACATTACAAAACGCAAAAAGGCTGAGGAAGAACTCAGAGAAAGTGAGGAGCGTTTTCGAGCCCTTCATGATGCTTCCTTTGGCGGAATTGTTATCCACGATCAAGGTGTCATTATTGATTGCAATCAGGGAATCTCCGAGATAAGTGGCTATACTAGAGATGAGCTTATTGGAATGGACGGTTTTCAGCTCATTGCCCCTGACTGGAGGTCAAGGGTCATAGAGAAGGTCCGCTCGGGTTTTGGAACAACCTATGATGCGGAAGGCCTCCGTAAAGATGGCAGGACCTATCCGCTCAGTATTCGCGGCAGCAATATCCCATACAAGGGGCGTGTGGTTCGAGTGACTGAATTTCTTGATATCACCGAGCGTAAGCAGCTAGAGGACAAGCTCATACAATCCCAAAAAAATGGAGGCCATCGGCACCCTGGTTGGTGGGATTGCCAATGATTTTAATAATATCCTCAGTGCTATTCTGGGCAATGTTGATTTGGCCCGTAGTTTAACCCCGGCAACCTCTCCGGCAGCCAATCTTCTGGACAAGGCGTTGAAAGCAATCCACCGGGCGACTCTGCTAACCGGCCAGATTCTGGCATTCAGCCGACAGCAAGAGACCAGACTAGTGCCATTGCAGGTCACCCCGGTCATTAATGATGCAATTAAGCTACTGCGGCCCCTGTTGCCTTCCACTATCAAGAGAGCCCAACAGATCCAGGAAAGTTCCCGACCCATTCTTGCAGATCCGACGCAGATTCACCAAATCCTGATGAACATCTGCACCAATGCATTCCATGCCATGGAGCTGACTGGTGGTACCCTCACTATTACACTGAAGAACGCAGACTTTACCTCAATTGATCTGCAGCAGCCAAACGTTCAACCCGGTCATTTTGTCATCCTGACGATTGGCGATACCGGCCCTGGTATCCCGATTGAAGTGCGAAATAAAATTTTTAACCCATACTTCACGACCAAAGGAGTTGGCAAGGGAACAGGAATGGGCCTCGCCATAGTTCATGGCATTATCAAGGAATATGGCGGATTCATTACAGTTGACAGTGAACTAGGACAAGGAACCTGGTTCCATATTCATCTGCCCGCTGTTGAGCAGGCAGAGCCTTTAGAAGATGTTGAAGATCAGTTGATTACTCGGGGTAACGATCGAATTCTGCTGGTGGACGATGAGGAAATCGTTGCAGACATGGGTCGGTCTATACTGGAGCACCTAGGGTATAAGGTGACTGTTTTCACTAACAGCGTCGAGGCACTCAGCATTTTTCAGCAGTCCCCATTATTGTTCGATGTGGTGATAACCGATCAGACTATGCCCGCCATGACAGGGTTTGACTTAGCCCAGCGGATGCTTGTGATACGGCCCGATATTCCGATAATTATCTGCACTGGCTACAGCAGCACAGTATCCGAAGAAAAAGCACAGGCTATGGGGGTTCGAGGATTTGCCATGAAACCTTTGGCGATCAAAGACATTTCAACACTCATTCGTAAAGTTATTGATGAGTAGATAACAACCTGGTGATGCGGAAAAAAGTAAATTGAGAAGTTTTCCAATTTGTTTTGAGGACTGAGGATACCAGGACGTATATCAGCCAATCAGCCAATCAGACATTCACGGCAAGTTGGCATGGCTACTGTAAAAGTAATGAAGAATTTTCTTTAAATGCCTATCAATATAAAATCTGATTTAGACCTGTAGGAAATCAAGATATCCCTGACAGGAAAAGCAAAATTTAATACCCTTGATGTTTCCAATGTCCAAAATGGAAACATCTTATTACGAATCGCACATTGAGTTTTGTTAGGTTTCAATCCTACTAAGACCGAAGAGATACAGGAAGCACCTAAAGTCTGAGGGTAAGGCTGAACTGCTTACCTTCGACCTGGTAATGTCAAGCCCAACGCTCAGTTGCCAAACTTACGCTATCTTTGGTCAGGTAAGGAAAAGACTGCAATTACTCCATTTGGGATAAATTCTAGAAAAATAGTCAATTATGCCTTGCCAGGAATAGTGTTAAATTACAGGTGTTTGTTGGGTGTAATGAACTTCGATGGGGCAATGTTTACTTGCTGATCACCAGCGTAGGATAGCAGCTTTAAATCCCGCACAAGATGGCACGTGAATGCATTTTGAGTGAGAATCCATATTAATATTTTCGCCTCAATTCATAAGGATGTTTTTCGTAAGGGCCGTCAATATAAATGGCCGCGACCTCATTTTGTCCACACTGTTATCATCACAAGGGCTGTGAAAATCAATTTTATGTTTTCTCCCTGTCCTTGCCTTCAAAATTCACCATTTTGGATCCATTACTGTAATCCGTCCATCTCTATATCCACCCTAGTTATGGCAACAAGTAGACTTGTCTCACGTGTCGACACAACCAGGGGTGATGCTACATGGCAGTAAAGTCCCTGTAGTCTTGAGAGTTTCAGTGCGTGATGTACTGGCGGGCTAGAGAGATTGTCTCCTGGAAATACTGTAGATTAACAACATTGCGCAGACCGTCAGCCTACCAGAGCGCGAGCAATCCTGTTTGTCTAAGATATGTATGATCAACCACTACCGATGTGTTGTAACAAGGACGCAAGTAAAATCTGATCACCCCCTTTTCTGACTGACATCCGGCAATGCTTCGAGCAAAGTCAGGTCAATACCTTGAAAATCAATATAGTCAAAGGCCTCCTTCAACAAACAGGACCATAAACGAAGTGATTCTTTCTTTGTGATGAGCAAGACCTCTTCCTCTTTTGTAGAGGAAATAGGTGGCACAGTACGGTAGAACGTTAATATCTTATTGATTGCCTTGGCATGTTCCTGAAGACAAGCGCGGTTGTCAGGTAATTCTCCGAGTGCAGCAGAAAGTGCATTGGCGATATGGGCATGCTCTTTATTATCAGTGAATGAAACTGTATGACAGTATCGTCGAATGAGTTCAACCTGTTCTATATTCACTTCTTTTTGGAGCTTTTCTTCAATTTCCCAAAGTCTCGGCCAGAGTCCTCTCTGCTGAGCCTCCCTTTCTTTACAAAAAATATTTGACAGTATTTCGACATGCATGCTGCAGATAGCACGTCGTCCGACATTATGAGCCAACTTGAATGTCTGCGAATAACATGATCTTATAAAATTGATTTCTCTTGGTGGCGAAAGTCTTGAACAATCGATCCAATTTCTATACTCCATACAGGTATAGAAAATATATAACGATGCCAAGGCCGGTATAGCATCCATTTCTCTTCTAGAAATATTACGCTCTGTCCATTCCCAAGCTGCCATGTATGCATTAGAAAGGAATTGTCCAGGAGTATGAAGAGAGGCCATGCTTTGACAGATAATTTGCTCTAGTTCGTCGTTGCCCAGATCACGCATGGATGGATAATGGGATTCATTGTTCTTGGGGATAGGAGTTTTCAGCCAAGTTGAACGTTGTTCGTGACAAGCCCTTTTTTTCCTTCTCTCATCAGGAGTTAACTCCAAAAGCCATTTAGGCAGCATAACTTGAAACTTTCGAGAGCCGATCAGAGTGACGGCAAGAAGAGGAGGGGTACCGTAGTGTCGGTCAATAACTTCAACAGCGATCTCCTCTTCTTGCTTCAACGGAGCATGTTCTGGAAGAGTTCGGCATTCCAGCAGAACGCCAAGTTCCAACGAGCGTAGTAACCATAATCTATTCTCTGTTTCCGCTGTACGTTCTTTCAGTACAGCAGCAGTCATTTCTCGTCCTATTGCTGAATCTTCGAATTTTTTTCGTACTTGCTTTCGATCTATAACAGAAGCTCCTACGTCGGTAACATATACTGCCAGAGCTGTTCCAAAAGGGAACAGAGATAACAATTCTTCATCAGTTACTTCTGTCCAGGCAAGTTTGTTGGCGGGCAACCACAATAAAGTTTGCGTTTTTCGCTCCTGAAGGATTAGTCCCGATTTGCTGTTGACTGACTGATCTGAGGACAAACAGGCAACTACCTCTGCTATACATTCGCCGTATCGAAGATGTTCCATTGCTGGAAGAATGCAGTTCTTCTGCTTTACCTGTCGTACCCAAATATCAACTTGATTCGCAATCAATTCATTTGCCGCAGCTTGTAAATTTTTGGGAGGTAATCCAAGAACAAGATCTTTGGCTGGAATGCGGATAAGCCCGCCTGCCCAAAGTACGATGCCGGTAATTGTGTTACGGAGTTTGCATATTCCGAGCAATCTAGTGACAATATAACGATCATTTGGAATGATTGAGGCGTACTTTTGTGCAGATCGGGAATAGTACAACCTTGCTTGTTGTTTATTCACATGCTGAACTGTTACAGGAACAGCTCCGCCGGTTGCCTGAAGCAGAGCAATAATATTTCTCTGGTGAACTCTCCAACGGTCTTCATGGTCCTGTTGGACAAAAAAGGCATGCAATGGGTCGTCTTCCCAGTTGGACTTAAAATCAGGAAATGCTTGAAGGTCGGGAAAACCGGCTACCTCAACTTTGTTTTCTGAAGTAAGAGTCAGTAATACAACATCATTTGGAGAAGGGAAAAAACCAGCTTCCAACTTTTTAAGATAATTATCAGGAGTTATTTGTGCTAAATCAGGAAGTTGCTCTGGTTTATTGCTTGGAAGCGTGATCGTATAGCAACCGACTCCGTAAACTGCTCCGCCCTGTTCAGAGTGAATTTCTTTTCTTGGCAGAATGCAGCCTTTTCCCAGTACGCGACGGACACCCGGCTCCCAACGTAGCATCATTTGATCTATTGCAAACCGATCTTGACTGGGGACGAGTGCCAACTCAACATGATCTCCGATTGCAAAAGCTGACCAATCGAATTGACGCAAGATCTGCGCTTTACCGCCAATCAAAATTTGACAGAGTCGCAAAGGCACTTCCACGATACATCCGGGAGAAATTTCGAGCCAAAAGCTTTTACCTTTTGCATTGTAGGCAATAACAGGAAAACGATGCAGGACGAATTTGATTGCCTTTGTTTTTGTGCGAAGTATGCTGAGAAGGGTCTCCACAGGGAAGCAGAACTTGGTCAGCTCCTGCTGAGAGTAGCGGAGGACAGCCTGATTGTTCAGTTCGTCACGCATCTGAAAAAAGACTGGCCCCTTAATAGAATTCCATGCACGAAGATGAATTTTTTGAGGCAGCTCTTCATATTGTTCGGGCCAACAGTTGGTAGTCTGATCATGGTAACGCCATTCATTATCGTCAATCCGTTGTAGAACCTCTACAACTGTTTGGTCTCCGAATGTAAGCCATCTCCAAGGTACCTCTGCCTGATCATCAGGGGCCATAATTTGGTTTTCATTTTTAGCGAGCTTGACGCAACGGACTGTCACCCTTTCCTCCGAGTAATCCAATCGTCCCATGCACCAATGAGATTGATCGCGTTTATCAGGTGGTCGAAATCGGACAATTTCTCCTTCTCTTTCTGGTTCTCCAGATAACTCGGCCATACCGACCATCGGAAAAGGAGTTTGCATGAACCTGGTACCTCGCTGTAATTCTAACGGCTGCCATTTGTTGTCAAAATATCCGGAAAGTTGGGCAGTTAGGTTTGGGAAACCTCCTAATGTAAAGTTGGCCCTCTTTTTCCAGTATTGACCTCGTTGAACAGGAGATTTCCAAATTTCTTCATTAAAAAGTGAATTCATGGGAAGGGTGACGACTGGTCTGAGTGCAGAAAAATATCGTGTCTGCCCGAACATAGCCCGTTCAATCACAAAGTTACCTTGATTGGTCAACTCTACACTGATAACAGCACCCTTTTTCAGCTTTTTGCTGCACGATTGAATATGTTTTGGTTCGACTTGTACGAAAATTCCCGGTCGCAGTTCTAATTTAATTCCGAAGTCAGGCTCGGAATCCTCGGCGACTACAGCAAAGGCTTTACCCTGCTGCGCTTCAAGCAAAGTGTGCAATGCTCCGATTTGACGAACAGGATTAGATTGGATATCCACCTGAACGAATTTTTTCCCTGAGGATACTTGCGCCACGAGAACCACGCCGGTCTCCTGAAGCGCATTTTCACCTTGGAGTTCGACGATCCTGGATAAAGCATCTTCACGGGCGGAGAATGCACGTCTTAGTAACCCTAAGTTTTTCATCTCCTTCCCGATATCATACTCATTCAATATTTCAAGTGGATGAAGTTTTAGAAGCCAGTCATTAGGCATCCTTTCAATTGAGCCGCACTCTAAAAAAAGCCGATCACCGTCAAGTAATCCACTTTCAGGATTATTGAATTGCAAAACAGTGTGAGTATATTCTATATCTCGACCAAGGCTTCCTTCGAACCGTCTGATATTCATGCGGCCCATAACATGAGTTCTTTGCCTTTGGACATGCTCCTTTCGCAGAGCGTTATCACCATGTTTTGCCTTGTAATACGACAAAAGACGTTGACAGCTTGCATCATCCAGAGAAGCTTCAAGAGGAATTGTACGCAGGGTTGTCCTATTATCCCGACCGCTAAAGGTGTCTACCGATACCACAACCGGCCTTTTCTCCTCAGATAGTTCCACATCCAAAACATGCAGAAGATTATCCAGCTTGCTTTGCAAATAAAGCCGACGAGCAGGAGAAAAAACAAGGTCCTCAACTGAAAGGATAAGCTCTGATAGAGAAAGATAGGTCTCATATTCGTCATTTCCTTCATGAGCCTCTATCTCTTTATTTCCTTTAGCTAAAAAGATAATTCTGCTGACTTGATCCCCATGAAAAAGAGACAGCTCACCGGCCTGAAACGGCAGCCCCCGGAAACGTAACTGTTTCTCTGAAACTTGTAGGAGTTTTCCATAGCCCCATTCAAAAAGGTGCTGTCGTTCTTCAAAATCATCTGGATGTTTTTCCTCAGATCCTGCCACTCCGACGTAGTGAAGGAAGAATTGCTGGTTTGAACTGTCGTTCATGTCCGATAGGATGACAGGTGAATCAAGGTCTGGGCTCCCTAATTCGTGACTCCAGAACTTCTCAAGGTTATGCGGTTTAACTTCTCGAAAGGAAACGCTGGGGCCATACTGTTCATGTTGGAGAGCTATAGCGTACCCGACAGAGCTGTAAACGGCATTCTTTACAAAAGTTCCTTCATCGCTTGGTATTTTTAACGGTTTTGGATCACGGATTTTATGCTGATGTAACAGGTAAAAATACCCTTTCTTTTTATCAATGCGACCCTCAATAGGGTGAGGATTGGAGCGATAGTTCGACCACCAAGTTTCCCAGCTCTGCTTGTCCTCCTCCCTATATCGAGTCCCTGTTTTTTTCTTTTTGGGAGTAAAAGAAAAGCATCTCCAAAGGGCATAGCTCGTTTCCTTGTCATCAGCAGGAAAAAGCTTCCAGTTCATGGATGCCACTGTGGAGCATCCGTTTTGCGTATTTAAGTAACAAAGGCCGAAAAGTTTTTCCCCCGAATTGCGCACCACACATTGACGGTACTTTGCCTGCTTTGGTGTCAGATCGACATAGACTTCTGTTTTTTCCGACCATCCTTTTTTTATGTCTTGACTGTGAGAGTTTACTTGGCTGAAAAGGGTTTTTTTTTGCGTCCCTATCCTGTCGGATAAGTCAATCAGATGGCCAGGGCACAACACGCCAAAATTACGAGTGTCGTTTCCTGGGATACCAAGATATCGACAGGATTTCCACTTGGTATCCGGCGGCACAATTTGCCAAAGAGTCTCTGCCATAACATGTAACTTCAAAACATCAAACTGTCCTTGCTGATTTTGTATGCGACCTTCTATTCGGGTTCCAGGGAATATTTTTAGGTTCCTCAGGCTATCCGAAGCATTGAGCTGTATCCAGCCTTCTCCTGCAACTTTGTTATTATTCAGCCAACAAACACCGAAATGGTTTCCCTGGTCGCCCCTCCTTGGTACCGATGTAATAATCCCAATAAGTTTTCCTGTCGGATCAGCACACAGCGAAGTATCCTCTTCCCAAATAGCATCAACGCATCCTGCCGGATTCCAGCGGGGATCGTAGCAAAGGCGTACATCAATATCGTTTTCTAAAAGGATCTCGTCTCCTGCGACTGGAGTCAATTGCAGGGTATTCACATCAACGTGAATACTCACTGATTCGTCAGTGAGGCAAGGAACAAATTGGTAAGAACCAACACGACCTAATACACGATTTACCCGCAGGCGATCTCCCTTCTTCAAGAGCAAGATGGCTTCGACCAATTCCCTCAGCGTACGATTTTTCGGTTCAAACTTATTGGTGGTAACGGGTACAGCATGAGCGCGATTTTCTCTATAGTTCCAGTCAACAATCTGGACTTCGGTAACATTCTGGTTCCCAAGTGAACCTCTCATACCGACAAAGATTTGTTGTGGAAATCCTAGAACAACTTCTTCTTCATCCAAGTCAATAACCCAGTCGCCGGTATCAGTGCGTTGAGCCAACATAGTTGTTTCGCTCCGAAAGAGATTACGCCATTTCAGATTTCTCGTATCAAATGCCGCATCATCTTCAGCCAATGTCAAATAAATTTTGTCATTATGTTTGGTGGGACGGACGTGAACAATCAGGCCGGTCAGACCAACTGTATCGAATTCTTGTTTGGATAGAACGAGAAAGTCATTGAGGCGAATAAAATCATCTGGGAGGAAGCAGCCTTCTTGGAGGAGAAAATGTTGTGCCGGACTGGCAGCAAAAAGAAAATTCGAAGAAATTCCTGCTTCGTCTAATTCCGGTCTATCAATAAAAACTATAGGAAAATCAGTCTGGTAACTTTGTTCGTCAAGAAATATGAGTAAGTCGAGAAAATCTCCGGCGACTGGATAGAGAATTTGAGAAGGGTTGCCCTCGGCATAAATTGCGTATTTTTGAGGTTGGCAGGAGCAAAATCGGCAAGAGATATCAGGAAACCAGAAGTCCTGTAATATTCTGAACCCATGCGGAATCGATAGAGAGTTACATATAATTTTTGTCTGAGGGAGGTTTGTATGTTGGTTAGATGCTGGCACTTCCTTAATTTCGATTTCGAACTGAAATAAACTGTTATCCTGCACCGTTTCTTCCAGAGAAGATAATTGCCACGTTGCAGAAGAGGCGGCTTTCCAAGTATGCCGCTTGTCTCTCCATAATTTTGTGGTGACAAAATCCTGTTTACTCGCTATATCCGCCGAAGTCTCCTTGGAAACTCCTCCTTCCAGAAGGTATGGTAACCCGACATTATAAATAACCTGTTGTCGGTTGTCGTTCGGTCTCACCTCAGTTGCCCAGACAACGCGGGAAAGAACAAAAGAATCAGAACCTGGTTTGGTTCTTGCACTAAGTTTATGTTCTTGCGTTTTCCGGTCAAGAGCAAATAAATTTATTGTGTTTCCACGGAGACGGGGAAAACACGTCACTAAGCTGGCTTGCTGGTGGTTTTTATCCCAACTTGCGGCTGTCAGATTGGTTTTTACCGCTTGTAAAACGTTCCAGTCCAGAGGAATAGTACCTTCCCTGCGGTTATGCCGAACCTCTACTTTATGTACTTGTTCTGTTATATCCGACTGGTTGGAGAGATGCGTTTGACGCAATTCTTTTATCCTAATAGATAAAGCGTGGCTAAGTCCTGAAGAAGTTTGCTTACCCAAATGAGACGCTGTACTGATTAAACGAAAAAGGAAATTTTCCATCAAATGATGTCGTCCTTCCTCGTTAAGTGTCCAATACGGATTTTGGGGCGGCTGACTCAAATCGATATTTTGAATTCGTGAGGAATACTCTTTCAGTAATCGTTCCAAGGCAGTAACTGTAAATTTGAAAGCTTTTTCAAGAGAAGTATCAGTTGAACAGGCTAACCTTAAGAGAGCGCGGAACAGTTTGCCGAGCTGCTCCCCCTGTCCCACATCCATTAAGACTTGAATGATAGTAATCTGTCCTTCAGGCCAGTGAGCAAGAGCCGATTCTTCCAGCAGGTTAATGAGGCGAAGACGGGTGAATTGATCTATGTCTATAGGATGAGAAACCGAACTTAGTCGGGCGAGCAAGTCATCTTGGTATCTTTGGATTTGATCGGATTGATTCTCTCCTTCAGAAGATACCCTGTGGACGGCTTGAACAAGTTTTATGAGGGGAAGTAAGTGAGGTTTTACCTTATCGGCAATAGGAGGTTGTTGGGGTAAATCTGGCTCTACCAGCAACAGATCATGATGGTGTGAAATTTTTGAAATCTTGAAAGCAGATTCTTCATATGGAGCAAGTTTGCTCATAAATCGTCGGGTCAACAGAGAACGTTTGATGTGAACAGTATGGTGTGTCTGGCCGTTCAACATATCTAATACGCGAGATATGGTATCCTTCGCAAGTAAGCCTGTTCTTTCATTGCCAAGAGTGGGAGGGGTTTGAGTATAGGCATCCGAAATCCACATCAAGATATTTTCAGGAAATATTTTGTAGATAAGTTGCTCTTCTTCTCGTGATACTTTTTTCGTTTTCGGTGAGAGCGTTCCGAGCGCATTCTCAGTATGCAGTAAATCAAGGAACATTTCTGTGGATATTGTCGGATAATTACCTATTCCTGCATTGGTAACAAGCGTTTGACCTGTCATGGCAAGGGCCTCGACAGGTGGAGATAATTTTTTTTGTTGGTATCGGAAACTGTTTAAGACTCCGGCTGCATGGCAAATTAACCCTGAAAACAGCAAGATTTCCCTGGTGTTTTCTTCTCGATTCAGTATACGGATGGAGGTATTGACAGCGGCGACCAATCTTAGAAGAGAAAAAGGGTGATTCCACCCGTGATATTCCGGAAAAGGTTTATGGTCATTTAACCTGAACTTAATCCACGGGGAGAAAATGCTCCAACGCAGATACTCTGGAAACTGGAAGGCTCCAGGTTGTGCTTTAACTGTAATTGTTATCCCCACCTGAGCATTTGCTATTTTTGTCAGGTCTTCCTGCCAGCGAGTATTCCATTCTTGCCCCGCTTTGTTGTGCTTGTCTTTTGTTTTTTTATACCTGAAGTATTTGACGTCACGCTCAGGGACTTTGAAAGGGGCGGTTACCCTAAGTTCCAAATTACGGTTAGAACGGCGAGGAGCCCAGATAGGTGTCAATAAACTCACCGCTTGAGACGGCTCTTTATCTACTATCAGGTCACAAAGGGCAGTATGCCAAAGAGCTAAAGGCAAAGCCTGTTCAACAGCTCTACCCCCTAGTCCCATTAGTTGCAAAGTCAATCTGCTGTTCGGAGAAAGGGAAAAAAATGGTTCTATCTGGTCATGCCAAGTGCGAAATGTAATTAACTCGTCAGCGATCTCCGTTATTCTGTCTGTATTGCTGTACACAATTGATGCTGTTGCCTCAATGATATCCGGTTCCAAATGCGGTGCAGTTTCCGGCTGTTTCCAGAGAGGTGCTAATAAATCCTTCGGTTTATTGTGTAGCACGGCAAGACCGACAGAAATTGCAGAGAGTTGGCACATACGACCGTACAACCCGTCGATAGCCTTCCGAATCATTCGGCCTAACTTGATTCCTTCTGAATTCACCTCATCCGTTAAAACTCTTTCTAGTTGTTTTTGTCCGAGTTCACTTTCGGTAAAAGACTGTAAGGCAACTATGATCAAAATATGCGGCAAGAATGTGTCCAGATCCAGATAGGGAACCTTGGAGATAAAAGATTCATCGACCTCCGGCAGTGAAGCATGACATCGGTTTAGAGAAGTGAAAAATTCCTGAGCAGAACACTCTGTGTCTTGCAGAACAGAGGACAACTTGTCAAACGCATCCCGCATGGAGTCAGGTACATGCTGAATAAGCGTGTCGAAATAAAAATGAATGGCTTTGCTTGTCAATATTGGAAGAATTTCTTCTGAACGGTGAATTTTCAGAACTCTGGGTAATGCATAGATGCGCATCCAAATATCCATTCTACTCAGTTCGGCAATGGCGGCAGCTATACCCGGTGACTCGACACCATGAATGTCCAGCAGATTGAGGGTCAGAAGAAAATTTTTCGTTCGCAAGGGCGATGACTTAATGCAGCAGCAGAAATACCAATCACTCAACATGATTTCACCTCATAAATTTGAGGGTGGAAAGAAACGGTTTGCACGTCGGCAGCTCAGAATTTGCTGAAGTAAAATTTTACTCCTTGTAATGGAAGAAATTTCCTGATCTGTCAGTAATCCAAAGACAGCACGAACCGAAGGAGAGGACTTGAGAATGATTCGGAGCCAGCTCTCATCAGGTCTATGAGAAAGGATTAACCAAAAAGGCAGTGCATCATCTTCTGATACTTCGAGTGAAGCAAAATACAGCGGTGGAAATTGCTCGAGAAGGTTACAGCGACATCCGCAAATCGCATCTTCTATAGTGGAAAATAGTCTAAAATCACAAACGCTTCGGTCAGAGTTATTCTTTTCTTCCTTTAATACTGCCGTTATTATCTTTGAAAGATGTGAATTCGTGTATCTCCTTATGGTTCTAAGCAGCTCCCCTGCTATCTCAGATTTCATAGATAATCGAACAAGCCCCATTGCCAGTTCGTCAACAAATGATCCACCAAAGCTCGAATCAGCAGATAAGGTTATCTCTGAATAAGAGAGTTCCAGCCAAGGGTCAAGAAATGAATTGCCATGCGATTTAAGACGGCATCTGAGCCAAGTATCCATCAGATGATCAGAGCAGCTTGCAAATCGTAATGCAATGTCCGCAAGTATAACATCTTCAGAAGAAGCAGCCTGTATGATAAGTCGTTCAGACAATTTCACATAAATCTTTTTAGAGTATTTCAGTAAGTCCCAGAATTCTTTTCGCTTAAATTCATTATCCAGATCTTTGAGAGCAAAAAAAACGGCATCCGGGGAAGGAACAGGAAGATCTGAAGACAAAGGCTCTCCAACAAGGATTTTTTTAAAAAGGCGCAATGTCTCTTCTGGAGAAGTATTCATTGCTGCAAACTCAGCCTGTTTAAATCGTTGAAGAACGGTATTGCTCTCTCCTCCTGAAGAATAGAGAGAATGAAGCCATTCTATAGAAATATCGGAAGAATTAGCTAACTGAACAAATAGATACTCATCCATGCCAGGTACGAGACAGATAATAGAGGGCTTCTGGTTACGGAAAATTTTAATCAGAGAATCAAGCCAGTCTTTTACCTGTTGCTCAAGACCTTTTTCATTAGAGGTTTCAAACCATGAATTGGTTATCTGCGGAGCCTCGAAAACGAGAATTAAACCTGGGATAATATCGTCCGTAAAAATATCAGCAGGCTCATCAGGAAGGATTTCTTTTAACTCCTCTAAATTTCTTGGAGGTTTTGATGTAGTTTTGACATTCCACAGGTGCCAACTGCGACGCGGAAGTCGGGGATTAAGACCGCCTTGAGCATTGGATAATACATCTTCAACATGACAAAGCACTGAACGTAATGTTTCCCCGGATTGTTGAGGAGTTTCCCCAGCCTGCTCTGAAAGAATCCCTATAAGCGGTAACCTCCAAAGTCCCCAACGACATTCCAAGTTAGTCTCTAAAGCTACACCATCAACTTCAGGGAAACGGATACGCATTGGTGGCCATTGTTTTCCTGGATAGCTTTTGTGTACGACAGAACAGAGTACATCCCGTAAGGTTCCTTGATTCCTTAGATCTCCGGTGCTGTCAAGTGCTGCACTGACCAAGGAAGCGGTGAGGCCTTTCTCGCCAGATTTAACATCACGAATAACAGCAACCAGTTTACCCTCTGCAGAAAAAACCGGCGAACCGCTAAAACCAGCCCAATTTTCGTCGTTATGCAGAGTGACACTCAGGTTGTCTATATCAATTTTATTTTCCCCTTTAGAACAAAGCCCGAATTTACCTTCCGGTGTTTCTCGCCGCTGCCTTCCTAATACGTTATGCAAATTACTTAAGTATCCTGCTGCTCTACAAATATCCCACCCATTAGGTCTATCTGTAGCCAGCAAATCCCATACACCAGGTATATCGAGATATGGCGGTTCACAGTCGATCAAAGCGATATCATGTCTCTTACTTCTCCAGAGAATATTTTTCCTATTGACTGTAACAGGTCTTCCCCCCTGTATTTGTTCTGCAGTTTCATCCCACCAAGTTATTTCAATAGGACAATTCAAATCAATATCGTTTCCAAATAGAACATGATATGCAGTCAGTACCCAATATGGTCCTAATGTGTAACCGGACCCAAATTTGTTTTTGCCATTTGTCTTTGGTACACGGATTTCAACACAATACTCTGTTCTCAACCCATCCATTGCCTACTCCCTTGCTAACCGCAAAGTTACACCTCGCCACTGATTTTGCATGGAACAATCTTTTTTTTGCCAGTCTCAGGATCAAATGTCTCGTTTAGTGCCTTGAATTTGAGTTTCAATTTTTGGGAGACGGTGTTCTTGTCGCTGCCGTCAACTTTACTGGTCAACACAAAAAACTTGGCTGACATACCTCCTTGGACTTGTTTTTCCACTGTAATCTGAAGTTCTAATTCAACATCATCAACTATGAAACGGATGTCCTCACCATTACCATCTTTTTGTGCATTTGATAGTTGTAGTCTCAGCTCCTTGATCATATCGCTAAGTTCTAATTTATCATTTGTCTTTTCATACATCTTCTTCTCCTTCTTAGGTAAGAAGCTGGGGGAAAGCCATTTTGCTTTGTCTGTGTCGTTTTTTTACCTATTCAAACTGTCAAAAGCCTACAATAACAGTGTTATTGAGGATATGCAAACAGACAATCTGACCAATTCGTGCATTATTTTGCCGATTACAACAATTTTGATATGTTCACTGGCGATAATACTGTGCAAATAGTTGCTTCTTGCAGAGGTTTTTACTGATATTTTGGAAATAGGCAGTTCTTAAAAAACTAACACCAAACAAGCAGCCTCAAGTTTAAACTTATCCATGAAAAGGCTACAGGGCACACGATATCACGGCCTCAGAGACTTAAATTGGCAAGGTTAACCATTTAAGCAAATCTGCAAATTAGGACTATTCCTTCATATACGTAACAAAACCTGTTTTTTCTTTTTATTTTAGGTTGTTGTCTTGTTAGTATTTTCGCTGTTTTTGGTCCTCCAAATCAAGTTATTTCGCTCCAAGAGAGTGAGTAGCAGTAGCCGATTCTGAGAATGGGCCCGCAGGTTTGCTCGTCGGAGGAATCGGTTACTGGTTGAACGGATCACCAGCCGCTATCTGGTAGATATTCATCTTCTGCTTTTTTCATTATGTTATCCATAGCTTTAAAATAGTCACGCTGTGCTTTGTTGTTAGAAAGGCGGCAATATCGCTGGGTTGTTTTTATGCTGCTATGACCAAGTAGATCCTGGATTGTAACAAGATCTGCGTCTGCATTGAGTAGCTGAGTAGCCATCGTATGGCGCTTATGCCGATAGCGGCATAATCGGCATAATGCCGACATCCGGATTATGCCGACACCGCTCGCTACGTTTTTCCAATTATCTGTAATTCTATAAGAATTTATCAATTCACCTCTTGCTAATTCGGCATAATCACGTTGTCCTTTTTTTCATGATAAACACTTGACCATGAAAAGGAGGAAGCTGATGCTAGAATATTTTTTTAAAGATCAAGCAGTCGCCAAGCGTTTAAAACAAAGTGTATTGGGCTCTCAAATCGACACCTTCGTGTCAGTTGTTTACGATCTAGGCTATGCGTCTGAAACAACAGGCTCTTTTGCGGGTAACACCATTTGGTGCCAAACCGGTTCTATATAAGCCTGACGACAAGCTTTTGTCTTTTCTGGAAGACCTTTGATTATGCCGACTCCAATTGGGTCAGAGTGAAGACTGCTCCATGTTTGAAATTGCATGTCGGCATAATCCGGATGTCGGCATTATGCCGAAGCTGATGGCAAGAGACCTTTATCCCGCTCTTTTCTGAGTAATACTCCACTCGCTTCTGTATTCCCCGGACAGAAATTGGCTTGCCCCTATACAGGCCAGAGAGGTCCTTGGTCACGCCAGGCTGTGCAGAAGCAGCTAGGTCATTCATCCATTCAGACCACGCAAATTTATGCTGATGTGTCGACTGAAGATCTACAGGCCCATGTGCGCGGCATGTGGAGTGGTGTTTAATGCTGAAATCGAGATTAGATTTGACTGATTTTACAATCACGTTTTAATCATAGTGAACAACTTGAGCCCGAAGTCTTGTCATGCTCGGGTTTAGGAATAGTCTAAACTTGAAGCGTTGGTAGAATAATAAGACCTTCGAGATGGCAATATTAACGTTTAGTTCATCGGCGAGCTTCAGCAGAGTACAACGGAACGTAGTAGAGCGATGGTGCAACGCTTTGTTGAACGAAGCCGCTGCGCGGCAGTAAAAGCAACCAATGAGGTATACTTTTTATATGTATCCAATCCCGGATACTTACAAAATAAAGGAGTATACCATGAAGAAATCAGAAGTAAAACGATTTACAGAGCTCTATGAACGTCATCTTAACTTGCTAAAACTTCAGGGGAAAAGTGATAGCACCATAAGTGCGTATTCAAGGGCAGTTCGTCGGATACGTGCCCATTATGATTGTTGTCCTGATAAGTTAAGCAAGGAACAATTGGAAACTTACTTCTGCGAGTTGATCAAAACCCATTCATGGAGCACCGTCAAGATCGACAGACTTGGACTGATGTTTTTCTGGAAGAATGTCCTTGAGCAGGATTGGCAATGGCTTGATATGGTCAAACCGCCTCAGGGGAAATCGATCCCTGATATCCTGAGTCCATCAGAGATCGAAAGGCTTATCTGTGCCACCAAGAAAATGCGCTACCGGGTTTTCCTATTGGCGACATATTCAATGGGATTGCGTTTGACAGAGGCACTGTCGCTTGAAGTAGGCGATATTGACGGTGACCGAAAGCTCGTTCACATACGGCGTGGTAAAGGACATAAAGATCGTATGGTTCCCTTGCCAGATAGAACATTGCATGCTCTGCGTGTACTCTGGAGCAAGCATCGCCATCCAACATTACTCTTCCCAAATGCGAGAGGCTCCATGAAAACTATTCAACAAGCGACTACTCATATGAATATCGGCGGCACCCAAAATGCCATGAAGGTCGTGGTTAGAGATTGTAACATTAAAAAAAAGTCTCTATCCATTCTCTTCGCCATGCCTTCGCTACTCATCTCCTTGAACTTGGCCTGAGTCTGCGCTATATCCAAGATCTTCTCGGTCATTCCAGCACAAAAACTACTGCTCGCTACACTCATTTAACTGGCGTCACAGAACAAAACGGTTCCAAGACCATTAATGATCTGATCAACACCCTCAATATCACTTTAAAGAAGGTGTGATCATGGAAATGTCATCTGTTGTAGAGCAATATTACGATGCATTTTTGGCAAAGTATGGGGATAGCGCACTTCCCAGCCACTGGAAAACATTGCAGGCAATCCTTCGCTGTCGCACTCCGGATTCTGGGGAGTTGTACGTGCAATGTCCAGATTGCCAACATGGAGCGTGGCGGCCTTTGTCATGTGGCAATCGCCATTGCCCAAAATGTCAGAACCATGAGGCCAGTCGCTGGATAGACAAACAGCAATCCAAGCTGTTGCCTGTGCCCTATTTTATGGTCACATTCACTGTGCCATTCGAACTTCGGCCGCTTACCTTTTATAACCAGAAGAAGGTGTACACCATGCTGTTTTCGACTGTCGCTTCCACCTTGAAAGAATTTGGACTTAACTCAAAGGATCTTGGTGGGACGATAGGCATGACAATGGTGCTGCACACCCACAGCCGAAAGTTGGATTTTCATCCTCACATTCATGTCATCGTCCCGGGAGGTGCAGTGACCAGAGGCCGTAGATACTGGAAGAAAGTGAAAGGCAAATATCTTTTCCATCAGGAGTCTGTTGCAAAAGTTTTTCGTGGTCGTTTCCTGGATGTCCTTCGAGAAGCGGACTTCATTATCCCCCAAGGGATTCCGACAAAGTGGGTGGTTGACTGTGCCCATGTGGGTGCAGGAGTCACAGCTCTCAAGTATCTGTCTAGATATCTGTATCGTGGCGTTATTAGTGAGAGGGATATCATTTCAAGTAAAGGTGGGCGTATCACCTTCAAATACGTGGAAAGTACGAGTGGTAAAACAAAATTGCGGACTTTACCGGGAGAGGATTTTCTATGGCTAATCCTGCAACATGTGTTGCCTCAAGGGTTCAGACGTGTGAGAGATTATGGTTTTCTCCATGGTAATGCCAAAAAAATGCTCTCACTTGTGCAGCTCATTCTCTGTGTCATCATTGCAGAGGTAAAACAGCGACCAAGGCCTGCTTTCAGATGTCCGTGCTGTAAGAGTGTGATGAAGATTATGGAATTTCGATGGGTGAACAGCAGGCCTGGATAGTCGCTACAACCGGCGATGCTAAAACCACATTTTATAGGGAGGGTGTTGTGCCTATGAGATAATTTCTGTTTTTTTAACCCTTTACGGGTAATAGCATTGGTGCGTCCTGCCGAAACAGCCCTTCATTCAGATTTTCCTTCCTGTATTTGTCTTCGAAAATATATTTCCTTATAACTACCACGGGCTTGTTCAACCCGGGATAAGATCGTGGATCGCTGCGCGATCACGATCTATCCTTAGTCGTTATGTGGATTTTAGATATAGCTCACAATTCGATATTATTTTATTGATAATTTCACTCTCTCTATTTTCGCTGTATATAATTGTATCAAGAACCCAAGGATACCTATTATAGTGCTCAAACATTCCGTACTCGTTTTCGCAATCACAAATAATTGGCTGAATAGGTAATGAGGGTAGGCTTGGAACTATTATTTGTAGTTCCTGAGGTATGCTTTTGGCATCTGTTATGTCAGCAACAACAAATCTCGACAAATGAGCTAAAGTTGAAACTGTTTCGCTGAGATCTCTTGATGTTGGTCCATTAAAGTCATAAATGATAGGCACATAACCTTTTTTTCGCAATTCACTCTTTATAGAATCCAGAACAATCTTTCTTCTTTCTGTAAATCTACCAAGGATTAAAACAGCCTTAGACACAATTGTATCAATTATATTTTTAAAGCTATTGTTAGATAACATCATATAAATAAATTGGGCAACTTCGATGTTGTCGACAGTTAAAACATCATTGCACTCATCTGGAAAATTATAAGGAAAAGAAGGTGTTATTATTAAACCGTCCTGTATTGCATTTTCTAAATTAACATCCCATGCTGACACACCAAAAATACGACAGTTTGTTAAATTGGCGCCAACAAGATAAGCTCCCGCAAGATTTGCAAAATCTAAGTTTGCGCCGGAAAAATCCACATTTTCCAATCCTGTTTCTCTGAAATCAGTATTGTATAGTGCTGCATCAATGAATGTTGAGTTGCCTATACCAGCACGCCAAAAATTTGAATACTGGGCTTTCGAATTATTAAAATTCACTCCTTCCAAGCTTGCAGATTCAAAATTAACTGCATGAAGGTCTGCTTCTGATAAGTTGCTATTATTTAATTCAGAGGCACATAAATCAGCAAACGATAAGTCAGCTTTAGCCAAGTTAATGCTGTCAAGTTTCAAATGATTCAATTCTGCTCTACGTAAATCTGGGGTGATAGTAGGATTTTCATCTCTCCACCTGTTCCACGTACCCACGCCCATTCTCAATAAATTTAGATGCTCGTCATTTGCCATAATATTAGATTTATTTATGATTTTCACATAACAAGTTATTCTCTGGTTTCCCTATAGTTCAATAGGATAGGTAATATTCTGCTATATATCACGCATGTTTTGCTCGCTATCAAGTTAACAGGATATCACGCTTGCATTGTGTATTTATACAGAAGAGTAGTCTGTTAGGCAACGAGTAAGATTCCACGGCATTATCCGCGCGTCACAAATTAAAGATTCGCTCTGGCTGGTTTAAACTGCATATAGTGTGACAGGGTTGAGGTGTTTCCTGTGAATGTGGGATATGGATGTGCCAAAAAAAACTAGTCTGAAATGGAGCATCACAGATCGTTGATGTTTCCAGTCGTGCCGAGATAAATCCACAACCTCGGAAATCCCGTTCATCGGGAAGAAATTGGTTATTACTAGCCAGTGGGTGAATGCCTGAAAGGGTACAAATCCCACGGGACCCACTGTAGGGAAGGTGAAACCAGGCATAACGTTTTTCTGGGACGGACTATGGGAGATACTCTGTGATCACCAACCATATCAACGAAAACCCAGGAAACTGCAAACTCAACACGGGTAGCAAAGTTATGCGCCAAGTGGAGCAAGACCTGCTTGGTAACTCACAGGCGCAAGCCTGTGTTTTCTGAGGAACCGGATGAGGGCAATCTTCACGTCCGGATCTGTGGGGAGAGCGCCGGGTAACCGGTGTTTCTACCCGGAATTCTCTTTCGTGCTCTCTTTGGGTAAATGTTAGGCAATCTGCACCAAGATTTTTCACGAATAAAATTTTTGGTCTGTTATTGTCCGCTGACAATAACAGACCAAACATCACCTGTTAAAATGCATACGTGTATTCCAAGAAAATCCGATCGTTGTTGTCGATGTCACTGAAGGCATACAGATCGCCGGATTGATAAATAATGACACCAGCTGTCAGGGTGATATGATCGCTCAGGTCATGCTCGAACTGTAAACGCTCAAAAGCTCCTCCCTGACCAAGACTACCGAAAAGAGTGCAGAGCAATTTGACCTGGTTCGTATCATTGGCAAAATCCCTGGAAATCATTATTGCAGTTTTTTGGATATTTTCCTCCGCATAATCAGGGGATCCTTCCAGCCGTGTGTCAAAATCAAGGATATGTTGATTGAGAAATTCAACAGAGATCGCGGTTTCAGAAAAACCCATGTATTCAACACCCGCCATAAGATCAAGTCGGTTAAACTCCTCATCTTCGATAGCACCATATTCAAGCCCATTCCACCAGGCGCCCTCTGCCTTAAACAACCAGTTGCCAAGGGCAATATTCCCCGTTAATCCACTCATGGACACACGGTTATGTACACGCTCGGCTGTATCGTCTGTCTGACTCAGATGGGCACGGCTATCATAGACCCAGGCCTGATAGAAGGAAAGATCCCAACCGCTGAAAATACCATTTAAGGCCATTGCATATTGCTGGGTATCAAAGGCAAAATTTGTGGGTTCTGTTTCTGAAACGGCAGGTGAATTCCCAGGGTAAAAATCGCTGTTATATACAGGATTTTTATCAAAGCGCACTTCATTGATAATAATTGAACTGAAATTCCAGTCGCCTGTGTAGTAGTCAAATTTTGACATAGTTACCGGCAAACGCTTGTATTTTATATCAACCAAGCCCATATATCGATTATCCAGGGGATTGAGGATATCTGTTACGCGGAGGTTGTCCGCCTTTCCCCAGACCACGACCTGGCGCCCTATTTTCACATCAAAATTATCAGTTAAGCTCCCCTGCAGATACAGTTCGTCCAACTCTACTTCCTGTTCATAGTCGTCAAGTAGATCGACGTAATAGTTGTCGCGATCCTGGATGGAATATGCCGCATCATAAAATCCATGGCCGCTGATTCGGACCTGCCATTTTCCCATATCAATATCTGCGCCCAGTGCTCCTGTTGTTTTAAGCATGGACAGACCCCGGTAGTCAGTTTCTCCCGAATCTGGTTTTTCGTGATCATAGTTCCATGTTCCAAGAATGGATATGGATCCAAACAACTCCAGCCAGGGAGGCAGGATGTTGTCGTTGCCCTCATCAGTTTTGTTTTGTTGTGGTTCCGTGGGTTCGTCAAATCCTGAGAGGAGTCCGTCGAATCCTTCGTCCTCTGCATTTGCACCAGTTATGGGTTTTGTCTCTTGAATATCGTCAAAACCCGTAAGCAGATCATCGAGGTCATCTGTTGCGAATACCGGTGCGCTGTAGCCTAAGACCAGACAGAAGACCGTGGCAATCACTTGGATAGGTTTTCGAATTTTTATAGCCAACATATCGTACCAAATCTAGGAAGCCTAGCCCGGATTTCTCACCAACAAAGTTTTTCGCAGGTCGAGACACCGGGCATGAAGCTGTATTAATCTACCGGAGTCTTCGCTACCTGCAAATGCTCGGTAACGAAGCAGCTGCGGATAAATCTGTTGGCCCGAAGGGCGAACTTTTTGATTTGAAACGAAAAACACCCTGTTAATTAAGGTAGTCATTTTACAACCATAAAGACAAACAATTGAGTTTCAAATCAAAAAGTCATGAGAAATTCGGGCTAGAGTCCTTTTTCTAACTTACGGACAGAGAATAATGCGTCATCGAGGTCCTGATTGTATTTAATATTTTCGTATTTCAGAACAGTCCGGTGTAAAGCTACTTTATTTTTAGTGGTCTTTTCATGAAGTTCCGTGGCCACCCAGATACCATCAAGCTGTTGAACCCCTTTATTCTCCTGATATTTGATTTTTTTACCTTCTTTAAGCCAGTGTATGGCCCGTATTCCCATGAATATGTCCTGGCGGATAAAAAGTACGGATTTCGTATAGCCATAGCGATCCTGCACCACGTCACTTACCGGCACCGCCTCAATAAGCCAGACCTTATGCTCGCCTACCTTATCTTCCTTGAGGAGTTTGTAGTTCCACTCGTCGAGGACCCGGCGGGTCATGTCCGCATAGGAAAAATCTGATCCCATAAAGGCAGAGGATTTATCTGAAGTGGCGATTCGCTTGGTCTTATGCAGGTCAGGCAGGTAAAGCCACTGGTCATCGTCGCGCCCACCTTCGTAATAATCGTATGTGAGAAAGGCTGTATCTTTCACATCGGCAGGGGAAAGGAAAAACTGCATTTTCCAGGTATCCCTCTCTTTATCCTTGCTCAAAACCTTCATCTCACGGATGCGTTCATTTCCCTGGCGGTCAATGAGGGTCATTTTTGCGTCAGCTGTCATATTATCGCCGTCATCACGGGCGTCGACCTTTTCCATGATCTCTCGCGCTGTCATGGCGTATGCGGCAGGAACGAGGACCAGCAGTATCAAGAGTGCTGTCAGATAACGAAAATACGCAGTACAGGTTTTGGTCTTCATGATATTTCTCCATTTAAGACAGAAGATTTGTGTTCATTCTGTGAAGTTGTATTTTTTAAAGATAAGGCCATCAGTGAGGGAGCCAGGAAAAAATCGGCAAGCAGGGCAATCACAATGGCGAGGCCAACTAACATGCCAAAATTAAATACATTATGCATGGAGGCAAACATGAAGAGAAAAAAACCAATCGAAAGCACTATCGATGTAGTTAACATCGCTCGCCCTGCGGTATGCAGGGTGTGACGAACTGCCTGGTGTACATCTCCACTTTCCTGATAATATTTTTTAAAATTGTAGACAAAATGTATGGTATCATCCACGGCAAGACCGATGGCAATCGAGGCAACCAACATGGTAAACATATCCAGGGGGATGGAAAACCAGCCCATAATCCCCATAACGATCAGGATGGGACTGATATTGGGAACCATGGCAATAATGCCTATACGCAGATCACCTATGAGCAGAATCATCATAACAGTGATCACAAGAATGGCGATGCCATAGCTCTGGGCCGCCGAGTACATGGTGGCATAGAGGATGCGGGCAAAAAGTGACATAATACCGGTGGTAGTAATGGTAACAGGCTTCTCCTCCACTGTGATACCCGCAAATGTAGTCTTAAATAGATTTTCGATTTTAGAAATAAAAGGAACATAGGACAGGGCATCACGCCAGGGCACCTTAATGGTAACACGAGCTTTGGAAAAGCGTGAATCAACAAAATCCTGTAGATCATCAGAACCTGAGTTCTCAAACAGGAGAAATTCCTGGGGAATCAAGGCCTCATTTTCAGGAATCCTATACATCTCCGGTCTGTTTTCATGAAGCGCCTTATGTATTTCTTTTAAGATAGTGGTAACAGAAATAACCTTGCCAACAAAAAGAGACTCCTGCTCAAAATTTTCCAGTTTGGTTCCAAGGTCGTCCATGGCCTGCAAAACCAGTGGGTCATAGAGACCGTTTTCACTGCCCGTATCAAGCACAACTTCCAGCGCTACACTGCCGCGCATATTGTGGTCAATGGTCTCGGTGGCAACCCGTACTGGCATCTGTTCCGGTAGCCAACTGAGCAGATTATGGGAAAACCGAAGTTTTGGTATACCCGCGGCAAAAACCACCACAACAAGAAGAGAAAGAGCTACGATGAGCTTGGGACGACTGGTGGTAATCACGGCTACCCAGTCGAAAAAACGATCAAACCCGCTTGGTGAAGAATCCAGCGCTTGCGCTTTTTTAGGTTTAAGGGGAAAAATCGCAAGCAGTGTTGGCAAGAGAATAAGAGTATACAAGAGGGAGAGAACTATCCCAATGGAAGAAAACATTCCCAAATCCGCAATAGGTGCCACTTTGGCGGTTGCAAATGATGCCAGACCTGCAGCGGTGGTAAGCGAGGTCATCACTATGGCAAGGCCAGAATGTCCAAGGGCGTACACCAACGCCTCTTCCTTTGAGTCATTTTTACGCAGCCGCTGATAGACCAGAGACAGAACATGCACACTGGCTCCCACACCCACGGCCAGTAAAAAAGAGGGGAGAATAATAGTCGGCACCTTGAATTGGACGCCATATTTCGCCATCAATCCCAGGGTAGTTATCAAGGTGAATGCCACCACCAAAAGTGGGAGCAGGACCCCTGAAATACGGCGGAACATAATAAAGAGACAGAGACCAATAGTAAGGACCGCCAGCCTAAGAAACTTCTGCATGTCCTTCATCATCAACTGTTTAACCGTGTGCGTGACAATAGGACTTCCCGCTATGTAAATTTCAAAATCAGGACCATTGAACGACCTGGCAATTGCTTCCGCTTTGGCGACCATCTGACTATTTTCCTTATCAGTGAGAAAGGCCGGATGATCAGTTGCAGCGTAGCTCTGGTCGTCTGTAGGAAAAGTAAGTTCATCATCAAACCCCGACATCACATCAACTTCTTTCAAACCTGCAGAGGAATAGGTGTCACTTTCAATGAGGATGGTACTGAATGTAGAATCGGCGGAAACGAGTTGGTTACGGTAGAGAGGATTGGCCATGACCCTTTCTTTTATTTCAGCAAGATCCTGGTCAGTTGCGGGAAAATGGCGCAATAAATCATCCACCAGCAGCGTATCTCCTTGCCCTCGGGTATCTCTGGCATTGATCATGGAAGTGATATCATTGACATGGGGCACCTCCGCCTCTAACTGATCGTGTAAATTTTTGAGCTTGGTGAGGTAGGGGATAGTAAAGATATCGTCACTCTTAATAGCCAGCATGAGAATATCGTCCCGGCCAAACTGGTCACGAAATTCATTATAGGTCGTCAGAATGGGATCGCCTGGATGAAGAAGACCTTCATTTGAGGTATCAATGCTCAGGTTGCGAACCTGTGAACCGATTAAAAATGTTGGCAGCAGAACAAGAAAAAGAATGGGAAACCGGAATTTAATGAGAATGCGGGTCCAGGCTTCAAACATTAATTCAATACGTTTTCTTTTACTCACTTTTATATCCTTCAATCAAAATATCTGACCCCGGTAAACGGGAATTTAAGCCGGGATAAGTGCCTTGGCACTGACTTGGCGTGCAAAATTACAAACGCCTCTCCAGGTTTCTTGTTTTATATGGCAGTTATTCTAGAGTAAGGCACTAAAATGTTAACGTTCAGGCAGGTAGCCCCATTTACTATAGAAATAGTTATTCCCCTGTACCTTGCAGGGCACAGGGGAATGTTGAACATAGGGTAGTACAGAATGTATCACCCGCTCACCTCTAGGAATCTACGTGTCCGCCATCATATAAAACCATTCTCTTTATGTTTCGCCGCAATTGCATCCGCCATTTCATTCAGGGCAATCAAGGTATCCTCCTTGGGTACTCCTTTACAGAGAACGGGATCAATAATTTCAACCTTGAGGTTGGGAATCATCCCGGCAAGCGTCTCCACTGTCTTTCCACCCCAGCCATAGGAACCGATAATGGACAGAAATTTTGTGTTGGGTCGCAGGGCATTGGCTAAGAATGTGGCATAGGCCGCATAGGGATGTGGTCCAGCCAGAACTGTGGGCGTGGCCACAACGATTGTTGCCGCATCAACCAGTGACATGGCCAGTTTACCGATATCGGTTACGGCAAGATTAAACGGTTCGACCCGCACCCCTCTTTGCACCAAGGCGGTAATCAAATGGTCAACCATCCGTTGGGTGCTTTCGTGCATAGATACGTGGGGTAAGATCACCTTGTTTTGAGGTGTACCCATAGCCCATTCGTCATAGGCATCGAGGATGAATTTCGGGCGAGGGAATATTTGTCCATGGCCAGGAGCGATAATCTTTATATCGTAGGGGGCCAGTTTCTGCAGATTCTTTTGAATCACCTTTCTAAAAGGCATCATAATCTCTGCAAAGTAGCGTTTAGCCGCCTCGTAAACCCGTCCCTCGTCTGTGACAAAAAGATCGCTTGAAGCAATGTGAGAACCAAAAAAGTCACAGCTAAAAAGTATTTTGTCCTCTTCAAGGTAGGTCACCATGGTCTCAGGCCAGTGAACCCAGGGTGTATAGATAAACTGCAGAGTTTTATCACCGAGAGAAAGCTTCTCCCCATCTTCGACGGTTTGGAAAAAATCTTCTGGTATCTGCAAAAGATCGATGAGCATGCCCTTTGCCTTTGGGGTACAAACCAGTTTGGCTTCAGGATATTTTTCAAGAACCTGTAAGATGATGCCTGAGTGGTCCTGTTCTGAGTGTTGGGAAACGATGTAATCAATTGTAGGAACCCCTTCAAGCTGTGCCATGAATTCCTTGGCCATATGAGGTTCATCCGTATCCAGTAAAACAGTCTTCTCACTTCCTTTAATCAGATATGCGTTATAGCTTGTTCCGTCAGGAAGTGGCACAAGCGAGTCAAATAGACGACTGTCCCAATCCACCGAACCCATCCAGTAAATATTCTCTTTTATTTTTCGTGGTAGCATCTTCCACCTCCATGGGTGTTGTTAAATTTGCTAGAGTGTTCTTTATCTGTGAGGTCTCTCTTTATCCTAACCACGGTAAACAGAAAATAAGTGGGACTCTTTTCAGTACTCACTCGGAGTCTATCGCTTACCTGTCGGGTATAATGCCTCGAAGGACTCCCTGTTTTCGCTATCTGGTTATGTTTTTACGTTTCTAAGAGTAAACGACTATCCAAATTTCTTGTTTTTTGATAGTTATTCAAGAGTAAGGGTCTAAACAGTAATCACTCTGCTGGAACATAATTTCGTATTGCAATATTTATGTTTTCTATCAATTTATCTGGGTCTAGTTTGTATTCATGGGCGACCTCTGCCAAGGTATGAAAACCTTCAGCAGGACATCCCACACACTGCAGTCTCATATCGATAAACATTTGTAAAATATGGGGGTATGTCTCCAGAAGATATGTAACAGTTGTGTCACTTGATATACTAGAAAGTGCACTCATTTTTTATCTCACTTGTTGTGTTCTTTGAGCCAGGAAGCGATCAACAGATCAGCTCAAGTAGCATAGCGCTGACTCATGAATTCCTGTGTCATGAAGCCTCCCATTTATTCCATATTACCCAGGCAACATTTTATCCTCTAATGTTGCCAGCATTTGGATTACTCGATGTGTAAAATGAGAATAGCCGGGATCATTCTTGTTGTCTTTGCGCCAGCGCAAAGATGATTCGTTTTCATTGAAATCGTGAGGGCAGGGTGCAGGGAGGCTAACCGGGTGCGTTAGCCCGGATTTCTCACCACCAAAGTTTTTCGCAGGTCGAGACACCGGGCATGAAGCTGTAATAATTTACCGCAAATGCTCGGTAACGACGCAGCTGCGGATAAATCTGTTGGCCCGAAGGGTGACCTTTTTGATTTGAAGCGAAAAACACCCTGTTAATTAAGGAAGTCATTTTAAAACTATAAAAACAAGCAATTGAGTTTTAAATCAAAAAGTCATGAGAAATTCGGGTTAGGACCCTTCAGAAAACAGAACTAAGGCGTGGGCATCTTTTATTATAATCTTTTCGCGTCCGGATTCGATCCAGCCTTTTTTCTCCCAGTAGCTCAGGGTACGACTTACTGTGTACAACGTTGTTCCGGAATAATCCGCAATATTTTGTCGACTGAGAGGAATATCAATGTGTATTCCTTGTGGAATCTTCACACCGGCCCGTCGCATGAGACGCAGCAGGGTGCGGCCGATGCGTTGATCCACATGTTCAGTACACACTTCAAGGTAACGGTGTTGTACTTCGTCAATACGATCAAAAACAATACCAAGAAGATTAATAGCGATAGCAGGATAAAGGTGCATTAATTCCAGGAGTGTTGATTTATTCCAGCCGATAACCTCTACCTCATTGACACATTCTGCTGTCCCCGGATATTCTCGGTCTCTTAGAACGGCCGTTGCAGCTGTTAATTCACCGGAACTGATATACCTGAGAATGACTTCCCGCCCCTGTTCATTGAGCATATTCAGCTTCAAACGTCCCCGTTTTACGAGGTAACATTCCTCCACAGGATCTCCCTGGCTAAAGAGGATACTTTTGGGTTGCAGGGTTTCTCGTCGTCCTTTTCCAAGAAAGATCTCGAATTGCTCATCAGTCAAGCCTTTGAAAAATTCCGATCTGTCGAGGCTAATAGGCATAGTGCTTTATTTCCGTATTAAGTTAATAGTTGTTTTTGGGAGACATGATAGGAGTGGTGGAAAAAATCTATTTTAATTCATCAACAGCTATTTAGATATTTTGCTAAAGTAACTTTGCGCATTTTTATCACATGCTGTTGTTTATGCGTGTATTTATGACCTCGAACCTTGCGCCTTAAATGTAAATCCAGAGAGCTTCATATAAGGTCAACATGAGTGGAATATAAACTATGGAAAATATGTTGGAGATGAGTACCACAATAGCAGCTTTTTCGGGTTGAGCCTTGAGAAGGATGGCAAGGGTAACGGTATTGCCGGCAAGGGGGACAATAGAGAAGACAAACATCACCTTGTACAGATCATCATTGAATAGGGCAATTGTGTATTTATCCAGTAGAATAAAGCAACAGATCAAAATAGGCCAGACTATGTGCTTTGCGCACAGTGCGTGTTGTAAAAATTTCTTATCCATACCGACACCACTCCACAAACCTTTCAGTCCTATTCCTAAGAGCATCATTCCCAGGATAGAAAAAGCCATCTTAAACTGACTGGTATATTGGTAAATTGAGTCAGGTAAGCTTACACCGGAAATATTAAGAATGAATGCGAGTACAAATGCATAGAGAGCTGGAAGTCTGAATACCTTAGCTAAACTCTCTTTTGTAGAAAAAGCGCCTTTTGCAGTAATGTAAAACCCTGTTGTTGCTTCGTAGAACAGGGAAGCGAGCATGGTGAAAATGAATATATCAGCAAGTGGTGGTTCAAAGAGGATAATTGCAAGTGCAATCCCATAGTAGCCGGTATTACCTGTTCCTGCGGTAAAAGCCAGGATGTTGGAGGTCGAATCATCCCATGAATTTTGGAATATTTTAAGGTAAATAAATCCTAAGATGGAGCTAAACAGATAAAAAAAGATGGGTAAAATAAGTATGGCCCTATTTATTTCGACACTCATGGTTGCACTAAAGACAACCATAGGTCCAAAGATGTAGATCAGAAGGGATGCTATAGTGTTTCTGTCAATTTTAAGATACTTGGAGGCGAGAATACCGAGTAAAACGTTACAGTACAAAGGGAGGATCTTCCAGAGAAGCATGAAAAATATATTCAAAGTGTGTGGGCTCCCAGCTTAGCAATATTTATTACGATTATTACAGGGTACCTTGAAAAATTAGAAAATTCGTTCAAGTTCGAGGCATGTGAAGAATTTTACCACAGGCATATGTTTGATATCTCGGAGTCTCGCAACTCGCTTACCGGAGGATAAAATTCTGAGCATAACGATGAAATTGTGCGCGTTAGCAATTTTGTAAGATAGCCTACAGTTATTTGCACTGTTCTACATCTTTCGACGCTGTTATATCACGAAATAAAAAAAATGGGGACAATCTTATGATTATCCCCATCCTGATACAACTGTGTTTCTATGCTACACGCTCTGCTTTGTGCCCATCATGAAATATTTTGAGGATCCGTCTCTATAAAATATTCCTCGAGTTTTTCGTTGGCCTCGTCACCAAAAAGGATCTGACATGCTTCTAGCAGGCCTGCCGATGATCGTATCGTTTCGCGGTGTTCAATGAGAGCAATTTTAGACCTCCGTCTCAAAAAGTCAGATAATTTTGTTATCATTTCACGTCTGGCCGCTTCGCGAAGCTCACATCTAAGATACTCGGTGCCCTTAATAAGCACTTCTGCCTGATCCGGGTCTGCCTGGATCATCTCAAGCAGTCTAAAGGCTGCTGCACCGTATCTGCGCCATAGTCTTGTGGAGAGCCGCTCTGAGGATTCTTTTGCTCTGAGGGTGTCAAGGCCGATGAGCTCAGCCTGGTGCATAAAACGATCCCTTGTTTGTGCATCCGGTTCCCCGTACCATTTATAGTCTGGATAGGGCATATCAATACCCATCTCTCTTATAATCTCGCAGACTTCATCTCCAACATTTAAACAATCGGTAAGTTTCCCTCCGAAAATAGTCAAATAACGATCCTTATCGCTCACCTCGACAGCATGTTTTCTGGATAACTGCATCCAGTCAGACTCTCCACTGCTCTCCCCAGAGACCACAAGCGGCCTGACCCCACATCGTTCTGCTATAATGTCCGAGAGTTCAAGCGGTTTGTCGAGTTTTAGCAATGCGTTTATATTATTAAGAACAAACTCTCTATCTTCCTGGGTAACCTTTTTTGTCGGGCTATCAACAGGCGTATCTGTTGTACCAATACAGGTTCGTACCCCCATAGGAATTACAAAGAATAAACGTCCATCACTTGCAAAAAATGCAAGTACTCGTTTACTTGGTGTCACTTTTTCAACAAGTAGATGGATACCTTTGGATAAGAGAATGCGATGTTCTGTCTTCTGGCTGAGATTTGTGTTGAGTTTATCCACCAGAGGACCTGTTGAATTGATGAGCACCTTTGAACGAACAGTGAAGGTCTCCCCTGAAATTACATTTTTAACATCTGAAACCCAAATACCATCCTGATCGCGTTTAGAATCAACAAGCTCAATGTAGTTTGCGGCAATACAGCCAGCGGTGAGTGCGGAACGTATAAACCCGAACACAAACCGTGCATCGTTATCATGGAGGTATGCATCGGAATATTCAAAACCGCCTTGAGCCGATTCTGTTTTAATGATTGGTTCTTCGGCTTGTATTCGTGCTTTGGTTAAATACCTGGGTGTTTTGGTAAAACAACTTCCAATCAACCAGTAGAGCCAGGTCCCCATCCATATAAAAACAGGAGGAAATCGAAAACCTTTTGCTATGGTAGTAAAAAAACGAATTTCTCGGACGGTGGAAGGGTAGTGGCGTATTAGGTGATTTCTGGATTTACATAGTTTACGCACAAGCATAAACTCCATGTTTTCCATATATTTTATACCACCCCACGCAAGATTGGATGACTCCTGGCTTGTCATTCCAGCAAAATCGCCCTGATCTATTAATGCAGTTTTCACACCTTTATTTGAAAGTGAGGCAGCTGATACCGCGCCGTTTATACCACCTCCAACAATGAGTACATCAAATGTTTCTTTAGAAAGTTTTTCTATATTAGTGGTCCTGAGCTGCATAGGTTCTTGCCCGGAGGAGCTGTCAGTTTTTAAAGTCATATTACCTGCCACAGTGATGGATATTTTCAAAAGAGAATTACTACGCCTGAACCCAAAAAACGTGAAACTTAAAACTAAGCATAGCTCTTTGTTTTACAAATAATATCAAAACAAAATTGAACCACATATCTGCGGACAATAATCATATTTCATTGTATTTTAGGAAATTGACACCCAAATATGGACTTCGTTTCAGATAACAATGAGATGTAACATAGATAGACAATGATTGTAATTCTGTTATATGAACAATCTTTTCTCACTAAAGAACATCTTCAAATCATGGAGAAGTATGCTATCAATATGTAAGGTGTAAATTATGACTATTACATTTCAACTTTATCTGGTTTGGAGAGGTTATGGAAGCTAATGGATTAATTCATGCTTTTATCCTAGATGGTAATGGTGGTGGCCAAAAAGTGGGCTGGGATGAAATCGATCAATGGAGTCCCGATCAGGGGAAATTATGGATTCATCTCAACTATACATCCGAGGGTGCGGCACATTGGCTTGAACTGAAAAGTGGTCTTGAGTCCCTGATAGTAGACGCGCTTTTAAGTGAAGAAACAAGGCCCCGCTCAACCGTCATTGGTAGAGGTATCTTGCTCACGTTAAGGGGGATTAACCACAATCCAGGTGAAGATGCAGAGGATATGGTTTCTTTACGCATCTGGGCTGAAGAAAATATCATAATTACAACCAGGAAGCGCCAGCTTCTCTCTGTTACTCAACTTGGGGTTCAGATAAGTAAAGGGTGTGGCCCGACGTCACCTTGTGATTTTATAGTACGTGTCTCGGATTTACTTACTTCATATATTGAAGACGCAGTGGACCACCTTGAAAACACCACTTCCGAGTTGGAAGAACGGGTGAACTTTTCCCACGAGGGAAGTTTACGAACAAAACTTTCTGCTCTTCGAAGAAGTACAATACTTCTTCGCCGCTATCTGGCTCCCCAGAGAGAGGCTATAGTTAGAATGCAGCTCGAAAATGTTTCCTGGTTTACCGAAAAAGACAAAAGACATCTTTATGAAGGCGCCAACAGTCTGATCCGAATAGTTGAAGATCTTGATTCCCTGCGCGATAGAGCTAGTGTTGCCAGGGAAGAACTGACCAATGCCCTGTCAGCCCAACTCAATTCCAGGATGTACGTGCTCTCAATTATTACAGCAATATTTTTACCGCTGAGTTTTTTTACAGGCCTTCTTGGTATCAATGTTGGAGGAATTCCTGGAGCAAACTCTAGGTGGGCATTTCTAATTGTTATTATCCTGCTATTGGGCGTCTGTACGTGCCAATATTTTTTCTTTCGTAAGAGAAAATGGATATGACAATTTTTTATGAAAAGTTTAGTTGCTCTCCCTATTTTGAAGAAACATTTTATTTGAACGTTTTAACAAGGGGGTTTTAGGGAAAATACCCTGAAGAGGGGTAAGGCAGAGAAAGGGCTTTGATATTGAGAGAGATGTGATGAAATACTGGAAACAAAAAACCCACTAGCGAATAAATTCGTTAGTGGGTTTTTTTTGAAGAATGGGGTGAGCGAGGGGACTTGAACCCCCGACCTCCTGGGTCACAACCAGGTGCTCTAACCAACTGAGCCACGCCCACCACAAAACAATTTGTGCCCGAAAGCCAGTCCTATATACCCATTCAGATTTTCTTTTGCAACAATAAAATCACTAAAGATTCTCTTTGCAGTGCATGCATTTGGTCGCCTGGGCCTTAATAATCTCGGAACAATGGGGACATTCCTTTTTAAAATTATTTTCAAGTAATTGCTTAATACCTTTATCAACCCAGTGTTTCATAGCAGAATCTCTGAAGTTGTGATTTCTGAGAGGATCGACACAATCGAGATTATTAATTGCAGCTATGTACCCGGCGGCTTCTTCACGCAGCTTCTTACCGGCACCTTCATCAAGAAGAATAGTAAGCACAGGTTCAATATTCTTGTCAGCCACACAAGTTTTTAATGCTTCTTCTGCAATCTTTATTTTTTGGTATTGCTTGTTCTGTGCTCGAAGTTCTTCTTTATCGATGACACAGGATTTAAAGGCATCTGCGTTGCCCACCATCATATAGTTTTTTTCTTTGCTGTCTGGCAGTTCCATATAACGATAGGATGAATGATGACCGTATTTCTCTTCAATTGAGTCCCAACCCTTTAGAAAGACAGAACAAGCATCGTTGAGGCAGATAAAAAGAACCTCAGACCCCCAGCCAAGACCATCTCCGACATGGATGGGAGGTGCCTCGCAACAAGACAATTCTTCATTACAATGCGGACAGATCTTAACCACATCCAAGTGGCGCAAAATACTAGACATATACAACTCCTTGGTGAAAAAATATAAAATCCGCTAATCGCTGCAAACCATTATTTCGGTGCAGTAGACGGTTTAGTGTCTTATTCCAGAAAACCTGTCATAAAAGACAAGAAAGCTGGAGGTTATTTTGAAATTAAGTGTTTAACATAACCATCCTGGTACTTATCCTGGCTTATTTCCAGTTAACCGGGGTTAGTTCAATGATCGACTACTATAGTTAACCCGCGCAAAAATACAATTCATTTAGCTCATCTTCATATTCGGTTGACTTAATATTTCGTCTACAGCTTTTGCCTGTTTCATTCTGGATTGCAAGAAACCCTGTGGCATTACAGCCTTATTGTGGTTCATAATGGCTTGCAATTCGGTAATGTCGCCATTTTCAGCAAGCTCCATGAGTTTTAGAATATTTTCGGCGAAACTACGGACTATTTTTCTGCCGTCACCTTCGGTTGCCATTATTTCTGCGTAGGTTCGATGATTCTGATTGTGAACACGGGCCATTGCAATAATTCCATACAGAGAGGTAAGGGTGGAATGGCTTCCAATATCATCAAAATTAATCTGATGTTCTTTTAGGGTCATTGCCAGCGCTACAGAAACCGTAGTAGGAAGCTTTTGTCCAACGCCCATGAGTAGATCATGCTTTTGTGCACTGTCATGGAAGATATCAGCGCCATGTTTATAGAGAAATGCCTCAAACTCACTGCAAAAGCTTCCACTTCTATGTGTTCTGACAATTGTGGCATTCTTATCCTTCATCGCAATCGCCTGGGGTCCCCACAAGTTGTGAACAAACATCACCTCAACTCCTTGAGGTGTACACTTAAGGGCTGTTGCAAGAGTGTTTTCAGATTCTCCGGCAAGAATGACCAGTGCTTGCCCATCCCGCATATAGGGTCCATACTGAGCGATTGTGGATGAGGTAACTGAGATAGGCACACATACAACCACAACATCCACCTCCCCAATCATATCTTGAGGTGTTTGTTCCGTTGTTCGTCCTGTGACGATAGTTTTATATCCTTCATTTCGTAATCTCTCGGCAAACCATAGACTCATATCGCCACTGCCGATAAAACCAAAAGAGTTGATTTTCTTAACCCTCATATCGACGCGTGGGAAAGATCCAAGAACCTTAAGTGCGCCATCTTCTTGAATAACGCGTGACTCAATGGTATCCAGAGCACCACGCAGGTTTTTATCTTTTACGTGACCTTCAATTTCAAGATAAATACGAAGTTTCTGGGTCTTAATGTCGTTTTCTGATTGTAAATCGAGGATATTTATCCCCCTGCGGGTAAATTCCCCGAGGATGTCCGCAAGCATTCCAACCCTGTCTTTCAGTGGTTTGGTGATAACGGCAGTTGCATCGTAACCGGTTTCCTCAGCCGGAGTAGCACTTAACACTGCAAAACGCGTTCGATTGTGAGAGACGACTTCCCTTGCCAGCAATTGCAATGAATGCATTTTGACAAGCTCTTCGGTTTCAATAACCGCGACGCCGAGCTTGTTTTCATTTACAATGGAGAGCATCGCATTATCAATATCGGTTACCGCCATGAGAACAACGTCTGGGAAATGTTCATCGAGGTATTCTGCACATTGACGAAAAACAGATCCCCTCCCTACGATTGTGTGGATAGGTGCACCACCTGTGGCTGGGTTCTCCAGTGCTCCTAGGGACAGGTGTATTGGCAGGACAACATTATCAATCCAGTGACAATGTTCCATGTTACCTATTAAACGGAAATACTCTTTAACCTCTCCCTCTCTCGTGTTATACACCGGTATGAGTGCGAGTGTGTCGTCCTGCCTGGAAAAATTTTCAAGAACCTCAGAGATTCTGCCAAACATTGAAATTTTAGCGTTTGGGGCATATTGGCGGCTTGCCTGGTAGCTATCTGATCCAACCGGACCTATGGTGATAATTGAAGACATATTGAAGTTATACAAGTCAAAGGAAAATACTGTTTGCGTTCAGTATTTGTATTTAGTGCCTTACTCCAGAAAACCTGTCACTCAGTTCACTACTCCCTCGGAGTCTATCGCTTACCGGAGGGGTGTGAAAGACAAGAAAGCTGGAGACTCTTTTGAAATTAAGTGTTTAACATAATCGTCATGGAACGTATCCTGGCCTGTTTTTCGTTTGCCGGGGTTAGCACTACACCGAATCTCCTATATTTTCATAAAATATATGGACTACGCAAAGTATCCTTTTAATAGGTATTTATCAACATTTTAAAATGCTGTTTGTCTGCATCTAATGTCAACTTTTCTGTTACGATATGGTCCCTGATGTTGCTGAATATATAAGCTCTCTTAAAGATTCACCTAAATTTGGTCCTCAGGTGGTTTGCCACAAAACAATTGCACCCAAAAAGCCGCACTACACAGACAACACTCTATTACATCCGGATCTTGAAAAACTTTTAAAAGACCAGGGGATCGACAAGCTCTATACTCATCAGGCAAAAGCAGTAGAGCACATAATAAACGGATCCGACATCATTGTTGCCACTCCTACCGCATCGGGGAAGAGCATGATTTATAATCTACCGGTTCTCAATGATTACCTTGCGGGCAACCCGTCTACATCTCTCTATCTTTTTCCACTAAAAGCCCTTGCCCAGGACCAGAGAAACGTTTTGGAACAGATGGTTCAAAATTTACCTTCCAGCAGGGTGGATAAAAAACAATCATTCTCAGAGTTATTTGACGGAGATACTTCGAGCTACAAAAGGCGGAAGATCCGCGACACCCCACCCAGAGCGATACTTACAAACCCTGAGATGCTCCACCTCTCCATCCTTGCGTACCACAAAAGCTGGATTGAATTCCTTTCCAAATTAAAATTTGTGATAATTGATGAGGTCCACAGTTATCGTGGTGTTCTTGGCAGCCATATGACCTGGGTACTCAGAAGGCTGCAGCGCATTGCTGAATTTTACGGTTCTAAACCAACGTTTATTCTACTCTCTGCAACCATTGGGAACCCAGGCCAACTTGGCGAACAGCTTCTGGGACGATCAGTTAAGGTGATAACTGAATCCGGTGCCCCACAGGCAGAGAAAAACATGCTCTTTTTAAACCCGTGGGACAGTGCAGCTTACACGGCATGTCAACTCCTGGAAGCATCGATCAAAAGAGGACTTAGGACTATTGTCTATACTCAGTCAAGGAAAATGACCGAGCTTATAAACCTCTGGACAGCACCTAAGCTTGGGCCTCTTTCTGGAAAACTATCCAGTTACCGCGCAGGTTTTTTACCTGAGGAAAGGAGGGCGATTGAGAAGCAACTCTTTAGCGGGGATCTTCTTGGTGTTATTTCAACGTCTGCCCTTGAACTTGGAATTGACGTAGGAAATCTCGATCTCTGCATACTTGTTGGTTATCCCGGGTCTATTATGGCCACCTGGCAGCGGGGTGGGCGTGTTGGCAGGTCATCACGCACATCGGCCATTATCCTGATAGGACAAGAAGATGCACTGGATCAACATTTCATGCGACAGCCCGAAGATTTTTTTTCGCGGATGCCTGAAAATGCACTTTTAAATCCAGATAACAGCACCATTGCCAGTCAACACCTCCACTGTGCAGCTGCAGAAATCCCTCTCTCAGAACACGAACCACTGCTCGCCAGGGACTCGGTTCTTACAGAGTTGCATGAACTGGTGCGCCGTGGAATTCTACTTGAATTAGCTTCAGGAGGCAGCTGGATTTCAACGCGTAAATATCCACAACGTCATGTTACCTTAAGGGGTGGTGGGACTCAGATGGATATTATTGATGGAAATAGCGGAGAAGTCATAGGGGAAATAGATAATGGGCGGGCATTGAAGGAGTGTCACCCTGAGGCAATTTATATCCACCGATCAAAAACCTGGGTCGTGCAAAAACTCGACCTTGAGGCGGGTGAGGTGATAGCTCTTGAACAGAGCCCCAATTACTTCACACGGCCAACCATAGAAAAACACACTGAGATCCTTGAGCACCTTGATTCAAAGATAAGCTTTGGGGTTCAGGTCTCGTTTGGACGCCTGCGGGTTCGAGAACAGGTGACAGGTTACCAAAAGAGAAACAGCAGGACCCAGAAACTCATTGTCACAACACCACTGGAACTCCCGGAGCAATCTATTGAAACGGAGGGGGTTTGGCTTGAAATTGATCCAGCAATGGTGGCCGCAATAGAAAAAGACCACTACCATTTTATGGGGGCGATACATGCGCTTGAGCACGCAATGATAGCCTTGTTTCCATTGCTGGTTCTTTGTGATCGCAATGATATCGGTGGTATTTCCTGTCCGGTGCACGACCAAACAGAACAGGCTACTGTTTTTATTTACGACGGATACCCGGGGGGGGTGGGGCTCGCCAAAGAGGCCTATGAGAAAATAGACATCCTCCTTGAACAGACAAAAACCACAGTTGAATCATGCCCTTGCAAGACAGGTTGCCCTTCATGTGTACATTCACCCAAATGCGGCTCCGGGAACCGGCCAATCGACAAAAAAGCCTGTCTTGTGTTGTTGTCTAGAATTTTAGAACAAAAAAAGCCTCAACTCTCACGCTTACCATTGATTAAACCAGTCATAAATGCTGGTTTAAATGAGCGAGACAATATAACTCCTCAGAAAGTAATAAAGTACAATGAGGGTCTTGATGCGTTACCGAAAAGATTTGGGGTGTTCGATTTAGAAACTATACGTTCGGCTGAAGATGTTGGAGGGTGGCACAGAGCAGATATGATGGGCGTGTCGGTTGGGGTTGTATACGATTCAGCTCAAGACAGCTACTTCACATATCTAGAGCATGAGATGGAGGAGCTGGTCAGGCACCTGTCACAGCTTGATCTTGTCGTTGGTTTTAACAATAAACGATTCGACAACAGAGTTCTATCCGCCTACACCAATGTGAATCTTAACAGATTGCCTAGCTTAGATATCCTGGAAGAAATCCATACCTACCTGGGGTACAGGCTAAGTCTCAACAGACTTGCCGAGCACACATTAGGGGTGCAAAAAACAGGAGACGGCTTGCAGGCATTACAGTGGTATAAGGAGGGGAGGATAGATCTCATTCAACATTATTGCAGAAAAGATGTTGAAATAACAAAAAACCTTCTACTTGCAGGACTGGAACAGGGCTTCTATCTCTTTGCGAACAAAGCAAAACAGCTTGTTCGACTCCCTCTTACACTGGACGAAGCAATAGGAAAAATTTTAGGCCATCAAAACGATGGCCTAAAATAAAATCACGTACTTCAAGAAGACCAATTACGGCCATAAAAGTGGGGTGTAAATCCAGCCAATGGTACCGCTATTATGGCGAACTTTTGTCCACTTACCCTCTGATGAAATCTTCTTGAGCACAACTCCACGTTCAACGTCTGCTACAACGGGATTGTTTTTTGACGGACCAGATCTCATGTTAAGGCTTTTCTTAGCATCTACGATGACTGTATCGTTTTTTTTCGTAATACTATCGTGAATCCAACCCGTATCTTTTTCGTAATCGCTGATCTTGTACCATTCACCTTGTGTTTTCAACACCTTAAGGGGGTATCCCTCGAACAGTTCCATGGCAACTGGATATTTGGTCCCTGGACCAGTCCTAACGTTTGCATTGTCGGTTGTGACGGATAAGTAATTTGCAGCAAAAGCAGAAGTAGCGCAAAATAGGCCGATAACACTGAGGGCAAAGATCTTTTTAAATTGATTTTTCATAAGTACTAAAATAGAAAAAATGGTTTTAAATTTAACTACATGAAAACGTTACCTGTAACAACACAGGTTCCTGATTACCTTTTTTATAGCACTAATAATTGTGCAAGTCAAACCTTCATATCCAACGAAAAGAGTCTTGCTCGTTTAGGTAAAAGTCAACCGACACCTGCTGCAATCCATTGTGGCTGAGGCGCCAAGTGGAAATGTTATATTGTGTGCACAATGGCCCGAAGGGAAATTACCCCACACCGGAATGTCTCTGTTGGGGCAGAGTTCAAGGATTCTTGCCCAAACAGACTCTTTGTGGCGTAGGCCATCAATACCAGGTTCAGCCTTTGGTGGAGAAAAATCTCCGATGATGAGTCCCTTAATATTATCAAATTTACCAGCTGCAGCGAGCTGTGTAAGCATTCGGTCAACCTTGTAGATGGGTTCGTTTACATCCTCCAAAAATAGAATAGTATCAGTCCAGGAAAAGTCATATTTCGTTCCTAGAAGCGTTATGAGGCTCGCTAAATTCCCACCAATGAGTGGTGCTGTAACGTTTCTTGTGCCCTGGAGTTGTACGATATTCTTGTCGTAGATGGGCTGTGTCCACCCACCAAGCAGGCTTGCATGAAATTTTTCCAATGTTTCTTTAGTCGAATTCGCAAGTGAGGTAAGGGTAGGGCCATGCAGAGAGATAAGCCCGGTTTTATGATAGAGGAAATTCTGGAGGACTGTTACGTCTGAAAAACCGATAAGAGTCTTAGGGTGGGAGGCTATAAGGTCCAGGTTTATCTTATCTAAGATTCGCAGGCACCCGTATCCTCCTCGCATTGAGACAATACCTTTAACCTCAGGGTCACTGAAACAAGAATGTAACTCAGTAACACGGTTGTCGTCACAGTCCGCAAGGTAGCCATCACCGGGCCATAGCTCTCTTGGGAATTTTACCTCAAAACCCATTTCAGTGAGAATTCGCACACCGGCATGAAACAGCGCTTCATCTATCAGCGCACCAGCGGGGGCAACGATCCCTAGAAGATCACCTTTTTTTAGTGGCTCTGGCACATTTATACTGTTGCGACTTTCATGCAAGTTCATTGTAAATAATCTCTAGACCCTGGAGTGTCAACATCGGCTCAATTATATCGATTGACCGTGCAAAGGGAGCAATGAGTCCCGCCATTCCTCCTGTGGCAACTACCTTGAAGGGTTCGTCTGTATCCGTAGTCATCTCTGAATGGATCCCTTTCGTTAAACCGTCGATCATGGCACCGTAACCATACAAGACACCACTTTTCATAGCTTCAACAGTCGATTTCCCGATAATTTGCGAAGGAATGTCCGTTACATCAATGTGGGGGAGTTGTGCTGTTTTGTTGGCAAGGGCTTCAAGGGATATGGCAATACCAGGCAGAATCGCCCCTCCAAGGTAGTGACACTTCTCTGTAATGCAGTCAAACGTTATAGCAGTACCAAAATCTATCACCACCTGTTTACACTGGTTCATTTTCCATGCTGCTATACCATTAACGAGTCGATCCGCGCCAACTTCTTTTGGGTTGTCGAGTTGGACTTCTATTAACCTGCTTATGTTTTCTACAGAAACAATGAAAATATTTTTTTTAAGATGGGATGAGAAATGTTTTTCGCAACAGGCAATCCATGCAGTTTGCAGGGTAGGGACGACACTTGCTATGATAATTCCCTCAATCTTATCGATGTTTATACCGGCCAGGGTGAAGAGAGCATTGTAACATATGGCAAGCTCGTCTCCAGTGCTCTTCGCGTCAGATTTAATCCGCCAATGGCCAAGGAGTTTACTCTTTTCATACATCCCCGTTACAGTATGAGAATTACCGATATCAACGACTAAAAACATATCTCACCTATTTTAATGTTACGATTTTTACAACTTAGATATAATGACAAAGGTTATGAGGACAATGGTTTGTATTATGCCCATTTAGCGTTACATTAAGCAAAAGCTTTTTCTGCTTTAATAGAACTTTCCCATGTGCTCGAAAGATGTACCACTTTACTAATTAGCGTGCCAATGAAAAAAACTATCGTTTTACACACCACAGTTGCAAAAAAAGAAGATGCCAGACAAATCGCCAAGGTCTTGCTTGATCACGAGCTTATAGGTTGCGCCCAGATTAGCGGCCCTATAGAAAGTATCTACCGATGGAAAGGTATTATAGAATCAGGAGAAGAGTACAAATTGTCGGTAAAAACTACGGCAGAACTCGCAACTGAGACCATTGAGCTCATTCAAGCCCATCACCCTTATGATGTGCCAGAGATTGTAGGCAATTCATTGGACATATGCTTAAAAGAGTACAATGACTGGCTTGTCGGAGAGGTTAAGAATGTGTCCGTCTGAAAAACTTGGCTATAGGAAAAGAAAAATAGGTGCTTATGTATGTCACTGCTGTAAAAAAAAGCAGGTCTTCTGCTGGAGTTGTCCTTGTGGCTTTATGATATGCAAAGAATGTTTTGAAGAAAACAAATGGGGCATCAGCAATGGACCCACCTGGATCTGTCCTGATTGTGAACGGATACGAATGATGTAAAGTCCTCACTCTTGCTCTGCTCCATTCCATTTCAAAAGATGTATCAGAGTTGCAGATTCAACTAAAATGAAATACTATGCACTGTTCGCTTTCCATTAATAATTCAGCCATTTTGTTTTAATATGAACGTACCCGCTAGCACCTACGACGAAAGTAAAATCAAAACCCTCAGTTCTCTTGAGCATATTCGCAAACGACCGGGTATGTACATCGGGCGCCTCGGTGATGGGAGTAACCAAAACGACGGAATCTATATACTTCTCAAAGAGGTCGTGGATAATGCGGTAGATGAATTTATCATGGGTGCTGGAAAACGGGTTAACATCATCATAAAAGAAGATGGCTACGTGACCGTAAGAGATTTCGGCAGAGGCATCCCACTTGGCAAGATGGTTGAGTGCGTCTCCACGATTAATACAGGCGCTAAATACAACACTGAAGTGTTTCAATTCTCTGTCGGCCTCAACGGTGTTGGCACAAAAGCTGTTAATGCGCTTTCTGAATATTTTACTGTAACTTCCTATAGAGAAGGAAAATTTGCGAGAGCAAAGTTTTCTAACGGTAAGCTTTTAAATAAAGAAGAAGGCGACTGCGAAGAAAAAAATGGAACATTTATCGAGTTCCTTCCCAGCAGAGAAATGTTCCCGAATTTTCAATTCGATGAATCCTATATAGACAGCAGGCTTTGGCGATATGCGTACCTCAACGCCGGGCTTAAAATATACTTTGGAAAAAATTTATACCACTCGACAAACGGGTTACTTGATCTGCTTGATAAAGAACTTGATGGCGCTCAGCTGTACCAGCCAATCTACCACCGAGACAACACGCTGGAGTTTGCATTTTCTCACACTGACAGTTTTAACGATTGCTATTATACCTTTGTCAATGGAACGTACACAAATGAAGGCGGAACACACCTGTCAGCCTTTAGAGAAGGAATTCTCAAAGGTGTTAATGAGTTTTCAGGGAAAAAATTTGTAAACACAGACGTTCGTGATGGAATAGTTGGAACCCTGGCCGTAAAAATCAAAGATCCGGTCTTTGAATCCCAAACCAAAAATAAGCTTGGTAACACTGAAGTACGGTCCTGGATTGTTAACACTGTTAAAGATGCAGTCTCCAGTGCGTTGTACAAGAACCCTGAGACTGCACAACGATTCATCGAAAAAATTAATCGTAACGAACAGGTTCGAAAAGAACTCCATAGCGTTAGAACCGAAGCGCGGGCAAACGCCAAAAAAGTTGCCTTCAAAATCCCTCAACTTAAAGATTGCAAATACCACCCCGACAGAGACAAACAGTCTCCAGAAGGCAAAGAGAACATGATTTTTATTACTGAGGGACAATCTGCGGCTGGATCAATTGTTTCATCGAGAGATCCACTCGTGCAGGCGGTTTTTTCACTTAAAGGCAAACCTCTCAATGTTTTTGGTCAAAAAATGACCACATTGTATAAAAATGAAGAACTGTACGCGCTCATGCGCGCGTTGAATGTTGAAGAATCCATCTCTAATCTTCGTTTTGATAAAGTCATTCTTGCAACTGATGCTGATGTCGATGGTCTTCATATTCGCAATCTACTTCTTACGTTCTTTCTGCATTACTTTGAGCCCTTAGTGAAGCTTGGCCATATATACATACTTGAAACACCAATTTTCAGAGTGAGAAACAAAAAAGAAACAATCTACTGTTATTCTGACAAAGAGCGTGTCGCCGCCCTTAAAAAATTGTCTGGCAAAGGGCACAGCAACATGACCACAGAAATTACCCGGTTCAAAGGGTTAGGCGAAATATCTCCTAAAGAGTTTAAACAATTTATTGACGATAACATCCGCCTGAGAAGTGTCACACTCGACTCTTTGAGTGAAGTTTCCAAAGTACTCTCTTTTTACATGGGCAAAAACACCCCCGCAAGACGACAGTATATCATGGAAAATCTGGTTGTAGACCAATAGAATGCAGACAATACATCACACGAAATATTTCACTGATTAGATAAATCACTATGCACAAACACCCAGGAAAACTCCACCAGCTATTCGATGAAAATTTCTTAGATTACACGTCTTACGTTATACGTGAACGTGCAATTCCTGCCATTGAAGATGGACTAAAGCCAGTACAACGCCGAATATTGCAAACCCTGTTCAACATGGAAGACGGCCGTTTTCACAAGGTTGCAAATTTAGTGGGGGAGACGATGAAGCTCCACCCCCATGGTGATCAGTCTATTTTTTCCGCTTTGGTTAACCTTGCAAACAAGGGTTTTCTCATCGACCGTCAGGGTAATTTTGGAAACATCTACACCGGTGACAGAGCCTCTGCTCCAAGATATATCGAGTGCAGGTTATCGCCCCTTGCAAAAGAGGTGATGTTTAACAAAGATCTGACTCAATTTGTAGATTCCTATGACGGCAGGATGAAAGAACCTGTCACGCTTCCTGTCAGGTTGCCACTGCTCCTCCTCATGGGCGCGGATGGTATTGCCGTTGGAATGGCGACCAAGATTTTACCTCATAACTTTTGTGAGTTACTCCAGGCACAAAAGAGTATATTGCAGGGCCAGGAGTTCACTCTTTATCCTGATTTCCCCCAAAAAGGTCTACTTGATTACGCTAATTATGACGATGGAAATGGAAAGGTACGCTGTAGAGCGCGCATTGAGGAACTCAATGAAAAAACGATCATAATTAAAGAAATACCCTACACCACCACGACCCAATCGCTCACAGATTCCATCGAAAAAGCTGCGAAATCCGGAAAGATAAAAATCGTCTCTATTAACGATTACACTGCAGAAGACGTTGAAATTGAGATAAAACTTGCGAGGGGAATTTACGCCAAAGATACAATTAAAGCGCTTTACGCCTTTACCGATTGTGAAGTCCCAATTACTCCTAATCTCACACTTATCAACGGTAACACACCCCAAACGACAACCGTAACTGAGGTTATCACCTATAATACTTTCAAGTTGCGAGACGATCTTCAAAGAGAGCTCGAAATACAATTTTCAAAGCTTGAAGACAAACTTCATTCACGATTACTGGAACAGATTTTTATTGAAGAGCGACTCTATAAATCGATCGAGGAGGAGACCAGTTACAAGGCCGTAACGGAAAGTGTCAACAAGGCATTACTCGCTTTTAGTGCTGAATTGCTCAGGCCACCAACCATTGAAGATATTGAAAGACTTCTTGAAATTAAGATCAAACGTATCTCTCGCTACGATATCAACAAGCAGCTCAAAGAAATAAAGGATATTCGTAAGCAAATTAAGGCGATTCAAAACTCCCTGAAAGATATTACAGGCTATACAATATCGTTTATAGACGATCTTTTGGCTAAATATGGAGACTATTACCCAAGGCGAACAGAGCTTACCAGTTTTGCTGAGGTGAGTTTTCGTAAGGCCGCCCTGTCAAATCTCAACGTTGTCTACAACCGGGAATCTGGATTTATCGGAACTCAGGTAAAAGAAGAGGATGAGACAGAAGACCTCAGTGTAACCTGCTCTGAGTACGACAAGCTCATTCTTATATACAAAAACGGACTGTATAAATTTATCTCGGTCAATGAAAAGTTTTATGTGGGTGATGATCTCGAGTGGCTTGGAATAGTGCAAAAGAAATGCATCTTTAATATCGTATACCGAGATGGTGCTGAAAATTTTGCCTATGTCAAAAGGTTTAAGACTCCGAGTTTTATATTGGAAAAGGAGTATCGACTTTTTCCAGAGCACAAGCGTTCAAAGATAATATTTATGTCTTTTGGAGAAGGCCAGTATGCCCGCATCAACCTGATGCCATCATCTAGAGCCCGCACGAACAATCTCGACATATGCTTTGACGACTTTTTGCTCAAAAATGCCGCGGCTAAAGGCAAGCGCGTCTCAACGAGAGTAGTGCGAAGAGTATCACCATCTAGTGGTCCACAGGAATCTCCATCAAAGAGAAACCTTCCTCTCCCGGGTCTGAGCCAGGAAAAAGGAACTGACACCTCTGAACAACCACAAGATGAGCAGTCGCCAGAGGTAAAGGAATAATCTAATGTGTAAAAACTGTGATCATCTATAACAGATTCTTTTTTGAGTTTTGATCAGTTTTGACATTTTGAAATTCGTTACTTCTTTCAGTTCCTGATTCGAAAGTACTGCCGTCCTTCCCATTATTTCCGAATCACCTCAGTGATCGGAAAAGTCTATGTTCACCTTGGTATCACCTATTCGGATACAGAAAAGGAGAGAAGAATCATGTCTGTTAAATTGAACTATCCAGCCCATCTCGAAATTGCCCGCAAGGGTACACCACTTCAAAAAATGGAACGATTGAGTGCAAATCTCGGGGTAGAAATACTCTTTAAAAGAGATGATTTGACCGGTTGTGAACTCTCTGGTAACAAAATAAGAAAGCTTGAGTTTCTGCTGGCCGATGCGATAGCCAAAGGGGCAGACACGGTAATCACCTGCGGTGGAGCCCAGTCTAACCATTGTCGGGCGACGGCATTGGCAGCAGTGAGAGCTGGATTGGCTAGCGTTCTCCTGTTAAGGACTGAAGATCCGCTTAATCCTCCACCCAGCCATGGTAACATCCTGCTCAACAGGCTGGCTGGGGCAGAGCTTGTCTGGATCACACCAGACGAATATAAAGACCGCCATAACAGGTTTGAAGTGGAAAAAAAGAGGCTGGGTGAACTGGGTAAGGTTGCCTATGTAATTCCTGAAGGAGGGTCCAATCAGTTGGGTTCTTGGGGCTATGTGAAAGGGATGGAAGAGATTGCAAACGACCTCAACGCAATGGGATCAGGCGACTTCGGTGATACTACGGTCATCTCTGCTACCGGTTCGGGGGGAACAACCGCTGGACTGCTCCTCGGTGCCCGGATGCTCGGTCTTGACCTGAGGGTAACCGGGGTCAATGTGTGTGATGACAAGGAATATTTTGTTTCTGAGATCGGCTGTATTTGCAATGGATTTATCAAGGATTACTCCGTGGATATTGCCATAAATAGCACCGATATCGATATCGTTGACGGCTATGTTGGAAGAGGTTATGCGCTTTCCAGGAAAGAAGAGTTGAAGGCTATTTACGATCTTGCTCAGCTCGAAGGTGTGGTGCTGGATCCCGTCTACACAGGCAAGGCATTCTATGGCATGGTAAGCGAAATCAAGAAAAACCGGTACGCTTTCGGCAAACGGATTGTCTTTGTCCACACCGGTGGACTCTTTGGCCTTTTTCCTATCGCAGATCAATTTGAGGATTTTTTTTAGTGCCTTACGCCATGTTTTCTGTTTAAAAATAAGAAATCTGGAGAATGTATTGAAATTGGAAAATTAAAGTGACCACCAGATAGCGAACGTAGGGAGACCTTCGAGGCACTTATCCTGGCCTATTTTTCCGTTTACCAGGGTAGTGCCTTCCAACGAGTTTCGATAAAATGCTCATGAGAAATTCGGGTGATCTCCCTTTAAAGAATTATGTGGAAAATGATTTGTGAATCAATGTAACCATTGTTAATAAGTCATAAACTTGCAGATTAAGAGTTTTTCGGACAGCATCGGCAAAAGGAGGTAAATCGGTACACTCCAATAAAATAGCCCCTATATCAGGGTGTTCTTGTTTTGCACGTGCGGCCAATGAAACGACTTCATTTTCCACTTTTTCCAATGAAAGAGGTTTGTTTGGAGAACGACTGATTGTACTCCACTCCGGCATCTCTTCCATTCCGTATATCTCAATTCCATGCATATCCATTACGCCTACTGCGTGGAAATGTTCAGGTTTGAGGTCTTGTTTTGAGGCAGTAATGACCAGCAGCTTTCGCCTTCCCAAAGAGGCGCGAATAAACGGTATCTGCAGCAATGCTGAAGTATACACAGGAACTTTTAGGGCCTCGGCAAGATCTTTCTGGAAAAAGGCATTAAAGCCGCAACTCGTAATAATTGCTTTGACACCACGATCTATCATCGATTCTGCAGCTTCCACCATGGGGCCAATAAGCCTGACGTCTGGGGAAACCAGAACTGACTGGTAATTAGCGCCTACAACTTGCTCCATAAGAACGGGGAAGGGATATGTTAAAGGGTTTGTACTGTTTCCTGTAAGGCTTTCAAGTTGTTCAAGTCCTTTTGGGCTGCCACCTTTTTCCCAGCACAGAATCCCTAAAAATGGTGTTTGGGGCTGCATTTGTTTGCCTCCTAACCTGAATTTCTCATCAGGGATCAATCATTTAAAAACTGTATCATGGTTTTAGATTACCATCCCAGTCACTTATGGTCGTTTCAAAATGGATACCGCGCCTGTCGAGTTCATTGAAGTACAGATCAAGGGGGACCTCCATGGGTAATGTCCTGCCTGATTTTACAATTTTTTCGTCTAGGATCATCATGCTGCCAATGGCCATGGGAAATCCAACAGTTTGTTGCATAGCTGAGAATCCTAAGAGTTGATCCGTATAAATGATGGACTGCATCAGCACTTGTTTGGGCTGCCCATCTATAAGCCCTCTTCCGTCAATGCGGAGGAGAGCGACATCTCTTTCATCTTTTTGGTAATAAAACTGTTCTTGATTGCCCAAAAGTGATGCACAAAACTCTTCTGGTTTCACCAACTGTTCACCTACCTGAATTGGTTGGTCACTTAAAAATCCGCATTGGGCCATTTTTTGCCAAAATGAACCGTGTCCAGGCCAACGACAGATGTATCGGCCCATACTTTTAATAGTCTTTCGTATACCGAAGTGATCAATATATTGAGTTGCGTTACCGTTGTAAAAGCACTCAAGTGTATCTCCTAAGCCTTGAATATCCAAGAAGTGAATATTCTCAGAGGTAAATACCGAGTCAGCCTCAAGATTTCGAATTGTACTGTTGTCAAGATACTTGGCTGGTCGCAGGTGAGAGCGGATAACCCCTATAACAGACCAGGTGAATTTGTATTTCAGAGGGTTATTTGCTGATTGGAGCTCTGGAAATCCGGCCCCATAGGAATGAAGTGCATGCACCTCATCGAACAAATTGACGACCCTTTGCCCCACGGCTAAGTCGATACCAGGGTCCATGCCGAATTCTTCCAGAATAATAAGGCCCTTCTGGCTGGCCTTTTTATCAAGTAACTCCAATCTTTCGGCAAATCCGACCTGAGCAGCATATGCTGGGTTGTTGATATAACTTGAGGTGATAGCATGACAATTACAATCAATAGCCAGTTCAACCATCGTAAGAGTGAGATGGGGAGGAAAGAACTCAATAACGAGTTCGGTAGATTTGAGAAGATTGCGGATTTTGGTAAGGTCTGTACCGTCAATATGGTAGCCCTTTACCCTTGGATCTTCTAATGAATTAATATCAACTAGAAAATTTTCGTAGCAGTCGACTATACATAACTCGTCAAATTCTCCATAATGTATAAGATCATAGACGCAGGCTTTTCCCTGCATTCCATAGCCCAGTAAAATAATTTTCCGATCCATGGTTAAAATCCTTCAGTTGAAATATCATTTCAATTCAGATTCATCTATACAGAAACTAACAGAATTTCTTGTTCTTCATGCCAATATTTGCCAAAGATCTAAGAAGATGTGTGTCGAACTATGTACTACATCTACCTGAAATGAAGTAGGAAAATGTATGATCAATGTTTGAGAATCGAACTCAGAAAGAGTTTGCCTCGTTCTGTTTGTGGGTTATTGAAAAAGTCGTCTGGCGGCGCAACTTCGATGATCTGTCCGTCATCCATAAAGACGACTCGGTGAGCCACCTCTCGGGCAAAACCCATTTCGTGGGTAACTACAATCATAGTCATGCCGTCTTTGGCCAAAATTTTCATGACATCAAGAACTTCATTTATCATCTCCGGGTCAAGGGCCGAAGTGGGTTCATCAAACAGCATAATTTTGGGTTGCATACATAAGCCCCTTGCTATAGCAACTCGCTGTTGTTGTCCACCTGAGAGTTGTGCTGGAAAACTATCAACTTTATCACCCAATCCCACACGTGTTAATATTTTTCTACCAAGATCTTCGGCTTCTTTTTTTGGCATTTTTCTGACCTTCATAGGGGCAATTGTCGCATTTTCCAAGGCGGTCATGTGGGGATATAAATTGAAAGATTGGAAGATAAATCCTATCTCTGCCCGGATTGTGGTCATATTAATTTTCTTATCATGCACATTCATGTCGTCAACGACAAGAGCACCTTGCTGGATAGGCTCCAGTCGATTTATGCAACGAATCAAAGTACTTTTCCCAGATCCACTGGGACCACAGACCACAACCACTTCGCCCTTGGCAACTTCTAAATTGATGTCCTTTAGGACGTGAAGCTTGTCAAACCATTTGTTTACGTTTTTGAAAGCGATCATGGACTTATTTCCCTTCGGTAATAAAGTTGTTAATTGGCATTTGGGGGGTACTTCTTAAAGCCTTGTATTCCCAGTACTCATTCGCCTTTCCAGGTAGTTTGACAAAAGAATCAACGGATAACAGATCGAAAAATATAAAAGGCCCACAAGCCCGAAGACCATTAAACCTTCTGGAATGCGCTGCACCGTCAGCCAGCCGACTCTTGTGACATCAACTACTCCTATCGCAGAGACCACAGATGAATCTTTGATAATAAGGACATATTGTCCTACCAGCGGGGGGATGATGGATGGCATGGCCTGGGGCATAATTATATGTATCATTTGCTGAAAACCAGATAACCCGGATGCGGTTGCAGCTTCTCTTTGACCCTGTGGTACAGCCAGGATGCCGCCTGCTACAATCTCACAGATAAAGCTAGCGCCCAGATTGCTTAGCGCGATTACTGCTGCTGGAAATGCTTCCAGTTCTATGCCAACGCCTGGTAGGATAAAAAATATGATGAATACCTGTACCAGAAAGGGTGTTCCTCGAGTGACGTCCACCCATGCGCCAATACCATATAGCAAAATTTTATTTCGGCCAGCCCTCAAAATTCCTAAAGCAAAGCCGATAATAGTCGCTGCGATCAGACCCAATCCCGCAACAGCTACAGTCATCCAAAGTCCTTTGAGAAAAAAAGGCAGACTGTTCATTAATTCATTAAAATAGAAACCCCACATATCTTATCCTTCTTTCATCAGTGAGCTTCCCGGAAGATCAGCCGTTTTTCGGACCAATTTGAGAAGGTTTTTAGCATATAGTAAATAATGAGATAAAAAACCGCAGTAGTCAGGAACCCCTCTGCGGGCATAAATCTATCCGATGTCAACAGCTGGCCGGCTCGCGTCAACTCCATGATCGAAATCAACGAGAGGAGCGAGGAGTCTTTTACCAAAACAATGGCTTGTCCAAGCATGGGCCGAATTGTCATACCAAGAGCCTGAGGCAAAATAATATAGCGCATACGCTGGAAATAGTTCAAACCAGAAGCTACACCTGCTTCAATCTGGCCGTAAGCAATGCCCTGTATGCCCGCTCGGATTATTTCGGCATAATATGCCCCACTATTTAAAGTCAGGGCGAACACACCGGTGACCCATTCCGGCACCATTATACCAATGGATGGGAGACCGAAGTAGAAGAAATAGAGCTGCACTAACAAAGGCGTACCGCGAATACTTTCGATATAAATACCGGCAATTCGGGAGATTATTTTTGAGTCACTCAATCGCATGGAGCATGCAGTTATTCCTACCACAATAGCTCCGATCAGTGACAGGGCAGACAACCAAAGAGTAGCCAGGAAGCACTGCAGGTAAAGCGGCATGTATTCCAAGATGACCCTGAAATTGAAGTCTTCGAGCATTTTTTTACCTGTAATTATCTTATACCCCACAAGTAAGCGAAAGACTACGAGGGGGTATTGAACTGAATGACCGGCTTATTTGCTGTTTACCGGTGTTAGCCCGGATTTCTCACCAACAAAGTTTTTCGCAGGTCGAGACACCGGGCATGAAGCTGTAATAATCTATCGGAGTCTTCGGTACCTGCAAATGCTCGGTAACGAAGCAGCTGCGGATAAATCTGTTGGCCCGAAGGGTGAACTTTTTGATTTGAAACGAAAGACACCCTGTTAATTCAGGAAGTCATTTTTAAACTATAAAAACAAACAATTGAGTTTCAAATCAAAAAATCATGAGTAATTCGGGTTAGTGATCCTTCTTCCAATCCAGAGAGTTAACCCAGTAATCGAGGTTAGCATCCAGACGACCGTCCAATTTGGTATGTAGAAAGAAGAGATTGAGCCATTCGCGTAAATCTGGAGAGTCATAACGCAAGGCAAATGAGAGAGGAGATTCGGACAACTGTCCATCGAGTATCCGGATACTATTTGGTGGATAGGCTGCGCTCTGTCCACGCACTGCTGATCCATCATTTACTCCGCCATCAGTGTGGCCGGCCATTACTGCATTGAGCAACATCGGTCCTCCGCCCTTATAGGTCTTCAATTCGGACTCCGGGAATGATTTTTTAGCATCGTTTTCACCTGTTGATCCCAGCAAAACAGCCAGCTTGACTCCTGGTTTTTTAACATCTTCGATGGACTTGATCGGACTGTCTTGTTTTACGAAAACCACGCTTCCTGTATACATATAGGGATCAACAAAAGAAATCTTCATTGCTCTCTTCAAGGTTGGGGTCATATCGGCGGCTAACATGTCAGCTTTGCCCGAGAGCAGGGCAGGAATAAGGCCATCCCAGTCATAGTTGAGGAACTTGACCTTAACGCCCATTTCTTTGGCAATCATTTCAACGAGCTCTATCGAACTACCGGTACGATTACCATTTTTGTCAACAAAGCTAAAAGGCGCACCCTGAGTCTGACATGCAACGCGAAGTTCTCCCCTTTGGGAAATTTCTTCAAGGGTCCCTGCTGATGCGATACCACTAAGAACAAGTAAAAACATTAATGATGCAACTACCGGAAAACCTAATACTTTCTTCATTTTTTCCTCCATGTTGTTTTTCATGCTTCGTTTGATTACGTCTTTTCTACAGCTTATGGAAGCTTTCGCCAGTTTTGGCTTGATTGCATAATTATAAAAGCTTCACTATTAATATCAATACGTTGAAGTTAGCGCCAGATAGCGACCATCTCTACCTATGCTACACTCTGGGGGGCGGGATGTCTTCGGCTATGATTTTATCCATCTATGATCTGATTGGATGATCATGTGACCAAAACAGTTATAAGGCTTTGGTGTCGGCTTCAACTGATAACGCCTGGTACTTTAAATAGACCGTTTTCTTCGAGAATTTGAACCTTCCCCCGAATACTCAGAGCTGTAACATCTAACTTGTTGGTCATCTAGCCAGTCGACATGAGTCAATCTAAGGATGGTTAATTACCGTATAGTCTAATGCGTCAAGTACCGTTTTACTCTTAAAAAAAAATCCCATCAATAATTTCTGAAAAAGAAACTATTTCAAACCTAATCTGTTTCCATGTAAAAATCCGTTTTAATATTTTCTATTTGAGAATAATTCTCAATTATAATTTGTTCAACAAAATTTTATTGATGATAGGTTCTTTACTGACCGAGTCGAACGAGTTCACAATATCCTATTTTTTTACTCCAAAAAACTTGGCCCCAATAAGGGTGCACGACTCGGTGTATTTTAAATGTATCCAGTGGTCTGATCTTGGACAGCACTGATTGTTTTTTATCATGCCTCAGATATTTCCAAATCAACCTCTTTTATGAATATCTACCCAAAGGGACAGGCAGCCTCCTCTACAGTTTGTAAGTTTTTGGAGTATCTGGCAGAGGAAGACGAGTCTAAGATCTTGTCAGTAGATGAGTAATGAATAGTGTTATCTGTTGAAAGGTCTCATGAGCATAGAATGCAATCATATTACATGATTGGAATTGCTTATATGAAGGCTCAATATTCAATTTTCTATAATAAAAAGGGTATAATATCAAATATTTAACATTTGGAGTTGTTGCTACGTCAAAAAAAGAAGATGAGCAGCGCGTTCCAATTCATCCGGAACACATGCTCCGCCTTCCTGAGGAAATTCGTCGTAAGCTGGTGTTTGAAGAAGGTTATGGAAACCTATTTGGACTTTCTGATGCAGAAATGGCGTCTCGCTCGGGGGGTGTTGCCACACGCAAAGAACTATTGTCCAACATTGGCAATGTCATTCTTGCCAAACCAACGTTCGCGGATTTTGAGGAACTACGTGAGGGGGGAATCCTTTGGGGGTATCCACATTGCGTCCAACAACGGTCACACACCCAAGTCGCGATAGATCGTAAGCAGACTCTCATTGCCTTTGAGGATATGTTTGTGTGGGGTCCAAACGGCGAGATTGGTCGCCACACTTTTTACAAGAACAACGAAATGGCCGGCTACTGTGCAATCTTACATGCCTTACAACTGAAAGGGCTCGACGGACACTATGGCAACCAACGTAAAGTTATAATTTTTAGTTTTGGTGCGGTCAGTCGTGGTGCAATATACGCCCTTAAGGCACGTGGATATAGAGATATCACGATCTGTATCCAGCGGCCAGACCACGAGTTCCGTGAGGAAGTGCTTGATTGTCACTATGTTCGTATACGGGAAGGTAATGAAGGCGAAGCACGTATGTTGGTTATTGAGCACGATGGATCGGAACGACCATTGCGTGATCTTATCAACGAATCAGATATTATCGTAAACGGAACCTTTCAAGAACCTGATAATCCAATCTTTTTCGTGACCGAAGAGGAAAAATCATTTCTCAAGCCAGGATGTCTGATTGTAGATATCAGTTGCGACGAGGATATGGGATTCTATTTTGCTAAACCAACCACATTTAAAGATCCCATGTTTAAAGTTGGAATGGTTGATTATTATGCAGTGGATCATACACCAAGCTATCTTTGGGAGAGTGCCTCGCGGTCACTTTCTGCTGCTCTCGTTGTCCACTTACCTACTGTATTAGCTGGGCCTGATAGCTGGCAGCAAAATTCAACTATTCGAAATGCAATAAACACAGATGCCGGTGTTATTCAAAAACCTGATATTTTATCGTTTCAGAATCGCCACTCGCTCTATCCTCATACACACATTAATGCCGAAGGAACTGACAGGTTAAAGTAAATTTTTAAAAGAGAGTACCTGAACCCAAAATTCGTTTTTGGGTTCAGGTACTCTCAGCTGAACAGTTTTGCTGGGCGCATTATTTTTCTATCATGGCCTTGGAGATATCAACTGCGTTTCCTTATGAACCATTGAAGCAAAGTCTGAACAGAGAAGAGCTGTACCAGCAACAAAACCCACCACATGCATTTTGTCATGAAAAGGTAACTCCGATAATATCATCAGTAGGCCTCCTATCAGATTTTAATAAAGTCGATATTCTCACTCATTAATCTATATCTGGAATGAAATATACTGCATGCTGCAGTGAGGTGTGAGTCAATATCCTATCGGTTTTGCGGGCCAGAATGCTCATTTTGGGGCCACTTTTTTAGGCATGATCTCACATTCAAGAAGACGGATTAGTCAGAACGCGAACATCTTTTTGAAAATTATAAAGGACATATATAAGAGCCTTTTGCAAAAGTAGCATTTTCGTTCAATATCAAGGCGTGTGAAGAAATTTTACCACAGGCATATACATAATATTCCGAGGATGAAATTTTGAACATAACGCAGAGATTGGGTGAAAAGGAACTTTTGCAAGTGGCTCATAAGAGACTGACTATACCTGGTTTGGTTGTAACCTTATACTGAGCACTTTCCTGACGCATAATTAATGATTATTAGACGCCTTGCTTGACTCAACACCAAGCTGCCTTAAATTAATAAGGTACCACGAAGTGGTACGTGTCGTCCTCAGATCTCCCCGAAGACATGTCAGTGACACATAGACTTTAATTACTCGCGCGTTAAGCATGGATTTAAGAGGAAGTCATGAAGCTACTGGATTTTCAATTTCGTGCGGCTATGTTGCAGTTCCTGGAAGCACGCGATAAAAGGTGAAATATGACCATGGCAATGAACCAGGAATGCGTGTTGAAAAACCTTGTGAAAGAGACCGAACAAAAATCGCGTGAACTTTCTGAAACGTTACAACAAAAGACAGCCATCAGCGAGATCTTGCGCGCGATTTCCAACTCACCCTCCAATGTCCAGTCAATTTTAGAAACAGTTGCCGAAAACGCTGCACGATTGTGTGAGATGAATGATGTGTCCATTTTTAAGGTTGAGGGAAATTCGCTTGAACTCGTAGCAAACTTTGGACAGAACCACCATTGGCCGATCGGAACTTTAAAACGTATAAGCCGTGATTGGGTGGCGGGGCGAGCGGTCATTGACCGTCGCGCAATTCATGTGGATGACCTGCTGGTCGCATCAGAAAAGTTCCCATTGGGTGCGGCCCTTGCGCAGCAGTTTAACCATCGAACCACGTTTGCCACTCCTTTGCTACGAGAAGGGGTTGCAATCGGTGTGATCCTGATTCGCCGAATGGAGGTCCACCCGCTCACAGAAAAACAGATCGTGCTGCTTGAGACCTTCGCCGACGAAGCCACAATTGCGATCGAAACTGTAAGGCTCTTCAACGAAGTCGAGTCAAAAAGCCGCAAGGTAGAGGAGCAGGCGGGGGAGCTTATCAAATGGAATACAGAACTTGAAACTCGCGTTGCAGAGCAGGCGAAGGAACTTACCCAGTGGAACACAGAGCTTGAAGCTCGCGTTGCAGAGCAGGTGGCTAAACTTGAGCGGTTCTCTAAGCTGGAATATGAACTATCGCTGGCCAGTGAAATCCAGAAAAGCATGCTGCCGAGTTCCATCCCCAAACTGGACGGGTACGAGTTCAGTGCGACCATGCTTCCGGCAAAATCCGTGGGTGGCGACTTTTTCGACTTTATCCCGCTGGGAGAAAACTTGCTTGGTATTGCCGTGGGTGATGTGTCTGGCAAGGGCATACCGGCTGCTCTGTTCATGGCAATGGTCCGCAGCTTGTTGCGTGCCGAAGCCCATCCGGGTCGATCTGTCCAAAAGGTACTTCGCAGCGTTAACCTCCATCTTATGGACATGAACGATAATGGGATGTTCGTCACTATTTTATTTGGGGTACTGAATGCGGTCACTCGTCAATTTCAATATGTGCGTGCAGGCCACGAGATTCCAATTCTTTTTGATGGATACGCTTCTTTTAACCGCCTATCCAAAGCAAATGGTCAGGCGCTGGGGGTATTTGAAGATATTGTCTTGGTCGAACAGTCAGTTGAACTCTCAAAGGGTAGAATGCTGTTGCTATGTTCCGACGGGATAACTGATGCCCCTAACAGACAAAATGTAGCTTTTGGATATGACGGAATTGTAAGAAAGGTTGGCCAGATAGTTAATCCATCAGCTCCTCTGGTATGTGACGAGTTAATCAAGACAGTAGACAACCATCAAGATGGATTGCTCCAATACGACGACATGACGATTGTGGTGATACGGGCCATATGAATGGTTGAGGACAAAAAATCAATCTAATAATAGGTAAACCCAATACCCCAGCCATTCATGGATTACATCGCTGCTCAATTGTAGGCTGTGCGCGTTGGGAAGAAAGGACCTTGCGGTTGGTGGCTCCGTGTCAATGAAGCCTGTTGGGGCTGGAAGCACATGAAAGCCAGCCCGCTCGAAACTCCATTTAGCTCGCATCATATGCGATGAGCTGGTGACCAGTACAATGGATGATTTCTTTATTGCTCCTAAAATCGTATAGCTAAAATGAGCATTTTCTGAAGTCGTTTTGCTTTTTGTTTCCAACCATTTGGCTTTTATTCCAAAACCTTTAAATAAATCAAAAGCCATAGTCTCGGCGAGGCTGCGATGCTCATTGCCGTGCACTGATCCACCACTCAAAAGCACTGGTATCCCTGTTCTACGGTGGAGAAAAGCGCCGTACCGTATGCGGCTTAATGCTTCGTCTCCGCTCACGGGTTCACCAAATTCAGGTGTAGTCTCATTTTGTGCGCCAGAAAGAATTACGATGGCATCGGCCTGTACTGTTGCCAGTTGATGGGGGCAGGAGCGCTACATCCTGTTTAAGCGTAAGAGCGAGTGTCGTTGACGCAATCGGTGTTCCTAAAACCCATAAACTGAGTACAGCTAGTATACAGATAGCATTTGCAAGTCGCGGCATCAGTTTACGTAATTGCCATGCCAGGAGTAGGAAAATTATTTGAGTAAAAGGTGGCAGAAGAATGGCCTTCAACAAGTATCGTATTTCCATTTTGATGCTTTTTTAACCTAAAAAGGTGTGATGATTGATCATCTGAAGAATGCTATAGCCATTCCAATCTATATATTTTTTTCCACCACATCCTATCTCCAATTGTATGTTTTTCCAAGGAGATTGGAAATCTGTCTTGAATCCTCCATAGTTAGTGTCTGCGATATTTGAATAGTAACGATGAAATAACAAGGTGTTGTGACTTTTACAAGTCAGAGGAAGGTCTGGGGGAATGTTATAGTGTGTGTACAAACCTATTTTCTACCACCCAATGACTATATTGCCTTCATTGCCTGATCCAGGTCTGCGATTATATCACTTGGATGCTCAAGCCCGACCGAGAGACGGATTAGTCCCTCTGCAATCCCAGCTTTTTCAAGATCTTCCGTTGAGTAGGTTGAATGGGTCATGGAAGCCGGATGCTGGATTAGGGTTTCGCAATCCCCAAGACTTACCGCAAGGCTGCACAATTTAAGGCTGTTTATCATCTTCTTTCCCGCCTCCATCCCGTTTTTAAGTTCAAAAGCAATGATGCCGCTGAAGGATTTCATTTGTTTGACAGCTATCTCATGATTTGGGTGGGAAGGGAGGCCGGGATAATAGACTTTCTTTATCTTTGGATGCTCCTCCAACCACTGGGCAATATCCATGGCAGATTTGCTGTGCTGATTCATCCGAACTGCAAGGGTTTTTAATCCTCTAAGGATGAGCCAGGCATTGAACGGACTCATTGATGGCCCGAAATGGTTAAAATATGCCTCCCTTATGAGTGAGGTGGTCTCGCTGGAGGCGGCAATTATTCCGCCGATAATATCACCATGTCCTCCGAGGTATTTAGTCGCAGAGTGAAGAACAATATCAGCGTCCATGGCAACAGGTTTCTGCAAATAGGTTGAGGCGAATGTGTTGTCTACTGCCAATGGAATTCCATTGGCACGGGCAATTGATGCCCATAATGAAATATCGATGATATCAAGTGTTGGATTTGCCGGTGTTTCGATATAAAGCAGTCGGGTCTTTCCATCGACCAGGGAAGCAATTTGTTCTCTGTCATTGCTGTCCTTGGGAGATAAAAATCTGGTCTCTATGTTAAAATCTGCCAGATGGTGGTGCAGCAGAGCGAAGGTCCCACCGTAAAGTGCGCTGCAGGCCACTAAATTATCACCCGGACGTGCAAGCGACATCACCACGCAAGAAATAGCGGCCATGCCGGACGCTGTTGCAATAGCGTCATCAGTTCCTTCGAGCAGCGCTATTTTTTCTTGTAACTGTGATACCGTTGGGTTGGAAATTCTTGAATAGAGATAGCCATCTTCGGTACCTTGAAAGACACTGGCACCTTGCTCATGGCTATTGAATTTAAAGGTGGAGGTCATGTGGATCGGAGGCACCAGATCCATGCTGGTTGTGTTGCACGACTGAACACCATGTACAATGCGGGTTTCTTCCCGAGATTGAGAGTTGTCTGCCATTTCACCCTCCTTTTTTACATTTTATACTATTCAGAAAGACGAATCAAAATTATCTTTCAAAGTATACAGGTCGGATTCTCGGATTTTTAAGATGTGGATCAAACCAAGTAGTCAGACGGGAGTCTATTCGTCTTGGCTACTGGTTGGCCAACCCAGGTGGTTTATGGTGTTTATGCATATCATTACGATTTGAATGAGATCAAATCAGAGAGGAGGCAAAATCTCAAAAATGATTGTATGCTGTTTGAGTAGGCTACCAAAATCACCTTATAACAATTACTATCGTCCTTTAACTAGTGTCTGCCCATAGATGAGAGATTTTTTTCTAAATCTAGGCGCTCGATGAATTTAACCACAGGCATATATTTGATATCTCGGAGTCTCGTGCCTCGCTTAGCGGAGGATTAAATTTTTGAGAGCAACGACGAGTTAGGGAAAAAGGGCCATTTATGGACTGACACTAACTAACCTCTTCGAGGTGAAAAGATATGTCAACGAAAATTGGGTTAATAGGTGATGTTCATGCCACCGTAAGCCCCATTCAGGACGCGTTGAAAATTTTTGAACAGGAGAGTGTTGATTTGGTTCTCTGTGTAGGGGACATAGCGGGGTATGGAACGGAGCTAGAACAGAGCGTTAAACTGTTGATTGAAACCGGCTGTATAACCATTCTTGGTAATCATGATGCTTGGCATATTAACCGTAACTCCAGAAGGGAAGAAAATTGGGTTGAAGCATTCTTCAACAATTTACCCATAACTTGGGACTCAATAATAGAAGGAAAACGTTTTTTTGCTGTCCATGCAAGTCCTCCGGTTTCAATGAACCAAGGGATTACTCTGCTGGATCAGTATGAAACAATTATGCCCGACAAGAGAGAACAGTGGGGGAGGGAGTTGGAAAAGTATAGTTTTGACGTGCTGGTTGTAGGGCATACCCACCAGGTTTTTGCAGAATTGCTGGGGCAGACATTAGTCATTAACCCAGGTAGCACGAAATTCAATAACTCGTGTGCAATTCTAAGCCTTCCTGATCTGGAAGTTAAAACTTTCCCGTTATTAGGCCAAACCATCAGAAAGGTCTGGCACTGGGGAATTCCTGAATGCAGGAAATAGTGCGACTTGTCTAAAGAAATAGATTCAGGATATTTATCCTGATGAAACTAAATAATCAATGAATACCGCCGAACAAGACGATTCGTTTGACGCGAAGCACGTCTGATATCTGATGCGATAGTGTGTATTGGCGCATATATGGGGACAACGTTATGAGCGTAAACCAATAAGACCATTCTAAGGGGCGCCCAACTTTCCCCTTGCAAAGAATACTTATACCCCAGAAATTATCAGTAAAAGTAGAATACTTTTTCCTGTTAAGTGAACGCCCTCTACATCAGATGTTTTTGATGTAGAGAGAGGATAAATTCAAGTACAAGTGTTAGAGTACAAAGTATCAGATATCCGAGATTGGCTGTGTGATAATATGAATCATATTGTCAAAGCAACCTTTTCCAATAGGCTCAGGCCTCACTCGCTCTCACCATTAATACAGGTACAGTGCCTCCTCGCAGTACTTTATCAGCAATGCTTCCAATAGCAAAACGAGAAATGCCGCTCCTTCCATGCGTTGACATGGCCACCAGGTCGGCATTGACTTCTACTTCGGCCTTAATAATTTCATCTGCCGGTTTTTCGCTTACCGAAACTTTACAAATAACCGTAACCTTTTCATTCCGCAGACCTTCACTCACTTTGTTAAGAAAATCTGTGGCCGAATTCTTCATTTCGGCGAGTTCTTCCTCGTTGTAGGGGACCGAAACTGCTTCCCCCCCCGCAGGTATATAGAGCGGGTGTCTAAGTGCTGTGATGACATGAAATAGAGTGATCTCAACCCTCTCTTCTGGGGCTAGTCGAGAGATCATTTGCTCAACATAGAAAAGAGCGGCTTTGCCGAATTCGGAACCATCCAATGGTATAAGTATTCTCTCTGACATCTTTCACCTCTTCTTTGTGACAGGCTTTAGGGTGCGTTGACAACAATCTTCTGCTAGTAACTAAATGTTAAGAATACAAAAAACGAACCATCTGTTTTCAAGCTAGTTCTGCTATTGTTCAGAACTAGCTTTCCGTGCCTGCCTTACAGCAGGGTAGGTTTTTCTGGTATGAAAATATTTGAACAGTATGCCTATATTATATGAGTTACTTACAATTAATCTAGAGAAACTTTTCCTTCCAGAGATGCATTCGCTAAATATACATTATGTTTATTCTTTTCCATCTCAAACGATCGCGCTAAAGGTTGCTGGCAGCACTGTAGTAAAGGTGGTTACAACCGAGAAAGTGATGATTTACATGAAGAACGATTTCGTGATGGGAGAACGAGGGGCCGTCTAAGGCACACGCCACCCTGACGGACGAAAAGAAGAGATGTTACCTAAATCTTGCGTATACAAAGTACAGGAAAATTATTTATCAATGCAAAACAATATGTTTCATTCATAACAATCACTTTAGAAACTCATCTTTGCATGAATACAATTCTTCTGTTATTTGCAACCCTTTGCTAATGAAAAAGGGATGCCACGTTAAGTGACATCCCTTTTGAAAAGCTGTGAAAAGTCAAAAGCTAAAGGAGTTCAGCCTTGAGAGAATGCTGCCCTGCGAAGTTTATTTTCACTTTTAGAAATTCTCCAACCTTTACGTTCACCGGTTCATTTACATGTACAATCTGATTAGTAGCCATCCTACCCTTAATACTGTCCTCTGAAACGGCTTCAATCAATATCTCTTTTTCCTGGCCAACGTATTCTTTGTTACGTTCAAGACTGATTTCATCCTGCCGAGACTGAAATCTTGCAAGTCGCGCAGATTTTACGGTTTCATCTACTTTATTTTCAAATTCACTTGAACGGGTACCAGGCCTGTCTGAATACTTAAAAGAGAATGAACCGTGAAATTTTACTTTTTCAAGTAGCTGCATAGTCCCTTCGAAATCTTCATTTGTCTCACCGGGGAACCCTATAATCACATCGGTAGTTAGAGCAATTGAGGGGCAATATTCACGTAACTTGTCAACTTGTTCCAGGTACTGTTCAATAGTGTATTTACGGTTCATTGCCTTTAGAACATTATCCGACCCGGCCTGGACAGGAAGATGGAACTGAGGACAAAGATTATCAACATCCCTAAAACAGGACATCAATTCATCGGTGAGATCTTTAGGATTTGAGGTGGTAAACCTGAGCCTTTGCAGTCCCTCAATAGCAGAAACCTGCCGGAGTAGTTCCGAGAAATTATAATCACTTTTCTCCGAACAGACTTTATTGGTACGACCATAAGAATTGACGTTTTGGCCGAGAAGAGTAATTTCCCGAACACCAGAACGAACAAGAAGGGTGACTTCATCTATAATATCCTGCGCCTTGCGACTGACCTCACGCCCTCGGGTGTATGGAACAACACAGTAGGTGCAATAGTTATTACATCCCTGCATTATTGTAACAAAGCGAGTGAATTGAAAATTTACTTGATCATCTTCTGATAATTCACCGGAAGAGGGGAGGGCGGGGAGGAATTTAGGAATCTTATAATTATCCTCCATTTGCGTCACAACTCTATTTCTACCCGTTTCAGCATCGAGCAGATATTCACCAATCTTGTAGATATTTTGGGTACCAATTATGAGATCAACGTGGGGCATACGATCAATAATGGACTTACCTTCCTGTTGCGCCACACAACCCGCAACACAGATCTTCATTTCTGGACGTTTTTCTTTGGTTTTCCGTAAATAGCCTAATAGACTCATTACCTTTTGTTCAGCCTTAGCCCGAATCGAACAGGTATTCAAGATGACAAGATCTGCCTGCTGTATGTCCATACCTTCCACATATCCGAAGCGAGAAAGAGACTGGGCCATAATCTCAGAATCGCGCAGATTCATCTGACAGCCAAAGGTTTTGATAAAAAATTGTTTATTTTCCATAATATTTCAAACACTCATAATTCTAAAAGGCTACGCCATATAAAAAATAACATAGTCAGGGTGATACTCGGAACGGCATAAAGATCCGTAACGAAATACCTATAAAAAAGTCAGGTCATTTCGTAACGGATCCTAAGTGGACGCACAAGATAACAATTAACCAACAAGGTTGGGGGCAATGCTGCTCAGTAAACCAAAGAGTTCGGCTTCATGGCCCTTCGAGTATCTCAACACTACGATCCCTTCACGGCTATCAACACTAGAAAGAATAGCAATATTGTCATATCCCTCGATAATAAATTTCAAAAAATGAAATCTACCTGGTGATATCCTAAGATACAGAGGCCTGAGGACCACTTCATTTTCAATGTTACACATTTAATGATGAATCCACAGAAGTCATGTTATTTTTATTAGCGTCAAGAAGAGGGGACACAACTTCTTCTAAAAATTCTTCCGTCTGTTTGCCAGCTCTTCCAGTAAATTGAGAATAGTCACTCACCATGGATTCCAGCTCTTCTAGGGAAAAAGGAATACGATCATCCGCTCCTAGTCGTGCAAGCAGATCATTGTCACCACCTTCTTCTTTCACAACTTTGCCTGAGGCAAGGGAGTGTTCCTTGACAACCTCATGCATCTCTTGCCTGCTTTCTCCTTTTTCAACCGCTTCCATAAGTATTTTTTCGGTAGCCATAAAAGGTAATTCAGCAGAAAGATGTTTTTTGATTTGATTCGGAAAAACAACCATATCAGAGGTAATGTTAACAAAGAGCTTTAGTATGGCATCTGTAAGCAGGAAGCATTGAGGAATGTCCATACGACGAATTGCTGAGTCATCGAGGGTGCGTTCAAACCATTGATTACTATAGGTGGAGCTAAAGTTTTGGGGAAGATTCATCAGTTTACGCGCAAGCCCAGTAAGTCTCTCAGAGCGCATAGGGTTTCGCTTGTATGCCATGGCAGAGGACCCCGTCTGCTTTGCCTCAAACGGCTCTTCCTGTACTTTAAGATTAGACAGCAAGCGGAGATCTACTGCAAATTTATGGGCCGTAGATCCAACACCAGCAAGAGTCTCGGCAAGTTTCATGTCCAGTTTTCTGGTATAGGTCTGCCCGGTTACCGCGAAAGTGTCATTGAATCCAAGTTTATGAGCAACAAGCATGTCGAGCTCGCGAACCTTTGCGTGATCACCTTTAAATAATTCTAAAAATGTCGCCTGGGTACCAACTGTGCCTTTTGCCCCTCGAGCCTTCATGGTGCCAAGAAAATGTTCTACGTATTCGAGGTCCATGATCAAATCCTGCAAATAAAGGGTATTACGTTTTCCAACCGTGGTCGGCTGAGCAGGCTGATAATGAGTATAACCGAGGGTAGGGAGGTCTTTGTGTTTCTCACAGAAAACAGAAAGATTCTTTATAACCTGTAAAATTGCACCACGAATAAGCTCCATAGCTTTTTTCTGCACAATCAAATCTGTATTACAGACAACATACTGGGATGTGGCACCAAGATGAATTATTCCTGCAGCCTTAGGACACTTGAGACCAAATTCATATACGTGGGCCATAACATCATGCCTGATTTCTTTTTCCTTTGCTGCAGCAACGTCATAGTCGATATTTTCAACATTAAGCCGCATTTCCTCAACCATCTCTTTTGAAACGATAGAGGTGAGGCCAAGTTCGTATTGTGCTTCAGCAAGAGCAAGCCAACAACGTCTCCAGGTTGTGAATTTCATTTTTTCAGAGAAAAGTTCCTGCATTTCTCTACTGGTATAGCGACTAACAAGCGGCTCCTGGTAAATTTCACGAGACATATATAAGCTCCAAATAATATTAACTTTGTGATTTATGTACTTACTTCAATGGAATAATCGCAATCCAATATTGCAAGATTTCCCCCGTATAAAAGCACGGAAAACCATCTATATAGCATCTTTATTAATGAATGGAAACCACAGATCGACCAAAGAGCCCAAACAATAGCCAAAATCCAGATATTAGTAATGTCGCATAATGTGTATTATGTATACATTTATTTAGTTAATGTAATATCAATAAACTATGTACACTTATCTTTGTTCAACGACACATGTCGTTAACTTTTCGTTTTCCTAATCCCTACTGCAGGTCAACCAGACGTATCTGCCAGCTGACGGTTCCTCTGTATCTATTCTTTGTTGGCACAAAAAAAATCGTTCTCTCAGGACTTTCCTGTATCTCAGATATTTTATCGCCAAGATTAAACCCTATCCCTTTGTAATTTGAATATTCACCACGAACTACAATATTTAAATGAGCATTGGATTTACCGACGGTCTTGGCCTGGATCACCGTGGAGTCTTTATCTTTAAATACTGGAGCTACATTGCCTGGACCAAATGGTTCAAAATGAGCTAAAAACTCCAATGTGTCACTATCCATTACCTGATCTACACTTGCTTCAACTGGAGAAAAAACTGTCTGTCTATTCTTTAGATTATCTAATTGTGCCTTTAGGCTTTTTTCAAAGGCTCTGCGGAATGCTTTCAGATTCTCCATCTTCACTGTCAGTCCTGCAGCCATATCGTGTCCACCAAACTTCACAATGTGAGCTGAACAACTATTTAATGCCTCTATAACGCTTACACCCTCAATGGATCGGACCGATCCCTTAAATGTGACGGCTCCATAATTGTCTGTGTTTTCAGCAAACACTACCGCTGGAACTCGAAACTCCTCAACAAGACGCGATGCAACTATTCCAGCTACGCCCAGATGATAGTCTCCCGCGCAAACACAACAAAAAGCATCCTGAATCAGCGGCTTAGAGCAGAGTTGTAATGCATTTTCAAAGTCAGACTCACAGATATGTTTTCTTTTTTGATTGAGCCCTTCAAGCCTTTCGGCACCCTTTCTGGCTTCCTCGTTATCCGATGATACGAACAAGCCGATCGCGACGTCACTTTTGCCTAATCGCCCTGCCGCATTAACTTTGGGCCCGAGAAGAAAGCCAATATCTTCTGATGTTATCTGCTCACCAAAAAGACCACAGGAGGTCATTAGTGCAGCAAGTCCTGGGAAAACAGTTTGTTTCAACGACTCCAGCCCAGCCCTCACAAGGATCCTGTTTGTTTTTGTGATTTCAACCAGATCTGCGACAGTCCCGAGGGCTACAAAGGCGAGGTAGTTCTTCAGGTTAACTGCGGAGGCACGTTTTCCGTATTTCTTTGATTTTGTCAGCTCTGAACGAATCCCAGCTGCCATATAAAAGGCAACGCCAACACCTGCCAATTTATCTGCATGAAACCCACAATCTTGTTGTGAAGGGTTCAATACGTGGCAATCCGGAATACCAGACAGTGGTATAGAATGGTGATCTGTTACTATCACGTCACCACCCAACTGCTTTATTGCTTCCACTTCACTGGTGTTACTTATCCCACAATCCACTGTGATGAGCAGAAATCTACGGCTCGTGAAGGTTCCGATGTTATCTTTGATCCACTCCGCATTGAGTCCATAGCCTTCAGTCAACCGGTTCGGGATATGGTAGATTACTTCAACTCCAAGCTCTTTGAAAAAATTGACAAGTAAACCCGTGGAGGTTGTTCCATCCACGTCATAATCTCCCCAGACAACGATCTGATAGCCCTGCTCAACATAATCAGCCACCAAAAGAGCAGCAGACGACAGCCCTTTCATTAACGATGGCTTGGGTAAGTCTACGAGTTTTGGATAGAGAAAATCCGCAATGTCTTTTTCTTCTGTTAACCCTTTGGCTGTGAGTAATTTACGACAGAGTACAGGTATTGATCCGTTCTTTTTAACTTGTTTCATATCTTGTTAACTTGAGTGTGACTACAGATGAATTTTTTTGCTCTAACCCGAATTTCTCATGACTTTTTGATTTGAAAATCAATTATTCATCGAGCGCCTCGATTTAGAAAAAAATCTCTCATCTATAGACAGACACTAACTAGGCATTTTGCGCCATTGCTTCACCAGTTTCGTTACCGATTGCCCATCTTTAACATCAACCCATTTCACATCTTTAGTATTATTAAACCAGGTGTATTGACGCTTTGCATACCTTCTCGTGTCACGAGCAAGCAAACGAACCATTTCTTCTCTGGTATAGGTGCTATTTATGTAGCCAGCCATATGTCGGTAGCCAATGGAGCCCATGGATTTCAACTCTGGAGAATACCCTCTTTGGATGAGTTCTAACACCTCTCCCTCAAGTCCACCTTGGATCATCAGATCACATCGCATGTTAATACGTTCATAAAGTTTTTTTCTATCACAGGTAAGGCCAATCTGTAGTGCGTCAACGGGCACACCCCCGGCCTGCTTGTTGTTTTGTTTGGCGAGATGTGTCGACCAGGCCACACCGGTCGTATGGAAAACTTCAAGTGCTCTCAGTAGTCTTTGGGTGTCATTCATGTGAATTTTAGTTGCAGAAATACTATCACATGCAATCAGTTCTTCGTGTAAAGCATGAGCACCTTCACTCTCAAGTCTTACCTTTAATTCTGCACGTACTTTTTTATCCGAGGGGGCTTCAGGAAAAATACCATCGAGAAGAGATTTTAAATATAATCCGGTCCCTCCTGTTAAGAGGGGTAGTTTCCCCCTTGAGGTAATTTCACGAATTAACTCCGTTGCGTCTCTCGTAAATCTTGCGGCATCATAATCTTCATCCGGGTCCACAACGTCTATCAGGTGGTGAGGTACAAGCGCCCTTTCTGCTAAACTCGCTTTAGCAGTGCCAATATCCATGAACCGATATACCTGCATGGAATCTACACTAATGATTTCGCAATTAAAACGCAGGGCGAGATCCAGAGACAATGCCGTCTTACCAATTGCTGTCGGCCCTATTAAAACCAAGACCTGAGGTGCTTTTATTTTATTTTCCACTATTCAATCAAACACAAATTGAGATGCAAGGTAATGGGCACGCTTCTCCCCTACCCCTGTTAAATGTTGTATCGAGTCAATATCGGTAAATGGACCAAATTGTTCTCTATATTCAATGATTTTTTGTGCAAGCTTAGGCCCCACTCCCTTAACTGTCTGCAACAGTGCAAAACTCGCATGGTTGATTGGGATTGGTCCAAACGAAAAAACTACTATATTAGTAGAACTATCATCTGCAACAGAACTATCAATTATAGTGTTACACTCAACAGATACAAGATCTGATTTGCTGAAATCTAATTGCAGGCATACGGGTGTACTTAATTCCGGATCCTGAAAACCTTTATCTCTTACAATTGCCACTATATAAATTGTGATAATTACGGTAAATATGACAAAAATCCTCATGTCATATTGTTTGATTGTAAGGGCCCGTATAAATCCGCTTATCTTTGTCACATTTCATCCTGAAAAAATCACAACCAGTTATTTGGCCGTTATTCATTGCGGTTACTTCCAGAAACTCATGTTTTAGCATTGTTTTATACCATTGCAATGGTTATAAACGATACTTCTCTTTTTCCAATTACAATTATATACGCGACATGAAAAATCACAAAGCCTTGAATATAGTACTCGTTGAGCCTGAAATCCCACCTAACACTGGATCCATTGCAAGATTATGCGGCGCAACCAACACTGTTTTACACCTTGTCCACCCTTTGGGGTTTAGTACCGATGACAAACACTTGAAGAGAGCCGGTCTTGATTACTGGAAATACGTAGAAATTAAGCATTGGGACAGTTTCGATTTGTTTCTTGAAGCACAAAAAGAGACAGACCTCTATTTCTTTACCACTAAGACCAATACCAGTTACATAGAGGCCTCATACCAAGAGGGTTCGTTTCTCGTTTTTGGCAAAGAAACCAAAGGGTTACCTAAAGAAACTTTGAGTCTGTATCATGAACGCTGTTACACTCTACCAATGCCAAATTCCAACATTCGTAGTCTAAATCTTGCTATGACTGCTGGAATAGTCTTATATGAAGCCTTGCGCCAGGTTTCAGCAAGTTAACCCCGACAAACGGGAATTAGCGGGACTCTTTTTAGTATTCGCTCGGAGTGTACCCCTTACCTGACGGGTATAAACACCTTAAGACAAATTGTTTCTTGAAAAAACAAGAAAGCACCTTTGGTAGGTACTCATTGTTTTTTCGTATATAATAACAACCCTATAAAGCCTTCACCTCATAAGGAGACAGTATCATGACTGATCGAGTCTACAATTTTAGCCCAGGACCAGCAACCCTCCCACTTGAAGTTCTCGAAAAAGCTGGAAAAGACGTAGTTAATTTTCAATCTACCGGCATTGGCCTTATTGAGATAAGCCATCGTTCCAAAGAATTCATGGCCGTCGCCAGTGAAGCTGAGGCTCTTTTAAAAGAGCTGTTAAGCATCCCCGAAAACTACAAAGTCCTTTTCTTACAGGGTGGAGCGTCTTCCCAATTCTTCATGATACCAATGAACCTGCTTGGTAAAGGGAAAAAGGCTACATATCTCAACACAGGAACCTGGGCCAAAAAAGCCATTAAGGAAGCAAAACTCTTTGGAGACATTGATGTTGCTTACTCCAGTGAAGATGCGAGTTTTAACCGTGTTCCAACTGACAACGAGTACACAGTCGCTGATGATTCTGAATATCTCTACTATGTGTCAAACAACACAATCTATGGTACAGAGTTCGCAGCAGCTCCAAGTAGTGACAAAATGCTTGTTTGCGACATGAGTTCAGACATCCTTTCCCGCCCTGTTGATGTGAGCAAATACGGCGTTATATTTGCCGGAGCACAAAAGAATCTCGGTCCTGCTGGTGTAACAATTGTTATTATTCGTGAAGATCTCCTCGGGGCAACTCCTGAAGGCACACCTACAATGCTCAGCTATGCAACCCATGCAGATAAGGGTTCAATGTTTAACACTCCCCCCTGCTTTCCTATCTATGTAGTGGGAGAAGTTCTCAAATGGCTAAAAAAACTTGGTGGTGTTGAAGCTATAGAGAAAATTAATATTGAAAAAGCTCAACTTTTGTACGATGCCATAGATAGTAGTGATTATTATAGAGGTCATGCAGAAAAAGAATCACGGTCTCTTATGAACATCGCTTTTAATCTGCCTACAGCTGAGCTTGAAGCAAAATTCATTGAAGAGGCAAATAAAATTGGATTAAATGGTCTGAAAGGACATCGATCCATTGGTGGTTGTCGTGCTTCAATTTACAATGCATTCCCGAAGGAGGGCGTGATAAAACTTGTGGCCTTTATGGAAGAGTTTAAGGCAGCCAATCCAGCTTAACTATTTAATATATGCACTACATAGGTAATGTCATCCGGCCGCCTAGCGAGGCCAATTCTATCATCCTTCAGGTAACGACCGGTTGCTCCCATAACAAATGTACTTTTTGTGGGGCATATAAAGAGCAGCCCTTTACAATCAAAGATTGTGCGATTGTAAAGGGTGATCTCGAATTTGCCAGGAAATACAGTACAACACAGAAACGGTTATTTCTAGCTGACGGTGACGTCCTTATATTGTCACAAAAAAAACTTATACACTTACTTGTTGAGATCCGTAAGACCTTACCATGGGTTAACAAAGTGAGTCTTTATGGAAGTGCAAAGGCAATTCGTAGTAAAACTGTAGGGGAGCTTCAAGAATTAAAGAATTTAGGGTTGGACCGTATATACATGGGCCTTGAAAGTGGTTGTGACCAGGTACTGCAGCAAGTTGAGAAAAACGAGACGTCTCTCAGTATGATTGAAGCAGCACAGGCAGTTAAAAATGCAGGACTCTTTCTTTCCGTTACTGTACTGCTCGGTTTAGGTGGAAAGCAACTCTCGAAACAGCACGCAAGCGAGACTGCAGCCACTCTAAATAGTATGAAGCCAAATCAGGTTGCCGTTTTAACACTCATGATTCTTGAGAACACCCCCATTGCAAAAGATATTGCAGACGGTTCCTTTGTTCTCCTCTCCCCTCTTGAGATATTAAAAGAGCTGTACCACCTTCTCGAAAATCTACGTGATTTTCGGTGTCAATTTCATGCAAATCATGCCTCCAGCTACCTACCACTGGCGGGAAGACTGCCCAAAGATCACACTATACTGTTAGAACAGGTTGCTAAAGCTATACAAGGCAGCATTCAAACTGTACCAGAACATAGACGAGCGTTATAAAAAATGAGTAAAAAAATTGATTTAAAAAACTTTACAGAAAAAGCACTCGTAGCCTACGTCGAGGGGATCGGTCAGTCGAGCTTTAGAGCGAAACAAATAATTGGATGGCTATATAGACCACACATTAAAGAGTTTTCACAAATGACTGATCTGGCGAAAGTATTCAGGTTACACCTTGATGAAAATGCCTATATTTCTTCTTTTAACGACCCGATCATAGAAAAAGCAAGTGACGGTTGTGTGAAGTTTGGCTTTCGGCTTTTTGACGGCCATATTCTGGAATCTGTTTTGATTCCCGAGCCAGACAGAAATACACTCTGCATTTCTTCCCAGGTAGGATGTGCTATGGGATGTACTTTTTGTCTCACTGGAACAATGGGTTTTATACGAAATCTCACAGTGGCCGAGATCGTCAACCAGGTTTGTGCAGCACGGGACTATCTTCTCCATCAGCCCAAAGACGAACTCATCGGACCCGATCGTATAACCAACGTTGTCTATATGGGAATGGGAGAACCACTCAACAATCTCGAACACGTACTCGACTCTCTTTCTATATTGACGAACCATAAAGGGCTGGATGTCGCATCAAGGAAAATCACCGTATCAACATGCGGAATAGTACCTAAACTCAAAGAGTTTGGTGAAAGATCTACAGTGAATCTAGCAGTGTCGCTCCACGCAATTACCGATTCAGTTCGTAGCAGTCTCATGCCAGTGAATAAGCGCTACAGTATAGACGAATTGCTTGAGGCATGCCGCACCTACCCGATGCAGAGAAGAAAAAGGATAATGTTTGAATACACCTTATTAAAAGGAATTAACGATTCAGACATGGATGCTCGAATGCTTGTTAGAAAATTAATAGATATTCCATGCAAAATTAATCTTCTCTCCTACAACGAATGCTCAGCCCTCCCCTACAAGAGTCCTGATGAAAAGAGAATCCTTGCTTTCCAGAAGATTCTGCTGGAAGCCCATTACACCGTTTTTATCAGGAGCAGTAGAGGTACAGATATTTCTGCTGCCTGCGGACAACTTGCAACGGGCACCAAATAAAACAAGGTACATCTCCCCCTAGCCCGAATTTCTCATGACTTTTTGATTAGAAACTCAATTGTTTGTTTTTATAGTTTTGAAATGACTTCCTTAATTAACAGTGTGTTTTTCGTTTCAAATCAAAAAGATCACCCTTCGGGCCAACAGATTTATACGCAGCTGCTTCGTTACCGAGCATTTGCAGGTAGCGAAGACTCCGGTAGATTATTACAGCTTCATACCCGGTGTCTCGACCTGCGAAAAACTTTGTTGGTGAGAAATCCGGGTTAGTTAACGGGGAATTTACGGAGATATCAGTGCGCATTGGTTGCGTCTCAATTTTTAGAATTGAGTTGCCCACATGCTGCTAAGACATCATCTCCCTTGGCACTTCTTATTAAAGTCGGAATTTTGAAAGTATCTAAAACTTCTTTAAATTTTTCAATCTTATCAAAATCAGGACGTTTGTAATTTGATCCTGGGAATGAGTTAAAAGGAATTAAGTTTATATAGGCTCTTTTTCCAGCAAGTGTCGCACCCAATTTTTCAGCATCTTCTAGATAATCATTAAAATCTTTTATCAGAAGGTACTCGTAGGTAATAAATTGTTTTTTACTTAAAGGTACCGTGTCAATGTATGCCAGTACTTCATCGAGTGGATATATTCTATTCATGGGAATAAGTTCGTTTCTCTTTTCTTGAAACGGTGAATGAAGAGAGAGCGCAAGGTTCACTCCGGGAATTTCCTGGCTCCATCTCTTTAGCCCAGGAACATATCCAACCGTTGAAATAGTAATTTTTTGTACACCAATTGAAGTTCCGTGTTGGGATAAGAATATTTCGCACGCTTTTTTGACGGCATCAAAATTATGTAATGGCTCGCCCTGTCCCATAAAAACAATATTTAAAATTCTCTCTTCTCCTGGCCTATTTTCAGCCAACCAACGCCAAGCCTGTAAAAACTGGCCAACAATTTCACTCGTTGTCAAATTTCTTTTAAGCCCTTGTGTTCCAGTAAAACAAAAAGAACAATTCATTGCACAACCCACCTGCGATGAAAGGCAAATAGAATATTTATTATGAAACGGAATAAGGACGGTTTCAATTTTATGATTGTCTTTAAGCGTAAAAAGAAACTTTACGGTTCGATCCTTTGACTGATGAACCGTATCTATTGCGGGTAAAGAAAAGTCGAAATTATTTTGAAAAAAGGCAATTGAATCTTTTGCAATTTTCTCATGGCATTGAGAAAATTGTTTTTTCTTATAATGCCAATTAAAGAGAATTGCCGCCGCTGAACGGTTTAAGTCATTCTGACGTAGTACCATTTCTAAATCAGAATGATTTAGATCATAAAATGATTGTTTCAAAAAAATCTCTCACTAAAATCAATATGTTACCAATATTCAATAGTTTGAAATATAGGTGATGAAAAATAAATACTACCAGTAGCCCACTTACCAACCAAGATACCATTTTTCCGTGCTTCGTAAAGCAGGGCTGGAGAGTTAATCCGTTATCAAGAAAAAGAAGATCAATATGTTAAAAAAACTGAAATTATTTTAACCTTTGACCACCGAAGGATAGTCCTTGAATCTTTTTAACATACCGCTGTGAGCGGTTCATAACGTAAAGCCACCGGCGTTGCCAGTGGATATTTACTTCTATATCATTACCCGCTATAATCAGAGGCAAGCAATAATCGACCACTTCTGGTCAGTTTGTGCAAGCTCCTCGAACACAATAACAGAGGATATATACCGGCAAAAGTCGGGAGTATTGCCAAAGTTATCTTAAATAAAAACTCTACAATTATTCGAAATACCTGCCAGTTATGACCTGGTTGTTCATATTTCTCTTAGCATGGCTCGCAATATTTTTTTATGATGCAAACAATAGATCGTGAATGTTCATGATGAACGAGGTGTCCGGAGGATGTAAGGGGTATTCTCTTGAATTCTGAAAAACAAATAAAAATCATCGAAACCCCACGCGATGGCATGCAGGGGCTTAATACAATCATCCCCACCAGAAAAAAAATTGAATACATCAATTTGCTGCTGCAATGCGGATTTGACACAGTTGAGGTAGGGAGTTTTGTCTCTCCGAGAACTATTCCTCAAATGGCTGACACAGCTGAAGTGCTGGAAAATCTCGATTATTCTAAAACTAACTCAAAAATTGCTGTTTTGGCAGCCAATTTAAAAGGTGGTAAACTTGCGGCTCAATTTGACGTAGTCGATCAGATTTTTTATCCTTTTTCAACTTCGCCAACTTTCCTGAAAAAGAACCTAAATACTACAGTTGCAGAAGCTGAGGCTACTGTCGATGGCCTTCAGGATCTATGCGTAAAATCGGGAAAAGAGCTGGTTGCCTTTATCTCTCTGCCTTTTGGAGATCCTTACGGTGATCCATGGAGTATTGAACTGGTAAATAAATGGGTTGAGAAGTTGGTTAAAAAAGGAATTCGAAAAATACCTCTTGCGGATACGATCGGAAATGTAGATCCAAAGGTAATCGACAAAGTTTTTGGCAGCATTGTTCCTAATTTTCCGGATATTGAATTTGGGTTGCATGCACATGCTTATCCTGGAAAAGGAAAAAACAAGATTGCTGCTGCATGGAAACATGGTGTGAAAAGGTTCGACACAGTGATCGGAGGGCTTGGTGGTTGCCCGATGACTGATAAAGAATTAGTTGGTAACTTATCGCTAGAATCGTTGATAACCTGGTGTGAATCCGAAGGTGTTGAAACAGGGTTACATATGGAAAATATTGCGAAAGCCAAAGCGTACCCTTTACTCAGCCCAGAAAATGGCGGTAAATCACCGAACTAACACCCAGCAACACTACTTATCGCAGATTGAACTTGGAACTACTCGTGATCGACAGAACGGCGGTCCCGAGAGACAACATGTGTCAGATGCGTCCTGAAGCATCCCCTACCCGTACTTCTCATCAGTTCAGGTGGTGTCAGGTTTAAAGTTTTTGGCAGGGAACCATAGTGGTCTATGTTTACTGCCAAAACACTGCAAAAGATGGCACCGCATAGACTGACCTCTGGTGAACCTTGTGTAATTATCTGAATCGCCGATTATTTATCAAACAGACTGTATTAATATAAACATAGTCAAATTGACGCAATGTTCATGAGAAATGCGGGCTAACGGTCCACCCGACAACGTTCGGGCAGGACCGCCCTCTCCCCCCATTCCGCAGGAAGTTTCTGAGCGGGCGTTTCCCCGAGTTTTTCCTTTCGCTTGGCAAGCCCTGGCCTGGCATATTCGATATGACCTTCCTTGAGGGTGCGGCCGTTCAAGATCGCTTCGGATCGTAATCGCCTGCCGATTGTTCGCTCCAGCTGTTTTCCGAGCCAGAGAGTGCGGTCCACATCCCAGCCGTGCTTGATGCCCATCTCGTCAATCTGAACGAGGGTATCCTCCAGGGTCACCAGCCCCACATACCGGGGATCTTCATAATAATATTCACCGGTGCCTTTGACCGGGCAATCATCCAGAAAATTGGCCGGCTGCCCCCCCAGACCTCCCAGAGCCGCTTCGAAATTGATAATACCAGCCTGGAGTGCCGCCAGGACAGAGGCCGCACCCACCCGCTTGGTCTCGTGAAAATGGGCAATATGGAAGCGGGGGTTTGGAATTTCGTCGAGGACCATTGAAAAATACCGGTAAACGTCCGGCGCCGAGGCACTGCCGTCGTGATCAGCATGCTCCACGTCACTGGCGCCGATCTCCAGCCAGCGCTTGGCGAACTCTAAGGCGTCCTTCATGTTGGTGGCTCCGCCGATGGGGCTACCCCAAATTGTGCTGACCGTGCCGTTCATCTTGATGCCCGCGTCGGTGCATTTTTTAATGCACCGCTCCGCTTCTTTCCAGTAGTCCGGCAGGGTTGTACCGGAGTTGGCAAAATGGTGTTCTTCCTCGGTGGAGACCATCATCAGCACCCTGTCGGGCCCGATCCCCTTCTCCTTCAGCCTAATGGCCCGATCCACGGCGCTCTCACGAATGGTGACGCAGGTCAGGCTGATATCATCGTAATTGATGTCCTTGCGTTCACATTTTTTCCGGAACCGCTCTCCCCGAAGATGGATAAGAAGTTCCTCGGCGTCCCGGAACTGTGGCATCAGATGGGGATTACCCAGGTTGGTCACCTCGATATGTCGGCAACCTGCGAAAATCAACTCCTCCAGGTAAAACTTTTTGGCTTCGGTCGAGACAAATTTCTCTTCGTGCTGAAAACCGTCCCGGACAGTGATATCGCCTATGGTAATCTTCTTCGGCATTTTGGGGAAAATTTTCCAATAATCATATTCTGTCATCGTTTTGCATCTCCTTTCTGAAATTAAAGAAATGACCTGTTCTTTTGATTTAATCACCCTGAAATTCAACAGTGGTTTTATCAAGAAAACCATCCAGAGCTCGCCTGTAATCCTCGGTGTGGTGGCAGCTGGCCTGGTAGCTTGAACATAAATCAAGAAAGTCTGCCAGCTCAAGGCGCTGAGCACTTTTCATCAGTCGCTTAGTCATTCGGAGTGCCTGAGGTGCTTTGACGGCAAAGCTCTGGGCAAGTTCTGTGGCTTTCGTCAACAACTGATTTGCGGTCACAAGTTCCAGTAACAATCCAAGTTGCAGGGCTTCCTCCGCCTTAACAAGACGGCCACTGAAGGTGAGTTCGGCCGCCTTTTGATATCCGACCAGCCGTTGCAGAAACCAGGCACCGCCGTCACCGGGGATAATCCCAAGATTGATAAATGTTTCTCCAAAAAGTGTATGCTCAGAGCCCAGCCGAATGTCGCACATGCAGGCCAGATCAAATCCGGCTCCTATCGCCGGGCCGTTTACCGCCGCAATCACTGGAACTTCGACACTATGCATGGCCAGACTCATGCGCTGAATGCCTCGGCGGTACTTCTCGGCAATCTGTGCTGGTGTGCCGCCAAAAGTTCCTTCGCCATCGCGCATTTCCTTAACGTTACCGCCCGAACAGAACGCCTTGCCGTTACCCGTAAGAATCAGGCAGCTTATGGTGGAATCGGTATTAATCCAATCCACAACAGTGACAATATCATCAACCAGTGCTGTACCAGTGAGGGCGTTGCGTACATCATCACGATTAAATTTCAGTGTGGCAACCCGATCATTAATTTCCAGTTGGGCGTCGGTTGTCGATGGAATATTTGACATGATAGAACCTTCTATTATTAATCACCGCCGACATGTTCAGGATCACCACTTGCGGTAATATTTGTTACACTACATATCGTGATCAGATGAGGTGCTGCTGAATAGTTACGTGTTTTTTAGTTATCGACTTCGAAGCCCAGAAGCTCTGCACCGCCATCGACCAGATCACCTGGCTGGTAATAAAACTGAATAACCTTGCCATCTGCCGGGGCGCGGATGGTGTGTTCCATTTTCATGGCTTCCATTACAAGCAGGGTATCGCCCTTTTTAACAATGCTACCCTCAGTGGAAGTAAGCTCGACAACAGTGCCGTTCATCGGGGCATTTAAGGCGCCTGCGCCTTGCCCAGCATCTTCGTCGCCAAGATCTGCTTTAATAACTCTAAATTGAAGGGCGCTGTCCTGTGTATAGAGGCTGTAACTGCTCTCGTGTCTGCCCACAGAAGCGCGTAGTAGGTGGCCGTCGAGATCGGCATGAAATTCGTTGTTTTCTATGCTTCCCCGGGCCTGTATGTTTCGATCTCCAATTCTGATCAGGTAGCGAACAGCATTGGCTCTGCCCAGCTGCTCAATGGTTACCGACCATTGTTGTTCCTGAAACAAGAGTTCAAAATGGTTGACATGGGTTTGATTCAAACGCCAGCCACCGGTGCTATTCCAGGGAGACCAGGGATCTGGGAAATGGGGTGCGTTTATTTCGGCGTTCTTCGCCCGCTCCAGCACAAGATAAAGTGCTGCGAGAGCAACCCCCTGAGAGATATCTTGTTGATTAGAGTGGAAGATCTCATCGTGGTATTTTTCAATAAAACCTGTATCGACCTCTGCACGTTTGAAGGCTTCACAGCAGACCAAGTTATAGAGAAAATCAATATTGGTGGCCATGCCGCTAATACGGTATTCCGCAAGTGCCTTGGTAAGACGCTGCAATGCCTTGTTGCGGTTTTCATCCCAGACAATCAGTTTGGCTATCATTGGGTCATAGTAGACACTCACCTCATCGCCCTGCAATACCCCGGTATCCACACGCACATGATCACTTTCTTCCGGAAGTTGGAGAAACGTCAGGGTGCCCGATGCCGGCAGAAAATCATTGGCCGGATCCTCAGCGTAGATACGTGCTTCCAGGGCATGGCCATTAATACGGATCTCATCCTGAGCCAGGGGGAGTGCTTCACCACCTGCAACCCGCAACTGCCATTCCACCAGATCCTGGCCTGTTATCATTTCTGTCACCGGATGTTCCACCTGCAGACGGGTATTCATTTCCATAAAGTAAAATGATCCATCCCGGTGCAGCAGAAACTCAACAGTTCCAGCGCCCTGGTAGTTGATGGCCCTGGCTGCCCTGGTTGCCGCTTCACCCATCTGCCGGCGCAAGGCATCAGTCACGCCGGGAGCCGGTGCCTCTTCAATTACTTTCTGGTGACGACGCTGTACAGAACAGTCACGTTCGGCGAGATAAACTGCGTTCCCATGCTGATCACAGAAGACCTGGACCTCTACATGGCGTGGCTGGATCAAATATTTTTCCACCAGCATGGTCTCGTCGCCGAAGCTTCCCATAGCTTCACGCTTGGCGGAGGTCAGGGCTTCTTCAAATTCATCTGCCGTCCATACCTGACGCATACCTTTGCCGCCACCTCCGGCAGTGGCCTTCAGCAGAACCGGATAGCCCATTTCGTCGGAACATTTTTTCAAAATAGATGGATCCTGATCTTCACCGTGGTAGCCCGGAACCAGCGGTACACCTGCCTTTTCCATGATGTTCTTGGCTGCCGATTTGGACCCCATGGCTTCAATAGCAGCGGCTGGTGGCCCAATAAAAACAAGATTTTTCTCGTTACAGGCCCTGCAGAAATCTGCATTTTCCGAGAGGAAGCCATAACCTGGATGTATAGCCTCGGCACCGGTTTTGAGAGCGGCCTTAATAATTCGTTCCACCACCAAATAGGATTCCCGTGAAGGGGGTGGCCCAATACATATAGCTTCATCGGCCATGGTAACATGCAAGGCGTCGCGGTCTGCCTCTGAATAGACGGCTACGGTTAGTATACCAAGTTTGCGGGCAGTACTGATGACACGACAGGCAATTTCCCCACGGTTGGCAATCAGGATCTTTTTAAACATTTTATTGCACGCTCCACGTCGGCTTGCGTTTTTGCAAAAAGGCAGATAAGCCTTCCTGTCCATTAGCGGAAACACGTATATCAGCAATCCGCTCACAGGTGAAGGCAATCAGTTCGTCATCAATTTCCTGCCCCGCAACATCAAAGATCAGTTGCTTTGCATCAACTATTGCGGTTGGGCTATTTGCCAGCAGGGTTTCTACCAGCTTGTCAATTTCTTGATTGAGCTGTCCTTTTTCTGCCACTTTGCTCACCAGTCCCAGTTTGAAAGCAGTTTGACCATCAAAACGTTCTGCCGTTATAAAATATCTCCGGGCCGCCCTCTGGCCGATGGCAGCAACCACGTAAGGGCAAATTACCGCAGGTATCAGACCGATCTTGACTTCACTTAGAGAAAAACTGGCATCAGGTGTTGCCACCGCCATATCACAGCAGCTCACCATCCCCACTCCCCCACCAAAGGCGACACCCTGAACCCTGGCAATGGTTGGTACGGTCAGGAAGTTCAGGATCTTGAACATCCTGGCCAGGGCTTTTGAATCCTGGAAATTTTCATCATAAGAGTACTTGGCCATGCGCTTCATCCAAGCCAGGTCACCACCGGCGCAAAAGTTTTTACCGGTGGCCGCCAGGATCATCACGCGCACATCTTTATTATTGGCGATCTGCTCAAAAGCCGCGGTCAGTTCTTCAATAATTTTGTCGTCGAAAGCGTTGTGTTTTTCCGGATTATTGAGGGTAACGGTGGCGATACCACGCTGGTCTGTTTGGATTAAAACTGTTTGCTCAGTCATAGGATTACCTAGCCATCTACAATTTGAGGTTCCTAGATGGGCTCTGGAGATAAGCGCAGACTTCCGATAAGCGAAGACATCGAGAAGTTTGATATACGAGGCGTAGTGTATTTTAAAGTTTCTCGACTATACAGACAGTATGTCGTGAGACTTTAAAATACCTACAACGAAGTAGATCGAAGTTTTTACGAGCCCATCACATCCTGAAAATACCAAATTCAGTATTTTCTATAGCTTTGTTCAGTGATGCCGAAAGCGTCAGCCCCAGCACCATGCGAGTTTCTGCCGGGTCAATAACACCGTCGTCCCACAGTCTTGCCGAGGCGTAATACGGGTGTCCCTGTTTCTCGTAGGTCTCAAGAATTGGTTGTTTGAACAGAGCCTCTTCCTCTTTGCTCCACTCTTCGCCTAGTTTTTCTTTTTGGTCGCGTTTGATCTGAGCCAATACTCCAGCCGCCTGTTCCCCCCCCATTACGGAGATTCGGGCATTGGGCCACATAAACATAAAGCGGGGGTCGTAGGCCCGACCACACATACCGTAGTTGCCGGCACCAAATGAGCCGCCAATAACTACAGTCAACTTGGGAACCCTTGCACAGGCGACTGCGGTGACCATTTTGGCACCGTGTTTTGCAATACCGCTGGTTTCATACTGCTTGCCAACCATAAAGCCGGTAATGTTCTGAAGGAAGATGAGCGGAATTTTTCGCTTGGCACAGAGTTCGACAAAGTGTGCTCCTTTTTGCGCAGATTCCCCGAACAAAATGCCGTTATTTCCTACAATGCCAACAGGGTAGCCATATATCCTGGCAAACCCGGTGATCAGTGTTGTTCCGTAAAGAGCCTTGAATTCATCAAATTCCGAACCATCAACAATACGGGCGATGACTTCGCGTACATCATAGGATTGACGAGGGTCTTTTGGAATTATTCCGTAAATTTCGACCGGGTCGTATAAGGGCTCAACGGGCTCCCTGACATCAAGGTCCAGAGGTTTTATTCGGTTGAGACGGCCTACGGCCTGGCGTGTAAGTTGTAATGCATGGTGATCGTTTTGGGCGTAGTGATCGGAAACCCCGGAGGTGCGACAGTGTACATCAGCCCCCCCCAGATCTTCTGCGCTAACCACTTCACCAGTGGCGGCTTTTACCAGGGGAGGTCCACCCAGAAAAATGGTACCCTGTTCCTTAACAATAATGGATTCATCGGCCATGGCAGGAACATAGGCGCCTCCGGCTGTACAAGAACCCATCACTACGGCAATTTGCGGAATGTTTTTGGCCGACATAATGGCCTGGTTGAAAAAGATACGGCCAAAATGTTCCTTGTCTGGGAAGACTTCATCTTGTCGCGGCAGGTTGGCACCGCCGGAGTCTACCAGATAAATACAGGGCAAGTGATTTTCTTCGGCAATATTCTGTGCGCGTAAATGCTTTTTGACAGTTAAGGGAAAGTAGCTGCCGCCTTTAACGGTGGCGTCGTTGGCAACTATAATACACTCCTGACCGTTGATTCGGCCAATACCGGTAATAATGCCAGCGGCAGGAACCGCAACATCGTAAACCTCAAAGGCCGCCAGTTGAGATAATTCCAGAAAGGGTGAGCCAGGATCCAGAAGCGCGTCAATACGCTCACGGGCCAACAGTTTCCCTCTTGAGCTATGCCGTTGCTGGTATTTTTCACCACCACCCAGTTTTATTTCTTCCAGTTTGCAGCGCAGGTCATCCACCAGCACCTGTATTTGTCTCCGGTTACCTGCAAAGTCCTCGCTGCGGATATTTATTTTGGAACTGATTTTGCCCATAAATTGACCCCTGGCCCCCTATAAGAGAGGAAAATTGATCCTAACACCCTACAAGGGAGTATAAGTGCCACGGAGGTTGCTTTAAGTTCCTAATGTTAAAACACTCTCCAGCCTTCTTGTTTTTTCCTGCTTCTTTTATTGAGTAAGGTGCTAAGCCGAATAAATCGGAATTTTTCAAAATGCTTGGATAAGTACCTCGAAGGTCTCACTGCGTTCACTATCTGGAGGTTTCTTTAAGTCCTTAATTTCAATTAAAGTCTCCAGCTTTCTCGGAGTCTACGCTTACCTGTTTTTTATTACAGTTTTTCTGGAGTAAGGTTTAAAGTATTCATGCCGATAGACAGGATACGTCATTAGCAAATCCACCAATAAAGATCAACTATTTACCTTTAGTTAATATTTACCTATAGATAATGTTTAATGAGTGACCAGAATTTTGTCAAGGATTTTATCGTTGCTATATAGGGGGATCCCCCAGCACACCCTCAAGAGGTTGCCAAGACCGTCAAGCATGCCAGTGGTAATCAGACAGGATATGAAAGGAGAAAAAATCACCGGGAATGCAGAAGATAATGTAGTTACGTCTGTCAACGTATGGTGATATTCACTGCCCACCAAGAAATATTTTTATTGACAAGAAGTTAACTCTCTATATAAGTTAATATTAACCTAAGTCAAAATTAAACTTTTCCAAACCAATTTTCAATTATAGTCCCTTACCCCCTTGTGGAGTGTTGGATAAATACAAAGGGACACAGAGTTTAAACCGCATGAATATAGGAACATTAATAAGAAGAGCCCGCAAGGAACTGAAATTGACGCTTAAAGTCGTCGCTGAGAAAGCTTCCATATCTGAAGGCTTTCTCAGCCAGGTGGAAAATGATGTCAACTCCCCTTCCGTAGATACTCTTGTCCGGATTTGCAGTGCCATTGGTATAGATGCTGGTGATGTTATCACCCAAGCCAATAAGCAGGAAAAAATCATCATCATCAAAAAATCAGAATGGGACGACATAGATCTCTCCCATACCGGTTTTGTTACCCGCCGATTTTTCCCACCAGAAAACAGAACCCTTATCGACTCATCCATTCTGGTGATCGAGCCGGGAAAATCTATCCCTGTCCGTAAAAACATCAAAAATGGCCAGGAAATTCTCTGTGTGCTGAAGGGATCAGTCGAGCTTATGCATAGCAATGAAAAACATGCCCTGGTTGAAGGGGATTCTGTCCACTTCTTCTCCAATCCCATAAACCAGAAAATCACCAATAACAGTGCCAACATCAGTTTTGTTTTATGGGTGGGAACACTGTAGTGCCTTACTCCAGAAAGTCTGACGTAAAAACAGGAAAGATGGAGAGTATAGTGAGATCGAAATCTTGAAGCAACCACCAGATAGCGAACGTAGAGAGACCTTCGAGGCACTTATACCCCCTTGTTGGGTGTTAATGCCTTACCCTTCAAGTGGGTACTAAAAAAGAGTCACTGGAATTTTGGGGTAAACTATTAACCAAAAGGGGGAGTCCATGTCAAAACCTTTATGGGAGCCGTCGGAGAAGCGAATCAAGGGTTCCAACATGTACAGGTTTATGGAGAGCGTGAACCAAACCCAAGGAATAAGTTGTACCGACTACAATGAACTGTACCAGTGGTCAGTAGATAATATTGAAGCCTTCTGGGCAGAGCTGTGGCGTTTTGCAGGGATTAAAGCCTCGAAAGAATACCAGAGGGTGATTGATGATCCGGCCAGAATGGTCGGTGCTCAATGGTTCACTGAGAGCCGGTTGAACTTTGCCGAAAACCTGCTGCACTACCGGGATGAAGAGACGGCCCTGATATTCAGGGGAGAAGACACTGTCCGGAGAAGTCTCACCTATAAAGAACTCTATGCTGCTACAGCGAAAGTTGCTACTGCTCTTCGCCAGGCGGGAATCGTTGCCGGAGACCGGGTTGTAGGGTTCATGCCAAATGTGCCTGAATCAATTATCGCTATGCTTGCGGCAACAAGCATCGGCGCAATCTGGTCCTCCTGCTCCCCTGATTTTGGTATCAAAGGTGTGCTGGATAGGTTTGGCCAGACCAGACCAAGAATCCTCTTTACCGCTGACGGCTATTATTTCAAAGGCAAAGCTATTGACTGTCTTGGCAAAATCTCAAAAATCATCAAGGAAATACCGTCCATAGAAAAAACCATTGTTGTTCCTTACACCCGAGAAACACCGGATATCTCCAATCTACCGGGGGCTATTAATTACCTTGATTTTAGCAGTAATAATGCCAGCAAAATAGAATTTTCCCAGCTGCCCTTCGAGCATCCCCTCTATATCATGTACTCCTCCGGCACAACGGGCCTGCCTAAATGCATGGTTCAAAGTGCAGGCGGTGTCCTGCTCCACCAGCTGAAAGAGCTGCTGCTGCATACCGATCTGAAACGAGACGATACGATTTTCTATTTCACCACCTGCGGCTGGATGATGTGGAACTGGCTGACAACATCCTTGGCCGTTGGAGCAACCCTAGTCTTGTACGACGGGAACCCATTTCACCCTGGCCCGGACGCCCTGTGGCGAATGGCCGAAGAAGAGAAGATTTCTGTTTTCGGCACCAGTGCGGGATATATAGCAGCCCTTAAAAATGCTGGGGTAAAACCGGGTAAACAATTTGATCTCAGCCCACTCAAGGCACTTCTTTCAACCGGGTCGCCTCTTTCCAAAGAGGACTTTCGCTTCATCTACCAGGAGGTGAAAGCTGATCTGCAACTGGCCTCGATCTCCGGAGGTTCGGATCTGAATGGCTGCTTTGCTCTCGGCAACCCGATGGGCCCGGTATATGAAGGTGAACTCCAGTGTCGGGGGCTTGCCATGAAAGTCTTTGCCTATGACGAAAACGGAATACCGGTCGTAGGTTCACAGGGTGAGCTTGTCTGCACGGCCCCTTTCCCGTCAATGCCAATCTATTTTTGGGATGACCAGGACGGAAAGAAATATCATGCCGCCTATTTTGAAGGTTTTCCTGGCGCATGGACCCATGGAGATTTTATCGAAGTCACGGAGCGTGGCGGCCTCATCATGTACGGGAGATCCGATGCGACCTTAAACCCTGGTGGTGTAAGAATCGGAACGGCTGAGATCTACCGGATCATAGAGCAGATGGAGGAGATCGAAGACAGCGTCGTGGTAGGTCACAAATGGCAAAATGACAGCCGGGTAGTTCTCTTTGTTAAGATGAAATCCAGCTCCCGCCTCACTGATGACTTACAGCAAAAGATCAGAAAGAATATCCGGGGGAACGCATCACCCCGGCATGTTCCAACAAAGATAATAGAAGTGCCGGATATCCCGTACACCCTGAATATGAAGAAGGTCGAGCTTGCTGTGCAGAAGATGATCCATGGACGGGAAGTTAAAAATAAAGACGCCTTGAAAAACCCTGAATCCCTGGATTTTTTTGCTGACATCAAAGAGTTGAACTTTTGATAAATTGGAGAAACCATGAAGACATTTTCAACATTAAATTTTGGTTTGGGAGATAGCGCGAACCTGCTGCGAGAATCGGTGCAGGGTTTCGTCAACACAGAAATTGCCCCCTTTGCGGCTGATATTGACCGCAAGGACCACTTTCCGACAGAGCTTTGGCAGAAGATGGGAAATTTGGGCCTTTTGGGTATTACCGTTTCGGATAAATATGGCGGTGCGGAGATGGGCTACCTTGAGCATGCCATCGCGGTGGAAGAAATCAGCCGGGGATCAGCCTCAGTAGGCCTTGCCTACGGTGCCCATTCCAATCTTTGTGTTAACCAGATCAACCGAAACGGAACAACCGAGCAGAAAGAACGCTACCTCCCCAAACTTATTACCGGTGAACATATCGGTGCCTTAGCCATGAGCGAGGCGGGAGCAGGCTCTGATGTCGTCAGCATGCGCCTGCGAGCTGTCAAGCAGGGAGACGCATATATTCTGAACGGCACAAAAATGTGGATCACTAACGGCCCCAATGCTGATGTGCTGGTGGTGTATGCCAAGACTTCGCCGGAAAAACTACACCAGGGTATCACCGCCTTTCTGGTAGAAAAGAACATGGCAGGATTCTCCACCAGCCCCAAACTCGATAAGCTTGGGATGCGTGGTTCGCCCACCTGCGAGCTGGTATTTACAGATTGCGCAGTACCAGAGCAAAACATCCTAGGTAAGCTAGATCGTGGAGTCGAGGTTTTGATGAGCGGTCTTGACTACGAACGACTGGTGCTGTCCGGTGGGCCTCTTGGTATCATGACAGCTTGCATGGATGTGGTACTGCCATATATCCATGAGCGTCAGCAATTTGGTCGACCAATTGGGGAATTCGAGCTGATGCAGGGAAAGCTTGCAGATATGTACGCAACCTGGAACGCCTGTAAATCCTATGTCTATACCGTTGCAAAAGCCGCTGACAAAGGAAGTACTATCCGTAAAGACGCTGCAGCCGTTATCCTCTTTGCCGCGGAACGGGCGACATGGATGGCCCTTGAGGCAATCCAGTGTTTAGGCGGGAATGGCTATATCAATGAGTTTCCAACAGGAAGGTTTTTGCGGGATGCGAAACTGTATGAGATAGGTGCTGGAACCAGTGAAATCCGTAGAATGCTCATTGGCCGTGAACTGTTCAGAGATACTGCGGATTGATCTTTTCACCGAAATTTTGCAAAAAAAGAGGGAGACAGAGTATTTTGTCTCCCTATCATAAATAATATGGAACTCTTGTAGCAAAAAAGCAGAAAGAGAGTTTCACAACACCATCAGTTATGGTTTACCGTATGCAGCCTTTACAGCATCCCGGTCCAAAGAACCATCTTCCTTAGTTGGCAATTCGACCACAAATTCCACATATTGAGGTTTTTTAAAGCGGGCAATACGTTCCCCAACAAAACCGATTAACTCTTCTGCACTCAGTGAACTGTTTTCATGAAGCTCACAAACCGCTTTAATTCCCTCTTTCCATTTCGGATCAGGAACCCCTATCACCACCGTTTTTGCAACAGCAGGATGTTGAAGAATAACCTTTTCCACCTCCGCAGGGTAGACGTTTTCCCCCCCCGGCTTTATAAGTTCTTTTTCAGCCTTGCGGCCTGCATAAAACAGGTATCCATCTTCATCAAAGCGCCCTAGATCCCCTGTATGGTGCCACCCATCACGAAAAGTATAACTATTATCTTCTGGCAATTCCCAATACCCTTTGAAAACCATCGGCCCTTTCACCGTAATTTCACCTACTTCTCCAAGTGCAACGGGTTGATCATGGTCGTCAGTCAATTGGATATCCGCCAGTAAAATCACTTTCCCGGCAGATCCAGGGCGATCAACGTATTTCCCCATACTCACCAGACATGATGTCTCTGTTTGTCCATACATGCAGTAGTAATATCCACCGGTCATTGATTGATATTGCTCAATCACTTCCGGAGTCCCAAGCCCCACAACTCCTCTTAAGGAGCGTATATCAGCATTCTCTGCTGTTGCGGCCTTAAGAATGGAATCAAGAATCGGCGGGAAATCAAAGAACAGGGTCACCCCCTTTTCCTCGATGAGTTTTGCCGCCACCGTTGCATCGAATTTGCTCACATTAAGATTTAAACCACCGGCATGAAAGGTACTGGTTGCCAGAAAAAGGCCACCCACGTGGAAAAGAGGCAGAAGATTCAAATGCACATCCGCTGATGTAAGCGCCATGTAGTAGCTAAAATGAATATCAGCATAGAGGATATTGCCATGACTCAGCAAAGCACCTCTTGGCCTGCCAGCCACAGCAGCGGTATGAATAATTACAAAACCGTCCGTGCTCTCAACGCTCACTGGCACCAGCTCGCCCCGGAGCCCAAGTAAGGAGGCAAAGCTCTTTGCATCCCCCAAATCGCCTTTCAAATTGTAATATGCCTTAATTGATGACAATTCATCTCGTTTATTGTCCAGCAATGACTGGAACTCCTTGTCGACAAATGCTATTTTCGGTAGGCAATCGTTCAAATTAAAACAGATTTCATCTGCTGAAAGACGCCAGTTTATCGGCAAAACAATCGCCCCCAAAGCGGCAGCAGCACCATAGATGAGGAAAAACTCCAGACTGTTCTTACCAACCACACCGATGCGATCCCCCTTTTGTACCCCCGTGCGAGAAAGACCGTTGGCGAGAGAATCTACCTCCTTCTTGTATTCGATAAATGTTAATTGTCTGCCGTCATCCACCTCCTGCCAACAGATACGGCTGCCATATGCCACTGCGTTTCGATTAATCAGATCATAAAAAGAAAGATCATAAAGTCCCATTTTGATTAGCCCCTCTGAATCCTGTCAGATTTGATGGTCTCCTAAAAAATCTTTATCTCCTACACTGTTACGAGATTTTTACTAAGCCATCTGAAATTTAGTATCTTACTCCCGATACCACTTTGACCAGTCTTTCACGGTGACCACCGGGCATGGTGCTTTGAGGATTATGTACTGCGCATTTGAGCCAACAATAATTTTTTGGGTTCTCGACATTTTTTTCACTCCGACAAAAATCTGGTCAATATCATTCTCCTCTGCAAATTGCACCAGATCTTCTCCAGGGGATAAGCCACGTGCAAGTTGATGGGTCTCACAAGTTATCCCTTTTTCTTGCAAAAATTTTTCCGCAACAGCCAAATACTTGGTAGCCTCACCGATTTTTTCAGGTTTTTCCCTCACCCCTCCACCCATGGAGGTTATGACCAGTATTTTTGCCCCAAAAATTTCTGCGTAATCCCTTGCCAGGGCAAGCGCTGCCTGTGCGGCTTTCGAGTTATTGAATGCAACTAAAAACTTCATATTTTCAACCCCGATGGTTTTGTAAGCCGTTGTAAGAAAATAACATGGCCGAAATATCTCTCGGAACGGTATAAGGATCCGAGTAAGTATCTGACAATGATTTTTTATTCTAAATCACATCCAACGCTTACGCCGTTTGTACGACTTGACTTCCTTAAATGACTTTCGCCCCCCACCCTGGGTTATGCCCATATAGAACTCCTTAACATCCGGATTTTCCTGAAGTTCTTTGGAGGGGCCTTCCAGGACAATTCGACCCGACTCCATAATATAGGCATAATCTGAAATACCCAGTGCTATTTTTGCATTCTGCTCCACCACAAGGATGGTGGTGTTCATCTCTTTATTGATCAACTGAATGTTTTCAAATATTTCTTTCACAAGTAATGGTGCCAACCCAAGGGATGGTTCATCAAGCATGAGCATTTTAGGTGATGCCATTAACGCCCTGGCGATAGCAATCATCTGCTGCTCTCCACCAGAACAATACCCAGCCATTCTATGGGTGATCTTGGAGAGCCGTGGAAAATGAGCATACATCAGCTTATGATCAGCCTTGATTTGCGCTGTCCCGTCCCGTCTGGTGATGGAGCCAACCCTTATATTTTCATCCACCGTGAGATGCTTAAATACCCGTCGTCCCTCAGGCACCATCACCGCACCATGTTTTACAACATGGGTGCCCAAAAGATTGGTAATATCATTCTCTCTAAACTTGATATACCCCTCCCGAATAAAACCATTCTCAGGTTTCAACAAACCGCTGATCGCCCGCAGGGTTGTTGTCTTTCCTGCACCATTAGTTCCCAGTAAAGCAACAATGGAACCTTTTGGAACATTCAGACTGACACCACGTAATACCTGTATGATGTTATTGTAAACAACCTCAATATTATTGACTTCCAACTGGTATTTCGTTTTTTTCTTATCCATAGATTGATGATGGTCTCTTAAAAGTCGAATCTGAATCCCTGAATGGCTTGCCGCAATGCAGCAACGTACTTGGACGTTCCCCTTCTGTTCCAGCTATCCTTTTTTTACCAAACGGAACAGAAGGGATATACTTTTGTTTTGATGTTTATTTAATCTTCTCAGTATAAACAGGGATAAAAGGACTGCCCGCAGATTTAAACTCACCATTTTTAACCGCATAGAGTTGAAGCGAATCAACACCGGCATGGTCAGTTTCAGAATACGTTACAGGCCCTACTGTTGTTCCAGGAGAGAAGGAATTGGCCCCGTTCATTTCCTGCAGTTCCTGGTACAGGGTTTCTTTAGTTATTTCCTTTCCCTTATCTTTGGCGCGCTTGATGATCTCTGTTGCAACCTGAGCCACCATCATGCCGTTAGCATAGTTATGAGAATTTGCAGCTTTTTCGTCACGATTATATTTCTTTGCAAGATCGAGCTGTGCAGTTGCTCCGGCACTAGGTTCACTTGTAATAATATACGATGTGGTCCAATAGAAATTCTCAGCAGAAGGACCTGCGAGGGCTACCAGATCATTACCACCAGTATAATGACAACCCAGGAAGGTCATCTTACCTTCTTCACCAAAAGTTTTTGCCATCAGGCCAAGACTAGAAGCATCTTTCAACATGGTTGCAACCGGAGACTGAACGGTGTGACTGATCACATACTGAACCCCTTTACTGCTCAGGCGCTTTAGCATTGCTGTATTATCAAGGTTTTTGCCATGTTCAACGACTTCTACTATTTCAATGTCAAGACCTGCAGCAACAGCCTTTTTCACATCCTCAACCGGTCCCCGACCAAAGGCTGATGGGTGGATAAACATTGCAACTTTTGGTGTTCCACCTTTATTGTTTTTCACAACATATTCAGCAAGACCAATAGCCTGAGCGGAGTACGATGCGATAGGTAGGAATATATAGTTTGAATCAATCAGATTTCCAGCATGAAAGGAAGCTGGAATTACCGGCATTTTCTCCTCTTCGAAATCCTTTTTCAAAGCTAAAGTGCTACCGGTTGAATAGTTCAGATAGAACACAATATCCTGATCCAAGTAGTCTTCAAAATTTCGCTTTGTAATATCATTTTTATACTGATCGTCGCGAATGGTACAATCGATGGTATCGTCTCCCAACATTTTGGTATCATTCACAAAGTTGAAGTAATCTTCAACACCTTTGGAATAAGGGTTTCCTGCATCTGAAGTTGGGCCTGTGATAGCAAGAGAGAGCCCAAGTTTGTACGCTTTTCCGGCAAGAACCTGAACAGGAAGGGCTAACATGAAAACAGCTACCAACATAAAAGCAGATTTGGTTAGGTTAATTTTTTTCATTTCTCCTCCAAAGTGTTTGGTCAAGCTTTTTGGTTATAAGGCGAGTGTACTCATCGCCCATCAATGATGAAGTCCTTCTATAGTGGTTTTCCCCAATTGTTAGCCCGGATTTTTCATCAATAAAGTTTTTCGCAAATCGAGGTATAGGCCACGCTGCTGTAGTCAATTACCGCAAGTGGTTTATTACGATGATCCTGCGAAAAAATCTATTGACCCGGAAGGGTGAGCTTTTTGATTTGAAACGAAAACACACTGTTTTTCGGGAAAGACACCTTTTTGCCTTAGAATCGAATAGTTGAGTTTTGAATCAAAAAGTTCATGAGAAATTCGGGTTAATAGCGGAATGGCCACAGCTTCACATACGAACGGGCTATACGCCACCAGTTAGCAATACCCCGTGGTTCAAACATCAGAAAAAGCACTATTACCAAACCAAAACTTAATGGCTTCAGGGCTGTAGTCAGATTCGTGGCTATTGTTAAATGAGCCCCTACCCACTCCGAAAGCCTTTCAACCTGCAGGTTTAAAACATTGATTGCAAGAGGCCCCCAAAATGAGCCCTGTAAAGTGCCAAGCCCTCCGACAATTGCCATTGCCAAATAGTTTATTGAATGATGCAGAGTAAAAGAATCAATACCAACGCCCCGATACAGATAGGCGTGTAAGGCACCAGCCACACCAGCCAGAAAACCAGCAAGGCCAAAGGCATAAACCTTTGTGAATCCGGGATGCATACCCATGGCATCGGCTGCACGATCATTGTCCCGCACAGCAACAAGACAGCGACCATAACGGGTACGAAGCAAATTGCGTATTGCAAATCCCATCACCACAATCACCACCAAAATCGCGTAGTACCAGAAGACGTAGTGCTGTTTACGTGAGACCACCCCAGTTATCCATACAACCCTGTCCACCGAGATTGTCTGCCCCTGGTTAAAAAAATTCATAAAGTTAATAACCCACTGAAATATCATCTGGAACGAAAGGGTGGCTATCGCCAGATACAGGTGTTTCAGACGCAGAGCAGGTAGACCGACTATGGCACCAAAAACAGCGCCCATACATCCGGCAAGTATGATCATTAGGGGCCAGGCATGGGTTATGAGAATGTGACCATCGCCTAAAACTCTGGCAAACGAAGCCACAGTATAGGCTCCTATCCCTACAAAAGCGGCATGACCAATAGAAATCAAGCCAGCAAATCCGGTAACAAGATTCAAGCCCATGACAGCAATGATCGCCACGAGGATATTATCGATTACCAGCATGTACTTATTTCCTACAGAAAAGAAAAGTGGCCAGGCAAACAGGATGAGGATAAAAACAATCATGGCAGTCCTGTCCAGACTCGTGAGAAAAATCCTCTGCTCTTCCTTATAGGAGGTAAAATAATTACCCGTTGCAAGCCATCGATTTGTTGACATAATTATACCCGTTCTATTTCGTGGACTCCAAATAAACCATGGGGTTTAAAAAGCAGTATTATCAATAATACTATGTACGGCATTACCTCCCCCGTTCCATTCAGCCCCCAGTTTCCATCCAGATAGCCGCTGGAAAACTGCTGTATGAGCCCCATAATTATACCGGCTACAACCGCCCCCAGAATGGAATCCAGACCACCAAGGATAACTACCGGAAAAACCACGATGCCAAAGGCGTGTAAGGTATCAAAATTCAGTCCTGTGATATTGCCGATAATCGTGCCGGCGGCCGCTGCACTCAATCCGGCCATAGCCCATGCCAGCCCAAACACTCGAGGTACTGAAATTCCAATTGACATTGAGGCGAGCTGATCGTCAGAAACCGCCCGCATTGAAATACCCACCGTTGATTTCTTAAAAAACCAGGAAAAACCACCGATCAGAACCACAGTAACAGCGACGCCAACCAACTGCGTCCAGGATATGGATACTCCGCCAACTGAAATAGGCGTTGTTGGCAAAAAGGCCGGGAAGGAAAAATTCTCGGATCCAAATGGCGTCAAATAGATCAATCCGTCAATAATTGACATTAGACCAATGGTCACCATGATAACGGAAATAATCGGCTCACCAATTAAGCGACGCAGGAACACCCTTTCAACACTCATTGAAAGAAAGAATGTTATCACCATGCTTATGGGGAAAGCGACATAAATAGGCAGGCCTACCATGACCGTCAAAGCATAGGTAATAAAGGCCCCAGCAGCAATTATCTGTCCGTGGGCGATATTGAGAACCCGGCTGGACTTATAAATAAGTACAAATCCAAGCGCGGATAAGGCGTAGATCGATCCTACGACAACGCCACTAACTACCAGTTGGAAAAAATAGCTCATAGTTCTCCTTCTGTTGTGTAAAAGTGAAGGGTTGTATCAACCGTTGTTGTCTGGCCATCCTGATACTGATAAAATGCCTCAACCTTTTTCTCTGTTATCATTTCATCGTACAAGGCCTCATACAGGTCATCATATTTTTCCCGCACAAAACTGCGCCGTATTTTCCCGGTCTTGGTCAATTCGCCATCGTCCATATCCAACAGTTTGTAAAGAAGAGCGAATCGGCGGATTTTAAAATGTGGTTTCTCTGCATCCCTGTTAATCTTTAAAACCTCATTTTTAATCAGTTCTGCTACACCAGGCTGAAGGGAAAGATCCATATATGTACTAAAAGAAATCCCTTTATCCTCAGCCCATTTGCCCACAACAATCGGATCAACATTTATGAGCGCTGCGACGTACTCCCTCTTATCGCCAAAAATCACTGCTTCTTTTATATAGGGGCTAAACTTCAACCTGTTTTCAAGAAACATAGGGCTGAACATATCGCCATTTACGTTATGCATGACGTCTGAAATACGATCAATAACGACCAGATGGCCGCTTTCATCGATATAACCGGCATCTCCAGAGTGAAGCCACCCGCCCTCAAGTAACTCTTCTGTCTTTTCTGGCAATTTATAATAACCGGGAGTAACAGATGCAGACCTGGAAAGAATCTCACCCTCATCTGAAATCCTGCATTCTGTTCCAGGTAGTGGTTTTCCGACTGTATCCGGGCGAACATCTCCATCCCTATGCATATAAGCAATGCCGACTATTTCAGTCTGCCCATAGATCTGTTTGAGGTTAACCCCGAGAGCCTGATAAAAGGTAAAGAGCTCGGGTCCAAGTGCAGCTCCACCCGTGTATGCACGGCGTAGTCTGAGCAAACCGATTTGATTGACCAATGGACGAAAAATGATCTGTTTTCCAAACCAGGCCAAAATACGAAGTTTGGTCGGCATTGCCTCACCTGACATACGATAGCCAGCAGCCTTTTCTCCAATTTTCATGAAATATTTATACAAGGTGCGGTTCAGCCAATACGCCTCATCAATTTTCAGCCAGATCTGAGAGCGGATGGTCTCATAAATCCTGGGTGCACCAAACATGAAGTGGGGGCCTATCTCCTTGAGATCGTCCATACTGGTTTCAACCGACTCCGGGAAATTAATTGAAATTCCGGTAGCCATGGCCACACCAAACGAATTCATCTGCTCGCCAATCCAGGCAAAAGGCAGAAACGAAAGATATTCATCAGTATCCTCTAAAGGATCAACCTCTGTGATCTGAAGTCCCATATTGATATAGTTGCGATGGGTCACCATGGAACCTTTAGGCAACCCTGTAGTTCCTGAGGTAAGGCAAAAGTGACAGACATCATCAACTCCACCTTCATCAACCAGTGCATTAAACACTTCTGGAAATTCCTGGTGAACCTCATCACCAAGTTTATAGAGCTCCGCAATAGACATGAACCAATCGTCAGCCTGATAGCTGCGCATTCCCCTTGGGTCTTCGTAGATCACCTTTAGCACCTGAGGGATTCGGTCTCTTACTTCTGCGACCTTATCGACCTGCTCCTGGTCACTACAGAAAACAATACTCACTTCAAGGTACTCGAGAATACCCTGAATTTCCTCCGGAAGACTGGTCTGATAGATAGCGGCTGAAATACCGCCAATGGCCTGGGCACCAATAGCCATATAGAGTGTTTCTGGGATATTATCGCTGATAATGGCGATTTTATCACCCTTTTCAAAACCGATTTTTTTCAGCCCGAGTCCTGCTTTACGGACAAAATCATAATATTGGATCCAGGTATAGCAGTTCCAACAGCCAAAATCTTTTTCCCGCAAGGCAACCTTGTCAGGGTTAGTTTCAACCCGCCACCGCAGAAGTTGTGGAATAGTGTATTGTATTAAACTCTCTCTGTTTTCCATGCGCAAATTACTCTTCACCAATATAGGCCTCTATCACCTTAGGATCTGATGCAACTTCCTCCGGTCCCCCTGAACCAATTAACTCCCCAAAATCTAGTACATAAATCTGATCTGAAATATCCATCACAACCCCCAGATCATGCTCTACAAGCACTATCGTAATATCCCATTCTTTTTTCAAATCGAGTATGAAGCGAACGATGTCTTCTTTTTCTTCAATATTCATTCCCGCCATTGGCTCGTCAAGAAGGAGTAACTTGGGGGCCAAAGTGAGGGCTCTTGCGACCTCAACTCTCTTTTGAACCCCGTAGCTCAGATTACCGACCTTCTGTTTTCGGTAAGGTTCGAGCTCCATAAATTCGATAACTTTTTCCACATAGGCACGATTTTCAGCTTCCAGCCTGGAGGCTTTACCAAAATAAATAAGTGCATGAAAAATCGAATATTTTAAATTTTGATGGCGGGCAAGCAGCAGATTATCAAGAACCGACAACCCTCGAAACAGCTCAAGATTCTGGAATGCTCTGGCAATACCTATGTTTGATATCTGGTGAGGTGAGGCATGAGTGAGGTCGTGCTGACCGTAATGGATTTTCCCTATGGTTGGGTGATAGAACCCGGAGATACAGTTTAAAACACTGGTCTTCCCGGCCCCGTTGGGTCCGATGATCGATGTGATAATTCCAGGTTCAATTGAAATGTTTACTTCGGAGAGGGCGTTTAAGCCACCGAATGTAAGTGTAACCTCGGAAACAATTAGATTGGTCATCGTCGAAATCCCGTGTTCTAACTGGCTCTATAGAGATGCCGGCATGACACCTCTGGTCAACTTTCTTTTCTTTCGACTCTTCTTGTATGGCAGTTATCTATTGGGGGATATCGTTATCAAAATAGTGCCCGCAATAGAACTGCAAAGAACTAGTATGTAACAAGTACAAACGCATTTCATAACCTGTGGCTGGTTATGTGAGCTGACTTTTAGATTTGGAATAATACGCTCTGACAGGCATAAACGAGAACCTCCCCCTAACCCGCAGTTCTCATGAGCCTTTTAATTACAAACGCAATGAGAGAAATCCGAACTAAAGAGGAAAGATCCTCATGCTATATTTGTAGCATACTGAAATATAAATCATATAACAAGTTTATTAAATAGCGGTATAATAGGGGGATGGGCCCACTATTACACCAAAGCTAACAGATGTGAACGAAGATTTATCTTCTTGTTTCTTAACCCTAATTTGGTTCGAATGTTGTGGCGATGAAACAGCACCGTATTTTTTGACACCAGAAGAATCTCTGCAATCTCCTTATTCGTTTTTCCTTCCTTGACCAGACTCGCCACTCGGATCTCAACGGGTGTGAGCTGGGCAAGACCCGATGCAAGTTTATCTACAAAGGGCGTGATAATATTGTTCAGATTAGTTTCAATAATCAATGCCAGCGTTCGTTGCTGGGTGGACAGTCGACCATTAATAATACTTTGCAGATAGGGAAAAGCCAGTTCTTGAACATTTCGCAACACCACCTCTCCCAGTTCTTGTTTATCTTCATCCCGCTGCTTGAGCAGTACTCTCAAAGCTGTATTTACCTCTTCGAGATGTTGCGATTGCGCCTGCAGTTCTTTTTCACGTTTGAGGAGTGCTTTTTGTGCATGTTTACGATCATCTACTTCAAGCTCAAGTTTGAGGTTAGCATGTGCGAGTTCCCTTGTTCGCTCAGTTACTAGCTCTTCCAGATGATCCCGATATTTATCAAGCTCTTTTTCTGTACGCTTTTGACGGCTGATATCTCTTATGGTCACGATATTGCCAAGAGGCTGTCCATCAGCACCTTGATACAGTGTGGAACTGAGTTGGACATCAAGCACCTTTCCTTCCTTGGTCAATCTTCTGGTTTCAAAGAGGCTGATCTTCTGGCCACTGAGCATTTTCAGGATCTCAGCTTTGGTTTCCGGCCAATTTTCCGGCGGCACAAAATCGATTTTTTTGCCGAGAAGCTCCTCCCGGGAAAGATTGAATGTGTGCTCAAAAGCAGGATTGACATAGGTTGCAACACCTTTCATATCGTACACTACAATAGGATCAGGTGAACATTCTATGAAGGTTCTGTATCGCAGCTCACTTTCCCGCCAAACAGCTTCAGTGCGCTTTCGTTCTGCCAGTTCACGCCGTACATCCGCGTACAAACGAGATTTTTCAAGGGCAATGAGTGCCAAAGCAGCAAATCTCTCAAGAGTCGTAATATCTGCCTGGCTAAATCTTTTATCTCCCTCCACATGAGCAAGCCCAATCACCCCCAAAACCCTGGTATCGTATTTCAGTGGAATTCCCACAATCGAACGAAGCCTGTCAAGAACCTTGTCATCGATCCGCCCTGACCATGATAGATAATCTTCAACTACGACTGGCTCCTCTGCCTGCCATACACATCCGCCGATCCCCTCACCTATCAACACCCTACGCCCCAACTGACTTTTTAAAAAACCCATGCCAACCTTCATCTCCATAAGGGTCTCGCAGGGTTCAAGAAGGTAGATGTACCCGTGGGCTGTTCCACTCAGAGATGCGGCTCTTTCAAAAATGTTTTCTAACAACTCTTCTTTATCCAGTGTATCAATGAGGACAAGAGATGTTTCATGGAGAGCTTTGAGGGATTCGTTTTGACGATTAAATGTTTCTTCAGCCGCCTTCAGTCGTGACGTTTCCAGACTGAGTATTTTGATCTGTCGCTCTAGTTCTGTATAAGAGGGTTTATTGTCCATAAATTCCTTACCCCTGATGCCAGGTTTCATGTCAATATAATTTGGAATTCAATAGCGACGAGAGAGGTTTCAATAATCTCTTGATTTCGGTACTCCATTAGTTAAATCACATTAGAACCTTTTACGGTAGTAGATTATGCCCTTTTGATCTGTCTATATTTTCTGTAGCAACTTCTCACTGGGGTGACCGCAAGTTGATGAACAGTCAAACGATATTGATGACCTAGGTTCAATCTTGAATGCTTCTGGTGTTCGTTTTCCTCGATTTGTAGTTACTCTCTTCACGGCTTTAAGCCGACCAGCAGGAGATCTGGCCAATAGCCTTTGCAGACTGGGAAATTTTTCTTTCCTCTTGGCCTTTACTGCCTTCACACAAAGCCGTTACCCGCTATGCATGCCGGGAAAGAAAACTGCCAACGAAACGGCAGTCTGACTCAGCGGTCAGCAATAAAAGAGGCGACTTTCAAGTCGCACCTGGTGTATTATCTCGTTATTAGAAGCTACAATTTATCTTGAAAAATTATCAGCCTGTATCAAAGAACATGGTGCAGAAAAGAGTCGCCTCCTGTTCATCAACAGAATGGGAAATCATCAGGAGTCTGTCGGACTATAGTTGTTTTATCTCAGATCAAGGCCTTTTCAGGAAATTAAGCATATCTGTATGGTTACTATTGGAGTCTTCGCTTACCCGCGGAGATGTGTTAAAAAAACTACTATCACCATATTATCAAACAACAAAAAATCACTGGGAGTAGCGTATGAAAAATGTAATTATGGGATTTATTGCGGTGAGTTTGGTTCTAACGTTTGCCGCTTGTAGCCCAAAAGCCAAGATTGTCTCTTCCTGGGTCGACAGCTCTTTACAGGGGTATGGGGCCAATAATATTTTGGTCATTGGAGTGAGTAGAGATGAAGTCCACGTGAAACTTTTTGAAAATGTGTTTGTTGATCAGTTCGATATCTCTAACATTCAATCGATTGCAAGTTACAAAGTAATCGGCCATGTCCTTAAGCCAGATCGGAAAATTGTCGAAGCTGCGATTTTAGAAACAGGTGCCTCGTCGGTTTTGATCACGCATGTGGTTGGTAATAAATCCAAGACTCGAAATTATCCCGGGACTGTTCATTTTCTACCAGGGGGTTACTATAATAATATGTTTGATTATTATGGACGGACATATGGTGCAATATACTCACCCGCGTCTTCGATCACAAAAACTACAGTCCGGTTGGAATCAAATCTTTACGATGCCGCAACGGCCAGTCTCGTATGGAGCGCCCAATCTGATGCCATTGATCCAAAGCTCCTGCGAACAGATTATGAGCGGGTTGTCAATGTACTGATTGCTGACATGAAAAACAAAGGAGTGTTGAAGTAATGGTCGGCACTCCATTGACCAGGGGCATGATTGACTATTCTTAGATGGGAATGTTTTGATCATGTCGAACAACTTCGTTAGTGATTCGAACGGTTGTTCACACCAATAATTCACAAATGACAGGATGCATTGTGGAAATAATAAAGAACAAAAAAAAAGGAATGTTGTTTGGGGCCTTCTATGGTGATGCGTTTGCTCTTGGGCCGCATTGGATTTATGATACTCAAAAAATAGTAAAGACTTTTGGCCAGATCAAAACTCTTACTCCCCCACCCCCGACCTATCATTCCAGTAAGCGTAAAGGTGATTTCACCCATTACGGGGATCAGGCTTTGGTGTTGCTGCAGTCTGTCAATTCAATGACCGGCTTTGATTTGAAGGATTTCAAAAATAAGTGGCGCGCTCTGTTTGATAATTACCAGGGTTATGTAGATGGAGCTACCAAACAAACCCTTAAAAACATAGCGGCAGGAATAGAAGACCCCGTTGGTTCTGCAAGTCAGGACCTTGCGGGGGCAAGTCGAATAGCACCTCTCATTTATTTCTATGATGACTCAACGCAGCTTATGGCCGCCGTTGAAGCTCAAACGTCTCTGACTCACAATAATGCAACAGTGATGAATACCGCATTTTTCTTTGCAGCGCTCACCATGACTGTTCTGCAAGGTGGCACCGTAAAGGATGCGCTGTATTCTACCCTCGAAACTGTAGAAGATGAAAATATCAGAAGACTCATAGAACGTGGAGCCAAAGAGGCAGGGCAGGAATCTGTCCAATGCTTGCAAAAATTCGGAACAGCCTGTTCGGTTGAACAGTCACTTCCCGGGACCATTCAAATTCTTTTAACCTACCCGGAAGATTACATGGGAGCAATGACTGCAAATGTAATGTCTGGAGGAGATTCTGCTGCACGGGGAGCGCTGATCGGCATGGTTTTGGGTGCTGCTAGCCCCTTGGACGAATCGTATTTCAAGGAGATGAACAGCTACGATATGATAAGAAATTTAATATAACCTAACCCGGATTTCTGACCAGTTCAGGTGGTGTTAGCTTCGAAGTTTTTACCTGTGTCGACAGAATGCTCATGAGAAATACGGGTTAACACCAGAATAAATCACAGTCAGAGTAAACCTCTGACTGTGATGACACTCAATTGAACTCTACAGATCTTCTGCGGCGTAGTAGTAATATCGGTTCAGGTCCATTAGGCCTCCTTCACTCCCATGAAACTTGTCAAATTCGGTTTGAAACCAGTCATAGACATCCCAGAAGTTATCTTCGGCTCTATTGACTCCGTATTTATCAAGTCTTGTGACGTATTCACTACTATTATCGTAATTGTTGAGAATATCAAAAAAGTCCGGTAAGTCTGCAGCCTTTACCACAAAGAAATAATTGGGATAAGAACCGACAAAACCCTTTAAGAAATCAGCCCTGTCTTTTTCAGGATTAAGGTTCTTGCTTTCTCTAAAGAGGAACCTGACATTATCGTGCCAACGGTCTACAACGACCGATATAACGAGGTCGTCTCTGCCTTCAATGTCAGTTATTCTTACCCAGGCTACGTTCGCGTTATGACTTTCAACATGTCGAAAAAAAGACACACCTGGTGCGGAGACTGCAGTAAAGGCATCAATAACATCGTTATCGCTATGGAATGTATTAGGTAGCTCGGGATATGAATTACCAGCAGGCAGATAGTTCTGATCAAAAGCAACACCGGAAACCTTAATCTGATTTTTGACCACTTCTTCGATAAACTCTCTTTTGGGTTCCTTTGTTACAAAGTTCATTCCGGCTGGAATTTGCGTTGGAGTATAGTGTAGATCTTCGAACTTAACGTCTAAATTCCAGTCTTGCATCATCTCTGCTCTCTTTTCTTCCGGCATAAGATCTAAAAAGTAGCTCTCGCCTTCAATGCGCAAGGCGTCCATATACAGTCTGGTTGCCAGCTGATGCCCTGCTGTGCCATAGATATCAAATCCTGCAACGAGTGAATAATAGATGCGCTCGAGTAATGGATAATCGACGACCCATGCAGTTTTTGGCAGTCCTCCCAGAACACCACTATGAACAGAAGCACTGTCAAAATGTCGAAACACAGTGAGTAGTGGATCATCATCAGGCTGGTTGCCCTTCCAGATCATGTTTTGGTCTAACCCGTCAGGATAATGTGCACTATAAAATTGTTGCCGTTGCTTGTAGAAATCTACCGCATACTTGTAATGGTTGTTTTTAATAAGGGTGTCATACAGTTTATAGTCGCTACCACTTTCTCCGGGCATCCTCAGATTTTGATATTGAAACTTTAAAAACCCTGGATACTTGGTTGATAAATCATGTTCAGGATCCATAAACATGATCCAAAAATGGTCATTAATAACATTAAGCGCTATCTGTCCTTTACATACCGGACCTCTTATAAACGTCATTATGACGTAATGTGCATTATCAAGCAGCCACTGGTAACGTGAGGACGGAGGAATCTGATCGTAGGTTATAAATGGATTGGCACTTTCTATCTTATCGTAACCCGCGATATAAGGAGTTTTGATCCAATCAGGTTTGATGAACAGTTCTTGCACTCTCGCGTATTGTGCTTCACCCATGCTAAACACCATATGGGTTTTATAGACTATTGTAGAGTATATTTTTCTAAACCTATAATAAAATTGATCAACTCCCGGGTCATCGTAGGGTCTCACTGTGGGAATAATATCAATAGCTTCACCAAGCGCTGTTGTAGAGCGGACAAGCTCATAGAAGGCGTCGGTTCCCGTATCAAAAGTTATATGGGCAAGAAAGAGGTGCTCATAGAGATAACGAGCCGTCATCTGTTTTTTTGCATCCGGGTTATTAAGAAACTTTTCCCATTTTTTAACCATTGCCTGGTCTTTTGGGATAACAGCTTTAAGTGCTATCTGTTCTTCAGCAGATGGACCATGGGCACCCTGACTTAACCAACCAGCTACAGTATTGAACTCTTGCTGTGTCAGAGGTGGAAAGCCAAAAGGCATACCCCGATTTGGATGTTTTTTGAGATAGCTTTGCAGTTCACTTTTGTTTTCTGAGCAGGTAAGATCTGTCGCCTCTGAGAAATACTCTCCACGCACTGCAGGAGCAACCCGTTTATGATCGAGAAGCATATACATCAATGAGTCAGTATATTCTTGAGATTGCTTCTGTTTTACCGAGAAAAACCCTTTTTTCCGCCATTCGCTTTCGGAGTGAGCATCCATAAGTAGACGACTGGGGTCCATTGTCTTTAAGCGACCGCCATTGTAAATCATTTCCTTGCTCGCACCTCTTTCCAAACCATCCCAGGAACTGAGTTTGAGCTGGCAGGGTGAATTGTAACAGGAGTGGCATACAACGCATCTTTTCACGAGTACAGGTTCCACATCGGCAAGGTAACTCAATTCCTTTGTCGGTGGTTCGAATTGATAGGCAGGATTTTGCGGGACAGGTGGCTTTGCACATCCACTAAGAAGTATGAAAAGCAACGGTACAGCATAAAATAGTAATCTCATTTTTTCTCCTTTCTCTGTTACTGTATTTTCAACTTCGATATAATTCTTAGTTTGTTTTCAACGCAATTTTAATGTGTTCTCGCATTCTACTTGAAAAATCTTCTTTGCCTTCTTGCTGCATACTCAGATCAACTCGACTCGCCTTTCGAAGTTCAGCAAAGGGTACATCCGTTTGTATAACCCCACGATCATAAAGCAATTCATCAACATGACCACTTGCGATAAGCCGCCAATCAATTGGTGGTGGAGCATCCTCGCGGATGGCATTGGCGTGAATTTGAATTGTCGTTGTACAGTTATGAGAAAGAGCGTTATAAAACTGCGGTTTATTTACCAGGCTATTCATTTTTACAAGATAATCTTTTAACAATGCCAATATTTGCTGTTTTGACGCCTTGAGTCTGTAGAGATAGACCCTTTCTTTTCTATAATTTGTCCGGAGTCGGATAATATCTTTTTCATCGGCTGCAATATAGGCAATTTCAAACTGCTTAAAAAATCCTTTCACAGACGAGTATTCCTGACTCTTGTCTTTTCTGGTTTCAATAGAAATTGGCAGGTGCCCGTCCTCACCAAAATCCCAGCTGAGAATTGTATGGGCGATATGTTCAGACGCCCAGTAAGAAAGAAAGATATCAACTCCCTCAAGATTATTGAAGTTATATGTTCTTGTATCCCAGTGTTGGTAATACAGTTGTTCACTTTTATATTCAAAATTTCTCACGTTAAACATGGTTAGAATATCTCCACGAATCTCTCCATGGGATATTTTAGCCACATCAGGCGCCCAATCTTTATCATTGGACGGAGTCAACGTCTGCCACCAAAAGAGCAAGACACCAAAGACACAAAGGCTTAGCACAGTGCCTCGAATAAAAGACCTGCTGTAAATAAAAACAGCTGGGAGTAACACGGCGAAAACAATTGAGACACAATATTTAATCGCCATAGGGCCGGGAGTATTGAGAAAAAGAGCAACAACTCCCCATATCCATACGAAAATCAGTGCAACTACTACTACAATTTTAAAGAGTACAACAATCGTATATTGCCAAGATTTCATACGAGTCCTTATTAATTTGCCTGCATGCTATTTTTAGAATGTATCGTGCTTTAATTGTTATCGTCAGAGCTTTTATTTCCAGATGATTCAGGAAGCATTTTACCACCGAGATGAAACGGTAACTTCAAGGTTCGGTAAAGTATTTCAGCTGGGTAAACAACGATATTCTTCACGAGAGAGTTGTTCACAGTAGGATCATCGAGAGGGCCTTCAATCTTCACATTCAATGACTCATCATCTTCATTTCCAGCAAGTACGTAGCCCACGACTGGTATTTTGCCTACATTCCGACCAGCTTGAGTCTTTAAATTAATATCCATATCTATCATTTTAGTGGAAAAGTCTATCGTCCCCTGCCCTTTAGCATACATTTCAGGAGAGAAGACCTCTAACGATTCGATATCAACAACTTTATCTTTATATTTCATTCCAACCACAGCGGAGTCAACAGGAAATCCACTGGTATCAAATTCAGGCAAAGAAAACGTGACAAGGGCGGGGACCGTATTAAGAAATGCCATAACATTGTTTACAGTCGCCATCTCATATAAGAGGGTGTCTTTTATTTCAAAAACCGCTGAGAATTCGTTCAACATTCCCTTTGCGGCGATGGACATAGCTCCACCTTGAAATTTTGAATTATGGATTAAAGCCCCCATAAACGCGTCATTAAGTTCTTTGCCATCAAGAATAAACGATCCTTTGTCCAACTGTAAAGAAAGCTGACCTTTGCCATGATCCAATTCCATATTGAATTTACCATCAAGCAAATCAACCTGCATGTTGTCAGCTAGAATGCTACTTTTAGAACCTAGGTAAATATGGCTCTGATCGGCAGACATCTTCAGGGTAAATGGTGACGCTTCATCACTCTTTGCTTCACTGTCCGCTGAACGGGTGGGTAGCTCTTCAATAATTTGTACAATAGCGGATAAGTTATATCCAATTTTATGGGATGTTATGTCCAGTTTTTTGTCAGCAAAGCTTAGCTCAAGATCTTTATTAATACGTGCAAACGTTCCTTTATCTGTGAGTTGACCGGTAATATGCAAAAGATCAATTGGACCGTCATCATCGACCAATAAGGGATATGGCGATTTAATGTCAGCAGAAAAGCTGTATGGTTTTTTACCGTTCACTGATGATATTTCTACTTTTCCTTCTTTAATATTATATCTTTGGAGAATTTTTGAACGGGGATACACGGCTGCAAGATCACCAAATTTAGCGGCCCAATTTTTCTCCTTATCTGTACTGATCTTTAAATCAAAAAGTGGAAAAAAGATTATATAATTTCCAGCTTTGCTATTTATCTCCACATCAACATTTTGACCAAGGGTAAGCCTTTCCTTAAGATCCTCATCTTTCACATCAATTTTTTCGAGAGAAAAACGGCCATTCTTCTCGCCTATATTGAAGTAGCCTGCAAGGTAGCTATCAAATAACTCTCCGTAACTTATCCTGCTTGAGACTACAGAAAAGACATCATGTTCAAATTCAAATTGTGAAGGAAAGAGTTTTATAGGCATTTTGCTCAATTCCCACTCAGCTATTTCTTCAGTGGTGACAAAAAGGCCCTCATCATACGTAATATCAATATCGACATGCGGGGTCTTTAACTTCAAATCATTGACATTAAATTTTAATAAGTCGCAGGTAAAATCCGCCTGCCGATTTTTAAAAGAAAAAGATCCTGAGATTTCAGACTCTATTCCAGGGGGAGTACCAAGTTGTACCTTAGATACTTCAAGGCTTAAATCGTCGATATTTAAGGGCGCTTTAAAAGGACCTAACTGTAAAACCAAGGTATCGAGTAACCATGATGATGATTGAACATCTATCGTATGTCCTGTGGGATCGAAGTGATGTGAGGCCTTAAGAGGATGGTTCTTGTCGAGTGTTAGTGTCGAACCTCCAAGTTTTAGATTCATCATCTCTAAAACTACATCCACATCCCCGCTCTTCTGTTTAGCCAGAATAGTACCAGAAACCTGAGCTGAAACCAGATCTTCATATGTGACGTGTAGTTGGTCTATTGTTACATCAGAGTTAACCAGCGTGATGCGTGCGTCTCTAACTTTATAATTTATGCCACCCCACTCAATAACACCATCCTCAATATCAAAGACACCTCTTGCCTCTAGTTGTTGTTTGTTAAGGATAATGGCCAATTCAAGGTCGGTGGCAGTCTCACCCTCCACCTGCTTAAATGGGAGTGGGATTTTGTAATAGTTCAGAAGGGTCAGAATATCGTCATTGGCCACGGCTGTGGTTTTTATATAGGCGGTTAGAAGAATGTTTTTGGGATCATTAAAGTTGATATCAACCCAGCTTTTACCACAGTCTTGACCATAAAACGTTGCTCCGTTTGGTAAAATATCGAGCACGCCGTGTTTAAATAAAACCTGTGTGTAGCCGGCTTTAACCGGCTCCAGGCCCGGTGCAAAGGTGTATTCTGTATCATCAACCGTTACTTCTGCTTCAAGAGTGTTGAGAATCTCTTTAGGATTGTTCCATGGGACAACACCTTTAAATGATTTTAAATGATAGCGACTTCCACTCAGATAATCTGTAATCCAGCGCTGAATACCATGTCTCAAACCAAAAAGATCCACAAGTGAATTGATCTCGGTGATCTCACCCGCCTCTTTCCCTGAAAACGAGAGTGAATTACCATCGGCTGTGAAATGTACTGCTACAGGAAATTTTTTATTAATGAGAGCTGTAAGGTCCCCGGATAATTCACCCCGCCCACCATCGAGTTGCATACTGCCGGAAACTCCGGTTCTAAAACGCGCACTGGAGGCTTCTATAATATCAATGGTCAGGCTATCTTTTTTAAAGGTTAAGTCTGAGTTAAAGGAAAAATCATCAGACCTCACTATGAGGCTATTAGACGGGGCATCTGTTTGATTTAAATCGATCTCTACAGAAGTCGCTCCAAGTTTCAGCTTCTTTATGTGGAGTTTAGAAAAAACCTTCAACAGGTAATTACCGTACTCAATACCCTTTCCAATGAGTCTCGTAGGATTTTTCTCAGCTTTTGGAGTGGAAGATTTTTGTTTTGTATTCAGAGAAATTTCCGAAATTTCAAGTTCGAGTTTTCTATCCCAGATAACATTGCTATCGGAAATTGTTATTCCACCAACGGTCAACTCCTCAATGTGAATACCTTTTTTCAGAAAATAGCCACAAGTCAGTGACAACGTTAAGAACAGAAGGCAAAAAACAATAAATATCCAAATAATGATTTTCTTTTTTCCAATGCCTTCCATGTCCACAATTAGTTCCTGCCTTCAGATTTAAGTTTTTCCAAAAGTTCTTCCCTATGTCCCGTGACGATATCATGTAACCTCACGTCGTAATCGCTTGGGAAACGATATGCTCTGGAACGATCTTTATACCAATGTTCTACTAACCCTCTTTCAAGAGGAGAAGCATTAAATAGTAAGAGCATTAAAACATCTGAGCTCACCCAGGTATTCATGTACCATGAATCCTGGACCCCACCAATATCGAGCACTTCAGACCCACTAACATCTAGAAGGTCAAACTTTGGTGTTGTTGATGCTTCAATGAGGATATTTAACTCTTCTTCAGTTACTTCTGTAAGGTCAGGCTTACCTAGTCTCGACATGCCATTTTCAAAGGCTGAAAATTTAAGCACAGAGTCATTCTGGTTTATGTTTACAGTTGTTCTTTCTACAATATCCTTAAACTTCATATAGCGCTGAGCAAAAGGTTTAAATGCTGTGTCTGGTGCCGCAAAATACACTTCACCTATACGAAGTTTATTCTTTGAATCCTCTTTGGACAGGTCGGGATAAATATCTTCAAACATTGCAAGAGCGGATGTTACTACTTGGGCACCTGCACTATATGCCAGTATATTGATATGTTTTGCATTTGTATGATTGGCAAGTAACTCAAGCAATCTTGCAAATGCGGGAACTGTCTTTTTTGCGTGCAAAACGTCAGTCTTATATTTGAGAAGGTTCTCAGCAGATGGCCATGAAAAGGTCAAGACTACCGAAGTCTTGACCAGTAAAATGATGAAGTTGTGCACCCTGCGCAGTTGCACGATAGAAATTGCTGTTTGCACCGTGGGCATATAGGAGGATATCCTTATCAATACTTTTATCGAGGAGTTCATTTATCCTGAGGAAAAAACCATCCGCCTGCTCCGAAGTCTTCATTAAATCATCTTTAATGTCATAGGTGACGACTTCACGTGCATACTCACGGGTCAACAAAAGTTTTTTGCTACGCTTGGTTTTTGGAGACTCTTTATAGATTTCATTCCACGACATCTCACCTTCACCCACGCGGTGCACGACAAATCCAAGTTTTAATACATTTGACGGAAAGATCGTATAGTGATCTGACTTATTGTTTGTCTCAACAGGCTGACGATTGGTCGCGTAGAGGGTATAGAGTATATTCCAGAATAATAAAATGTTAGTTTGTTTAGCATGTTCAATCTCAATTTGTTGAGTTGTGTGATTGATGAAGTGACTACCGAAAAGAGTTCATTGTTTTGGGTAAAATAACGTTCCACCTGTATATATTTATTGTACTGAATATCCTTTGCCCGTTAAACAAGCACCATATGCTTTTTCATATTTTTGGAGAGCGGCCTGTTTCTGTTCCTGGATCTGTGCAGCACTGTTTTGTTCAGCCTGATTCTGTCTGCGTCCACGTGCTACGCCACCTAATCCTCCGGCTGTAGCACCAATTGCAGCGCCTTTTCCGGCATCACCTGCGATCGCTCCTATAGCTACCCCGGCGATTGCCCCTCGAGCAGCACCTCTAACCACCTTACCATCATTTCCACCGCTCGGTGCTGGCGTATCCATACCCGCCAGCTGGACGGGATCGATTCCAGTTTCTTGAATTGCCCACTGGTGACACTCTGCCTTATCGGAGCTTTGCTGTGCCTCATCCTGACCTTTGGCTGGGTACACAACAAGTTCACCCCAGGAGGTAGTACAAAAACATGCGAGAAAAACGGAAACTATGGTTAAGTGTAAACAGATCCGGCTTACTACAGTCATAACTCACTCCTCTTTTATAGTTTGGAAAAACAATAGGTATTAGTAGCGCCGATAGTTCACGAGCATGAAGGGGCCATAGTCGAGGCATCAAGGTTGCTGCAGGTAAAAGCCCTACTCCGGTAGTAATCTACCGCAAATCCTCGATAACGATGAGGATGGTCGTTTTATGCTCGTCCCCAGGGTGAACCACATCTACGTGGCCACTTGTTATCCAGCGCTACAAATTGTACTTTGAGAAAAAAAAATCGGAACCTAAAGTAATCATATATGTATTAAATTACATTTTCTGGTTGTTCATGAAATATTGGGGCTAGCTAAAGCTAGAGGCAGTGTGTCTGCTCCTATCTTATAGTATCAGCTTCTGTGATCTAAAAGTAGGCCTTTTTAACCCGGTTGAAGCAACAATTAAAAGTAAAACTTAACTCCAACACCAAAGATTGCCCCGGAAGTGTAAAGATCATTGTAGTCGCAATAATTGCTACCGAAAAAAACATTTGCAACTTTTTTTAATCCAAAAAATTTTCATTCCTCTTCAGTTTTCTGTTCATTTGCTCCCCCCTAATTTCTTTGGTTAATTGTTTTTGGCTTGTCATGGCCGTCTATCATTTTTCTGCTTCACTTTCACAATCAGATATTTTATTTTTCAAAGATAGCTGTCATAGCGTCCCCTGCAGCTATCGTTTTTTCATCTTGCCTATCCTGTCCAGGCAGATTGATATCCAGTTGAAAAAATGGTGTTACCGCAGAACGTGGGAGGGCAATGTCAATTCACACCCCTCCCCAAAAAATCTTTTACCATGGTTCTATTAGATCTGTTTTAAAGAGAAAAATGAATCGCTTGAAAGGAGTAAATTTGAGGTCACCCGAAAGGAGTAGAGGACTGGACGACCTATATTAATAGGTGAAATTATCGCAACCAAGCTGGCTTGAAACAATAGAAAAACGACGAAGAACAGGTGTGAAAAGAGTGGATCTCGAACACCGGTATTGAGGACTGGCGCCCTACGGAGTCCAGTAACGTGGGTTTACTATGAATATGTATTTTTATAATAGTTACTTTTCGGAAGACAGTAGAACGCGAGGTTACATGAAGACGCGGATTTTTCAAGCTGTCCCCGGGCCTCTGTAAGGTAAAAGCATTCTTCTACTGCTTTTACCAAAAAAAGTGGGTATTAGTTTCGCAAACTTGGTGATTGCCATACTTAAGAACAAATTAAAAGGGGTGCCCAAACATAACCCAACCACTTGTACTTTCTTCTGATGTCGCTACATCAAACCGTACAACACCACCTGCAACCATGGCTCTAAGACCAACACCGCCGTCGAATTTCCAATCGGAAAAAAGATCTCCATAATCTCCTGCAACCCGCCCACCTTCTGCAAATCCAACCAGCTGAAACCAATCGAGTTTTAAGAAACTCAACCAGTTGACATTAGCAATCGGATTCCATTTGGGAGTGAGCCTATATTCGCCTGTGGTATAAATGACAGATTTTCCATTAAAACGATTATTGGGGTATGCACGCATACGGTAAAATCCACCGAGTCTCGCGCCCTCAACAAAAGGTGGGTCATCTGAGATAACAGAAGTGTCGTTATCTAACGTAGTCTCATCCCACGACGGGGAGTCGCCGGTCCAGAAATTCAACGCAACAACCTGTTGTTTGGCAAAACGATTAGTACCAACATCGAAATATTTACTTGCTTCAAAACTAAGGAAATTCCATTTATCCTCGGAGTCACCCCAGGCAAAATCTTGAGTAAACGAGATATATTGAGAGCTACCTTTTGACGGGTTAGTCGGAAAGTCTGTGTTATTATAAAGGTATCCAATTTCTATTGGATGAACGGAACCTTCTAAATCCCCATCATCTGTCTCATAATCTTGAAACCGATTCGATTGTCTTAACACAAGAACGGAGACACCGGTTTCAAGTGGATTCCATTTTTCCCCTCCAGTGGCCCCTTCAGTAAGAATACCTTTTTCTAATTTATATGTTCCCATACTGTCTGATTTCATACTTCCAATAGGCAATACAAATTCAAATTTAAAATCTATCCAGTTATCTGTACCTTCATCTTCAATGTAATCATTTTCATCAGAATCATTGCCTCCTGCTCCAGAAGAGTCAGCAATTCTGGGTGCACTAGTATATGCTCGTTGTCTTGGATAATTCCCCAAGGAACCAAGGGTAGAGAAAAATATTCTATCTCCAAACGGTAACTGGTAATCCCAAAGCCCCAGAACACCACCGACAGCTTCATCGGCACTCCCCCACGCTGCCCCGGCAATAAGCAATTGATCCTGCCCATAACCTTTGGCCATGGAACCAACCCCAAAAGTTGTTCCCATGGAATCTGAAGGGAATGCAAAAGGAAGGATCAGAGTTTCTTTTGTATCATTTGCATTTTCAACACGCTGGGTTGAAAATTTTACGGACCCATTTGGCTTAGCATTTAACGTCTGGGGTATGGTAAGAAAACAAACAAATAACACACTTG
>JBLHNA010000006.1:0-202336 GCA_047619065.1 Desulforhopalus sp.
AGCACAGGATCTACTTTCGACCGATACAGCAAACTGCACCACCATTTATGTTTTTCAAAAAAGTAAGCAAAACCATGTCAAGGAAAAAATCACAGTGTTGTTAATTAATTACTCTGAATAGTTACAACAAAACTATAATTTGGCTTATAGTAACAGCTGGATTTTTATTTGGAAATACTTTGTCTTGGGTGTGAGCAAAGAACAGACAGAACTATGGGAAGAAGAGGGGGGGGGGGGGGGAGGATGAGAAATTCGGGCTAGTCCCAATCAAAAGATGGAAAGTGTTCTCGAACACAGTCTGGACAGAATCCGTGTGAAATTAAACTAGAGTTTGTAGGAGCACTATTTTGATCAATCAAATTCCAACTGTCATCATGTCCTTTTGTTTTTGAACAGAATGAACAAAGTGTTATGAACTCAGGCTGGGTGAGATGAATTGTTTGTTGATACTGTGTCTGGTTGTGAGGTGATGAAATTGTCATTTTATGTGAACTGGATAAAAATTATAGATGAGATTACATGTTTGTTTACACCAGCTACATTAAAAAGGATCTGAGAAAAATACAGTAAGATTACGGTAAGTTTAGAGTTGGGAGATCAGATACATAACGACACTTTATGATAGTAATATGTTTGTATTACTGCCTGTTACTTGTGAAATATGAGGCTGCACTTACATTTGCAATGCCTTTTTATGAATATATTATGGTGGCGTTCTGTTTCAGAAAGAAACGAGAGATTGGTATTTGGCGCGTTGTTGGGGCAACAAAGCAAGATATTGTATTAGAGCTTTTGACAGAGCCTGTTACTTATTAGTATTTTTTAGGTATGCATAGATATCAGCACCATCCTGCTTCGAAATTTTTGATTCGGGGAAGTGGGGCATAATAGGCGCATCAGTACGTCGTAATATCCGAACAAAACTCCCAAATCTCATATCAATTTGAGCAATATCTACAGAGCGACCATCATTACCATGTAAGCCGTGGCAAGAGTTGCAATTGTGCATGGTGTACCATCTTTTCCCATCTTCAGCGTTGCCGGCAGGTGCTCCACATCCGCTCAGGCTAAGACTCGTAAAAAGGACAAGTATACTTAATCCATATAATATTTTCGTCTTGTTTATCATTGGGTATCGCTTCGTTTTTTGTAATAAAAGGGTCGCGTCATATTAAATTCATTGTTGCAGAAAATGATAATCAAGGGAGGGGAAGAGAGCAACAGTATTTTAAGATGTTGTTAAGAAGAAGCGAACATTGCATGTAAGCGCCTTAGAATTTTATCTCTTGTGTTACGTTTTTGATTGAGAAGGATGACAAATGGGATGAGCGTTTCATTTTCTGTAAAGTACCCTCCATAGCAATATACGTCCTGCATTGTACCGCTTTTAAGTAATACTCCTGAATGTCTATTTAATAGATCAGCATATTGCTTGAAATGAACCAAAATTGTGACAAGTGCCTCAGCACTCATTCTATTTTGGCGACTCAACCCAGAACCATCTTGTACAGAAAGCTGTTTTTTGGAAAGGTGAAGAGTCTTTTCTATGAAGTTTGTAATAGAGCCCCTGGCCTTATCCCACGTTGCAGGTGATCCATTCTTTTGTAGCCCACAGTAGAGAAATACCTGGTTTGCGATAAAATTATTGGAGTAGTGCAAGCACTCTCCCATGACCTCTTTTAGATTTTTACTGCTTTTATGGATCAGAAAAGGTTCAAGGGAATGAGGAACGTTTCTTTTATCGAAACCACCTTCGACTATAATACCTGTCTCATGCAAAAGCGCACAAAACAATTCACCAACGTATTGTAGCTGTAAGCTAATTAGCGTGTTATTTCCATCTGTTCCAATATTTATTCGTTGGGTGCCTGTGGGAAGCTTGCGAGCTAGACGTTTCATGATTGCTAAGCTTGGTGTTTGCAGCTCGGCTGATTGAACTGCTCCACTTGGCAGTTTGTCTACCATGAGTGTATTGAAGTTTACGGCTAGCGCTCCCGTGGGCGCATCATATGGATTGTTACTGCTCGTGATACCCGGTGTTTGTTGCTGTTTATAGGAACTGTCATCGAGAAATATGGAACGAATTTGGGTAATGCCCCTATTTTTAAGAGAGGAACATATAATACGGATTTCTTCAGATGTTAAAAATGGATCGCCATATCCTTTTATATAGAGGTTTTGCTCATCATCTATATAAAAATGGGTTTCAAATCGGAACTCGGGGCCCAGCAGGTCTAATGCCGCAAGGGACGTGAGGATTTTAAGAGTTGAAGCGGGGAGGAAAAGATCCTCTTTGCGGTGCCCAATGATTTTTTGTTTTGATTGTACGAGATAGCTACCGTTTGTAACCAGCTCGGATAAGTGAGAAGTTGACCTGTCGTCTTCTCCTCTTACCATCCCATTGCATGAAAGTGAAATGATAACAACAGAGAGCAGGGCCAATATATATCGGCCTGCTCTCTGTTGTGTACTCCTTACCCTGCGGTTTATGATGGTCGTCATAGTGGTAGAGACAGGATACAATTAATCCAGTTGTACCCAGCCTTTTTTTACAATTTGAACAAGATGAACTTCCTCATCGGCAAGTGCAAGTATATTGGTGACTGCTTCAATGGGTTTAATTCCGGCCTGTGCACTTTCAGCAATGACCTCAAGTTCGATATCCTGTGGACCTGTAAAGGCAAATTTCTTTATGAGAGGTCGGATATCAATCTCCTGTGTTTTTCCTTTCCTTGTCTTTTTAACGACAAAATTCTCAGCTGCGCAAAAAGATTGGGCCGCATTCTTTTGTTCATCACTTGCTTCATTATGCAAATGGATGGAGTAAGAAACCTGCATTTTTTGGGGTACTTTACCGGAGTGGAGTTCAATACCCGTGATTGCAAGTCCCGGCGCGATGGTACTGTTCAGCTTTTGTTGAGCCTCACTCACGCTCGTAAGAGGTGTGTTGAGGTCCATGATGAAATACTCGCCATAGCTTTCGGTTCCAACTGGAAGTGCTGGTCCAAATGAGACTTTAGGTGATGGGTTAAATCCTTGGCTGTAATTCATAGGGATATGTGCTCTTTGTAAAGCACGGAATATAACCTGGAGGATTTCCAGGTGGCCAAGATAACAGATATTACCAACACGTGAATAATGAACCAGATATTTAAAGTGGCCATCTCCCGTGTGGTCTGTTGGAATGATCTGTTTTCTTTCAGGTGGCGGAAGTTCACCTTTGGGATTGTGAACTATGGGATAAATTGTTTCAAAGTCGCATAGACCGCATTGCTGGCATTCGTTAAAGCGGCAGTCAGGTGTATACCCTTCGGCTTTGCCTTTTTCCAATTCATCTTTTAAAAATTGTGTGTCAATCCGGCTTTGTAGATGTTTCCAAGGGAGAATTTCATCTAACTCTCTTGCTCTGAGGTAATTATCAAGAGACAGGCCGCAGTTATTCGCCGCTAACTGCCATACATCTATGTTGAAGTGTTCGGTCCAACCGTCTAGCCTTGCACCGTGCTGCCATGCATTTTCTATGAGGGCAGCAAGCCTTCTGTCGCCCCTTGAAAAGACACCTTCAAGGTAGCTGACTCGTGGATTATGATATCTGAGGTTGGCCCCTTTTTTCGGCAAGTTGTCACTGATGCTTCTGATAGAGGCCATGCTCTCTTCAACCGTCAGCTGCTTCTCCCACTGAAAAGGTGTGTGTGGTTTGGGGACAAAGGTACCAACACTTACGTTGATCTGTTTTTTGCCTTTACCGGATCCATGTCCTCTTGTGGCGAGCATTTTGATAACCAGATCAACTATGCCATCAATATCCGCCTGGCCTTCTGTTGGTAGGCCAATCATAAAATAGCATTTTATGATGCGCCAGCCCAGGTCAAAGGCCTCGGTACAGGTGTTGAGGAGGTCTTCTTCGGTGATCCCTTTGTTGATTACTCTTCTAAGGCGTTCCGTTCCGGCTTCTGGAGCTAGAGTAAAACCGCTTTTCCGCACTCTTTTAACCTGTTCCATGATAGATGGCGTGAGTGTTCCAACACGCATGGAAGGCATAGCGACAGAGACGTATTTATCTGCAAATTCATCCATTAGCGGAGTGAGGACTTGTTCGAGGCAGGAATAATCTCCGGTGGATAATGAAAGAAGAGACAACTCGTCAAACCCGGAATTTTCGATACTCTTTTTGGCCAGTTCCATAATGGTTTCGACACTGCGCTCTCTGACCGGGCGGTAGGTTATTCCAGCCTGGCAAAACCTACAACCTCTGGTGCAGCCACGCGCCACCTCTATGGCAACGCGATCATGAACAATTTTTGCATTTGGCACAAGGGGGTGTTTCAAGTGGTCAATATCGTCAAGATTTGCAACTATTCGCCGCAAAACTGTCGTTTCTTTTTTGCTTTTGTGGTTGATGGCGACAACGGGTCGTTCAGGTAAATCGTCGTTGTATTCGATCTGGAAATGGCTGGGAACATAAACACCTTCAATTTCTGAAAGCTGATCGAGTATATCGGCTTTTGGCGTGTTAGCTTCTTTAGCCTGTGCAATGAGATGTGCAATTTCAATAAGAGCCTCTTCACCGTCACCTAGGAGGATTGCGTCAAAAAAATCCGCAACCGGTTCTGGGTTAAGCGCGCAGGCGCCGCCTGCGAGCAGGATTGGGTAGGAGTTGTCTCTCTGGCTTGCATAGAAAGGGATTGAGGCAAGATCAAGTACGGTCAGGATATTGGTGTAGCAAAGTTCGTATGGCAGTGTAAAACCGAGTACATCAAAATCTTGAAGAGGTTTGTCATTTTCAAGACTGGTGAGGGAAATACCCTCTTTTCTAAGAAGTTTTTCTACATCAGTATCAGGGCAATAGCAGCGTTCTGCAAGGAAATCGTCTTTTTTGTTTAAAAGATGATATAGTATCTGCAAGCCTTGGTGAGACATTCCAATTTCGTAGAGGTCAGGAAAGATAAAAGCAAATTTGGCTTTTGCGTCATCCCAACTTTTTTTAACTGAGTTGAATTCATGTCCCAGGTAGCGGCCTGGTCTGCTAATTGCGGATAGGATTTTACGATCTGTCATCGGGGTACCGTTGGAGAGTTTTCTGAATTAAGGGCGGAAGGCCTGAAGTTTCAGAGGAAATTGTTAAAAGTCAGCTCTTCCATTTACTGAAATTTGGTTGACTTTTCAAGTCAGGATGATGTATTCAAAGAAGTTGAACATAATTCTTCTTATAAGCATACGTTATAATATAAAAAAAGGATCTGTCTGATGAAATTGGTGCCACTGCTAGCCGTAGCGATTATTGGTTGTTTTCTATTTTTACCCTCACTATCGTTGGCAGAACCCGCCAGCCTGGTAGAGATCACATCAATAAAGCACGCAATACAGTCAGAAGAGCAGGAAACAATCAGTTTTACTCTGGATGCTTCAGTTCATGTGAAAATGTTTGCCCTTAGAGGGGAACGACCACGGCTGGTGATTGATTTTCCCGATACAGTATATAAAGGGAAAAATACAATGCCTCTAACGGGTGGTATGTTGGCAAACACAATTCGTATTGGTTTACACAAAGAGCCAACAAGTAAAGCACGGGTGGTGGTTGACCTCTCAAAAGACTACGCTGTGGACTATAAACACAGTTTTATAGAAAGCGAGAATCTTCTTGAAGTAGTGTTGACTCGTGGTAAACAGCTGGAAACCGTTGTTGCTCCGGTCGTGGAACCAAAGAAGACTCCTGAGGTAGAAACTCCTGTCGCAGCGCCTCCCGTAAAAAGAGAGCTCGTGTCCCTTCCCATTGATGAAAAGCCAATTCTACCAGCTGTTGTAAAAGAGAAAAAAATAGAGAAAGAGGCTGAGAAAATCGTAGATTCGGAAGATGTTCCTCCCGGGTTACCTCAGCTTCTTGAGGTCTCTTTTGATGATTCCTCAAATCGCGGTGAGATGGTTTTGTTCCATCTCAATGACTTTTTTCCACCAACTGTATCCGCAATAGAAAAGAATAACCCACGCGTGTTGTGTGATTTTCCGAACATGAGACTGAGTGGTGATGTGCAGAAGACGATCAATGCAGGTGGAAAATATGTTGAAAATATTCGAACTGCCTACCATGCGGACAAGGATACAGTTCGGGTTGTTCTGGATCTCTCTCCTGATCGGGACTATGATCTGCAACAGGTCTTTTTCAAAAATGACAATCTTTTTGTCTTGATTGTCAATGAGTTACCCGCAGAAAAAGTAGCGGAGTAAATTCGAACCTGATTCTTAGTGTAGCCGAATTGTCATCACTGGAAAAGGGGGTATCTTCGGGTAACGGTTATCTGATTGACTGATATCAGATGACCTGTGCTCAATGAGGTCAGTTTGAAAAATTGCCAAGCGGAGTCTGTCGCTGACCTGGAGTCTATCGCTTACCATTACCCAACTTCTTCGCTGTACCCCAAGTGCTATTTCTCGGAGAGATTGCAGGTTATTATGGTCTGAATTGTCTCAAATAGTTTTTTGGTGGGGTGAGCTTGTAGGTGGTGATATTAGTGGTTAACTCTGTTTCGGACAATTGCAGATCGATTGTTGTTCCATACTCCAATCCTGAAATATTAATATGTTGTGGTTGCATACAGGAGTGGTCTGCAAAGTACTGACTGTACTTAATTGTGGCCAATGGCTTTTTTTGCCTGGTTTCTAATACATGTTCCAAGATTACCTTCTGTTTGGGGTCGACAAGAAGGTGAGATATGTTTCTTACACCCTTGTTGTCTTCAAATGTGAGCCATATTCCTCGTAATTCCTTATCACTGCTGATATTAGTAATATACTCGGTGGGGATGGTGTTTTTACCGGTAAACCAGTCATCCCAGCGACCTTTGAGAAAATGGATAGGGAGTTTGTAGCGCAATGCAAAGGATGTCATTCCACCCGCCATATATTTGGACTCTAGGGTATTAATGATCTCATATTTTTTCTGATTTCCAGCAATGATGAGGACGGGTTGTCCTAAGGGATTACTGGCCACAAAGCTATAATTTGCGATTGGGGAGTACTGCAGGAATCCAGAAAAGGTTCGCTTTGTGAGTGGATTGCTATATTCAAGAGTGATATCAGAGGTAAGTCCCTTAATGCATTGTGTGTTTCTGACCGACATCTCGGTTGCAATCTGTAGCCCTGCCTCATATTCTTTTTCGCCAAGAGACGTATCCCAAGGTTTCTGGGCGCAACCGGAGAAGACGACGGGAAGTAACAGAAACAACAAGGTAATAGTGCTTGGTGTATTGTGGGGATTATTTGGTAATGGCATCGATCTTCTTTTTCACAGTTGATTTTTTATCTTCATTTTCAAACAAGTCGTATGCTGTTTCGTAGGCTTTGAGCGCCTCATCCTGCCTTCCTCTCGCAAGGTAAGCGTCCCCAAGGTGGTCATAGATGTGTGGATCTCCGGGCTCGAGTGTGATTGCGTGTTCCAGCGCTTCTGTAGCTTCCTCAAGTTGTCCTAAACGAAAATATACCCAACCAAGGCTGTCGATGATAAAGCCATTTTCCGGTTTGAGTTCAATGGCATGAAGAATATATCCGAGGGCTTCTTCGAGGTGCACATTGTTGTCCGCCCAGCTATAGCCGATAAAATTCAGTGCATCGGCGTGGTCGGGTTGTAATTCCAGAACCTTTCTCATCGCAATTATTGCGTCTTCTGTGCGATTACTCTTTTCAAGGAGTAAGCCGAGCTCGAAATAAAGCTGATAGTTTTGAGGATAAACTGAAACACCTTTTTTGAGTGTTGAGAGCGCGGAAGATTTAAGCTTTTGATCTATATAAAGAGAAGAGAGCAATGCATAAAAAAGAGGGCTACTGGTTTCTTCATCTTTAATACTGTTTTCAAGTAAGGTAATTGCGTCGCCAGCTTTGTCTTGTTTTTGCAATACCTTCACTTTGAGATAGATGGCCTCTTCGTAGTTGTTGCTGGTGACAGGGATTCGATCCACGTAGGCAATGCTCTCAGGATAGTTTTCTTCGCGGTATGCAAGGAGGGCGAGCATGTAGCGAGCTTCATAGGCTTCTGGTTGTTTTTCCAGCCGGTCAAGAATAGTTTTTGCTTTAGTCGTTTTATCCTGCTGGAGGTATACTTTGCTTATAATGAGATCAATTCTTTCGGGTTGTTCACTGAACTCTCGGACCTTTTGTAATTCTTCCTCTGCCTCTACCAGTCTATTGAGATCCAAAAGCGTTTGGATACGACTGAGCAAGGCTCGTTCGTCAAATTGATCATTGTCGGTAATCGTTGTGTAAATTCGTAATGCTTCATCGTATTCTTGATGACTACTGTAGAGGTAACCTATTTCAAAAGCGAGCTCTTTGGACCAATTTAAGGATAGTGAATTTTCGTAGAGTGTAGCTGCCTCATCGTACTCGTCTTTTTGGTTGAGCAAACGTGCAAGCGATAGGGTTGTGAAATAGGACTGCGGGTTCCGCACAAGAAGATCTCTGAAAATCTGTTCCGCAGTATCATACTGCCCAAGATGTGTGTAAAGGATACCCAGGCGAGTGTTGACGGGCTCATTATCAGGATCAAGGACAAGGATCTCTTCATAGAGTGTTACTGCCTCACTAATTTGTTCCTGTTGGACAAAAATATTGGCAAGTAAAAGAAGATAGGTCGTATTTTTTGGATCCTTAGCAATAGCGCCAGTGAGCCATGCGGCAGCTGCCTCATAATCTCCCATTTTTAACATGAGAATAGGCAGTTTTTCCTCAATATAGGTTGCCGTTGGGTCACAAATAAGGGCTTTTTCATAGGCTTCCAAAGCCTCAGAATAGTGTTCAGAATATTCGGCGTGAGTTCCCCAGAGAAAATAAAAGGAAGAGCAAGAAAAATCCACTTGTTCAGCTGGAGGAGTAGGAGACAGGTCCGTCTGTTTATCACTACAACCTGTTAAAATTAAAAAAATGATAATGAGAAAACGTGTCATTTTCATTTATTACTCCCCAGTCTGGAGTGCGTCAGGGATCATGGGCAGCACTTCAGACAGCACATTGGAATGGATATCTTCAATCGAGCCTTGGGCATTGATTTTCTTAATAAACGGCATGGAAAGAGAATCAAAGATAGCTGCGACCTTTTGGAGATTTTCGATTTGCTCGAAATCGTTTAATTGTTCCCCTCGATTATCTGTAATTCTTTTCCGGCCCATATCGAGAGGAGCCTGAAAAAGTAGGGCAATATCTGGAATGGGAGCGAAATTGTTGAGAGATACAAGTTCGTCAACATCAAAGCCGATGGCACCTTGATAGGCGACAGTTGAGAGAAAATAGCGATCACAGAGTACTATCTTGCCACTGGCAAGAGATGGATTGAGCAAATTTTCTACATGTTCCCTGCGATCGGCAAGAAATAGTTCAAGTTCTTCCCTTGGAGTGCAGGAGTCTCTTTGCAGGTAAAGCTTTCGAATTCGTTGCCCATATTGACCCTGGGTCGGCTCGCAGGTAGTAACGACTGGGTATTTTTTGCTTTCCAGATAATGTGCCAGAAGAGAGAGCTGGGTGGACTTACCTGTCCCGTCCGTACCTTCAAAGACGATGAGAACGCCACGTTTATCAGCCATTGGTTGACCCTTTGTGTTTTAAATATGCTTTTCGGTTACCACAGATCTCCCTGGCAAGTGTAATTGCGTGACCAAGGCTTGAAGGATCGGCAACTCCATCTCCGGCGATGTCGTAGGCAGTGCCGTGGTCAACAGAGGTTCGTACTATTGGAAGTCCCAGAGTGACATTGATACCGTCATTGAAATGGAGAAGTTTAAAAGGTATCAGACCCTGGTCATGGTACATACAGACGACGGCATCATAATCCCCCTGAGCTGCTTTAAAAAAGACAGTGTCGGGAGGAAATGGTCCGTGAACAGAAATACCTTTTTGCCTTGCGTTATCAATTGCTGGTTGGATTATAGTCTGCTCCTCATCTCCGAAAAGAAGGTTTTCCCCGGCATGTGGGTTTAGAGCGGCTACTGCTATTTTAGGATTCTCAATACCAAGATCGATAGTTAGGGCGTTATGAGTCGTTTCAATGAGTTGAATGATTGATGCTTGGGTAAGGGCAGAAGGAACACTTGCAAGGGAACAATGAATGGTCACAAGTGTTACTCGCAGGCGATCTCCGGCCATCATCATGGCATATTCTTTACTGCCCGTGAGTTCGGCTAGCATTTCAGTGTGCCCTGGAAAAGTAAAACCTGCCTGATTCAGTGAATATTTTGAAATGGGGCAGGTGGTAATTCCATCTAGAATACCTTCTTGGGTGAGCCTTACGCCTTCGGTTATATAATGAGCCATTGCTCTGGCAGTAGCCAGATTAGGTTTACCCCATACTATATCGCTTTCTTTGAGGTTGGAAAGTGGAAGTACCGGAATGATTTTTTCAGTTCTTTGAGGTGCCTTAGTGCCTACGGTCCAAGGGACGATCTGAATATCGTCGAATCCTAGAAGTTTGGCGCATTTTTCAAGAACTGTTACATCACCAAGTACGATAGGGGTAGGATTGTCAGACGACGGATGACTCTTGAAGTATTTCAGTATTATTTCGGGGCCAATACTAGCTGGGCAACCCATCGTTATTCCAATTATACTCATGTTTATAGTGTACCTCTAAATTCATTTTATGCAATAAAAGGTAATGCACAAACTATGCAATATCAAACGGTGCAAGTTGATGGGCTATGTCAAAATCTTAGGAAGAGGAATCAGGAGATGCAAAAATCAAAAGCGTTCGTAATGTGAACGATTTCAGTGTCCAGTCCCTTTTTCGCTAGGATAGCTATCACGTCAAATCGTGCATCAATATCATCATTGTGGTGGGTCACCATATAGTGGTGGGCCACTTTCGATATTTGCTTTTGTTTACGATAGTCGACAGCAGCTGCGGGACCGCCAAAATCATTGTTTGTTCTCGTTTTGACCTCTATAAAAATAACAACATCTGCTTTTCTGGCAATAAGATCTATTTCCCCATATCTACATCTGAAATTCGTTTTGATTATTTCATAGCCTTTTCTTTTCAAATAGTGAGAGGCCTCTGTTTCACCTTTTTGACCGAGGAGTTGTCGAATATTAACCATTGTCGACAACACCATTGAAACTGCGTCTGTGGATTGGACATGGGCCGAACTTCTTAAGGGCTAATCTATGTTCTTTTGTAGGGTACCCTTTGTTTTGCCGAAAATTGTATTCGGGATATTTTTCATGCATGAGTTCCATGAATTTATCTCGTTGTACTTTTGCGATGATACTTGCAGCGGCAATGGATGCACTTTTTGATTCTCCCTTAATCATAGCCTCCTGATCAATGAGGACAGGAACACGAAATTTACCATCCACGAGTAAAAAATCAACAGGTGTACCGTCTATATTTTCTGTGGCGATTTTCATGGCGAGTAGTGACGCCTGCAGAATATTTATACGATCGATTTCATCTTCAGGGACAAAGGCAACACCTATACGGGCGCCACTATCGATGAGGGATCTTGCAAGTATTTCTCTTTTTCGGTGGCTTAAAACTTTGGAGTCGAGATAGATGGTGGGGTCTATGGAGGGGGGGAATACTACTGCGGCTGCAACAACAGGTCCTGCGAGTGGACCACGTCCAACCTCATCACAACCGGCGATGCTTTTGTATCCGTGCCTGGCCAATGTTGTTTCAAATATAAAATTATCTTCACCAACTATGGTGTCAGACAATAATGATATCATATTGACGTCAGGGCTCTATGCCTGGAAAAAACAGCCACCGTTATGTAGTTAAACGCAGTGGCTGTTAAATTTGTTATCGAACTAGCGAAGTAATCCGCGTTCACGGATACGAGCTGCCTTGCCAGTAAGATTACGGAGGTAATAGAGGCGTGAGCGACGAACACGGCCACGCATAATAACTTCAATCTTCTCAATACGTGGATTGTGAAGAGCAAAAGTCTTTTCAACACCAATACCGTGGGAAATCTTTCTTACAGTGTAGCTGGCATCAATGGTTCCACGCTTGCGTTTGATAACAACGCCTTGGAACATCTGTACACGCTCTTTACTTCCCTCGATGATACGGATATGGACTTTAACAGTGTCACCTGGACGAAAATCGGGGTGATCCATACGTAGCTGCTCTTGATTAATTCTGTCGATTATTATGCTCATAACGTCTTCTATTGGTTGAAGTATCAGTGGATAGTTATCCAACGGTTAATTAGTGCCTTACTCCAGAAAACCTGTCATAAACAACAAGCAAGCTGAAGACTTTTTTGAAATCAATTATTTTAAATAACAACCATGGCACTTATCCTGGCATATTTCAAGTCTACCAGGGCTAGTTTCTTGCCATCATCTTATGCTCCAAGCAATCTATCAATAATAATAGATGCTGCGGAACGAACAGAGAGATGGTTGTAGTCAGTTCCACCTTTTATGGGTGGTAGACTTAAATCACACTGCTCTAAAATTTCCTGGGCTAGCCCATGTGCCGTTCCAAATAACAACAAAACCGGCTCTTTTTCATTAATTTTCTTTCCAAGATCAGAATAACTGATGGTGTTTGACTGTTCGATTGCACTGGTTGTCACGAGAAGAGGACGTTTGCCGTATTCTTCAGTGAGTGCTGTAACAGCCTCATCAACAGAATAAACTGGTCGAACAATTTCGAGTGCCTCTTTGCGAGCAGGATTATACGATGCTCCGTATCCGCTCAGCCAGTGGTCTAAAAGTTCATGAACCAAATTATGCTGATCTTCGTAGGGAGTAGATATAAAATAACTACCTACTCCGTAGGTTCTTGCTGTTCGGGCGATATCATGGATATCTAAATTTGTAACAGCTGAACCAATTACTTCTTTCTTCTTATTTACTACAGGGTGATGCACTAAGGCAATGTGTAAAGAACGCTTACCTTGAAACATCAATTGTTACCTGTTTTTTGTACTTTTTCGACTTGATTGAGTAAACCGTTTAATTTTAAAAGTTTACGTTCTTTAGATGAAAAAGTTTCGTTCTTTATAAGATCTGGTCTTTTTTTCAGTGTTCTCAGCACAGAATCAATAAACCTGAACTCTTCAATTTTCTGGTGGTTGCCTGAGAGTAACTCTTCAGGAACATCCACACTGTCAAAACTTCGTGGTCTTGTATATTGAGCGTGCTTCAAAAGACTTCGACTGAAAGTGTCTTTCTCCACAGAGTCCTGGCAACCTAATACACCTGGTACCAATCTGGTTATGGAATCGACCATAACCATCGCCCCGAGTTCTCCTCCGGTAAGAATGAAATCCCCTAGGGAAATTTCGTCATCCACGTACTCGGTGATAAACCGCTCATCTACACCCTCATATCTGCCACAGACCAAAATTAGATGGTCTTCATTGGCTAATTCTTTCGCAAGACTCTGATTATAGGTCTTGCCTTGAGGGCTAAGAAAAATGACACGAGATTTGAGTTTCTTGTCATTTTGTCTAAATTGTACCGCTTCTGCAAGAGGTTCTGGTTTCATCACCATCCCCTCGCCTCCACCAAATGGCCTGTCATCGGTCATTGAGTGAGGTCCGGTCGCAAAATCACGGATATTTATGATATTGACTTCAATCTGGTTTTTTTCTAAAGCACGCCTGATAATACCCTCTTGTAAGGGGGAATCAAGTATCTCTGGAAAAATGGTCAGTATATCAAAAATCATACGACAACCCGCATTGTTTTCACTTTGCAGGGTCAGCGTTTATTTCAAGCAACCCAGGAGGTAATTCAACAACAATTTTTTCGTCTGTTTCTTCAATAAAAAAATCGTCTATAAAGGGTATCAGTACTTCGCCGTTTACTGTCTTGACGACGAGAATATCCTGGGCTCCACTGTTGAAAAGTTCTTTGATGGTGCCGATTAATGCACCATCCTTATCAACAAGTTGTTTCCCTACGTACTGATGCCAGTAATATTCACCGGGTTGGGTTTTGGGTAGATGTTCTTTTAGGAGCATTACCTCGTAACCTTCAATATTTTCAGCTGCAGTTCTATCTGCAATGGTTGCAAGCTTAACCACAGCAGTTTTTCCCTGAACGCGACACTTGGTAACCGCGATTGGGCCAGTTAGATTTCCTTTTAGGTCACAGAGAGTGAGCTCTTTGTATTCTAAAAAGTTCTCTGGTTGGCCAGAAAAACAGTAAATTTTAACCTCACCGCCTAAGCCGTGGGGTTTCGTTGTTTTACCAACGAGCAGGTACCTGTCTTTGGGATAGATCTCTTCCATTGACTATAGTCCCTACTATTCTACTATTTCAAGACGGGAACGCTTGTCTTCTTTTGCGGCAGTTGCCGCAAGAATCGATCGCAAGGCCCGTGCTGTTCTTCCCTGTTTACCAATCACTTTGCCAAGATCATCTGGAGCAACAGCCAATTCGATAGTGACATTATTATCGTCGTCACTGCGAGTAACCTTAACATCGTCCGGGTTGTCTACCAGTGATTTGGCAATAACGGCTATTAGCTCTTCCATCTTTATACGTCAGCAGCAGCTGCTTTTTTGATCAGGCTTTTAACAGTAGTTGTAGGAAGAGCACCCTTGCTCACCCAGTCTTGCAGTTTACTGTTATCAATCTTAATTACTACTGGGTCCTGAAGTGGATCATAGGTCCCAACTATATCAAGAAATTTACCATCACGTTTGCTTTCACTATCAGCAACAATAATACGATAGAAGGGTTGTTTCTTTCTGCCAAGTCGAGTTAATCGAATACGTACTGCCATTCCGGTATATCCTCCGGTTGATATGTCGGTTAAAATTTCCTGGAAACATTTTTCCAGGAACAGTTTATCTTCTTTTCATGCCCTTGGGCATTTTTCTACGTTTAACGCCTGTCATAGCGCCAGGCTTACCGCGCATTTTTTTCATCATCTTCAGCATTTCAGAGTAGCTTTTTATAACCCTGTTTACTTCACTGACCTGGGTGCCAGAACCCGCAGCAATTCGCACTCGCCTGCTTGGATTGATAATGGTATGATTCTTTCGTTCTTTGGCCGTCATGGATCGAATAATAGCTTCCGTTTTAGTCAGCTCTTTTTCGTCTGGTTTTGGAACATCCTTCATTTTTTTCAGCTTATTGATCCCTGGAACCATTTCTAGAATCTGGTCGAGTGAACCCATTTTCTTTATCTGTTGTATCTGGTCAAGGAAATCTTCAAGAGTAAACTGATTTTGTTGAAGTTTTTTAGCAATCTTGTCGGCTTCTTTTTTATCGACAACTGCTTCAGCCCTTTCGATCAAGGTGAGAATATCACCCATACCAAGAATACGCGAAGCAACACGCTCGGGATGGAACACTTCCAGGTCGTCAAGACCTTCTCCGATACCAACAAATTTAATAGGTTTGCCAGTAACGTTTTTAATCGATAAAGCAGCACCACCTCTGGCGTCACCCTCCATTTTCGTGAGGATAATACCGGATATTTCAAGGTCGCTGTTAAACTTAGCAGCGACTGTCACTGCATCTTGCCCGGTCATGGAGTCGGCAACAAAGAGGACTTCTGACAGCGGGATCGCAGCCTGAATGTCTTTCAACTCGCCCATGAGGACTTCATCGACATGCAGGCGACCTGCAGTATCAATGATAATTGTATCGCAATTCTGTTTTGCAGCCTCTAAAAGAGCCTGGTGACAGATGTTTACCGGTTTGGTGTCCGCAGTTGACGGATGAACAGGAACACCAACTTTTTCACCAAGAATCTGCAGTTGTTCAATAGCTGCCGGCCTGTAAATATCAGCAGGTACCAAATAGGGCCTGCGACCTTTTGCCTTGAGCAGTTTGGCAAGTTTACCCGTGGTCGTTGTCTTACCAGAACCCTGTAGGCCCGCCATCATAATTATGACTGGCTGCCTGCCATCGAGCTCAATCTGTTTGGTTGTACCACCAAGAAGTTCAACGAGTTCGTCGTGAACAATCTTTATCACCTGTTGACCAGGAGAAAGACTCTTGGAAACATCACGACCTACAGCCTTTTCGGTAACTGCGGCAACGAAGCCTTTGGCAACCTGTAAATTTACATCAGCTTCAAGAAGGGCCTTGCGGACCTCGGACATAGCTTCAGCAATGTTCTCTTCAGAAAGCTTGCCATGGCCGCGAAGTTTCTTAAATACTCCCTCAAGCCTGTCGGATAAATTTTCAAACATAGTACTTTATCGTAATTAAGTAGTTTCTAATAAGAAAGTGTTTCGTTTAGGACGTTGATTGTCTGCTTCTGTCCTCAAAATACCCACGTGCTTTATAGAAAACGACCTATATATAATAAGTAGTGTTCCTTTAATTGACGAGAGATCAAAAGAGAAGAAAAATACTTTATATATGTGAGGTTGTCAAGAAAGGAACGCAGGTGATCTGAAAATTTGGTTCATTAGAACTGTTTTTGTCAGTGGCTGAGTCAAAAAAGCTGTCTTTTCTGGGTTAATGTCTCGTATTTGTCTTCAGTGGATCATGCTCACCTTGTCTGGATACATATTGTGTCATATTTTGTGAGGGTAGGTGTAGTGCCAGAGTAGTTCAGTATCAATTTTCAGTGGTTTACACTAAGACATCTGTTGGCGCGCCCATTGTGTCGTTGGGATAAACTGGATAATAGTCAACACTGATGTTCCTGCAAGTTATTAATGGTAAAGGTCTGTAATGCAAAAAATTGAAGGGTACAAAATAAATCAAAATCTCATCACTACAGAACCTTTTTTTCTTCCACAATTCAATGAAATAGAAATTGCTATTGCAGCGAAAGAAAACATGCTACCGCTCTTGCTTAAAGGCCCGACCGGGTGCGGGAAAAGTAGATTTATGCAATACCTTGCCTGGCGGTTTAAAATCCCGCTTATAACTGTTTCCTGTCATGATGACTTGTCAACATCAGATCTTGTGGGTCGATATCTGGTAAAAGGAAATGAGGCCGTCTGGCAGGATGGGCCTTTGACCATGGCTGTAAAGGTGGGAGGGATATGCTATCTGGATGAAATTGTGGAAGCAAGAAAAGATACAACCGTTGTCGTTCATCCACTCACCGACGACAGAAGGGAGCTTCCTATAGAAAAATTAGGGGAAATATTTAAGGCTCCTCCTGATTTCATGCTCGCTGTATCCTACAACCCTGGATATCAGAGTGTCTTGAAAGATCTTAAGCCATCCACGCGCCAAAGATTTGTTTCACTTAGCTTTGATTATCCTGCAGAAGATCTTGAAGTTCAGATAGTTCAGGGAGAATGCGGTGCGAAAAAAACAATTGCCCAACGTCTCGTTCAACTTGCTGTGATGACTAGGGGGCTTAAAGATTCTGGTTTATCGGAAGGTGCCTCCACCAGGCTGGTTATCCAAACGGCCCGGCTAATAAAGAGTGGAGTGCCCGAAATCGATGCATGCCGCTCAGGTATGATAGAAAGCCTCACCGACGACCGGGATCTACTAGCGGCAATGGAGGAGATGGTACTTTCCCTTTTTTGACGAGCGAGTTTAATGCAACTGGAAATACTCAAAAAAAGATTTTTTGCTATTGTTTCACCTTCGCTGCCAAACGAATGGGAGGTTGAAGACGTCCTTAGTCATTTGTTGGAACTCTCTGGTGAACATGTGGACAATTTACTTGAACAGGTCGCTGTGATCTGGCCTGTGAGTCACAGTCTCTGTTTTGCCTATTTATTGGATGGTGTTAAATGCATCACCTGTATCCCGAGCGATCTTATTGCAGAGTGGTCAAGGCAAATACTTGGTATGTATGAAACAGGAGGTTTGCTTGCTGCCAGAAAATATATGGCCGAGCCGGAAAGACTCTTCTTGGGTCCAATGAAGGGGCTCTGTGGTGTGGGTTTTTCGCAAGTGTCTGAGCGAATGCAACTCTACCTTAATGGGATTTCTGGAAAGCAGATACAACTTGGAGTAGCTCAAAGATCTCAAAGCGATACGGGTAACATACTGGTTCCTGATTTTATCGACACCTTCTCTGCCCAATCAGACAATACTCTCCTGTATAAATTCATTATTTCTTTGCAGTGGACCCACATTGAATCCAGAGTTTTCGAAAACTATCTCGAATATGATCAGTCTGGGCCCGATAATGTTGGGTCCTGGTTTACTTGCTTTGCAAATCCTCAAAAGGCAAGAGACCTGTTCGCCATTTTGCAATTTGGAAAATCTTTCACCCGGTTAGCTGACACCCTTCCTGGACTTGTCCAGAAAGCCAGACCACTCTGCTTAGAGTTGATTGCAAAGATATCCTGTGTAAGAGGTACAACAGAGTACTGTCTTTTGCTCAAACATATTCTGCAATATTTCGTTACGGATATGTGTGAGGGCGCGATAGCTGGCAAGGTTCTTTCTGGTAATCTCGTAACAGGTCTTGACCGGTTATATTCTGAAACGACATTCGAGGTGTTGCCTCAATTGTATGATTATATTGATCAGGACGATGGAGATTGTGAATTTAGTGATTTTGCACTGATTTTAGGTGATTTTAATTTTGATGGTGCAGCTGTTGTGATACGAAAGCGTCGGGAGAAGGAAAAAGATATTTTTGTTGCTCTTCTGGCAGAGGCTCTCGGGGAAAAGGACAAAGATACAGGAAATGTTCTCAGTGAAATCAATTCCAGAGACTCAGGTAACTCGAGTCTTATGGTAATTGAAAACGAGATGGATCATGACGACGGGCGAGAGCTTGAAGAGGTTTTGTTTGAAAATGGTAGGTCCGAACTCTCTGAAGAACTCAAAGCGCTGATCAATAACATTCAGGATGACCTGGGTGAATTACCACAGGCATACGTGCAGGCTGCCTCTGGTATGGCGGGTAAGGGCGTTAATAGTCGTGATTCGCTTGAGGAAGGTGATAATTTGCCTCATGCCCATTTGGGTATTCTCGGTCACTCCTATGATGAATGGGATTATCGTAGAGGTGGGTACAGGAGTTCGTGGTGTACTCTATATGAAAAGAGTGTGAATCCTGTGAAGTCGATGTTTGTAGAAGATACACTTGTAAAATATAAAGGACCACTTCATAAAATACGCAGACAATTTGAAATGCTTCGCAATCAAAATAGGTTTGTCCGCAGGCGTCGTTATGGTGATGATATTGATTTTGATGCTCTTGTTGATGCCTTAGGTGATGCGAAGGCGGGGATAATTCCTTCCAATAGATTATTCATTCGACTGCTTCGTGACCGACGGGAAATCAGCAGCTGTTTTTTGGTTGATATGTCTAATTCGACTGAAGGTTGGGTGGGTACTGCGGTAAAAGAGTCTCTGGTTCTTATGGCCGAAGCAATGGATATTGTAGGTGATCCATATGCAATTTATGGCTTTTCAGGTATGCGTAGGTCAAAAAGTGAACTATTTACGATTAAAGAGCTTGCCGAGCCCTACAGTACTAGAGTCAAGGAGCGCATTTCCGGTATTGGGCCAAAGGAATATACGCGTATGGGGCCTCCCATTCGTCATCTCACAAAAAAAATACTTGAAAGTGATAGTAGGGTTCGGTTGCTCATCGTTATTTCAGACGGAAAACCTGAGGATTATGATGATTATAAGGGACAGTATGCCATTGAAGATACAAGGAAAGCGATACTTGAGGCTCGAGGAGTAGGAGTGCATGTTTTTTGTGTCACTATAGATAAAACAGCCCATGAGTATCTTGGACATATGTTTGGTCGCGGCCAATTTGTGTTCATTGATAATGTAGATGCATTGCCTGGAAAATTGGTGGAATTGTACCGACATTTGACGCAATAGATACAATGTATTTAAACGGAACTATTCCAGATTATTTTTTGATTCTGAATCTAAAATATAGGAGGGAATTATGAATAGCATTGTTGTGTCTTGTTCTGATTGTGGCACTAAAAGTCGGATACCAGATACCAAACAGCATTTACTGCCTAAGTGTGGGAAGTGCAAGGCACGACTTCCTGTAAAGGATTTCGTTGTGCCAGTGGAACTCAGTGATGGGAATATGGATGGGTTTATTAAAGGAGAAAAGCTCCCCGTACTCGTAGATTTTTTTTCACCAACCTGTGGGCCATGCGCAACACTTGCGCCGGTTTTACGTAATTTCACAAAAAAATATTTTAACAAGGTTATTGTCGCAACAGTAGATACCTCTAAAAATCCGGGTTGTGCTGCATATTATAAAATTAAAGGGGTGCCTACCCTGATATTTTTTAAAAATGGGGAGGTTGTAGATCAGATAACGGGACTGCCTGAGGTCGCAGTGCTTGAGTCAAAAATAAAATATTACGCTGGTGTATAAGTTAGAGCTCAACGCTTAGCCCGAAATTCTCATGATCTTTTTGATTTAAAGCTCAACCTTATGATATTACTCATAAATGATAAATCTGTTGAAAAACAGGGTGTTTTTCATTTTAAATCAAAAAATTTCCCCTTCGGGTCAATAGATTTTTCCGCAAAGTCTGCGTTACAAGCCACTTGCGGTAGTTTATTACAGCAGCGTGGCTTGTGTCTTGACCTACGAAAAACTTTATTGATGAGAAATTCGGGTTAGGCGAGCAGGATGCTATGTTTTGAGTGTACCACTCAAATGGTTACATTATACAGAATTATAAATGGCCTCGAGAAATGATGCGATATGATATGAGGCGGTATGATACCTTTGACAAGGTCAGTGTTTCTGCATTTTAAAAGTGCATAACAAGATGTGCTCGTGATGCTTTTGGTCTCAAGTCGTCACACAAGACATCGATTAAAATCACATTATACCAATTCGGTGTAGCTTTAATTGCACGGGCAATTCTGCCGGTCTATATATTATACCAATACTCTTTTTGTTTCAGATCTTTTAACTCCATGTCCTTTTGTTGTTTTTGATAATTAGCGAATCGCTCATTCTACAGAAAAACCATATACAGATTTAAGAAACGTATCGAATGGATATCGTTTAATGGACTGAAATTAAAAGTTAAAAAACGAAATTACAGTAAGATGTGATGATGTGATCATTGCTGATATGCTAGCATGTTCTGATTGTGATGGATCTTTTTTAGACCTGGGTTGATTTTATACTTGAGTATTGCTTAAATAATTGATAAATAAAATTGATACGAACGGAATTTGTTTAAAGTTTCTGCGGAGAAGTCAGATGAACACTGCTGTGAAGCCTGTCGAGAATTTAAACCTAAAAAAGGAGGAATGAGGTGCGTAGGTAAAATGTGAATTTGCAATTCATTGAGAATTTATTCGGTCATCCGTTTAACGATGAAACTGCAGGGAACTTTGGCTAGACAGGCCCAGGCACGGATGGTTGACAATCTTGTTATCACTCTTTCAAATAAGGAGATACAGATGTCGCAACAAAATCAATCGGTACCAGGCCAGGCCTGGGTTACTGTATTTTCAGGTATGGCAATAAATTTATGTCTTGGAATCCTGTATGCGTGGAGTATATGGAAATCTGCCCTTGTTGATGTGGATATGGCCGGTCAGACAATGACCGGTATCAACGCAGGGTGGACATATCTCAATAATGCGCAGGCCGCTACACCTTTCTCTCTTTGCGTAATTATGTTTGCTCTGATGATGATTCCTGGAGGTCGTATTCAGGATCGGATCAGCCCTAAATTTGGAGCTACTATAGGTGGGTTGACTCTTGCTGCAGGTTGTATCATTGCAGGGCTCATGAAAAGCTACACGGGTATTGTAATTGGTTTTGGTATTATTGGTGGTATCGGTATGGGTATCGGCTATGCCGCTCCAACACCTGCAGCTCTGAAATGGTTTGGTCCCCATAAGCGTGGTTTGATCGCAGGTCTCGTTGTTGGTGGTTACGGTGGTGCTGCACTGTATATCGGTGGTCTCGGACAATACCTCATTAATAATTATGGTATTTCAGGAAGCTTTATAGGCCTTGGTTCGTTTTTTGCGGTAGTTGTTGTTATTGCAGGTCAGATGCTGAAATCACCACCTGAAGGATATGTTGCTCCAACCCTCGCCGGTTCAGGAGTGGCCACGTCCAGCTCAACAGTCACAAACTGGGAGCCAGCCGATGTTGTCAAAACCTGGCAATTCTATGCGCTTCTTGTCATGTTTATTTTAACCACCCAATCTGGTCTTCTTATCATTGGAAATGCAAAAGGTCTTATGGTTTCGGCAGCCAAGGGGATGCCCTTTTTTGCAGCTAATGCCTGGATCCTTGTCTCATTTGGTGGTCTTGTCAATGCTCTTGGTCGTGTCGGGACAGGATTTTATTCTGATAAGATTGGTCGACTCAATGCGTACTGTCTCAACTGCGGTGTTTCAGCACTTTGTCTGTTCTCCTTGCCGTATATCATAAGCACTCAAAGTGTCGCTCTGTTGTTTTTGGCCGTTGGTATAGCATACTGGCAATATGGTGGTGGACTGGCTCTTATGCCTTCATTTGCGGCTGATTTCTTCGGACCCAAAAATCTGGGTATGAACTACGGTCTTATCTTTATTGGTTGGGGTCTGGGGGTATTTGTCACGCGACTTGCTGGTACCATTCAAGATGTAACCGGTAGTCTGAATTATGCATTTTATCTCTCAGGCGCGTTACTCGTGGCAGGTGTTATTCTGGCACAAATGACTTCGCGTCCTATGCATTCTACTGAGGTCGATGGAGAAACAGCAGCTGCTCAGTAATTAACTGTTTTGAGTTGTTCTTTTGTTTTTTTTGGGGGAATCGTGATTGTCCCCATATGTATACAAAATTTAAGGAGACAAATATATGAGTGAGCAAAAATCCGTTGAAACGTCAGAAGCTGAAATTGCTGTTCACTGGAAAGAAGAAGAATATTATCACCCCTCACCATCATTTATTGCCCAAGCTAATTTAACGGACGAAAAGATCTTTGATCGTTTTAGTCTTGAAAATTTCCCTGACTGTTATACAGAGTTTGCTGAACTTCTGACCTGGGATAAATATTGGGATGAAGTTTTGGATACCAGTGATGCTCCATGCTTTAAGTGGTTCAAAGGCGGAAAGTTGAATGCAAGTTATAACTGTATTGACAGGCATCTTGCAAAAAACAAGAATAAAACAGCGATTCACTTTGTACCTGAGCTCGAAGAAGAAAGAGTTCAGCATATAACCTATCAGGAGCTCTATGTGAGGGTCAATGAGTTCGCAGCTCTTTTGCGTGATACTGCAGGTCTCAAGCGAGGAGACAGGGTTACAATTCATATGCCTATGTCTGCTGAGTTGCCAATCACAATGCTGGCCTGTGCCCGTCTTGGTGTTATTCACTCCGTTGTCTTTGGTGGATTTTCATCAAGTGCATGTGCTGACAGGGTTGTGGATTCAAACAGTAGAGTTTTGATTACTATGGATGCCTACTACCGTGCAGGTAAACTGCTGAATCACAAAGCGGTGGACGATGAAGCCTGTGAGCTCGCTGCAAAAGAGGGTCAAAAAATTGATAAGCTTCTTATTTGGCAGCGTTATCCGGGTAAGATGTCCGCAGATGCTAAACTTGAAGAAGGCCGTGATATTATCGTTAATAACGAGCTGAAAAAGTATTACGGCGCAAGAGTAGAACCGGAGAAAATGCTGTCTGAAGACCCACTGTTTCTGATGTATACCAGTGGTACGACTGGTAAACCTAAGGGCGCCCAGCATGGCACAGGTGGTTATCTTGCTTATGTAACCGCCATGTCAAAATACATTCAGGATATTCATCCAGAAGATGTGTATTGGTGTATGGCCGATATCGGCTGGATTACTGGTCACTCCTTTATCGTTTATGGACCATTGGCACTCTGTGCTTCATCTGTTATTTATGAAGGGGTTCCAACCTATCCTGATGCGGGTAGATCCTGGAGAATTGCCCAGGAGCTTGATGTTAATATATTCCACACCGCTCCGACTGCAATTCGTGCACTCCGAAAGATTGGACCGGATGAGCCGGCCAAGTACAACTATCAATTCAAGCACATGACCACTGTTGGCGAGCCAATTGAGCCAGAGGTGTGGAAATGGTATGAAAGAGAAGTTGGAAAGGGTAAGGCTGTCATTGTAGATACATACTGGCAGACTGAAACGGGTGGATTTCTTTGCTCTACAGTCCCAGGTCTTGCGCCTATGAAGCCTGGTAGTGCAGGTCCTGGTGTTCCTGGTATCCATCCAATAGTGTTTGATGAGGAAGGCGTTGAGATTCCTGCAGGTGCCGGTAAGGCAGGTAATATCTGTATCAAGAATCCATGGCCGGGATGTTTCCAGACAATCTGGGGAGACAGGAAGCGTTTCGTTGATACCTATTTTGGTATGTACAATAAGAATCCGGACAGTAAAGACTGGAGAGACTGGCCGTATCTAACAGGTGATGCTGCTGTTGTAGATGCTGATGGTTACGTGAGAATTCTTGGCAGGATTGATGATGTTATTAACGTATCAGGACATCGTCTGGGGACAAAAGAGCTTGAATCTGTAGCTCTTACAGTACCAGAGGTTGCGGAAGCAGCTGTTGTGCCGGTAAAACATGAAATTAAAGGTATGGAACCTGAGTTGTACGTTTCCTTAAAGCCTGGTTTTGATGCAACTCCTGAGCTGAAACAAAAAATTGCCGATGCTATCACCTATCAGATCGGTAAGATTGCAAAATGTAAGAATGTGTGGATAGTGCCCGATATGCCAAAGACCCGTTCAGGCAAGATCATGAGAAGGGTACTTGGTGCAATATCCAATAAAGGAGATGTGGGGAACGTTATGACCCTTGCAAATCCAGAAATTGTAGACGAGATCCAAAAAATGGTGGGCTAGTACGGATTATCTCACTGAGCGGCAGTACAGACAATCCATCCACCTGTAGCTGCTAAAAAAAATGGCGGGAACCGAAAGGTTTCCGCCATTTTTTTTACCCACTCAATAAAATATAAAGTAGACTAAAGAAAACAATAACTCTGACACTAATGAGGTCATATGGACGGAGAATTTTATCTGCCTTACCTGATTAATTATTCACAGCCGATGGTAGAGGGCATTGCCATTTTTTGTGTGGCAATGTTTACAGCAATTATTGCCAGTGCAGAAGGGCAGGCGTTTGCTGCTACCTTTCTTGGGGACTCCGAGCCGGGGGCAACAGATCGCCTCCATTTTAACGTATTTTTACATATGAGTGTGCTGGGTACGCTCTGCTTTTTTATCGCCGGTTTTGGTTGGGCCAAGCAGATACAATTCAATACCGCCAATTTTAAAAGATCACCTAAGCTGTCTCTCATTGCAAGTAGGCTTTCCGGTCCCCTTGCCAACCTGCTTATGGCCAATGTTGCTGCAAGTCTTTCCTGGGTTTTGAGCAGATACGATGTGGAAGATAAGGTTTTTTCAACAATTGTCGTGGTGAACATAACCATGGCTGTTTACAGCTTGATTCCAATCCCTCCTCTCCCTGGTGGAGTGTTTTCGGAGTATTTTGGGAGTAAAGGTGATGGCGCCAGGAAAGTCTGGCGTAGCCTCTGCCTCATAGGTCCATATCTCATTGTTGGTCTATTTTTGCTCTTCCGTATCACCGGCTATGAAGGGTTGTCCTCTCTGATCAACCCCGTTGTGTTGTGGCTGACAAATTTTGCCCTGGATATCTGATGCGAATGCCGCGTGTCCCTGCAAAAAGTTACTAGCAAAAGTTTAGATATATAAAGAGAATTATGGAAAAATTTGTAAAAGGCCGTGTTCGTTATTTCTTTGGAGAAAAAGATCTGAATTGTGCTTCGACGGCATTGCATATTGTTTCGGAATATTTTGATATCCCAGTTAGACAACAAGTGATGGATGCAGCAATCGGGATGCATGGTGCAGGTGGATATCGTGGACAGTGTGGAATTGTTGAAGGTCTCTTGATGTCCATTGGTATCATCGGTAAAGCGAGAAAGGTACAGGATGAGGATATTGTTTCCTTTTGCCGGGAATTTGCCATGAAGTTTGAAAATGAGTTCAAGAGTTTGAGCTGTGCGATTTTAAGGCCAAATGGGTTTAATGATAATGACCCTCCACATTTGTGTGAAGGCTTGACTGGTGATGGGGTTAGTTTTGGAATTTCACTTATATCTGAGTGGTTAGGCCTTGCACCAAAACTATCACGATAGCTGACAACGTAAATGGATGGCTGCCAAACTAAAGATCTGGAACCTGCTGCATACACTTTTCTCTATCAATGGAGGGTGGCGCTTGTTGTGGTAGACGTTCAGGGCCATGGTACATTGAGTGTTTGTGGAAATTTGGAGTGCCTTGATGATTAGTTTGTAACTAAAATAGGTTAAAATGGCAGTATGTGCGGGTCCACCAGAGACAACGTTGAGTGGTCTCCGGTGGTGGGTTGGGTTGGGTTGGGTTGGCCTAAGATGTTTACTCGGCCAGTTCGTTAAAACGACAAGTCAGCACCAGATCCCCGTCTTCATATACCGTTTTCACTTTGTAGGGCAGGGTCTTGAATAGTGCTATCATCGCTTTGTTTGATGGAAAGGTGTAGGCAGTAAGGCCCGCGATACCGCTTTCCCTTGCAACTGCGGCAAGTTTTTTAATAAAATAGGAGCCAAGCCTTTTGCCTTGATAGTCTTCGCTTACGGAGAATGCAACCTCGGCAATGTTGGTTCCTTGAAGTTTCATGCATTCGGCAACAGCCACAACCTTGCCAAAACCAAATTCACCAACCACTGCTACAAGGGTTAGGTCGTTCACGTAGTCGACATGTGAGCGTGTTTCCATTTCTGTTCGGCCAAAGATTGTTTTTTGACAGAAAAAACGTGTGAGCACGTCTTCTTTTGGAAGGCTGTAGTAATGCTCTTGTATGCGTCGTTCGTCCACTGGTTTTGCCGGACGAATGAGGATTTTTTCTCCTTTTATGTCCAGTGTTTCTTCCAGATTGATAGGATATATGGCCTGTGATGCCTCTCCAAAACTACGCTCGGAACCGATAAATCCACGTTCTTTTGCTGCGTCAAAGAGCTGGTCGCGAAAGTCAGGATGGGCAATACTGATCATGGCGATGGTTCTCTCCTGGATACTTTTTCCAAAGAGATTTACAGCACCATATTCAGAAATAACGTAATGGACGTCACCCCTTGGTACTACAATAACATCGTCATTGAGTTGCGGAACTATGTTTGATTTACGTCCGTTTTCTGTTTCGCTGGTTGAAAAGAGCATTAAAATAGATTTCCCGCCCCTGGACCGCCTGGCACCTCGAACAAAATCAGGGATACCAGAAACACCTGCAAAGCGTGTGGCAGCTGAAGCACCCGTTGATACCTGGCCGGTGAGGTCCATGGTGCTGGCCACGTTCATGGAGATCATCTTGTTGTGGCGAGCGATGATAAATGGGTCGTTGACATAATCTGATGGGTGAAAGTCAATGGCGGGATTGTCGTTTAGAAATTCGTAAAGGTTATGGCTTCCGATGGCCATGGATGCAACCATTTTGCCTTCATTGAGACCCTTTTTCTTATTGTTGATATTTCCGGTGGAGTAGAGATGCATGATGTCATCTGTTAGAAACTGTGAGTGTACACCAAGGTCACTTTTATTTGACAAGGCCTGTACTGTAGCCTGTGAGGCTGCATCAAGGCCAATTTGAAGGGTTGCTCCATCTTCAATTAATTTGGCAATGTGATGGCCGATAGCCAAGGCAGCAGGTGAAGATACAACGGAAGGTGGAATGGAGAGGAGAATTTCTTCATGCTCCACAATGAGATTAACGTCATTTACATGGATAAAGCTTTGGCCCATAACCCTCGGCATGAGAGGGTTTACCTGGGCGATCACGAAGTCAGCTGACCTGGCAGCAGCCATGGTGACGTCAACTGAAATCCCAAGACTCATCCAACCAAAATCATCTGGAGGGGAGACTTGAATAAGGGCTACATTTAAAGGGAGTTTTCTTGTGCTGAAAAGCATCGGCACATCAGACATGTTCATAGGTGTGATGAAGCGCTGCTGTCTGGCTATGGATTCAAGTCGGGTTGAGCCAAGATATATTGAACGAATATTGAGGTTGGTGTCTTTAGTTCTGTCTGCAATGGCAGTGAGAGATGCGGTTTCCTGGCCAAGGAGGCGGACAATCTCAAGTCCACTGAAGTTGTTAGTTTTTTCAACAAGTGTCTGGACCAGGATTTGCGGTTCTCCACAGCCGGAACCAATAAAAACTCGTTGGCCAGAGCGGATTTTAGAGATGGCCTTTTCGGCGGTGACCGACTTTTCCAGGTATGTATCCGCCCAGTACTCAGTATTTGGCATGTTCTGCTCCTTGTCGAAGAAATGTTGTACTGGAGAATCTCTAATAAAGATTCAACTATCTCTCTATCTTATATTAGGAGATGGGCAATAACAACTTCTTTTGCCAGTAGGTGAAAAGGAGTGGGCCTTGAGGAAAAGGCGCTGGATAAAATAAACCCCAGTGATGAAATGGAGAGTTTCTTCACTGGGGTTTATGTACGGAAAGGGATCTGCTCTCTGATATTGACTCACACGCAGGCCGGTTGGATGGGCCTCAGTAGATTACAGTTTTGGAGTCTGGGCTCCGTCCTCCGTGTGAGGGGTAATATCAGTAAGAACATATTGTTTTTGTGTTATTTTCTCCTTGCAATTTTTTGTTACGCTTTTAATGCTTCAGTTTGAGGAACCGGCTTAGGATCAATCCAAGGTTTGCCCACTGGAAGGACGTCACGACCGAAAACCTGCATGAAAATCACGTGTGCCATCATGTACCATGCATTGAGAGCACAAAGGATAAGTACATAGGCTGCAACCTTGGTCATTGCGGGGTAGCCAAAATGAGCGAGGTCAAGCAGTATGAATCCGGCAAGGAGCAGGGTAAAGGTGGAGGCCATTGCGCCATGAATACGCATTGCACCAACCCACATGATTGCGGTGTAGAGGGTCCAGACCACGAGGAAGTAGCCGATGTCAGTTCCGCTGGACTTATAGATGTCATATTTGTTGAATAAAAGAATTATACAGAGTGCGATCCAGAATGCACCATAGGATACAAAGGCACTGTAGCCAAAGTTGTTTCCTACTTTGAACTCCTGTAGACCAGCCATGAGCTGGGCAAGGCCACCAAAAATAATACCACAGGCGATGACAGGACCAAGGCCACAAAGTCCTAAGTTATGGATTTGAAGAAGTAAAGTGGTCAGACCAAAACCCGCGAGACCTACTACTGCTGGATTTCCCATTGGTGCTTGTGCGTTTGCCATGTTTTTCTCCTTAATGCGATGGTTGATTGTTGGTAAAAAACTGGGAATTTACACTTTTAATAAAGCAATGGGTGTGCCAAAGTTCGAAATATTATAAAACTGTATAATTACAGTATGCTAGCAGTGTAATGGTCGGTTCAGAGGCCTACAGCTAAAGTTGTAGGTTATTTTTTGAAACGGGGGCAAAGGCATGAAGCACGAGCATTGACCAAGGTACAACCTTTATTGTAATTACAAACAAAGTTGTACCCCTATTCGCTACCCATATTCTTAAGTCTTTTGGACAATGCCTGTTGAGATATGCCAAGCATAGTGGCTGCAGTTGACTGATTGTGGCCGGATCTCTCCATTGCCTCAAGTATGAGTAGTTGTGTAGCTTCTTTTAAGGTGGGTAGAGGGTCGGCAAAGGTTATGGGGATACTCTCTCCTGCGGTTTCAGTATTTTTCGTTCTGTTTATGTGATTTTTAAACGCAGTGAGAGGCAAGATGCCGTTACTGTTTTGCGCTATGGCATCAAAAACCATGGCTTGCAATTCCCTGATGTTGCCGGGAAAGTTGTACGTTGATAGTAGGGGAATCATTTCTGCTGGAAAGGTGGGGCATTTTTTATCAAGTGAGACAGCACTGGTTTTTGCAAAGTAGGTGCAGAGAAGAAGAAGGTCTTCCTTTCTTTCTCGTAGAGGCGGCAGAGTGATTCTGTGGGTCCGCAATCTATAGTGGAGGTCTTCTCGGAATAGCCCTTCGCGCTGTAGTTGCCAGAGATCAACGTGAGTTGAAGTAATTATTCTGGCACTACTGGTGCTGTATTGGTCCTGTCCGATGGGGAGGTATTCTTTTTCCTGAAGCAGCCGCAGGAGTTTGATCTGCGAATTGCTGTTGAGATCACCAATTTCATCTAAAAAAAGTGTGCCGCTTGCAGCCTTTTCAATGAGCCCCGGTCGGTAGCTGTCTGCTCCGGTGAACGCGCCCTTTACATGGCCAAACAGGGTGTCGGAAAACATGTTATCGTCAAGGCCCGCGACATTAACAGCTACGAACTCTCCACTTTTGTTGCTTAGGTTGTGAACGGCCTTTGCCATGAGTTCTTTCCCGGTCCCCGTTTCTCCTCGTATGAGTAGTGGTTGAGAAGTTGGTGCAACGGATACTGCATATCCAAAAAGTGATTCCATCTTTGGGGACTGTGTGAGGATGTTCTTGAACGCCTCTGGTCGTTCGTTTTCCTGATTTTTTATCCTTTCTTTGAGTGCAAGGTTCTCTCTGTGTAAATCGCTGTAGAGCAGACTCTTTTTAACAGATGCCACCAGGCGATTTTCATCAACCGGTTTTACAATGTAGTCAAAGGCTCCTGACTTCATACAGTTGACTGCTGTTGCAGCATCAATCCGGCCGGTGATTATGATAACGGGAGTGTTTGGTAGCTGGATCTGTATCTGATCCAGGATTGCTTCTCCGTCTACATGGGGCATGTTGAGGTCAAGGAGGATGACGCAGGGTGGTTTTTTCTTGGTGATACCTATAACCTGCCTACTATCACTACAGGTGATGATGTTGTTGAGTCCTGCAAGTTGTAATGTGGTGTCTATGGATAGTAGTATGGATTCCTCGTCATCAATTACGAGGATTGGATGATCGGGGTTCTTTAAGGTGCTCATATCATTCTTCCTTGGATTTCGTCATTACTATAGCGAGGCAAGAGTAGGGTCGCTGTGGTTCCTTCGTTGAGTTTCGATGTGAAATCGAGCCATCCCCCATGATTCCTGACGATGGTGTCAGAAATAGAGAGGCCAAGTCCTGTGCCGTTACTATCTCTTTTTGTGGTGTAGAAGGGGTCTTTGATTCGGCTTAGCACTTCTGGAGACATTCCTGTGCCAAAGTCTCTCACTTCAAAGAAAATTTCTTCCGATTCTTCGAGATAGCCAGTGGCTAAATGGAGACCTTTTTTGCTGTCGCCTAGAGCCTGACAGCCATTTACAATAAGATTGATAACCACCTGCCCGAGTCTCTGGCTGTTTCCTTGTAAGGTTGGAAGGTTTTCGGAATACTCGATTTGGAGATCGTTGGTTGCCTTTTTTGTAAGACTTGAAATTAAGCCCATGGCCTTTTCGACGACCTCATTGAGGTTGACAGTTTCACGCAAATCAGAAGGTTTATGGCCTGAGAAATCTTTGAGATCACCCACAATTCTTTTCACCCGCTCAACGCCCTCTTCGGAAAATTGTAGAAGCTTTGGCATGCGTTCCCTGATTTGGGGGTAGCTCATGGTACCAATTTCAAGATCCTGGTTAAGTTCATAGTGGTTGTCGAGGACAGGACGTACCGCTCTCCAAAATTTTTCGAATACCTGGATATTGAGCATAACAGAAGAGATCGGGTTGTTTATCTCGTGGGCGACACCTGACACCAAGGTACCAAGTGATACCATTTTGTCAGTTTGCATCAGCTGTTCCTGGTGCATTTTGGTCTGGGTTTCAATCTTCTTTTTTTCGGTGATATCCCGTGCTGTCATGAGGAAGGTTGTACCGTGAGAACTGGTCTCCATTCCCGCAAACGATGCTTCAACAGTGATGGTTGATTTGTTTTTTAATATGAGTTCAGTTTCGAAAAATTGATCATATGATTGTTTGTCAGTTGTCTGGCGTATTTTGTTTTTAAAAAGATTTCTTTGACCTGGTTTGATGAAGTCGTGCACGGATCGACCTACCATCTCTTTTTGCGTATAGTTGCTGATTCTGGTCCAGGCGGTATTGGCATAAGTTATTGTGAAATCGGAATTAAATAGTAGGATGATTTCCCTGGCTGTCTCGGCAAGTAGTCTGTATTTATGTTCACTCTTTTTTAGAGACTCTTCAATTTCTCTGCGGTGGGTTTCACCCGCAGCTCCCTGCCAGATGACGTACACGGAAAGAAGGGCAATTACCGCTAGAATCCCAAGAAAAATAAAAGTCATTCTCTCGGTGATTGCTGCAATCTGATTCCTCACATCTTCAACATAAACCCCGGTTCCAACAATCCAGTGCCAGGGTTGATATTCCTGCACATATGAGATTTTGGAAAAAATTCGGCTTGGGTCGTCCTGCCATTGCCAGTGGTAATTGACATAGCCTCCGCCTGAAGTTTTTACCGTTTCAAGAAAGGCTTGGAAAAGTTTTTTTCCTGCAGGATCCTTGGTGTCTGTCACATCTTTTCCAACGAGGTCTGGCCGATAAGGATGCATGATCATTCTCGGGTGAGTGTCATTTATCCAAAAGTAGTCTTTTCCGTCCGGTCCATAACGGAGGCTTTTCAGGTGTGAGGCCGCCTGAAGTTGCGCTTCAGTTTTACTGATGTCATGTGTCTCTACAAGTTTTGCGTAGTAGCGTATTGATCCCATAGCGCTTTCGCTGAGAGCGTGGATCATTTCACGTTTCCGGTCCATAAGGTGGGTTTCAACTTTTGGCAGGATATAGCCAAAAAATGTACCGATAAAAAGAAACATGGAGAGAAGAACAGGCATGAATATCTTTGCAGGTACAGCATTTGGAAGTGAAGGTCTGGTAGATGGTTTCATGGGATAGCATAAGTAGTGAGAATAAATTTGGTTGTTGGGCGGACCAATATGCATAGTGGGCGCTGGCGACTGTTTGATGGAGTCGGAACAGAATTATCAATATCCATAAAACGCTATTGAGCTGAATTTGTTGTTGTGGAGCTATGCCTCCTGCAGTGGGTAAGGTGGCAAGAGATGCTTAAAATCAATAAGGACAAAATAACAGCTGTTTAAATAAATGTACACGTTCTTTAGGACCTGGAACTATTTAAAACTGAAAGATAAAAAAAATTGACAAAACTCATAAGTATTATATTTACCAGAGGTAGAGAGATAACAATGTTCTTTTGAGTGGGTTTATGGCTGTGGTAATAGTGCTTAAGTAACTAATATTATAGTGATAAAAAATGTATATCTCACGGTAACAAAATATTTTAATGCATGTTTTTATGTTTGTTGATGCTGGTTTTTTATGTCGATTGTATGCCGGTTAAGCTGCCGAAATATATAGTAAAAATAATTAATGGTGTTGATGTCGGTTAAAATATAGGTGTAACGATGTTAAATTTACATGTTGAAGTCTATTGTCAAGTACGTTATACAATTGAGTGGAGACTGGTGGATGGAATAAAATTCAGACCTAAAAGGAGTAGTTATGGGCAAGTATGATGCGGTTTTTAAGCAAAGTGTAGAAAGTCCTGAAAAGTTTTGGGGAGAAGCAGCAAAAAATATCACCTGGTTTAAGCCGTTTGATAAAGTTTTGGACGATTCCAATCCGCCTTTCTATAAGTGGTTTGTAGGCGGTAAAATGAACACCTGCTATAATGCAGTAGATCGTCATGTCGAAAATGGAAAAGGTGATCAGGTTGCTATCATATATGATAGTCCTGTCACAAATACTATTCGTAAGATCACATACAAAGAGTTGCTGGGTGAAGTCTCAAAATTTGCAGGTGGTCTTGCAAGTTTAGGTGTCACGAAGGGTGATACCGTGGTTATATATATGCCGATGATCCCTGAAGCAGCCGTCGCGATGCTTGCCTGTGCCCGTCTAGGCGCAGTGCATTCCGTTGTTTTTGGTGGTTTTGCTCCTCACGAATTGGCGATCAGGATTGATCATGCCGCACCAAAGGTTCTTATTACAGCGTCTGGTGCTGTCGAAGGAAAGAAAGTTCTCGAGTATAAACCTTTGGTGGATAGTGCCATTGGACAATCCACGCATGAAGTGGAAAAAGTTATTCTTTTTCAGAGGGATATCGTAAAGGCTGAGATGAATAACGCTCGAGACATTGACTGGAAAGAGTTGGCGGCCAAAAGTGATCCGGTGCCATGTGTAGAGCTCGACGCCACAGATCCCCTCTATATATTATATACCTCTGGAACAACAGGGATGCCCAAGGGTGTTCTGAGAGATAACGGTGGCCATGCTGTTGCTCTGTATTGGACAATGAAAAATTTGTACAATATTGATCCGGGTGATGTCTGGTGGTCTGCCTCTGATGTTGGTTGGGTTGTCGGTCACTCCTATATTGTCTATGCTCCTTTACTGCAGGGCTCTACCTCAGTTTTTTACGAAGGTAAACCCGTTGGGACACCTGATGCTGGTGCATTTTGGCGTGTTATTTCAGAGCATAAGGTGAAAACACTATTTACAGCCCCTACGGCTTTTAGAGCCATCAAAAAAGAAGATCCTAAAGGTGAGCTGTTTAAAAAGTATGATACCTCCTGCTTTGACTGTCTGTATCTTGCGGGTGAACGTACTGATCCTGACACATTGCATTGGGCTGAAGATCTGATTGGTGTACCTGTTATTGATCATTGGTGGCAGACAGAAACCGGTTGGGCGATTGTAGGAAACTGCCGTGGTATTGAAGAACTCCCCGTAAAAGAAGGTTCTCCAACCAGGGCTATGCCAGGCTGGGATGTTCGGGTTTTAGATGATGCTGGTGATGAAGTTGCCAAGGGCACTGAGGGTAATATTGTTGTGAAACTTCCTTTACCTCCTGGTACCCTCACGACACTTTGGAAGAATGAAGAGCGTTTTCTGAAATCCTATATGGAAAAGTTTCCAGGATACTATGAGACGAGCGATGGCGGTTACATAGACGAGGATGATTATGTTTACGTCATGGGCCGTATGGATGACGTTATTAACATCGCAGGTCACAGGCTTTCAACGGGTGCAATGGAAGAAATTATCTCTAATCATCCAGATGTTGCTGAATGTGCGGTTTTTGGGGCCGATGATCAACTCAAAGGTCAATTACCTGTGGGCTTCTTTGTTGTTAAAGCTGGTGTCACCCGTGATGGTAATGAGATTAAGGACGAGCTTGTGAAGATGGTTCGTGAGTCCATAGGACCAATTGCCTGTTTCCGTGATGCCTGCCAGGTTGCACGTCTGCCTAAGACAAGATCAGGTAAAATCCTACGGGGAACAATGCGTTCTATCGCGAACAATAAAGATTATAAGATGCCTTCTACGATTGATGATCCAGCAATCTTAGAAGAAATTACCCAAACATTAACCCAGATGGGATATGTGAAGAAGTAACTGTTTTCATGGCAGCTTCCTGAAACGGGAGCTGCCATTTTTATTAAACGAGCGGAATCTGTCTTTTCCGCACCATTTTCATAGGACTATTATTTATGAAGATTCATGAATATCAGGCGAAGGAGCTGTTTAAAAAGTACAATGTTCCTACCCTTGAAAACGGGGTGGCTAGAACCGTGCAGGGAATTGAAGAAAACGCTGCTAAGTTAGGTTATCCTGTTGCTGTGAAGGCTCAGATTCATGCGGGTGGTCGCGGTAAAGGGGGTGGGGTAAAGATTGCAAAAACAGCTGAAGAGGTGACTACTGCAGCCGAGGCGATTCTTGGTATGACACTCGTCACTAAACAGACCGGACCAGAAGGGCGGCTCGTTAAAACCGTTATGGTGGAGCAGGGAGTTGCTATAAAAAAAGAACTCTACCTTTCTGTCATTCCAGATAGAGCGACCGCAACTATAACTATTGTCGCCAGCCAGGACGGTGGAATGGACATTGAAGAGGTTGCTGAGAAAACTCCCGAAAGAATAATTAAAGTACCGATTAGTCCACTTATAGGAATTCAGGGATACCACCTGGCTCAGGTGATGTTTGATCTTGAACTCGACAAGCCAGTGATGAAAGAGTTCGGTGCGGTTCTGAAAAAACTCTATAACCTTTTTGTCGATTATGACTGTTCCATGGTTGAAATCAACCCATTAGTTATAACTGAAGATGATAGAATTATCGCACTGGATGCTAAGGTTGATATTGATTCGAATGCTCTATATAGGCATCCTGATGTAGTTGAAATGCACGATCCCAATGAAGATGATCCCATTGAGGCGGAAGCCGCTAAGTTTAACCTCAACTATATTAATCTCGATGGTAACGTAGGGAATATGGTTAATGGTGCAGGTCTTGCCATGGCAACCATGGATATCATCAAGCAGGCTGGTGCAGAACCTGCTAACTTCCTTGATGTAGGAGGCGGTGCAAACGCTGAGATGGTCGAAAATGGATTTAGACTCATCCTGAGCGACGATAAGGTGAAAGGAATCCTTATTAATATATTTGGTGGAATTCTACGTTGTGACGTCCTTGCACAAGGAGTTGTGCAAGCAGCGCAAAAAATCTCACTGTCTGTACCTGTTGTAGTGAGAATGGAAGGCACAAATGTTGAAGAAGGACGTCGTATACTCAGTGAATCCGGGCTCAAATTGATAAATGCAACTGACCTGGCCGATGCTGCTAAAAAAGTAGCGGAGATTGTAGCCTGATACTGTGTTTCCTTTTGTGTAGTGACTCCAGACCAGCCAAAAAAACTGAAGAAATAAGAGACTTTTAAAAAATTTTAAAAGACGATAAGGGCTTTTGTGGCATTTTGTATTCATCACAACTCGAAAGGAAAAACGAACGTACTATCAAAAATATTGTTATTACACGATAAAAACGCTGATAGATTTACTCTTGAATTACTGGGCGCATAAAAGCCTACCTGTTAAATGGAGTAATTCAGAATAACTTGTAAGGAAAAAAAATGAGCATTCTAGTCAATTCCGAAACACGAGTCGTGGTTCAGGGCATCACGGGTAAAGAAGGGCAGTTCCATACTCGCCAATGTATTGAGTACGGAACAAAAGTTGTGGCAGGTGTGACCCCGGGTAAAGGTGGGCAAGCCATGGATGATGTTCCTGTGTTTAATACAGTCCAGGACGCAAGAAATCAAACAGGTGCTAACGCCTCAATGATTCTCGTACCACCTCCTTTTGCAGCTACTGCAATACTTGAGGCTATTGATGCCGGCATCGAACTCATTGTATGTATTACCGAGGGTGTACCGGTGATGGATATGTTGAAGGTGAAAAATTATCTTACCGGCAAAGCGTGCCGTCTCATTGGACCGAACTGCCCAGGTATTATCACCCCGGGTGAATGTAAGATTGGAATCATGCCGGGGGCAATCCATACTCCGGGTGGTCCTGTTGGAGTGGTCTCGAGATCAGGAACATTAACCTATGAAGTTGTTCATCAGCTCACAGGGGTAGGGCTTGGTCAGACCACATGTGTAGGTATAGGAGGAGATCCCGTTAATGGCACCGGTTTTATAGATTGTCTGACCGCTTTTAATGACGATCCTGCAACAGAGGCAGTTGTCATGGTAGGCGAGATCGGTGGAAGTGCTGAAGAAGAAGCATCTGCATGGATCAAAGCAAACATGAGTAAACCCGTTGTTGGTTTTATTGCAGGCCTTACAGCACCTCCTGGAAGAACAATGGGTCATGCCGGAGCCATCGTAAGTGGTGGTCAGGGAACTGCTTCTGCTAAAATTGCGGCGATGCAGGAAGCGGGCCTCTATGTATGTGAGGATCTTGGTTCATTGGGAAGGCTCTGTAAGGAGGCGTTCTCCTGATTGTACAATGAACTATTTGTAAGAGGAGATTGTGAATTTTGTTTAAGGAGACCCAATGAAAACAAATGACCAACTCGAGCATCTTAAGGGACTACGAGCCAAGGCTTGCCTTGGCGGTGGACAGGCTCGGATAGACAAGCAGCATGCTAAAGGAAGTTTAACCGCAAGGGAACGTATAGACCTGCTCCTCGATAAGAATTCGTTCGAGGAATTTGACATGTTTAAAAGCCATAGATGCAGGGATTTTGGCATGGACAAACAGGTCTATCCTGGAGACGGTGTTGTGACAGGTCACGGTACCGTTAATGGGAGAATTGTATATGTTTTTGCACAGGATTTCACTGTGCTGGGTGGTTCACTTTCTGAAACATTTGCTGAAAAGATTTGCAAGATAATGGATCTCGCCATGAAAAATGGTGCACCTGTCATTGGTCTAAATGATTCGGGTGGTGCCAGAATTCAAGAAGGTATTGAAAGTCTTGCAGGATATTCAGAAATTTTTCAGCGAAATGTGATGGCCTCAGGAGTCGTCCCTCAGATTTCCGCTGTGTTCGGACCATGTGCAGGCGGTGCTGTGTATTCGCCAGCTCTCACCGATTTTGTGGTGATGGTGCAAAACCAGTCCTATATGTTTCTGACCGGGCCAAAGGTTGTTAAATCTGTGACCCACGAAGATGTTACCACAGAGGAACTTGGTGGGGCAGCGATGCACGCCAGCGTAAGTGGGGTGTCTGATTATGCCGCGACTTCTGGCGCTGATGCCATAGCGTATATTCGTGAGTTACTCTCCTTTCTTCCCCAGAATAATATGGAAAACCCACCAGTTATTCCGGTTACCGATTCTATAACGAGAGATTCTCAACGACTTAACGATATCATTCCAGAAAATCCAAACGCTGCATACGACATGAAGGAGGTTATCCTTCAAACTGTAGATAACAGTGATTTTTTTGAAGTTAAAGCCGCATTTGCTCCAAATCTTATAGTGGGATTTGCGAGATATGGTGGGGTGCCTGTTGGTATTGTTGCCAACCAGCCGCTGCATCTTTCAGGAGTTCTTGATATCGATTCTTCGATTAAAGGAGCACGGTTTGTTCGTTTTTGTGACTGCTTTAACATCCCGGTTGTCACCTTTGTTGACGTTCCCGGATTTCTGCCGGGCACAGCGCAGGAGTACGGTGGTGTCATCCGAAATGGTGCCAAAATTCTTTACGCCTATGCTGAGGCAACTATTCCTAAAGTCACTGTCATTACAAGAAAGGCTTACGGTGGCGCCTATTGTGTTATGTCGTCTAAGCATCTCCGTGGTGATATAAATTACGCCTGGCCGAGTGCTGAGATTGCAGTAATGGGGGCCAAGGGCGCTGTTGGTGTACTCTACGGTCGTGAAGCACGAGAGAGTGATGATCCCAAAGCTTTTCTTGCAGCAAAAGAGCTGGAGTATAAGGATACTGTGGCTAATCCGTATGTTGCTGCCCAGCGAGGATATATTGATGATATTATTGAACCAGCCCGTACCAGAGCGCGTATCATCAAGTCCCTTGGCTTACTGGATAATAAGCGGGATACCAATCCAATGAAAAAACATGGGAATATTCCTTTATAGTCCCTTTGTGTATGATAAATCAGTTTTTATAATACGTTGTTCTGTTTGTTCACTTTAAGAGGAGATTCCCATGTCGGTGAAGATTTTTATAAAGCGGAAGGTACAGCAAGAAAATATATTGGAACTGACCGTACTTCTTAAACGGTTACGAACTCTTACCCTGGAGCAGGACGGTTATATTTCAGGAGAGACTTTGGGGCGAATTGATAAAACCGATGAGTGTATGGTTATCAGTAGCTGGAGGTCTGTAGAAGACTGGAATAGCTGGGTGAATGATCCTAAGCGTATTGAGGTCCAGACTAAAATTGACGATATACTCGGAGAAGAGACAGAATACGCAATGTACAGCGCGTAGTATACAGCGCTGGTGGTAATAACGAATAAACGGGTGTGTCAATGGTAAAGAAAAGTAAAAAGATGGCTGCGGCCCTTGCTGCTGTGAGTCTTTATCTGCAGCAGGAACAAGCAGCCCAGGAAGTACAGGAAATTTCTGAACATAGAGCTCCAGGAATACAGACAAGTATGTGGGGTCATAGTGGGCGTCAGGAGATTATGGCTATGCGGAGACTAATCCAACTGCGTACATTTACCCGCTTTTGATTTACTTTCAATTTTGAGAAGGTAGGAGGGAATATAGGATGAGCGATCAAGTAAAGATGACCCCGGTAAACTATGGAGCCGACAGGAAAGCCGCAGAGAACCCGGTAAAGATCATGGATCTGTCACTACGTGATGGACATCAGTCTCTGTTTGCGACTCGTGGACGGACAGAAGATATGATCCCGGTAGCTGAAATGATGGATGAGGTGGGTTTCTGGGCAATAGAGACCTGGGGTGGAGCAACCTTTGACACCATGCATCGTTTTCTCAATGAAGACCCATGGGAAAGACTCCGTACTCTGAAACGATATATCAAAAAAACACCATTCTCAATGCTGCTGCGAGCGCAAAATCTAGTCGGTTACAGGAATTACGCTGATGACCTTGCATATGCATTTGTAGATAGAGCTGCTGAAAATGGTATGGATGTTTTCAGGACTTTTGATGCTCTAAATGACTATCGCAACTTTGAGACGGTGGTCAAGCAGATTAAAAAAAGTGGTAAACATTTCCAGGGATGTATTTGCTATACCCTTACCGAACCCCGTCTTGGTGGTGAGGTGTACAATCTGGATTATTTTGTTGATAGGGCCAAATCTCTTGAATCGATGGGTGCAGATTCTGTCTGTATAAAAGATATGGCGGGTCTTTTGGCTCCTTATGATGCCTATCCCCTCATCAAGGCGCTTAAAAAAGCTGTCTCTGTTCCAATTCATCTACACAGTCATTTCACCTCGGGTATGTCGCCAATGACACACTTGAAGGCAATAGAAGCCGGGGTTGATATTATAGATACCTGCATGACTCCTTATGCCTACAGGACCTCTCACGCAGCTGTAGAACCACTCGTCATGACTCTTTTGGGCACCAATCGAGATACTGGCTTTGATATCAAAAAGCTTGCCGCGATCAACGAGGTCTTCGAGAAGGAAATTCTACCCAAATACAAGCATCTCTTAGATGATTCTAAAGTCTCCATTATCGACATTAATGTTCTATTACATCAGACACCCGGTGGTATGCTTTCAAATCTTGTCAATCAGTTACGGGATATGGATGCTCTTGATAAGATTGACGAGGTGTACAAGGAATTACCAAGAGTTCGTAAGGATCTCGGTCAGATTCCACTGGTTACACCAACCAGTCAGATTGTCGGTGTTCAGACGGTAAATAACGTTCTTCATGATACTCCAGATGAGCGATATAAAATGATCACAGGGCAGGTTAAAGATCTCTGTTATGGTCTGTATGGTAAGACCGCGGTTCCAATTGACGCTGAATTACAGAAAAAAGCACTGAAGGGCTACCCTCGGGGAGAGGATCCTATATCATGTCGTCCGGCAGAGGTTCTTGAGCCTGAACTCGATAAGGCAAAAGCAGAGATTGGAGATCTCGCAGTTGATATGGATGATCTCATCCTCTACGCACAATTTCCTGTTACCGGTCGTAAATTTCTTGAGTGGAAATATGGTAAGTCTGAGCCACCTGCATCGGTTAAGGCAATAACCTTAGCCGAAGTGAAAGCAAAAGATGAGATAATTAAAAAAGCCAAAGCTGGCCAGCTTATCGAAGCCAAGCCTGACACGCCTGAAAAGACGGAAAACCTAAGGTCCTTTAATGTATTTGTGGACAATGAGTATTTCAATGTTGAGGTTGATCCAACAGGGGATATGCAGGCTTATATAGCACCAGTGCAACAAGCGCGGCCTGTTCAGGCGGCACCTGCTGCAGCGCCAGCAAGAGCGGCTGCGGCAGCACCGACACCTGAACCGGTGGGTGGTGGTACGCTTCTACTGGCTCCAATGCCCGGAATGATTGTGAGTTATGCCAAAAAGGCTGGCGATCAGGTGAAGAAAGGTGATCCCATTGTTGTTTTAGAGGCGATGAAGATGGAAAACAGCCTCACCGCACCTTGTGATGGTACCGTCCAAGGTATTACGTTTGTCAGTGGTGATACCGTGGCCAAAGGTGCTGTTCTTTGTTCCATCACCTAAAATATTTAACCCCGGTAAACGGGAAGTAAGCCACTAAAATATAGGCAGGTTTGATTATTTCACATGCTTATATCAGTACTGAGTTGAGTGTAAGCCAAGCCCCTCTGATTTAATCTTTGGGGCTTGTATTTTATATGGAATCGTATGAGAGGATATAATATGATATTAAGAGAGTTGAATGGACACACTCCCATCTACGGTGATGATTGCTTTTTCGCAGAAAATTGTGTGCTTGTAGGTGATGTCATTATGGGAGATCAATGCTCAATATGGTATGGGGCGGTACTCAGGGGTGATGTGAACTATATCCGCATGGGCAATAAGGTAAATATTCAGGATGGTGCTGTTGTCCATTGCACCTATGAAAAGTTTCCAACCAATATCGGTAATAATGTCTCAGTGGGCCACAATGCCATCGTTCATGGCTGTACTGTGCACGATAACGTCTTGATTGGTATGGGATCAATTGTGATGGACGATTGTGTGGTGGAGAGTAATTCAATTATTGCAGCAGGTGCAGTTGTTACCCAGGGAACAAGGGTTGAAGGGGGATCGATTTACGCAGGAGTTCCTGCTAAAAAGGTCAAAGATATAAGCAGTGAACTTATTTCAGGAGAGATAGAGAGAATAGCTAACAATTATATCAAGTATTCGGGTTGGTATAAGAGTGAAAAATAACTCTAGGCCCCATTACTGTTTCAAAAGTGCGAGCAACTTGTCCGCGGCTGCTGTCGGAGAAGTTCTTTGCAAGGCTATCTCTGATTTTAGAGCTGGAAGGAGTTTTTCTACTTCAGGGTTCATATAGAACCAGTTTCGCAGACCGTCTTCTAAGAGAAAGCTCATCCATTCAAGGGCCTGTTCTTTTCTTTTTAAGTCAAATTCCCCGCTTTTACTAAAGGTATCCCGGTGGTTCATGATCATTTCCCAGATTTCTGTAATACCGGTGGAAAATAGGGAACTGCAGGTAAGTACTGGCGGGCTCCAGTTGGCACTGGCCGGCATAAGCATATGAAGCGCAGTCTCGTACTCCCGCCCAGCCATTTTTGCCCGATTAATATTATCGCCATCCGCTTTGTTGATCACTATGGCATCAGCAACCTCCAGGACCCCTTTTTTGATCCCTTGCAGCTCGTCACCCGCTCCGGCGATCATAAGAACCAGAAAAAAATCCACCATAGATGCTACAGTGGTTTCTGACTGACCAACTCCAACTGTCTCGATAATGACCACATCGTAACCTGCTGCCTCACAGGCGAGCATTGTTTCTCTCGTTTTGCGGCCCACACCACCTAAGGTGCCACTGGATGGTGATGGTCTGATAAACGCCTTGTCGTTTACTGCAAGTTTTTCCATCCTGGTTTTGTCGCCTAGGATGGAGCCGCCACTACGGGTGCTGCTAGGGTCAATAGCAAGGACCGCTACTTTGTGGTCCATCTGTGTGAGCATGGTTCCAAAGCTCTCTATGTATGTACTTTTTCCTGCGCCTGGTACTCCGGTGATGCCAACTCGTACGGATTTGCCGGTGTGGGGGAGTATTTTGTCGATGATTTCACGGGCGAGCTCCTGGTGGACTGGAAGCGTACTTTCAATGAGAGTGATAGTTCGGGCAAGCGTCAGTCTGTCTCCTGCGAGGATGCCAAGAACATAATCTTGTGCGGTTTTAACCATGTGATACGACCTGATGGAGGTTGATTAATATAGGTCTTGAAGAATTGCTCATTCGCCCAATGCATCGTTATGCTAGGAATTTAATCCTCGGAATATCAAAAAATATACCTGTGATAAAATAATTCGCATGCCTCGAATTTGCTCATTTCTCGGCTTACCTATGCGGTGAAGTGAGTAATTCATCTGTACTAAAATAGCAACAGGTGATCAGAATCGTAAGATTACTGTCCACCTGTTTTGAGCGCTAGGGTTATCCAAGATATTTTTTCTCAAGAAGGGCAAGAGTACGGTCTGCTGAGTCAGGAATTGGGGTTCCTGGACCAAAGACTGCAGCTACGCCAGCCTCAAAAAGGAAATCGTAGTCAGCTGGAGGAATAACACCACCGGCTACAACAATGATATCTTCACCACCGAGTATTTTAAGTTCCTCAATGAGTGCTGGGATAAGAGACTTATGGCCTGCAGCAAGACTTGAGGCACCAACGACATGGACATCGTTTTCAACGGCCATTTTAGCCGCTTCTGCAGGTGTTTGGAACATAGGACTGATATCAACATCAAATCCGAGATCGGCATATGCACTGGCAATAACCTTAAATCCGCGATCATGGCCATCTTGTCCCATTTTGGTGACAAGCAGACGTGGACGGCGTCCCTGTGCTTCAAAGAATTTATTTGTTCTCTCTTTGATAGCATTAATTACTTCAGGATTGGCTTGACATTCAGAAGAATAGGCCCCAGATATGCACCTGGTTGTTGCAACGAAACGGCCAAAAACTGATTCCATGGCATCTGAAATTTCACCAATAGTCGCTCTTGCTCTTACTGCAGGAAGCGCCATTTCAAGAAGGTTGCCACCGTTTTTAGCGGCCTCTGTCAGGTCTGCAAGAGTTTTTTCAACGAGTTTGGAATCACGACTGGCTTTTATCTGCTTAATTCGTGCGATCTGTTCGTCTCTGACAGTTGCAGGTACCTCTCTTACGTCAAAATCGATCTGTTCGTTGGCGAGTTTGTACTTATTTACACCAACAATAACATCACTACCCTGATCGATACGTGCCTGTTTGCGTGCAGCGGATTCTTCAATACGCATTTTGGGCATACCGCTTTCAATAGCTTTAGCCATACCGCCCAATGATTCAATTTCATCAATAATTTTTTGAGCTTCGTCAATAATTTCTTTGGTGAGTGATTCCACATAGTATGATCCACCGAGAGGATCTATCACGTTACATACTTGTGATTCGTCCTGGATGATGATTTGGGTGTTTCTCGCAATTCTGGCAGAAAAATCGGTAGGCAGCCCGATGGCTTCATCGAAAGAGTTTGTGTGTAATGATTGGGTTCCACCTAAAACTGCAGTCATGGCCTCAAGGGTTGTACGAATAACATTGTTGTATGGATCTTGCTCTGTCAGACTCCAGCCTGAGGTTTGGCAATGGGTTCTGAGCATTGAGGACTTAGGATTTTTAGGATTGTACTCACTCATCAATCGGTGCCAGAGAAATCTGGCCGCCCGGAGCATGGCAATGTCCATAAAAAAGTTCATGCCGATGCCGAAAAAGAAGGAGAGACGTGGGGCGAACTGGTCGATATCCATACCGCTCTTAAGAGCCGCTTTTACATACTCAACGCCATCGGCTAGAGTGAATGCTGTTTGCAGGACGCTATTAGCTCCAGCCTCCATCATGTGGTAGCCACTAATACTTATGGTGTTGTACTTTGGCATGCTCTTAGAACAAAAGGTCATGATGTCAGAAATAATCCGCATGGATGGAGTGGGCGGATAGATGTATGTGTTTCTTGTCAGGTACTCTTTTAGTATGTCATTTTGAATGGTCCCTGAAAGCTGATCATGGCTGACGCCTTGTTCTTCAGCGGCGACGATATACCCCGCTAAAATCGGAATAACAGCTCCGTTCATAGTCATGGAAACTGACATCTTGTCAAGAGGAATGCCGTCAAAGAGGATCTTCATATCCTCAACAGAATCAATGGCAACACCTGCTTTGCCAATGTCTCCAGCTACACGTGGATGGTCCGAGTCGTAGCCACGGTGGGTTGCAAGGTCAAAGGCAACAGACAGCCCTTTTTGTCCAGCAGCAAGAGCCTTGTGGTAGAAGGCGTTAGACTCTTTGGCAGTAGAAAAGCCTGCGTACTGACGAATAGTCCACGGACGACCAGCATACATTGTGGCCATTGGTCCACGTACATATGGGTCCATACCTGGGAGGGTGTTGACAGAATCAAGACCTTCAATATCCTCTGCGGTGTACAGAGGCTTGACGGTAATACCTTCTGGTGTATTCCAGTTGAGGGTGTCAATGGATTTACCTTTCATCTGTTTTTCGGCGAGTTCTTGCCATTTTTTATAATCCGGGTGCTGGGACATCGTATGCTCCTTTGTGAGCCAGAATAATCCGGCCTCACAGGTGTAATGGTATTGTTAGTTAAAGCCTATGATCGTTCGCACAGTTCTACAAGGACTCCACCGGTAGCTTTTGGGTGGAGAAAGGCTATTTTAGCGCCACCTGCACCAATTCGTGGTGTCTGGTCGATAAGCTGGATGCCTTTTTCTTTAAGTTCTGCGAGTGCTTCTTCAATGTTTGCGACTCTAAAGGCAACATGCTGGAATCCTGTCCCTTTTTTTTCGATAAATTTTGCTACAGGTCCGTCGGGTGATGTGGACTCAAGGAGTTCAACTTCACTGTCGCCCACGGGAAAAAATGCAGTTGTTACTTTCTGGGCCTCTACTGTCTCTGATCCCTCAAATTTGAGGCCGAGAACATCAGTCCAGAATTTCTTGCCATCATCCATGTTGTTTACTGCGATTCCTAAGTGATCAATCTTGAGTATTTCCATTGTTGTTCCTCCAAAAAGTCAGAATTGTTGCCAATTGGCGTGTTCTTCTTTTCGCACGGTTATTTGTTCGTTCCAGTCTTGTCCTGAAGTTTATTTTCAGGATTGACCATTCCTTGCCAGACCATTTCAAACATGACGTTAGCCTGGTCAGTCAGTGAGTCTGTTTTCCCACGTAAAATCCACATAAAAAAGCTTCGCTGCACGAATCCCATAAGGAAGTCGAGTAGTGTGCCTGCACGAACGTGCGGATTAAGTATCTTCTCGTTTTGCCCCTGGCGCAGTACGTCGATCATGAGACTCATCATTCTGGGCTGGTCAAAGGTTGCATCGGCCATCCAGGTTTTCATGGGTAGAGTCATAAATACAATTCTGCCAAGACCTTCATGTCGTTCATAATAGTCAAGTTGGAGCCAGAAAACTTTACGAAGTTTTTCTTTAAGATTTTCTATGCCGTGCAGGTGGTCAACGATACGATCTGTCAACTTTCCCATCCAGATATCTACAAAGGCAAATACGAGTTGTTCTTTGCTGCCATAATGTTTGTAGATGGTGGTAAAACTCACACCTGCACGGTTGGCGATATCACGGATAGATGCCTTGTGAAAATCCGAACTCGAAAATATTTCAAGTACAGCTTCTTCCAGGCGTTTATGAATGTCCGCATTGAGCTGTTCTGTTTTCATTTAACATCTCGTTTAATTGAACTTCTAAACAAATTGTTTTCTTGGAAAAAACAAGAAAACAATTTGTAAGGTACTAATTAGTGCCAAATAGTGAAAGCAGGACCCCTGCAGACACAGCGGAACCAATTACTCCAGCAACATTGGGCCCCATGGCATGCATGAGTAAAAAATTACCTGGATCTTCTTTTTGTCCAACAACTTGAGATACCCTCGCGGCCATTGGGACAGCCGATACCCCTGCCGATCCTATGAGTGGATTGATATTCATGTTAAGTGTTTTGTTCATCAGTTTGGCGAGGAGTACCCCTGAGGCTGTACCAATCGCAAAAGCTGTTACGCCTAAGGCAAGAATAGCAAGGGTTTCAATTTTTAAAAACTGTTCTGCAGTTGCTGTTGCCCCCACGGTGACCCCAAGAAAAATTGTAATGATATTTATGAGGGCATTTTTGGCAGTATCTTCAAGACGACCAACCACTCCACATTCTCTGAAAAGGTTACCGAGCATAAGCATGCCGATAAGGGTCGCCGCCGGTGGTACCATGAGAGAGACCAGCACTGTGACGACAACAGGGAAGATTATCTTCTCCCTTTTGGTAACATTTCGTAGCTGGGTCATACGGATAAGCCGTTCTTTTTTCGTGGTGAGCATTTTCATGATAGGAGGCTGGATAATGGGTACCAGTGCCATGTATGAATACGCTGCAATTGCTATCGGGCCGAGTAGATGTGGTGCAAGTTTTGATGATAAAAAGATTGCTGTAGGTCCGTCTGCTCCACCGATAATACCGATTGAGGCGGCTTCTTGTGCGGTGAAGAGACCAGATGCGATGGCCCCGATAAATGTTATGAAAATACCAAATTGGGCAGCAGCCCCGAGAAGAAGCGACTTAGGGTTGGCGATAAGAGGTCCAAAATCGGTCATTGCTCCAACCCCCATGAAGATGAGGGGCGGGAAGATGCCCAGGTGGTCTCCCTGGAAGAGATAGTAGAGTAATCCACCTGGTTGTACGGTGTGGATTACATTTTCTTTAATTTCCATCACAGGTTCCGTCATAAGACCTGCGAAAGGAAGGTTAGTGAGGAGCACTCCAAAGGCAATAGGAACGAGGAGGAGAGGCTCAAATTTTTTGACAATGGCAAGATAGAGCAGCAAGCAGGCGACGGCCAACATTGTAATGGAACCAAATGTGAGACCGTAAAAACCTGTGCTTTTGAAGAAGTCAATTAATGCGTCCAGCATGGTGTGTCTCCTGGTTATTAAGACAGGACGATTAGGGTGTCGCCTGCATTCACTGAGAGTCCCTGTGAGACATTAAGTTCCTGGACTGTACCATCGGCTGGAGCCTGAATTTCATTCTCCATTTTCATGGCTTCGAGGATCAATAGCGTTTGCCCTTTTGTGACTTTTGCTCCGACTTCAACGGCAACACTCAGAATTGTACCTGGCATTGGGGCTACAATGGCTCCACCATGGACGTCCTGGGTAGTTGCAGCAGGTTTGGCCTGTGCTGGTGTTGCTGGCTTAGGGGGCGCTGCTGGAGTGGGAGTCGGTGCGGTGGCGGCAGGACGTGGTGCTGGGGTACCTTCACTGAGTTCTTCGATTTCTACATTATATTCGCTGCCGTTCACTAGTACTCTGAATTTTTTCATGGTAGTCCTCTATATTTTTCGTAATTAAAATCTGCTGTTCATCTGTTCGGAGATGCCTGTTCTATTCCACAGGGGTGAACGATCTTCAATTTTTTCTATGTTCCTGATGACAATATTTGACGTTGAGGTTTTTAAGGACATTGCTATTGCAGTGGTTATGGCAGCTACGAGTTCATTGTCTTTTTCTAGGGTGTTTGTCTCCGGTGGTGTCACCTTCACTGGCGTCAAAACTGCAGACTGGCTGGTAGGTACTGCCACAACGGCAGGAGTCCTGTTTAGAAGCCTGTTCATCCATGAAATGATGATGAGTAGGATGATCAATGCTGAAAAGGTTATTCCCATGCCCAGTACTGTAGTTATTAACCCTGCTGAAAGTTTATCTCCCATAGGGAGAGCTTTCATTAGTTCAGGGTTTGCGAAAGTTGCCAGGAGTTCTGTAGTTGTCATGAGTGGCTCCTGTTAAAGTGGAATATTGCCATGCTTTTTAGCAGGGCGTTTTTCACGTTTTCCTTCAAGCATGTTAAATGCATCAATAATTCGTTGACGAGTGGCGTGTGGCTCAATCACGTCATCCACAAAACCTCGTTCAGCAGCCTTGTAGGGTGTTGCAAATTCTGCTGCGTATTCCCTTAGTATTTCAGCTTTGGTCTCTGCTTTGTTCTCGGCTTTCGCGATGTCATTTTTGAAAATAATGTTAACGGCACCTTCTGAGCCCATTACTGCAACTTCGGCAGAAGGCCAGGCAAAGACCATATCGGCCCCAAGGGATTTTGAGCACATGGCCACATAGGCGCCACCGTACGCTTTTCTTGTGATGACGGTTACCTTTGGTACAGTTGCTTCACTGTATGAGTAAAGAATTTTTGCACCATGTCTGATAATTCCGCCATACTCCTGGTTGGTGCCCGGGAGGAATCCGGGAACATCTACAAAGGTGAGCAGCGGGATGTTAAAAGAATCGCAGGTCCTGATAAACCGTGCGGCTTTATCACCGGCATTCATATCGAGGCAACCTGCCATAACGTTTGGTTGATTGGCGACAATCCCCACAGATTTGCCATTAATTTTTGCAAAACCAGTAACGATGTTTTTGGCGAAATAAGGTTGGTATTCCATGAATTTTCCATGGTCTACAATAGGGGTAATGACATCCAGAATATTATATGGCTTGTTAGGGTTGTCAGGTATGAGGTCGTCGAGTTCATCGATCTGCCTGTTTATATCGTTTTGACTTTCAGTTTTTGGCGCTGTCTCAAGACTGTTAGAGGGGAGATAGGTGAGCAGGGTTCTGATATCCGCCAGGCACTGCATTTCGTCGGTCGCGATAAAATGAGCGTTACCTGAGACACTGTTGTGTGTCATTGCGCCACCGAGATCCTCGGCCGACACCAATTCTCCTGTAACGGTCTTTATTACTTGAGGGCCGGTGATAAACATTTGAGAGGTTTTATCCACCATAAAGATAAAATCCGTGAGAGCAGGCGAGTAAACGGCCCCACCCGCACAGGGTCCCATGATGGCAGATATTTGGGGAATAACCCCCGAATATATAGAGTTTCTGAAAAAAATATCTCCATACCCGGAAAGGGCATCCACTGCTTCCTGAATACGCGCTCCACCCGAGTCATTAATACCAACAATTGGAGCTCCGATTTTAGCTGCAGCATCCATTGCTTTGACAATTTTTCTTGCATGCATCTCTCCGAGAGCTCCTCCGGTTATGGTGAAGTCCTGTGAAAAAGCATAGGCAATGCGACCATCAACCTGGCCATAACCAGTAACGACTGACTCCCCTTCAAAATCGAGTTTGTCCATGCCAAACCGGCTGCATCTATTTTTGATAAAGGCGTCTGTTTCGATAAAAGTGCCCTGGTCAAACAGATGAACAAGACGCTCTCTTGCTGTCATTTTTCCTTGGGCGTGTTGTTTTTTTACCCGGGCTTCCCCGCCTCCTTTGGCGATCTTGTCTCGTTTTTGTTGGAGGAATTCCATTTTATCTGCTGACATATTGTGAGCTCCGTGATCGTTTTTTAGTTGTGCAGCGGTTATGAGTTGTTTCTTCGTTGAAGCGTGTTAAAGAATTCCGTTTTCGACGGGACTCTCTTTGTATTCAATTATTGCCGGGTTTGCGATTCCTTGCCAGACCATCTCAAAAAGAGCGTTCGCTCCATCAGCGAGTTTTTCCTGTTTTCCTCGAATGACCCACATAAAAAAAGTGCGTTGGATAAACCCAAGTAGAAAATCCAGTAACGATCCGGCTCGTATTTCAGGGTTAATAACACCTTGTCTCTGCCCATCCTTTAAAACATCAATTATGAGACGAACTCTTCTTTTCTGATCAAAACTTTCATCCCCCATCCACGTTTTCATAGGGAGCGTTATAAAGAGGATTCTTCCCAGTTGTTCGTGTCGTTCATAAAAATCCAAATGTAGCCAAAAAACCTTTCTGAGTTTTTCTTTTAAGTCTTCTATACCATTGAGATGATCTTCAATTCGATCGGTAAGGCGTTCCATCCAGATGTTAACAAAAGCAAAGAGTAGTCGTTCCTTGCTGCCGAAATGCTTATAAATGGTCGTAAAGCTGACTCCTGCACTGTCAGCAATATCTCTGATGCTTGCTTTATGGAAATCGGAAGTAGAAAAAACCTCCATGACAGCTATTTCAAGTCTAGTTTTTACGTCTTCGTTTAGGTTGTCTAACATCGTTATCGTCTGCAATTATTTCTACTCAATCCTAGTAAGTCTTCGTTGTTAACTCACTGTAAAAAGGTAATAATGTTACAGGTCGCTAGTGATTCTTTTACGGTGTATATTGTCGTTATTATTCTGTCGTTATGGTCTTAGTTCTTGAAAATAGGTAAAAAATAACAATAACAATGAAAATAAAAAGCATTTAATGGTAAGTGTTGTGTAACATTGTTACTCTTTGTATATATTAGGTCTCGGATTTTTGTCAAGAAAAAAGAGGTTGTTTCTCTTGGCGTAGAGAGATAGTGTGGTTTTTGGGTAATCCTATTTTGATCTTGTGATCACCCAACGTGGGTTGCTGCATTGTGTATTGAAATATATTATATCTTTAATCAGGAGAAATTGATGGTTGAAAAAACCTTTCAGGCAATGGTTGTTACAGAAGAAGCGGATGGAACCTTCTCTCGCTGCGTTAAAGAGCAGTCTCTTGGATGGCTCGGTGATGGTGAAGTGCTGGTGAAGGTCCATTATTCTTCTCTGAATTATAAGGATGCTCTATCTGCAACCGGAAATCGGGGTGTTACTAAGAATTACCCTCACACTCCTGGGGTTGATGCGGCAGGAGTTGTGGAAGAAAGCAGTGTTGATGGGATTGCATCGGGGACCCAGGTAATTGTTACCAGCTATGATTTGGGTATGAACACTCCTGGGGGTTTTGGTGGTTATATAAGGGTGCCAGCCTCATGGGTGGTTGCCTTGCCGGATAATCTTACACTCAAAGAGAGTATGATTCTCGGAACTGCCGGGTTTACCGCTGCTATGTCAGTTGCGGCTATTGTTGATCGTGTTGATGCGGCTGCAGGAGACATTCTGGTAACAGGTGCTTCTGGTGGTGTTGGTTCTGTTGCCGTTGCGATATTGTCGATGCTTGGTTACTCGGTGACGGCGGTGAGTGGAAAAGTCGGCGCAGGTGATTATCTTAAGAAAATTGGAGCAACCAAGATAATTGATCGGAAGGCTGCCGCTGAAGGGTGTGAACGGCCACTCTTGAAAACTCTTTGGGCCGGAGTTGTTGATACAGTGGGCGGTGATATTCTAGCCGCAGCTATTAAAGCCACCAAGCCACTTGGGGTGATAACCTGTTGCGGTAATGTCGCTTCCCCCGATCTTCCTTTGAATGTTTTCCCCTTTATCCTCAGGGGTGTTTCTCTTGTGGGGATTGATTCACAAAATTGCCCGATTGAATACAGAAAAGAGATCTGGAACAGATTGGCCAGTGACTGGAAGCTTACAAACTTAGAAGAGTTAAGTCGTCAGGTGTTACTTGAAGATCTGGATGTAGAGATAGGTTTTATTCTCAGTGGAAAACAGAGAGGTCGGGTGGTCGTAAATATGCTGGGACGTTTGGAATAATAGTTTTCCTGAAAGTGCATGAGAGAGGGAACAACCCGAAAAAGGAATTTTTATGAAAAAAACAGGATTTGTTTATGACGAAAGGTATCTGTTGCACGATACAGGTGATGCGCATCCGGAGTCAGCGGAACGTTTGAAGGCGATATATAATCATCTGGTGGAAACAGGTACCCTGGAAAAGCTCATAAAAATTGAAGCAGAAGCTGCGAATCAAAGGTGGATTGAGGCGGTTCATGGAATCCACTATATTATGAAGTTTGATGAGGCCTGTATCTATGGTCTCACAGAGTTCGAACATCCTGATAATGCCATTTGTCGAGAATCCTCAGATATCGCGTATCTGGCTGTGGGAGGCGTGCTCAGCGCAATAGACCGTGTAATGGATGGCACTGTTGATCGCGCTTTTTGTGCCATAAGACCACCAGGCCATCATGCGGAAGTCGATAAGCCCATGGGCTTTTGCTATTTTAATAATGTTGCGATTGGAGCGAGGTATCTACAGCGCCAATACGGGATTGAAAAGGTGGCTATTATTGACTTTGATGTGCATCATGGAAATGGTACACAGCACATTTTCGACAAAGATCCTTCCGTTTTGTACTATTCGATTCATGAGCATCCGTCATTTGCCTATCCCGGTACAGGCAGAGAGTTTGAGGAAGGCATAGGTGAAGGCGATGGTTTTACTAAGAATTCACCCGTTTTGCCAGGAAGAGGTGATGAGGAGTATCGTCGCCTTCTTATGCAGGATATGGTGCCTGCTATTAAAAAATTCGAACCGGAATTTATCCTATTGTCAGCAGGGTTTGACGCCCATATCGATGACATGATGTCAGGTACTAATCTTACCACTGACGGGTATGATTTTGTCAGCCAGGTTATTTTAAACTTGGTAAACCGCTATACGGGTGGCAAGGTGGTCTCTGTACTTGAGGGTGGTTACAATCTTGAGATGCTTCCTCTACTTGTTGAAAATCATATCAAAATGCTCTGTGAGTTACGTTCATTTTGATACCTAATATGAGTTGCGACGTGTTTAAAAGTTAGAATTACAGGAGGAATTATGTTTGTAAGTGAAAGAATGTCTACTGATTTGATCACTGTAGGGCCTGAATTGTCAATTTTTGAGGCGAAAGAATTAATGGGCGAAAAAAATATTCGTCATTTGCCCGTAGTTGACGAGCAGGGTAAGCTCCTCGGTATAGTGTCTGACAGAGATATGCGTGATGCAATGCCATCTACTCTTCTTAAAAAGCCTGATTATGAGATCACTCTAGGGAAGATTGGGGGGTATCCTGTGTCTGATATTATGACTGTAAAACCATTGACTATCTTTCCCTATTACACCTTGCAGGATACTCTTCTGGTGATGCAAAAAAAGAAAGTGGGTGCCGTTCCCGTAGTCGATGAAGATGGCTATCTTAAAGGTCTTTTGTCAACCAGGGATCTGCTAAAAGCATTTGTGAGCGTACTGAATATTGATGAACCCGGAACCTTGTTGTGCATAGTTGTCAAAGAACAGCATGGGCAGATGAAGAAGGTTGTCGATATCGTAAGTGAAGAAAATATTTCCCTTGGTAGTGTGCTGGTAACTAAGGCCTGGGGTGATGACAAGAGGGCTATTTTCCCTTATCTTCTGACCAATAATGTTATTAATGTAAAGAAAAAGCTATTAGATGAGGGCTTTGAACTTATTGATCCAATGAAATGGTATCTTGACCAGCTTCCCAGGACTGCCGACTGACAAGTACCCTTATATAAAATTACCTTGTACCTAAGTTTTGTAATTGACCAGTTCGCCGGAAATGCGAGGCAGCGAAGCTGAAGACGTATAGATAGTTTAAAGCTTCAATAATAATGCAGATACGGTGGAATTGTCATTCCCGAAGGGTCGCAAATAACAGAAAAATTATACCCATGCAAAAATGAGTTTCTAATATCATTGTTATGAGTGCAACGTATTGTTTTGCATCTATAAATTATATTTTCTGTGCTTTGTGTATGTAAGATTTAGGTTGTGTTGTTCTGTGGTTGTGATGGATGGTGGAATTCGATGTCAATTGATGGAGAAAAGTATTTCGATACGTTTACAGGTTATCTGCTTTGCTGTTTGCTGGCGTTTTTTTTAGTTTTTGCCCAGAACTCTGTGGCTGAGTCTCTTGAGGAACTCAAGGCAAAAGCTGATTCAGGTAGCCTGTCTACCATGGTTGAGCTTGGGCACTACTACCTAGAGGGTGATCGCGATAAACACCAGGCGTATCGCTGGTTTTTGCAGGCAGCAAGGCAGGATGATGCTGTGGCACAGAAACAGATCATCAATATGTATCTTGATGGTGTTGGCATTCAGAAAAGTCCCGAAAAAGCGGTGTATTGGCTTGAGCTACTCGCCAAAAAGGGTGATGGAGAAGCTCAGTATCAGTATGGTCGCTCATTGTTTTATGGGGAAGGTATCCCGGTAGATAAGTCCCTTGCCTATGAGTGGTTTTTGCGAGCAGCGGAAAATGGTTCAGATGGTGCAAAATTACAACTGGCAGATATGTACACCTCAGGTGTCGGCGTTGAAAAAAATCTTGAAAAAGCGCTCATGTGGCGGAAAAAATTGGCCTCAGATGGTGATGCCGAAGCCCAAAAAGATCTGGCTTGGATGTATTACCGGGGCTATGGGACTGCAGCAGATAAAAGAGTTGCCTTTGAATGGTTTTTAAAGGCTGCCCGGGGAGGGGATCTTGCAGCTGTGGTTAAGGTTTCCAATATGTATTATCTGGGAGAAGGTGTTGAAAAGAATAATGAAAAAGCTTTTTATTGGACCTCTGAAGCTGCAGGTAAAGGAGTCGCCAGCGCTCAATACAATCTAGCGATGATGCACGCTAAAGGTGATGGGATAAGTGCCTCTGAAGAGCGCGCTGCGGAGTGGTTCTTGAGGGCAGCAGAACAGGATTATCTGCTGGCCCAGAATAATATTGCCTGGAAATATAGTAAGGGTATAGGTGTTGAACAAGATAGCGTGAAGGCCGCACACTGGTACGAGCGGTCTGCAGAAAATGGTGATCCGGCAGGCCAGTACAATATAGGACGCATGTTTTTTAAGGGTGTTGGAGTCCAGCGGGATGAAGAAAAAGCGTTTAGTTGGTGGAAGAAAGCAGCTGAACAGGGTTTTGTCCTGGCGCAGAGCAGGTTGGGATTTTGTTTTGTTAAAGGTGTTGGAGTCGATCCAGATATGGGGCGGGCACATTACTGGTGGACCAAGGCAGCGGCAAATGGTAATGAAATAGCAAGGCGAAATCTTCGGATACTGTGTGCGGAAAACCCAGAAGTATGTGAGTAAGTGCCGGCCGCCCCTGTTTCTCTGAAACAACAGAAACAGGTCGACGGGCAATAATTGGGACCCCAAAAAAATCTATTTTTTGCTTTGTTCGAGGGCAAGCTCTTCAGGGGACATGGTCCAGAAAGGGGTGCCGTCTTTTGTTAACCGTACTTTGAATTCAAAATCTTCACCTTGCTTTACTTTTGAGGCCATGAAGATATCTTTATCGTCAATTACGGCCCAGGCTCCTTTGAGTTTCGTCTTTACTCCCTTTCGTAGTCCAGTCTGTTCCGGGGCAGCGTAATCCCATGGACAGAGGTGTACGATTATTTTTTCGTCACCTTCTTGCAGGATGAGAGCTGTACCAGGTGTCATCCCCTGTAGAGGAGTAATCTTTGTGAACTTAAGTAGTTCACCTTTTAGGGAGTCTCGCTCTTTGTTGTTGTAGAGCTTGTTGTAGGTAGAGTCTTTTTCCCAGCCCGCATAACCTTCTTCTGCAAAACAGTTAGTGTACGGAACAGTTGTGAGTGCAATAGCTGTAATTGCTAAAAAAAATATCTTCAATCCTGTTTTCATAGTGCCTCCACAGCAGATGTACGCTTACGCTACTTTGGTTAGCCCGGATTTCTCACCAACAAAGTTTTTCGCAGGTCGAGACACCGGGCATGAAGCTGTAATAATCTACCGGAGTCTTCGCTACCTGCAAATGCTCGGTAACGAAGCATCTGCGGATAAATCTGTTGGCCCGAAGGGTGAACTTTTTGATTTGAAACGAAAAACACCCTGTTAATTAAGGACGTCATTTTAAAACTATAAAAACAAACAATTGAGTTTTAAATCAAAAAGTCATGAGAAATTCGGGTTAGTGTCTTACTCCAGAAGACCTGTCATAAAAACAAGAAAGCTAAAGAGCCTTTTTAATTAAGTCGTTAATATAATCAATAGATAGCGATCACAGAGAGACCTTCGGGGCACTTAACCTGGCTTATTTCCCGTTAACCGGGCCTGGTGTTTGTTTTATTGTTCGCGGTTTAGTCTGAAAAAATCCTCAAGAAAGCTTTGTCTCCATCCTGAAGTTTGGCGAAGTTGTTCAATATCTTCTGGTGTGTTGGTTCTAAGACTCTTGGTCAGTTGTTTGAGCTCAGATGCATTTCCAATAAGACTTGGTGCTATACCCAGGAGATCACATTTAAGGGTTATGAGTCCATTGAGGTCTTCAAGGGTTTGCTTTTCTCGATTGTTGAGTCGTGTAGGTGTTTTTTGTTCTGGGTAGAGAGATGGGTCCTGGTCCATGGTTGCTGAAACGATAGCAGTGATGTTCTTGCCGTATCGTGATACAGCCTTATCTGAAAGAGACGTTTTACTCGTCAACTCTTCGATCTGTTTTGGTCGTAGTTTCGCAATATCAATGAGGTCTGTATCTTTGATTATGTGCCCACGTGGCTGATCACGTTTTTTGGCCATGCCATCCCGCCAGATCGAGAGGTTTTTTAATATTGCGAGTCCCTGCCGGCCTAAACTGTTACTGCCTCTAATTTTACGGTAACGTCCATTACCATTAATACCGTTGTAGTTGGCTGGATTGTTGAGAAGGTTGAGTTCTTCCTGCAGCCATGACTTGATTTTTGGGCCAATTATTCTTGTGAGCAGAAGTACTCGAACGGCTCTTAAATACCTGACATCGTCTAGAGCATAATCAACCTGAGCATCTGTTAGTGGACGCCTGACCCAGTTAGTTCGAGTTTCATTTTTGGCAAGATCGATGTCGAGTAGTTCTTTGATCAGATTGGCAAGGGATAGGGTGGCGGGTAAGTTCGAAAATCCAGCGGCCAGTCTCGTGTCAAAAATATTCTGTGGGATAGCGCCTGTGGCCTTCTGGAGTATTGAAAGATCCTGTGGTGCATCATGAAGGATCTTGACTACTCCCCTGTCAGACAGCAGCTTTCCTAGGGCAGAGAGGTCCTTTATGGCTATGGGGTCTATCAGATAACACTCTTCATCTGATAGAGCCAACTGGATGAGACCAAGTTGCGGGTAATATGTTCTTTCCCAGACAAACTCGGTGTCCAGGGCAACTGCGTCTGTTTGTCTTGCTTTTTGAACGAGCAGGTTGAGGTCCGTTTCGTTTTGTATCAGTGTGTTCAGTTCTTCCATGCCTATGGCCTGTTGGTCTGCGAAAATATCTATTGGTTAATTACGTTTGTGTTTTATTTGCGATCATTGGTTAAAACAAGAGAAATGGACTGCGCTGATTTTTTAGTGAAAATAAGCAGTGCATATACACATGATCGATGAAATCAGTATAATCGTTACGACTGTAAAAAGACATAAAGAGCGAAAAAAGACAAGAAATATTATTTTATTAAACGGTTTATTTGCTATAGTAGGGATTGTACGATCAATATGTGCTTTGATGCTTTAGCTGGTGTGAGAATAGTATGTTTATATATGTTATAAAAAGAATTTTATTAATGGTTCCGACCCTGATAGGGGTAATGTTGGTTACGTTTACCGTAGCCCAGTTCGTGCCTGGGGGGCCTGTTGAAAAACTCGTGGCGGAACTGGAGGGTGTAGGTTCGTCAAGGGGCGAGGTATTTTCGGCAAACTCAATGTATCGAGGAAACAGTGGGCTCACGAGCGAAAGGGTGGAGCAGTTGAAAACGCTCTATGGCTTTGATGAACCACCTGTCGCCAGGTTCCTATCCATGATGCGTCGTTATATTGTTTTTGATTTTGGTGTCTCTTATTATTCCCATCAGAAGGTTGTTGATCTGGTTATCGCAAAGCTTCCTGTCTCAATGTCTCTTGGTTTGTGGGGTTTTCTCATCGTCTATGGTGTTTGCGTGCCTCTTGGTATTAAGAAAGCGGTACTTGATGGTTCTCGGTTTGATGTGGTAAGTTCTACTATTATTCTTGTGGGTTATGCGATACCTGGCTTTGTCCTTGGGATTCTTATGATTGTTCTTTTTGGCGGTGGTAGTTTCTGGTCTCTGTTTCCATTAAGGGGACTTGTTTCAGATGACTGGTCCGAGCTTACAGTAATCATGAAAGTATTGGACTATCTCTGGCACATGGTACTGCCGATTACGGCAACTGCAGTAGGGAGTCTGGCCGTAATGACTATGCTTACCAAGAATTCATTTCTCGAAGAAATTGGAAAACAGTATGTCCTTACCGCCAGGGCCAAAGGACTGTCGGAAGGCAGGGTCCTTTACAAACATGTGTTTAGAAATGCAATTATTCCAATTATCACAGGATTCCCTGGGTATTTCCTGGCGTCGTTTTTCACCGGTAGCTTACTCATTGAGACAATCTTTTCCCTCGATGGCATGGGACTTTTGGCCTATGAATCTGTTATGAATCGAGATTATCCTGTGGTCTTGGGTACTCTTTATTTTTTCACCGTAATTGGGCTGGTGGCTCGTCTTCTTTCTGATCTTAGCTATGCAGTGGCTGATCCACGGATAAGTTTTGACGGAGCCACTCGTTAGATGAACGGGTTAGGTGGAGAGCGTACTGCGAGGAGTCAGCCGTCTCTGGTGTGGCAAAGATTTAAGCGACATCGTCGTGGTTATATCAGCCTTATTTTGTTCGTGTCATTTTTTGGTATCAGTCTGCTTGCTGAATTTGTAAGTAACGACCGGCCTGTCATAGTCAGGTATGAGGGCAGTTATTACTTTCCAGTATTGAAGTCTTATCCTGAGACTGCTTTTGGAGGGGAGTTTGAGACAGAAGCAGATTATCTCGATCCCTTTATGAGACGAATACTGTCCAAGGGAAGTAACTTTCTGATTTTTCCTCCAAATCCATATAGCTACAACACAATTAATCAATATGTTCATGGGCCTGTACCCTCGCCACCATCGAGGAAAAATCTTCTTGGCACTGATGACCGTGGAAGAGACGTTCTGGCCAGGATTATTTACGGCTTTCGATTGAGTGTTGTTTTTGGGCTGAGCCTTACCGTTATAGGGACACTTGTTGGTGTTGTATTTGGAGCTTTACAGGGGTACTTGGGTGGGAAGTTTGATCTCTATGCCCAACGTTTTATTGAGGTGTGGGGAGCTGTCCCAGAGTTATATCTTCTTATCATTTTCACCTCAATTTTTAAGCCGAGTCTGTTGCTTCTTCTTATTCTACTCTCACTTTTTAGCTGGATGGGGTTATCTGACTATGTACGAGCTGAATTTTTGAGAGGTCGTAATCTTGAATATGTAAAAGCTGCTCGTGCACTCGGTGTGAGTAATCGTAGGATTATGGTGCGCCACTTGTTACCCAACAGTCTTACACCGGTGATCACTTTTCTCCCCTTTAGGGTTTCAGCTGCAATCCTTGCACTCACAAGTCTTGATTTTCTAGGGCTCGGTGTTCCACCCTCCACCCCCTCCCTTGGTGAATTACTCGCCCAGGGAAAGGGTAATATTGAGGCGTGGTGGTTATCTGTTTCTGCATTTGCAACGCTTGTAGTGATGCTGGTTCTACTTATCTTTATAGGTGAGGCTTTACGGGAGGCCTCTGATCCTAGAAAGAGTTGAACCTCAAAGCAGTATCATTGGCTATCGTAACTCCGGTAAACAAGAAGAAGGCCGGGACTCAGTTTAGTACCCCCGCGGAGTCTATCGCTTACCTGAAGGGTATAAGTACGTTGATAAAGATCAGGTTCTTTTTTAAAAAATCGAAAATAATCTGTAAGGTATTCAAAAATGTATCATTTAGGTAAATTAATTCCTGTTGTTGACTTCCAGGCTGACAGCTTTTATCGTTGCAGCCCAACAGACAAAAATATGTTTTGCAAATCGCATATGTTTTTGCACATTATTGCAGGGATAATTTAACCACAACGTGTAAAAAAAATCATGAACAGCAATTTTCTTGCCCGGCTTGGAGATACAGGTCTTTATGTGCTGACCGATCTTGGGCGTATGGCTCTATTTTTGATAAAGGCTCTGCGTGGGGTTTTTAGGCGTCCTTTCAGGTTTCGGGAGTTTCTTCGCCAGATACATTTTATCGGAGTGGGGTCCCTTACCGTTATATTTTTCACAGCTCTTTCTACCGGAATGGTGCTCGGACTCCAGGGCTACTATTCCCTGAGTAAATTTGGGGCTGATGGGATGCTGGGGTCAGCAGTATCTCTTACCCTGATTATGGAACTTGGTCCTGTTCTTACAGCCTTGATGGTGGCCGGGCGCGCTGGTTCTGCTATGTGTGCTGAACTTGGAATTATGCGGATTTCTGAGCAGATTGACGCCCTGGATTGCATGGCTATCGATCCTTTCCGTTACTTCATTACCCCTAAATTTCTTGCAACTCTTATCGCAATTCCTCTACTCACCGCTATTTTTGATGTGGTGGGTATTGCTGGAGGCTATATTGCTGGGGTGAAACTCATGGGCGTAAGTCCGGGTAGCTTTATTCAGGGGATGACCAGTAGTGTTACTAATCATGATATCTACCTTGGGGTAGTGAAATCTTTTGTATTTGCAGTACTTGTTGTATGGATATGTTGTGGTCGTGGCTATTTTGTACAGCAAATCCGAGGAGCGGGTTTTGGTGCCGAGAGTGTGAGTCGCGTGACGACCCAGGCCGTTGTGCTCTCCTCTATTTCAGTGCTTGTTTTTGATTATCTTTTAACTGCGGTGTTGCTCTAATGACCCAGGTGGCGATAGAATTTAAAGATGTAAGAAAAAGTTTTGTCAAAGGTGATGGTACAGTGCAGCATGTGCTTGATGGCGTAAACTTTACAATACCCTCTGGAAAGACCACCGTTATAGCTGGTGGCAGTGGTCAGGGAAAGAGTGTGACGCTAAAGCTTGTTCTCCGGCTGATGGATGCTGATGGTGGTCAGATAATTATTCATGGTGATGATATCACTAAGGTTCGAGGTAAAAAGCTTGAAACCTTGAGGACACAGTTTGGGGTTTTGTTTCAGGGAGCGGCTCTTTTTGATTCGTTGACTGTGTTTGAAAATATTGCTCTCCCGCTTCGTGAAAGGACTTCTAAAAGTGAAGACGAAATATATGAGCAGGTGAGTGCAAGTCTTGCTCAATTTGAGCTGACAGGCCATGGTGGAAAATATCCTGCTCAGCTGAGTGGTGGAATGCGAAAAAGGGTGGGGTTGGCAAGGGCTATGCAGCTCCATCCTTCAATAATGCTTTTTGATGAGCCGACAACAGGGCTTGACCCGGTAATGACCCAGGAGATTTATCATCTCTTTGCTCAAACGCAGGCCACTTTTGGGTTTACCTCAATAATTGTGAGTCATGATATTCCTAAAGTGTTCAATCTTGCGGATCAGGTTATTATATTAGATAGAGGCAGGATGGATGTTTTCGATAGTCCCGAAGAGATACAGTGGTCAGAGAAAGAACATATTAAAGATTTTGTCAAAACAACTATGGGCGAGATATATCAAAGTCGACTGGTGGAAAAATGAAAAATAATTCTATAGAGATGTTTGTTGGTTTATTTATGCTTGTGGGCTTTGGAGCCTTTGTGTATTTGGCACTGCAGCTTGGAGAAGTCTCTTTTTTAACCGATACTAAGACCTATATAATAGAAGCGGAGTTTGATAATGTTGCTGGAGTAAAAAAAGGAGCATCTGTCCAGGTTGCAGGAGTTGTCGTGGGAGAGGTCTCTGCAGTAAGGCTTGGAGAGAATGAGGTCGCCATTTTGTCTTTGAAGGTAGATAAAACTTTACAGCTTCCAACTGATTCAATGGCGTCTGTTAAGTCCCAAGGTATCATTGGTGATAAATATATCCAGCTGAGTGTTGGTGGTGGTGAAGAATTATTTAATGAGGGAGGTATTATAAGAGATACGGAGTCCTCTCTTGATATTGAATCTCTTATCTCTAAATTTGCCTTTGGCAGCGCAGAATAATTAGGGAATCCGGCTGCCAAGAGGTGGTCTCTATAACTTGAACAACCATGTACAGGTAATAAAAATTATGAAATTTTCGACTCACTTGTTTTGTATTTTGTTCTTAGCTTTTGCCACACCAATTTTTGCCAGTGACTCTCCTACGGAGGACCTAAAGCCGGCGTTGACTAGCCTTATAGACACTCTAGGCGATGATAGCCTTAAAGGTGATGATAAAAAGATAGAGCGTCGTGCTAAAATAATGGATGAAATAAAAAAAGGATTTGATTTTGAAGAGATGTCAAGGCGTGTCCTTGGGAAAACATGGCGCGAGATTGACACAGCTGAGCAGGTAAATTTCACGACCATTATGACGAAACTGCTGGAAAATGTGTATGTCGGCAAACTTGAAGGTTATTCTGGTGGTGGTATTGAATATGTAGAAGAGGTCATTAAAGGTGACAGGGCCCAGGTCACTACCATGATAGAAGATAATGGTGTTGAGCTTCCTGTGCATTATATCATGCGTAAAGGCGATGCTAAATGGGTTGTGTATGACATAAATATTGAGGGCGTGAGCCTTGTGAGAAATTATCAGCAGCAGTTTAAGTCAATTCTTAGAAAGGATAAGTATGAGGGCCTTGTTAAAGTTCTCGAAGAAAAAAACCAAGCCTTTGCTGAGGGTGAATAGTTAAAAGTTATGGTTAAATATCAAAGTGAGTTGCACGGTTTTTTTGCAGAGTTTATGCAAGATCAAGATATTAGCAGACTTTTTCAAGTAATAGACTCGGTCGACAGTAGAGCGAGTGATACGATTCTTGAGACTGGTAAAGAAGCCGATGGTATCTATTTTGTCGTTTCAGGTAGGGTCGCTGTACAAAAACAAACTGGTTTTGGAGTACGAAAACAGGTAGTCGCTTTACTGGACAAGGGTGCTCCCGTCGGAGAAGGTGGCCTTCTGAGGGGAGTGGTTCGTGCTGCAACGGTTGTGGCTGTTGAAGATTCTTCTCTTCTCTATCTGTCGCGGAACTCTTTTGATCAGCTTTGTGAAGGGCGGCCTGACTTTGGATATATATTTTTTCGATGGATCTTGGAAAGAGTTTCGATGCGTCTACAATCAAGTACTGAGAGATTGGCTCACATCCTTTAGCTACACATTTTAACCTGTTTAAGGAGAGTTGTAATACGAGGAAATAAACCTGCTTTTTTCTAAAGAAAAATATGTTTATATTCAGATTTTCAGGTGATATAGTTTTTTTTTCTAGCCAATTCTAGAAAAATTGATTATTTTTCCTTTCCTTAATTTTATGAACTGACCTCGTAACAGGTCGTAGAAGAGTAATGATGAAGATTGCATTTGATGAAATTGTTGGAAAAACGCGGCGATATGAGATTGAGTCCGTGATTTGGTTCCCTGAAGAACTTGGCGCTTTTATTATGAAAGAACCCTGCTGGGTTTCTGTTCGTCGGCATGATTCAACCACAGTCACGCTCAAGGGAGAGTTCGCCGGATATCTACAAAGCCGGTGTGGGCGTTGTGGAGTTGATGTTGAAGAAAGTATTAAGAGCTGTTTTGAGTACCTTGTAACAGATCAGAAAGAAGAACGTTCAGATGTACAAGATGTCGAGTGCGCAGATGACGATGTCAATGTCTTGTATCTACTGGAGCCAGAAATAGATATTGATGAGATATTGCGAGAGCAAGCTTATCTTGAAAACCCTGTGCGGTTGTTATGCAGTGAAAGCTGTAAAGGCGTCTGTCAGGGGTGTGGTGCACAATTAAACAGTGAAAGTTGTAGTTGTTCTGCCGATTATAGTGACTCGCCTTTTGCGATTCTAGGCAAGATTAATAATAAGTAGCAATAAATCTGGTATGACACATACCAAAGTTGGAGGATAAAATGGCTGTACCTAAAAGAAGACATTCCCATTCCCGGACCCATCAAAGACGATCGCATGATGCACTGACCCCTCCGGGTCTCTCCGTGTGTAGTAATTGTGGAGAACCAAAGCAACCACATCGTCTGTGCGGTAGCTGCGGTACGTACAAGGGAAGAACGGTTTATTCTCTTGATGCTGAAGTAGAGTAGGAGAGAGTTGTGCATATAGCCCTGGATGCCATGGGCGGAGACCATGGCTCGAAGGAATTAATCGCCGGGGCATTGCTCGCCATCCAAGAGACTGGCCTTACGGTTAGTCTTGTCGGAGATGAGAATATTCTTCGATCTCATATTGAGACCCTTGCACCTGATTCCAAAACAGCGAATTTAATAAATATAGTTCATGCTTCTCAGGTTATTGAGATGAATGAACATCCCGTTGATGCCATACGTAAGAAAAAAGACGCTTCTGTAATGGTTGCATTCGATCTTGTGCGTCGTGGTGAGGCCGATGCTGCTGTTAGCGCAGGTAATTCAGGCGCTACTATGGCAGCTGGGATTCGTAAACTTGGTCGCCTTCATGGGATTGCAAGGCCTGGTATCGCCTCAATATTTCCAACACGAAAAAAACCCGTTGTTCTTATGGATATTGGGGCAAATGTTGACTGTAAAGCACTGCACCTCTTTCAGTTTGCCGTGATGGCGTCAGCATTTTCTAAAATCCATGGTCTTGATAGACCGCGGGTTGGTCTGCTAACCATTGGTGAGGAGACTGGTAAGGGAAATAGTCTCGTTAAGGAGACATATCCACTTTTGGCAAATAGCTCACTTAACTTCGTTGGTAATGTCGAAGGGAGAGATTTGTTTCAAGGTGATGTAGATGTCATCGTCTGTGATGGATTTGTTGGAAATATCTGTCTTAAGGTGAGCGAAGGATTGGCGGATGCCGCAATGATGATGCTTCGTGATGAAATCATGAAGTCATGGTTTGCAAAAATTGGCTACCTTCTTGCCCGTAATGCGTTTAAGTCTTTTAAAAAACGGGTGGATTATGCTGAATATGGTGGTGCACCGCTTTTGGGGATAGATGGAATTGGTATTGTCTGTCATGGTAAATCCAGTGCCCATGCTATTAAAAATGCGGTACTTGAGGCTGAAAAAATGGCCACAGGCAACATTAATCAGGATATCCTCGAAGGACTTGCGGCGTAACGTCGAACATTTGGAGTTGTAATGGGAATTGTTGTACTGGGTACAGGCTCTAGCTTACCGAAGAGAATAATGACGAATGTTGATCTTGAGTCAATTGTAGATACAAGTGACGAATGGATCAGGACGAGAACAGGGGTTGAGGCCAGGCATATAGGTGGTAAGGGTGAACAGACCTATCAGCTCGCTTCAAAAGCCGCGTTAAATGCAATGGAAGCGGCTGGTGTTGCAGCAGATGAAATTGGTTTGATTGTTGTTGGCACAATTAGTTCGCATATGCAGATGCCCTCCACGGCCTGTTTCGTACAAGACGAGATTGGAGCAAGTAATGCATTTGCCTTTGATCTCAATGCGGCCTGTTCTGGTTTCATGTACGGACTGGATCTTGCTCATAAATATATTTTGGCCGATCATAACATGAAAGTTCTTGTGATCGGAGCCGAAACGCTTTCCAGTCGTTTGGATTGGGAGGACCGTAATACCTGTATCCTTTTCGGAGATGGTGCTGGTGCTGCTGTATTTGGTTACACTGAAGATGACCGAGGTATAGTCGGAACTCATCTGCGCTCAGACGGGAGCCTGTGGGAGCTATTACACATGCATGGGCCGGAGAGTTCTAATCCTGAGCTGAAAGTTGAAGGATACAGTGGTGCTTTCATACGTATGGAAGGACGGGAAGTCTTTAAACATGCTGTAAGAGCAATGGAAGATTCGGTTAAGACTCTTCTTGAAGAAAAAGGGGTGAGTATCGATGAAATATCTCTCGTAATCCCGCACCAGGCAAATATCAGGATACTGCATAAGCTTGTCGATCGCTTAAAAGTATCGCAGGATAAGGTGTTTATAAACGTTTCTAAGTATGGTAATACATCTGCAGCTTCAATACCTATTGCGCTAGATGATGCGAATAAACAGGGGTTGATTACTAAAGGTGACATGGTTTTGTTCTGTTCCTTTGGTGGCGGTTTTACATGGGGAGCAGCCCTGATTAAGTGGTAGACAGGAGATTTAAACATGGATTATTTTTTATCTGAAGAACAACAGATGATCGTCGACATCGCTCGACAAATCACTGATGAACGTATAATACCCAACCGGGCTGAACTCGATGAAAAACACGAGTTTCCACGGGATATATTAAATGATATGGCAAAGGCTGATCTCTTTGGAGTTCCTATTCCTGAAGAGTACGGTGGTTTTGGTGGCGGTTGTTTTGATATCGTCCTGGCCGTTGAGCAGCTTGGCCGTGGTTGTATAGGTGTTGGTACTGCTTTTGCGGCAAATTTTCTTGGAATTTACCCGATTATCATTGCTGGTTCCGAGGAGATGAAACAGAAATATCTTCCGGATGTAGCAACGGGAAAGAAATTTGGAGCCTTTGGTCTTACTGAAGCCAACGCAGGTTCTGATGCCTCTGGTATTCAGACAACTGCAGTCCTTGACGGGGATGAATGGGTTCTCAATGGAACAAAGCAGTGGATCACCAATGGTGGCGAAGCACAAATTTATTCTGTTGTTGCCATTACTGATCGAAGTCGTGGAGCACGCGGTGCGTCCTTGTTTGTCGTTGAAGAAGGCGATCCGGGATTCTCTTGTGGGCCCAAGGAAAAGAAGATGGGTATTCGTTCCTCTTCTACAACTGAACTCATTTTTAAAGATTGTCGGATTCCAAAAGATAGACTCATTGGCCGTCAGGGTACTGGTTTTATAACCGTTATGAAAACCCTTGATTTGTCCCGACCGGGTATTGCCTCTCTTGGAGTAGGTCTTGGTCAGGGAGCGCTCGATGAGGCGGCTAGATACGCAAAGCAGAGAAAACAGTTTGGAAAGCCTGTCATCGCATTTCAGGCGGTTCAACATCTGCTCGCCGATATGGCCATTGGCGTAGAAGCAGCGCGCTCACTGGTCTATTCTTCTGCCAAACATATTCAGGCACATCCAAAGGATATGTCTAAAGCTTCGGCTATGTGTAAAACCTTTGCGACAGATATGGCGATGAAGGTCAGCACAGATGCTGTTCAGGTTATGGGTGGCTATGGATACATGTGTGAGTACCCCGTTGAGAAGATGATGAGAGACGCAAAAATCCTTCAGATTTATGAAGGCACGAATCAGATTCAGCGTAATGTCATCGGCCAGGAACTGAACAAAGAATATTCAAAGGGCTAGGAAGTCGTCCTATCCTTTACCCGGTAATGAGATTTAGATGAAGATTATTGTTTGCATAAAACAGGTGCCGGACGCAAAAGATGTGCGTCTTGACCCTGAGACAAATACATTAGCCAGAGAAGGGGTTCAGTCTATTATGAATCCCTATGATCAATATGCTCTGGAAGAAGCTGTTAGATTAAAAGAACAGCATGGCGGTGAAGTGGTTGTTGTTACCATGGGACCTCCTCAAGCTGAAGAGATGCTGCGGCTTGCTATAAGCTGTGGTGCTGATAAGGTGGTACTTGTATCAGACCGGGCTTTTGCCGGTGCGGATACCTGGGCTACTTCTTATACCCTTGAAAATGCATTGAAAAAGATTGGAGATTATGATCTTGTTCTTTGCGGTAAGCAGGCCATTGATGGTGATACGGCTCAAGTAGGTCCTGGCCTTGCCACTCGGCTTGGAATTCCTTTTGTTACATGCGTGCAAAAGGTCCGCGAGGCGACAGCTAAAGGGCTTGTCATGGAAAGAATGATGGATGATGGTTATGATGTTGTAGCTGTCGATTTTCCTCTCCTTGTCACTGTGGTAAAAGATATCAATGAGCCACGGGTACCTTCTCTAAAAGGTAAGATGAAAGCTAAAAAAGCTGAAATCATCCGCTTTTCGGCAGCCGATATCGGTGCGGATCCTGCATGTATTGGCTTACCGGGGTCTCCAACAAAAGTAGTTGATGTATTCCCCCCCCCGGGCAGGGGAGGGCGCGCTGTGCTTGAAGGAACCATTGACGAACAGATTGATCAACTTGTGGACAAGCTTATTCCATACCTATAAGAATACCGGACGACCCTGATATGTTAAAGATTAGTAAAGAATTATGCATTGGCTGTGGTATTTGTGAAGGCAGTTGCCCTTTTGGTGCGATTGAAGTTGCTGATGGACTTGCTGTTGTAGGTGATAGCTGCACACTCTGTGGTGCATGTGTTGAAAGTTGTGAAGTTGAAGCGCTAACTCTCGATATTTTGCAAGCGAAAAAGCAGGATGATTTCTCCAGCTGGAAAGGCGTCTGGGTCTTTTGTGAATTCCGGGGTGGAGAGCTTGCTCCTGTGTCTTTGGAGCTTTTAGGCATAGGGCGAACGCTCGCCGATAAAAGAGGGGTTCAGCTCAGCGCTGTCCTGTTAGGTCATGGAACTGGTGAAACTGCCAGGCGATTGATTGGACATGGTGCCGATAATGTCTATGTTTGTGACAACGAGCTGTTTACTGACTTCAGAGAAGATGTTTTTAGCACGGTTACAACATCACTTATTAGAGAACACAAGCCCGAAATAGTACTTGCCGGTGCAACAGCCATAGGGCGATCGTTTATACCCGGAGTGGCAACTGAACTGAATACCGGACTTACTGCAGATTGTACTCAGCTTGAGATTCGAGAAACTGATGGGGCTCTGTTACAGACAAGACCTGCCTTTGGTGGAAATATCATGGCCACAATTGTCTGTGAAACCACACGGCCTCAAATGGCGACTGTACGCCCAAAAGTTATGAGAGAACTCATCTTTGATGGGAATCGCACGGGCGAAATAATAGAGATTGCTCTCAAAGAAGAACAGTTGCAGAGCCGTATTCGTGTTGTTGAGAGAGTCGTGTCAGAAGGTTCAAATGTTAACATCCAGGAAGCTGACATTTTGATCTCTGGTGGCAGGGGACTTGAGAGTGCTAAGGGATTTGATCTGGTTCGTCAGCTTGCTGATGTTATGGATGCAAATGTTTCCGCTTCTCGGGCTGTGGTTGATGCTGGCTGGATACCCTATCCGCATCAGGTTGGACAGACTGGCAAGACGGTTGCTCCAAAGCTGTATATCGCCTGTGGAATATCCGGAGCTATACAACATGTCGCTGGTATGCAATCAGCTGAGACCATAATAGCGATCAACCGTGATAAAAATGCTACAATCTTTGATGTTGCTGATTATGGTATTGTTGGTGATATTTTTGAAATTGTGCCAAAATTGATTACTAAAATTGAGGAGCGTCGCAAGCAATGAGTTTAGCTGGAAAAATTGCTATTGTAACCGGTGGTAGTCGTGGTATCGGACGGGCTATTTGTCAGCGACTTGCTAAAGTTGGTGCTCTTGTCTATATCAATTATGTATCTCGGCCAGAAGCGGCTGAAGAGACGTTGAAACTGATTGAAGATGCTGGTGGTAAGGCAAAGATAATAGGTTTTGATGTGGCGGATGGTACGGCGGTGGCAGCAGCATTCAAAGACATTATTAAAGAATCCGGGACTATTGATATACTTGTTAATAATGCAGGTATTACCCGTGATGGACTGATGGCTCGAATGAAAGAATCTGATTGGGATAGCGTTTTGGATACTAATCTTAAGGGTGCTTTTCTGTGCGCTAAAGTGGCTTCCAGGTCCATGATGAAACAGAAATCCGGCCGGATTGTAAATATTTCTTCAGTTTCTGGTTTTGCAGGAAATGCAGGTCAAGTCAATTACTCCGCGGCCAAAGCTGGTCTTATTGGTCTTACAAAGGCAATGGCCCGTGAATATGCCTCAAGAAATATCACAGTCAACAGTGTTGCTCCTGGATATATTGAAACAGAGATGACAGATCTCCTTGGGGTTGACGTTCAGGAAGAGATTAAGAGCGAAGTGCCTCTTGGTGTATTTGGAAGATGTGAAGACATTGCAGGTGCTGTTGCGTATCTTGTCTCCGAAGATGGTGGCTACGTAACAGGGCAGACTTTGCATGTTAATGGTGGTATGTACATGTAATCTGATTTCAGATTACCTTTTTTAAAAAATAACAAAAATTGTGCATGGTAATATTATAGAACCATGTCAAATCTTAGTAAGGGAGAACATAATGTCTATTGAAAACGAAATGATCGATATCATTGTAGAGCAACTCAGTGTTGAAAAGGATAAAGTTGTACCTAAGGCATCTTTTGTAGATGATCTTGGTGCAGATTCTCTCGATCTCGTTGAGTTGATCATGGCAATGGAAGAAGGTTTTGATATCGAGATTCCAGATGAAGATGCCGAAGGTATCGGTACTGTTCAGGATGCCATTGATTACGTAAATAAGCAGAAGTAATCTCAGTATTGGATTAATCCCGGTAAACGGGAAATAAGCCAGGATAAGTGCCTTGGTTCTAATTTCAAGTTTTTGATGTTAAAAGAACTCTCAGGTTTCTTGTTTTTTATCACAAGTTTTCTGGGGTAAGGCACTACAGTAGCAATTTTCATTTTTACCACGTTAAAAAGTGTGGCAATAAAATAGAAGGAGTTTCATTGTGACGCGAAGGGTAGTAGTTACAGGTGTCGGTTTAGTTACACCTCTGGGCACTGGGGTTGATAAATGTTGGAATAATATCTGTTCCGGTGTGAGTGGTGTTGGTCTTATTACTCGCTTCGACACGAGTGATTACGCTGTGAAAATTGCTGCAGAGGTCAAGGACTTTCATGCGGAAGAGTTCTTCGAGAAAAAAGCTGCTAAACACCTTGATCTCTTTGTCCAATATGGCATTGTCGCTGCCCGCATGGCGATGCAGGATAGTGGCTATGAAGTAACTGAAGCAAACAGGGATAGAGTAGGAGTTATCACTGGTTGTGGAATGGGTGGACTCCCCACGATTGAAAAATACCATCAGGTTTCTATGGAACGTGGGCCCAAGAGGGTCACGCCGTTTTTCATTCCTATGGTTATACCGAATATGCCTTCTGGCCATATTTCCATGGATATAAACAGTACCGGTCCCAATCTGTGTCTTACTACGGCATGTGCCGCTGGTACTCATGCGGTAGGTGAAGGGTACAGACATATTAAATATGGCATGTGTGATATGATTGTAAGCGGTGGAACTGAGGCTGTCGTTTGTGGTCTGGGTATCGCCGGTTTTTCCTCTATGAAAGCTCTTTCCACAAGAAATGACAATCCATCAGAGGCTTCGAGACCTTTTGAGAAGGATCGTGATGGTTTTGTTATGTCTGAAGGCTCAGGTATGCTCATTCTAGAAGAATACGAACATGCCAAGGCACGGGGAGCGAGAATATATGCTGAAGTCTGCGGATATGGTTTGAGCAGTGACGCCTACCATATTGCAGCACCTCCCGAAGATGGAGCAGGGGCGGTAAGAGCTATGAAAATGGCCTTGAAAGATGCGAACCTCAATCCAGAAGATATTGATTATGTTAACGCCCATGGAACGTCAACACCGTTAAACGATAAATGCGAAACCCATGGTCTTAAAACCGTCTTTGGTGAACATGCAAAAAAGCTCGCCGTGAGTTCCACAAAGTCAATGACTGGTCATATGCTCGGTGCTGCTGGTGGAATTGAGGCTATCTTTACCGCTCTGAGTATTCATGGAAATGTGGCTCCGCCAACAATCAATCACCACGAACCGAGTCCTGAATGTGATCTTGACTATGTACCTAATGAAGCAAGGCAGATGAATGTGGATGTAGCCATTTCCAATTCCTTTGGTTTTGGCGGTACAAATGCTGTTATTGCTATGAAAAAGATTTGAGATTAAGGGTACAAGGAGATTGATTTGAATATTGTTATTGGTGCCGATCACGGTGGTTATGCCCTAAAAGGACTCATTGGAAGCTGGCTCAAATCCCAAGGTCATAAAGTTATTGATGTTGGATGCGATTCTATTGCATCGGTTGATTATCCAGATTATGCACAAAAAGCGGTGGATGAAATTAGTAGTGGTTCCTCTGAGTTTGGGATTCTTGTTTGTGGAACAGGTATCGGTATGTCTATTGCTGCAAACCGTCACCATAATATTCGTGCCGCTAATTGTTTTGATGAAAATACTGCAGCTCTTAGCCGTGAGCATAATAATGCGAACATCCTTTGCTTGGGAGCTCGGGTGCTCGATGATGATAAAGCATTAAATATTGTCAGGGTCTGGCTTGAGACCTCTTTTGCTGGTGGACGACATTTGACGAGAATCGAAAAATTCAGTTGATAGTTTTAAAACGAGATAGATAGATTGAAAGCCAGTTTTGCATATGCAAGGCTGGCTTTTTTATTTAGTACTTCAATCTTGCTTACACAACGTACAGAAAAATGATTTATCACTGCAAAACGACATGTTGAATTCATAAAAATCAATGTAGAGACTCATCATTTGCAAAATCTAGATAGTAGACTTTAGTATTATACGTTTATTCAATTTGTGAGTTGTCTTTTTTAATCGTTTTTATGATCAGAATATTGATCAAGGAGATTTTTTATGAAGTGCCCCTACTGCGAACATCTTGATAATAAGGTGATTGATTCTCGACTGAATAAAGACGCTACTATCACCAGACGGAGAAGGGAATGTCTTAAATGTTCTCAAAGGTTTACCACATATGAGCGCTTAGAAGTTATGTTACCGGTACTTGTTAAAAAGGATGGGCGACGAGAGTCATGGGATAGACGTAAACTCATTGTAGGCCTGGAAAAAGCCTGTGAAAAAAGGTCAGTGAGTCGGGATATGATTGATGAGTTTACAGACGAAATCGAACGCAAACTTCAAGATTATGGTGCCAAAGAAATCCCCTCAAAGGTAGTTGGAAAATGGGTCATGGAGGGTTTACCACATCTCGATGAAGTCGCCTATGTGCGGTTTGCCTCAGTGTATAGGCAGTTTAAAGATGTAAACGAATTTATGGATGAATTAAAGACCTTGCTGGATTCGAGAACTGACGGTGAATTTTAATGACAGATGAATTTTACATGATGCTTGCTGTACGAGAGGCGCAAAAAGGCGTTGGACGAACGTCTCCTAACCCCGCAGTAGGAGCTGTAATAGTAAAAGATTCTGAGGTTGTAGCTAAAGGTTACCATAAAAAAGCTGGTACTCCACATGCCGAAATACATGCGATTAACAATGCTACTTGCTCACTCAAAGATTCGACGATTTATGTGACACTTGAACCCTGCAGTCATACTGGTAAAACACCACCTTGCTGCGAAGCAATAGCAGGAGTAGGTATTGGGCGGGTCGTTATTGGAATGACAGATCCAAACCCATTGGTAAACGGTAGAGGAATAGCTTATTTGCAGAGCAAAGGTATAGAAGTTGTCACTGGAGTGCTTGAGGAAGAATGTGTGGCTCTCAATTTGCCTTTTATAAAATATATTCAGCAATCCATACCGTATATGGTGATGAAGGCAGGGGTCAGCCTTGATGGCAGAATCAATTACCAAAGTGGAGTTTCCGGAAGGATTACCGGGGATAAATCAGCTAGGATGGTGCATGAACTAAGAGATAGGTTTGACGCCATAATGGTAGGTTCGAGGACAATTATTGCGGACGACCCTTCGCTTACAACCCGGTTGGATGGTGACAAATATAGGGACCCGGTTCGGGTAATCCTCGATACCCATCTGTCCACTTCACTCTCTTCAAAGGTATACACTCAGGAATCAGAGGCGGCCACAATTGTGATCTGTTCGAATGGTGTTGACGAGAATAAGAAACGTTCATTTGAAGATATTGGGATTCGAGTTTTTTCCACAGACCAATCAAGTGAAGGACTAGATTTAGAGAAAGTACTTTCAGTTATTGCGGAACAAGGAATTTGTTCGGTACTCGTTGAGGGAGGCGCGACGTTGCATGGTTCTCTGTTAAAAGAACAATACTACGATTTTGCATATCTTTTTCATGCACCTGTTTTTGCAGGAGATTCAGGCCAAAGTCTTGTAAGTGGAGTGGATGTGGCCTCAAGTGGCGCGGCCCCAAGGATAGCGACACCAAAATATCAAAAACTAGGTGATGATATGCTTGTTAGTGGAAAGATCTGCTATCAGGGCTGACCCTAACCTTTGATCAGTTCGGCTTTTGCAAAAAAATACTACATTCTTCCAATGATTCAAATTCGGTAGACAGGATCACTGTGTTTTTTTCGAATGCAGGGGAGTGACTAATTGTTTGGTTTTTTTCAAGTTTGAGTGCTTTCACTTGGTCTGCAAACTCATTTTCAGCATTAAGGGACTGGGGGGATATCTTTTGTTGAAGATATCGATCCAGATGCTGAATCTTTTGGGGCACATTAAGTGTCTCGTCCTCGGTTATTGCTCGCACTTCTTTGCCTTCTATGTAATCTTTAATAGACGCACCTTCCTTGTATGCCGCATCTCGAAGGAGGTTGACTGTCTTCTTCTGTTTGCCTGCCCCAAGGTTAAGCGCAGAAAAGAGCGTTATCAGTGCGGATCTATCTTTCTCTTTTAAGCGGAGCAGTTCTGAAAGCATTTGTTCTTCGATTAAACCGTTGTGTGCTTGTTCAATAAAACTATCATCCTGATCTAATAGGTGAAAGAGATCCTTCAAAAACGACTGTTTTCGATTTATTCCTAACTTCTTGAAAAAGAGTGGTGCCAGTTGTGTCGTTTCAAAAAATCCTGATGCTATTGACAAAAACCTCGATTTTTCAGCTAAACTCAGGGCGGTCGGACTTGCTAAGTCTTCAAGGATGATATCGAATAGAAGATGGGCGTCGATGTCCTTTTTGATGACCCTGCAGTCAATAGTGTTTTGCTGTAAATAAGTGCGAGCGAATTCTATTCTTCTATGCCCGGAAATAATTGTATAGCTTGTGGTATTTGACTCCATTACAATTGGTGGAGATATTATTCCGAGTCTTTTAAGTGATGCATGGAATTCTGTCTCAAGGGAGAAGCTTGCCCAGGGATGGAGGCTCCAGAGGGATGATTGGCTGATACTGCCATAAGAAAGTGACCGATATTGAAGGTGCATGATTATACTGTTGTCAGTTTTGTTAAACAAATCTACCCTAAGCACAAAGAGCACTTAGGGTAGGGAGGAAGCCTTTGTAAGAGAGGCTGAAGCGATAAGCACTCAGCTCTATTTACGAAGCGTTAATTTTGTCTCTGAGAATTCCAGATGGTTTAAAGGTCACTACTCGCCTTGCATCCAGAGTTAATTCATCTCCAGTTTGCGGGTTTCTACCACGCCTTGAATTTTTGTTCTTAACATTAAATTTGCCAAAACCACTGAGCAGCAGATCAGATCCATTGATAAGAGATTCTTTTGAAATGCGAAGAAAAGCTTCTACAGAATTCGTCGCTTGAGCTTTCGTGAGCTCCTCATGGTTTTTATATACTTGCTGAACGAGGTCAGCTTTCGTAAGCGTCATATTTTCCTCCATAATTGATTGGTATTAGTATTTAACCTTTATTAATCATATACTTTGCAACAGGAAAGTCAAATTCCATGAAGAAAAAGTAACAGTTACCAGCCATTCTATACAACCGAGGCGATCTTGAATATCGGCAGGTACATTGCCACAACGAGCCCTCCGATCATTCCTCCAAGGAAGACCATCATAAATGGTTCTATCATTGCCGTGAGATTTTCCACAGCCTGGTCGACCTCCTCGTCATAAAAATCGGCAATCTTCTCTAGCATTGCATCCAGGGCACCAACAGATTCTCCAACGTTGATCATTTGGACAACCATATTGGGGAAAACTCCAGTTTCTTCCAGAGGATCAGCAAGAGGTCGACCCTCTGCGATGGAGTCACCGACCCTGAATACTGCCAATTCAATAACTTTATTACCAGAAGTTTTAGCTACAACCTGAAGGGCTTCGAGGATAGGTACACCACTTTGGAGCATGGTACTGAGCGTTCTGGTGAATTTGGAAACAGCTACTTTTCTCAGTAAGGCGCCAATTACGGGGGTATGGAGTAAGCCTTTATCAATTACCATTTTTCCTTTTTCTGTGGAATAAATTTTCTTTATTCCAAAACCAAGAGCAATTAAGAAAAGAAAGAGATAAATGATGTTGTTCTTAAAAAATTCACTGAGATCAACAACTATCTGCGTGGGCAGGGGAAGACTAGAGCCAAAGTCTTCAAACATTTTACTGAATACCGGTACAACAAAAACAAGGATGATAACTAAAATGAGAAGCGAAATGGCAAGACAGATTGCAGGATATGTCATAGCGCCTTTTATTTTCTTTTTCAGCAACATGGATTTTTCCATAAACGCTGCAAGGCGAGAGAGAATGGTATCTAGAATACCGCCCGTCTCACCGGCTTCAATCATATTGGTAAAAAGGTTGTCGAATATTTTAGGTTTTTTGCGCATTGCATCTGCAAGTGTCGATCCCGCTTCAACGTCAAGCCTGACTTCAGTAAGGGCTTCTTTAAATGTTTTATTACTCTGTTGTTTTTCTAAAATCTCAAGGCCCTGAACAAGGGGTAAACCGGCATCAATCATGGTTGAAAGTTGGCGGGTGAAAATGACAATATCTTTCCCTGTTACATTTGGTTTTAAAAAAGAAATATTTTCAAACAGATCTTTGGGCTTTTCTTTTACGACAGCATTGGCAATACGAAGTCGTTTGACCTGAGAGATAGCAGATGCGAGGTCGGGGGCTTCAAGTTCAGCTTTTCGATTTTCACCATACGAGTTCTTCCCCTTCCATGTATATATCGGCATTTCCTTCTCCCGTTGCGCAAACTTTAAGCAAGATTATTTCAATAATACAACTGATTACATAACACAAGTTAGATTATATCGTATGAAGTTATTGATTACAACCTTTAGGCTTTCATTCTGGGAATATATCATATGAGCAGGATTGTATGGATAAAATAAGTAAAAAACAGTATGTGGCAGTGAAAAACACTTGTGCGGTTTGTCTCGTTTTGATATATTGAGAGGTTCTTGAATTATTGTTAGAAATCAATTGAAGCTTTAAAGGCTTTTTTCCTGGTGATAAGAAGCCAGTAAGTATAATGATGGGTCGGAGGACTAAGATATGAAAAATGAGACCACTGTAAATTATAGCGATGGTCGTTTCCAGCCAATTGCTGAAAAATGTGATGGTTGTGGACGAATTGTTGAGCAAGAAGGTGTTCAGTATTGCAAAAGTTATCTCTATCCAGAGACCAAGTGGAAGCTTGGACTGTGTAATTTTGCAACACATGCAAAGCCTGAGATTAATGTTATTAAAGTGAGAATCAATCCTTTGAAGGCGGCCAAGAGAGCTTCAAAGAGAAAATAATTCTTGCTTGAAAAACTTTGTTTAAAAGGGGTGTACCATTTCGGTACACCCTTTTTTTTTGTTTGACGGTCGTGGGCTACGTCAAACGTTGGCCAAAAATAGCTGTGCCGACTCTAATGATAGTCGCACCCTCTTCGATTGCTATATGAAAGTCTTCCGACATACCCATTGATAGTTCCGGCTGTGCTGTGCCCTGAAATAAACCCTGGTGAGACAGCTCCTCAGACAGAAGGCGTAAGTTACGAAAATGGACTCTACTTTCTTCTGGACTGTTGCTGAGGGGGGGGATGGTCATGAGACCGCAGACCTTGAGGTGACTCAGTTTGTTAAGCTCACTAATGAGTGTGGCTGTTTGCTCTCTGCTCACTCCGGATTTGTTTGGGTCGTCCCCTATATTGACTTGAACAAGTACTTTGAGCGTCTTGTCGAGCGTAGTGCAGTGTTTGTTTAAAGCATTTCCTAATTTTACTCTATCAACTGTTTCGACCATATCGCAGAACTCTGCTGCAATTTTAGCCTTATTACTCTGTAGATTGCCGATAAAATGAATGCGGACCTCCTGGGGGGCCAGTGGTTTTTTCTGAGCTACTTCTTGGATATAGTTCTCGCCAAAGAGTAATTGGCCGGCTCCACAAGCTTCTATAATTTTTTCTACTGGAAATCGCTTTGATACAGCGACGAGTTTAATTTCTGAAAGGTTTCTTCCCGATTTCTGGGCTGCGTCGGCCATCTGTTCGCGAATGAGGCGCAAGTTGTTTGATATCATTGGTTACTGTAGGTTGAAGAGATTCATTGCGTTGAAAGTAGTGTGATATGCCACTTCGTCTATATCTATCTTTTTGAGTTCGGCTATTTTGGCCGCTGTAAAAAGTACATTGACAGGCTCGTTTCTTTTTCCTCTATAGGGGTGCGGGCTAAGAAAAGGACCGTCTGTTTCTATTATTATATGCTCTAAAGGCACATTTCTTACAACTTCATGAAGTGTTTTCGCATTGTTAAAGGTTACTATTCCGGGTATAGATATCATCATCCCTAAGTCAATAATCTGTTTTGCAAACTCGCAATTACCTGAAAAACAGTGCATGATTCCACCATGGGAGAGAGGTGGCTGTGATTGCAGAATCTGCAGAGTGTCCGTTTCTGCCTCTCTATTATGGACAATGATAGGGAGATGCAGTTCTCTGGCAAGGTCGAGTTGCTTGGCGAAATGCAACCGCTGGTTGCTTGGGTCAGAGTGCATTTTAACATAATCAAGACCAATTTCTCCATAGCCGACTATCTGCTTTTGATGTTTTTGGTATAGTGTCCGAAGGTTGGTGTAGTCTTCGTCGTTGAGGTGATCCACATCATGTGGGTGGACGCCTATTGCTGCAAATACTTCTTCATATTTTTGAGCTATTTTGACTGCTCGCTGAGAACTCAAAACGTCGACACCAATTGTTACAATCTTTTTAACGTTGTGATTTACTGCTTGTGCGATTACATCTGTGAGATCCTCACTGTAAAGATCCATATCAAGATGACAGTGCGTATCTATTAAATATCTGTTGCCAGAGAGTGACGGAAAGCTTGGTGTTTTTTGATTCACGAAATATTCCTTTTATGACGGATATGTTAGTGGGTAAGACCTTTAGATTTTTACGGAAAACATCCCGTGGCGAGGGAGAGTAATGCAAACAAGCACCCAACTCCTGTCCCTGGTGGATGAAGAGGGAATATAGAATTGTTAGAAATTGCAAAAATAGTTCTTCATATCGTAATAAATCTGTCGTATATTGATAACAGTAAAATTTTGTTGTATATTTTGCTCCTAAGTAAATGTATTATAATCACAGTCGATCGTAGGGGACAGTTATTTCTTTAGTGGAATACAGTTTTGATGCCTCCATCCGTAGCTAGGAGTAATTTCAAATACCTGAATCACATAAAAGAGGTGTTTTTTATTTTTGTGTGACCTTCGTAAGCTGATCGTAGTAACCAACTTTACAATGAGGTTTGTGGCATGAATTATGGGATTGTCAGTCAAGAGCAACTCGAGCAGATAGATGGGCTTTTATCGGAAAAATTGATAAAACTCGGTGTTGATTGTGTCATTATTATTGACATGGCTGGAAATATAATAACTGCAAAAGATAACGGCGAAAGCAAATATGACGTTTATTCTTTTGCTGCACTTGCCGCGGGGAACTTTGCAACTGTTGATGCGATGGCAAAACTTGTTGGAGAACAGGAATTTTCTTTGTTGTTTCACAAGGGGCAGGAGTCAAATATACATTTTAGTAAAATTGACGATGAACTATTACTCATATCGATGTTTGGTCGGGATATCTCTCTGGGGTTCCTACGGTTGAACGTTGTGGATGTCATTGAGAAGATAAGATCTATTTGGGATAATAAGTAATACCTTCAGCGCAGCGCATAATTAGTGAAAAGATGCTGAGCCATTAGTTAAAGTGTTGTTTTTTGGCGATACGCCGATAGGGAGTGGAACGTTGAGTTTTATCAACTTAAAAGACAAAGTTGTCCAGGTAAAAATAGTATATTATGGCCCTGGGCGCTGTGGGAAAACAACGAACTTAGAATATATTAATCGAACCTACCGGAAACAGATTGTTTCTGAGATGGTTAGTCTGAAGACCCACGGGGACAGGACGTTATTCTTTGATTTTCTACCCTTTGATATGGGCCAGATTAAAGGATACAACATAAAAATACAGCTCTATACTGTTCCTGGGCAGGTTAAATATAATGCTACTCGAAAACTGGTCTTGCGTGGTGTTGATGGCATTGTCTTCGTAGCTGATGCTATGGAAAAGCAAAGAGAAAAAAATATACGCTCTCTGAACCAGCTTCATGAAAACCTCCAATCTTATAAAGAGAGTATTTTTAAAATTCCTCTTGTCATGCAGTACAATAAAGTAGATCTCAAAGAGCATGGTATTCCAATTTTGCCAACGGAAGTACTGGAGAAGGATCTCAATAGTAGGTTGAAGGTTCCCTATTATGAAGCAAGCGCAATTACCGGATACAACGTGGCGGCAACGTTGAAAAAAATCATATCTTCTTCTGTGATTTCAATTCAGAAAAAATTACTCTAGAGAGAGCTGTGGTGGAACAGTATACAGAAATTCAATACGATGACGACTTGACGGATGGAAATGCTGAGTATGATGACTCTTATTATACCGGTGCTGAAGACCTTTTTGATTATACACCTGATGAAGAGTCGCCCATAAGTCGTTTAAAAAGCCTTGTTCTGTCTATTGATTGGGAGATCACAGACGAAATCCTTATGGAGTTTAATGAGGAACTCGTTGATCTAAAAGATATATGGGCAGGAGATAAAATTAATCTTGTTTATGTTCAAGCGCTAGAAAAACTAAGCAAATATATCTATCAGAAAAAAGCCGCATCCCATCCAAGCGCTATTAAATTACTTCTTACCCTGTACCACAACCTAGAAAAAATCGTTTTGTCTGATGATTTGTCAGAAGCGGAAAAGAAAGAAATCTTACTCGAAGATGTTAAAAGATTTGAAGACCTAAAGTCTCACCTAAAAAAACCAGAAACTGGTAGTGTTAGAGTAAAAACAAAAGCGATAATACCAGACCATTCCAGCACCGGAGTTGTTGCGAAGGAGAGTCAGCTACGTAACCTTAAAGCCATCGTGCTCGGTATTGACTGGGAGATAACTGATGATGATCTCAGCGCACTCCGGCAAGAAGTTGTACGTCTTGAGAAGTTGTTTGCCGGGAGTCGACCTCGGTTGATTCTGTTACAAGGTATTGGTACGATTGGTGCCTATATAAAGGTCAAAAAAAGCGATTCCCACGCTGATGCCTTCAAGGTATTACACCACTTCTATGAGAGTCTTGAAAAGATAGTTGATACTCCAATGAGTGTCGAAGAAGAGAAAGCTGTACTTTTCCCAGCAGTTGATAGATTTAATGAGTTCAAAAAGGTTCTCGGTGAAACGATTTCTCCCGAATCTATCAGTCGCTCAGAAAAAGATAACCAAGAAGATGGACCAGGTGTGTTTTCAGGAACATTTACTCCTGCCTTCTCTGAGTTGTCTGAAGATGACGCGATTGGGTTTCAGGCGGATAAAGAGGCAGCTGCATTAGGGATTGAAAGTCCAGATAAAGTAAATGATCATGTTGCAAACTTTTTTGGTGAAGACAGTTTTGTTGATGAAAGGGAAACAAGTAAAAAGCTGTCAGATACCTTTGAAAATCAATTTGCCGAAATTGCTCAAAGTGAACCAGAAGTAATAGAAAAGAATATTGCTCTTCAGGGTGTTGATGTTGAGGAGGGAGATGAAGAAGATCTTGCTCAAGAGCTTATAACTGCGCGGCAGGATGATGTAGTTACACCTGCACTGTCTTTTGAAGACGATACTCTATCAGAATCTCCGGTAGCGCAGATTTCTGATAATTTGGCTAACACCACTCCTTCTGCAATCGTGGATTCTGAAATAGATAATGGTGAGTCTCTTCTCGAGGTAACGTTCCCTGATGATGGTGAAGAAGATATTGTTGCTGATTTTACTGCCATTGATAAAAATGTTGCGCTACAGGGGGTTGATGTCGAATCGGATGCCGATGACGACTCAGATGAAGATGATCTCCCACTCTTGGAGGGCCAGCTCGCTCCAGCCTTAGCTGACAATGATGAAATAAGTATTTATAACGCCGTAACTGTCGATGGTATTGCGGAGGAGCCAGAAGGTCTGGATGATGTGATCGCAGGGACAGTATTAGGCTTTTTTGAAGAAGACAATCCGACGGATACGGAGACGACAGAAGAGTCCGATACAGATGATCAAGAGCCCTTCCGATTGGATGAGGATCTGAGCTTTGAGCCAGAGGTTGATGGTACGGATTCCCTCTCAGTTGATTTAGAGACAGAGCTTAGTGATAGTTTTCCTGCGAGTTACGATGAATTTGATTCTACTGTCTCTTTGAGTACGCAAGCAGACGATGATTTGGATTCTGATTTCTCTTCTGATATTGAAGGCCAGCTTGATGACTTCTTTGGAAGCGACGACAAGGACGGTGATGAGCCATTCAATGAAATGTTTGCAGGAGAAGCCGCTCCAGCTTTAGGAGAAGTTTCTGCTGAGAACATTGAGGAAGAAGTTGTCTTCGAACTTGTCGAAGAAACCATTGAGTTTGATAGTGTAGTGGAATCTACTGTTACCACTGCTGTATCCACATTGTCAGGGTCGTTAGATGAAGACACTTTATCTGTCGCTCCATTTGATGATGTGAGTTTAGGTGAACAAGAGAATGAATCTGTTTCAGATAACCTGCTTGAGAACCTTGCTACAGCTGTAGAGGCAACCGGACTTGAATTAGAAGATAATGTTTTAATTGGGTTGCTTGATGAAATAGATGTAATGGATAAGTTATGGAAAGAGAAGCCCCTTGAACAGACCTTCTTACATCTTCTAAGAACTATTGGTCGTCATATTGATCGTTATCGTTATGAGGCTGGTAGCAAATCCTATGAACTGTTAAAATCCGTTTTCGACGCTTTGGTGTTGAGCCAGACGGCTGTAGATCAACGTCAGGATCTGTTGCTTGCGCAAACGGTACGGGTTTTAGATTGGCAACAGAGTATTATTTCAACAGACAGTTCAAAGAGTGCAGACCGTGCTATTATATCTGAGCCTCTTTTGGTTCAAGAGTTGGGAGATACTGGTGGGCAGGCGTTAACCTTTGAAGATGAATTACTTGATGATGCAAACGGGGGCACTGATGGACACAGTAACTCGTATAATCAAAATGAGGTAACGGGTAATTTAAAGGATGAAATAACAAGCCTTAGAAAGAGTTTACAGGATGAAATTAGTGAACTCAAAAAGGGCTAGACAGACGATTAAGTAATATCTGTAAAGATAATGAGATAAAGGGTTGCCCGTTTTTTACGGTGCAACCCTTTTTTTTATCTGAGCCATGCAATTATTGATAACCCTAAGTAGATAATGAGGAAGCAGAATAGTATTCGCAGATAAATTCGATAGTGGGTTTGAGTCGGTTGTATTGAAAAGAGTGTGGCCACTAATATCAAAGGTACCAGTACGCCTGCGACAAAAGGATCTAAATATCTCAAAAGTTCCTGAAGACCAAGAAAAAACCAAGGTCCCGATATGTAGATGACGCCAAGCTTTTCAGGATCCATAGGTGCTAAAAATAGGACAGAGAAGAGTAGTATTCCACCACAAATGGGCAGATGATCGATGAGTTTTATCCTGTAATAACGAAGATGTGTCCATAGAAGAACAAACAGGATAATATCAAGACCAGCCACGTGCTGAATGTATACTTTTCGTAATCCACTATTTTCAAGAGATAACAAAAGACTATCCACAACATCACCAATAACGGGTATCGTATGAACGATACTTTGCGCGATCATACCCGCTGATGCACCCGTACTATCTCCTCGTAAAATATAACCTGTAAAGAGCAGGAGAATAATGATAGGAAGAGTAGCTATGAGTTTTAGCCATTCTAACTTTTTATAGCTTGTTGTCTTTGTATAAACTGCTATGAGATGTAGGCAGGTAAAAAAGAAAAAGAACTGGCTGCTATAGAAGTGTAGGGATCTGAAATAGTATCCGTAAGGAATAAGAATATCAAGAGACGATGCCGAATAAAATGGGGTTACGTAGTCGTACTGAAGTCCGACTATTACCCCTGATAAAAGTGATAAATAAAGTGCTACGAGAGCCCACGCACCTAATTTGATATGGGTTAAGATATCACGTCCATTTTTGATTAAAATGGAAGTGAGAGATTTAAATTGTGACAATATAGAGTGGATCATTATCCCGCTTTTCGACAGCATAAAAATGGAGTGACTTTTTCGCAGGTCCCTCTAGTACAGCACCTGTCTCAGAGTTAAATTTGCTCTGGTGGCAGGGACATTCAAGGATGTCTACCTCTTCGAGGTAGTTAAGCTTGCAGCCGAGATGGGTGCATTTTCGTGACAAAGCCCAACATACATCATTTTTGTCAAAGAGAATAAAGTCTGAGGTTATAATTACTCCATTTGTCGGAGTGGGTTTGTGTATCTCTACCTGAATAGGTTTTCTTGGGACCGTAAATCCCACAAAACGAAGGAGCGGATAGGCGATGGCTAGTGCCCCCGTCCAGATAATTAAAGATCTTCGTGATAGTTTTGTGGACATACTTTCAGGTGGGTTTCCCAGAATGCTTATGGGAAAACTTCTCGATGAGCATTTGGTTTACATGGGGTGGAACGAGGTCACTGACATCACCACCATTTCTGGCTGCATCTTTGATGATCGAAGAGCTTATATAGATCCAGCGGAATCCAGGCATGAGGAAAACTGAATCAACCTCACGCTGTAGTTTACGATTCATCAAGGCTAATTGAAACTCGTAATCAAAGTCAGAAACAGCACGAATTCCACGTACAATAGCCTTTGCTTTTAGGGAATACACATAGTCAACTAACAGGCCTGACACTGATTCAACACAAATACGTTTTTCACCTCTAAAGGTATCTTGGATCATCAGCATCCGTTCATTGAGGCTAAAGACAGGATCTTTGGCAGAGTTGACGGCAACTGCTACCACTACTTTGTCAAATAGATTGAGCGCCCTGTTTATGATATCGACATGCCCCATGGTAATAGGGTCAAATGTTCCAGGGTAAACAGCAATGGAATATTCATGGTTGGTTTCATCACTCACGGGCCTACTCCTTTATAATTTTGTTCCGGACTGAAATCTTAACATTAATCCCATGCTAGGATACAGTTTGGTTTTGATAAAAAGAAAAACCAGTTTCACCGTATTTGCGTCTATCTATAAGTTCAATATTAGAGAGCTTTGATGGGAGAACAATATTGTATCTCTCTTCTAATATAATGAGACCGTTAGAAACCAGAATATTATTATCATTAATGAATTGAAGAATAGGTAAGGATAGATTCCTGTCGTAAGGTGGATCTGCGAAAATAATATCAAATTGAGGGACAATGTCCTGAGGTAACTTCTTTAGAAAACATGGTCTTTGTAAATCGTCTTTAATGACGACAATCTTCTTGTTGTCCAGGTATTCCGTTGGAAAGATTGAGACATTTTTCTTAATAATAGTAAGCGCAGTATGTCCTTTGTCGACGAGTACAGCACGTTGTGCTCCTCGACTTAAGGACTCGAGTCCCAAGGCCCCGGTTCCTGCAAAAAGGTCGAGAACCTGACTGTTTATTACCCGTCCACCGAGTATGTTAAAAAGAGCTTCCCTGGCTCTATCTGAAGTAGGTCTGATAGAGATGTCTTTTTGAGGGGGAGTTGTAAGCTTTCGCCCTCTGGCTGTGCCACTAATAATTCTCAATTTGAGGGATTGGCTAGAGTTAGTAATGATAGAAGTATCATATTTGATAAAAATATTATGATTTCAAGAGTGTAAGTCGCAAATATGAACAATTTTAAATAGGCAAAATATTATTTCAATCGACCGATGATTGTCTCTCCAGCTCTTACTTTTTGTCCTGTGGTAATTGTTAGTTCTGTTTCCATTGGCAGGTACAGATCAACGCGGGAGCCAAAGCGAATGAGTCCTAATCGTCTGCCCTTAACTGCCAAATCGCCAGGTTCCAGCCAGCATATAATTCGCCTTGCTATTAAACCAGCAATCTGTACAACTGCAATCTTTTTGTCACCGGGAAGTGCAAGAACAGTTGCAAAATACTCATTTTCAAGAGCGGCCTTATCGCTGTCTGCTGAATAAAATTTACCTGGATAATAGAGGGTGTGTTCAACGGTTCCAGAAAAAGGTACTCTGTTCACGTGAACGTTGAATACGTTCATGAAGATGCAGACCTTTTGTACTTTCTGGTTGGTAAATTGATTGTTCTCGACTGTTTCTATGGAAATAATCTTACCGTCTGCGGGGCAGACGAGGGCATCCTCGTCAGGAGAGACAAAGCGTTCAGGGTCTCTGAAAAAGGCGAGAATGAAGGTAGTAACAAAAAACATCAAGCCAGTGGCTAACTGATACCCAAGTATGCATAGGATAAGGGTGCAAAAGCCACTATACAGAATAAAAGGATAACCTTCTTTGGCAACAGGAACTTTAGGTGTGATCATGATCGTATATGGTGTTCGGAGTGGATTATTTAGTTTTGGTGGCTCGTGCCATTGCAATGGTACCGGTACGAATTATTTCTTTTATTCCAATTGGCTTGAGGATATCAATGACTGCTTTAATTTTTGATGCAGAGCCTGTGATCTCAACAGCGTAACTTTTGGCACTGACATCCACTACTTTTCCTCTGAAGATATCGATGACCCGCAGTACTTCGGCTCTGGTGTGAGACTCAGCTTTCATTCGAATAAGTACCATCTCTCTTTCAACAAATTCATGGTCAGAGATGTCCGTTACTTTAATAACGTCGATGAGTTTATGGAGCTGTTTGGTTATCTGTTCAATGATAGAGTCATCTCCATGAGAGACCACGGTAAGACAGGATACACCTTCGTCGAGGGTTTCGGCTACACAGAGGCTCTCGATATTAAAACCACGCCCACTAAAAAGGCCGGTTACCCGGGAGAGCACACCCGGCTTATTCTGAAGTAATACAGAAATTGTATGTTTCATCTGTACGATCCTAGAGGTATTGTATTTCGAATAAGTGAAAAATATTAAACAAGCAACATTTCTGTGTTTGCTTTACCGGCTGGTACCATCGGGTATACGCCTTCTTCTTTTTCAATTTTAAAGTCCATGATCACTATATTATCGGTGGCAAGAGCCTCTTTGATAACAGGTTCGACCTCATCTTTTGTGGTCGCCCGCAGGCCAACGGCGCCATATGCTTTGGCAAGATCCACAAAGTCGGGAGTGACGTCCATGATTGTGGATGCATATCGTTTATTGTAAAACAGCTCCTGCCACTGTCGCACCATTCCAAGATAACCATTGTTGAGGATGGCTATTTTTACAGGGCAGTTGTATTGCTTTGCGGTTGCAAGTTCCTGAATGTTCATCTGGATGGAACCATCACCTGCGATATCAATGACAGTTTTATCAGGGTACGCCATCTGCGCACCAATGGCTGCAGGCAGGCCAAAGCCCATGGTACCAAGACCACCAGATGTAACAAAGTGTCGGGGGTAATCAAATTGGTAAAACTGGGCCGCCCACATCTGATTCTGACCAACCTCGGTAGTAATAATTGCTTCACCATTCGTGTGTTTGTGCAGGGTCTCAATCACATACTGAGGTTTAATTATGGAATTGTTTTCTTTGTACGACAAAGGATGTTTGACCGTCCATTCACGGATCAGATGAAACCATGGTTTATGCCGATCGGCCTCCTCTGATAAGCTGATGTCAGATTTTGTGTCAAACCACTCGTTTATCGCAGCAAGCGCGTTCTTACAGTCGGAGACTATGGGAACATCCACCTTCACATTCTTACTGATCGAGGTGGGATCTATATCAATATGGATTTTTTGAGATTTTGAAGCGAAATCTTCAAGTTTACCGGTCACTCTATCGTCAAATCGTGCACCGACAGCTATAAGCAGATCACACTCTGCCACAGCCATATTAGCGGTATAGGTTCCGTGCATACCAAGCATTCCCATTGATAAATCATGGGTGCCGGGAAATGCCCCGAGGCCCATGAGTGTCATGGTAACCGGGATATTTAATTTTATCGCGAGTTCAGTCAATTCTTTAGAGGCGTCAGATAATATGACCCCACCACCAACATAGAGAACCGGCTTTTTGGCCTGCATGATTTTTTTGCACGCTTTTTCTATCTGTACTGGGTGCGGCATATAATTCGGTTGGTAGCTGGACATCTTGATATCCTTTTTTGCAGGATATGTAAGCTGGCTGGACATAAGATCTTTTGGAAGGTCCACTAGAACGGGACCTGGGCGTCCTGACCTGGCAACATGAAAAGCCTCGCGCAGGGTGGGAACAAGATCGTCAAGGTTTTTCACAAGATAGTTATGCTTGGTACACGGTCTGCTTATGCCGACGATATCCACCTCTTGAAAGGCATCGTTTCCAATAAGGGCACGGGGAACCTGACCTGTGAGAATAACCATAGGTATAGAGTCCATATATGCTGTTGCTATTCCGGTAACACCATTGGTTGCACCTGGGCCGGAGGTGAGCAGAGCAACACCAACCTCTCCAGTTACTCTGGCAAGGCCATCAGCTGAATGGACAGCTCCCTGTTCATGACGCACAAGAACATTTTCTATGTCAGAGTCCATGAGGGCATCAAAAAGATCAATGACCGCGCCCCCAGGATAACCAAATATAATTTTTATACCTTCTTCTTCGAGGCACTTGACGACGGCTTGGGATCCACTAATTTTCCCCATCAAACTATTTCCTTATAATGATTGAGAAAGTTCTTACTGGAAATGAAGAACATATTGAAAAGTCAAAGGATTGAGACGTAAGCCGAAAATATATCTGTGAAGAGTGGTTCTGTCAACCTGCAAAGACGCTCTGGGTGCGTGATGTCTTTATTTATCCGCGATGGTTACGGTTGACCACGCTCTGGATGAAATGAGCGGGGGATTAAAATTCCAAGAGATATTACTGAAGAATTAAAAACAATCTTGACAAGCGTTTTATTAGATGTAATTTAATTGGAACTATTATCAATATATATATGAATCCATGACAAACATAAACTCGCTACTACTCCTGCTTCTAGATGACCTGTTGACCAAATCCGTGGTTAATGTGGAGGCGTCGTAGTTTGTTGTAGAAAATTAAGACATCCATTAAAGGCCACGGTTTAACAACCGTGGCCTTTTTTTTTGGATATTTTTTCGATGAATAGACAAAAGGAGACTTTCATGAAGGACAAAATTAACAAATACAAGCCATACCCACGCATTGACATTGCCAACAGGCAATGGCCAAGCAGGCAGATTGAAAAGGCTCCAACCTGGTGTAGCGTAGATCTTCGCGACGGAAATCAGGCGCTTATTCAACCGATGAGCCTTGAAAAAAAATTAGAGATGTTTCATTTGCTGGTAGGGATGGGGTTCAAAGAAATTGAAGTTGGGTTTCCTTCCGCATCTGATGTGGAGTTTGAATTTACCCGCCTGTTGATTGAAAAAAATCATATTCCTGAAGGAGTCTTTATCCAGGTTCTTACCCAGGCGCGAGAGCACCTGATAAAGAAAACCTTTGAGTCCGTGGCAGGAGCAAGAGAGGCGGTTGTACATCTGTATAATTCGACATCAACCTTGCAGCGGCGGACCGTATTTCAGATGAATAAAAAAGAGATTGTAGATCTTGCTGTTTATGGCGCAAAATTACTTAAAAAAGAGGAAAAAAAATACCCAAAAACTAAATTTAGATATGAATATTCTCCAGAAAGTTTTACCGGAACAGAGCTCGATTTTTCTCTTGAGATTTGTGAAGCGGTTATGGATGTACTAGAGCCCAGTCCTGAGAATAAGATTATTATAAATCTTCCAGCAACGGTTGAGCTTGCCTCTCCCAATATTTATGCGGATCAGATTGAGTGGTTTTGTAGTCACATGTCCTCGCGTGACTGTGCAATAATCAGTCTTCATGCCCACAACGATAGAGGTTGTGCGGTCGCTGCAACCGAAATGGCGCTCATGGCTGGAGGTGACCGTGTTGAAGGAACTCTTTTTGGTAACGGTGAGCGAACAGGTAATGTTGATATTGTTACCCTAGCTCTCAATATGTTTACTCAGGGGGTGGATCCGGAGCTTGATCTCTCTAATATAAATAAGCTCATTGACGTGTATGAGAGGGTTTGTCGCTTGCCAGTTCACCCTCGGCACCCATACGCCGGAGAGCTTGTTTATACCGCTTTCTCAGGGTCACATCAAGATGCTATTAACAAAGGAATGCATGCTTACGAACTTTCCGAAAATGATCTCTGGGAAGTACCATATCTGCCCATAGATCCATCAGATGTGGGGCGAACCTATGAATCTATTATCCGTATAAATAGCCAGTCCGGAAAAGGCGGTGTGGCTTATATAATGGAGAAGGATTTTGGTTTTAAAATGCCCAAGGCTATGCATCCTGAGTTTGGGAAAGTGGTACAGAAAGTTACCGAACGAGAGGGGCGGGAACTGCTGCATACAGAGATTTTTCAGGCCTTTGAAGGTGCATATTTAGAAATTGACAGACCATATGGTTTAAAAGATTTCAATGTCGTCAAAAGACACGTCAGTGCTGAAGTTGTCGAATCCCGGGCCGAAGTGAAAGCAACGATAACTGTAAATGGCGTAGATACTACTATTGAGGCTAAAGGAAATGGACCGCTGGACGCTTTTTGCTCAGCATTAAAAAAACATATAACGGGAGATTTTAAGTTATTGCATTACCATGAACATGCCATTGATGGTGGTTCTAGTGCGAAGGCTGCGGCTTATATAGAGATTCAACGACCAGATGGAAAAAAATGTTGGGGTACAGGTGTTGATACAGATATTATTATCGCCTCAATTAAAGCAGTTTTGAGCAGCCTTAACAGGTTGGATATGGTCGTTGATGTAAATTCATAGCTCCAGCCTTATTGAAAACTCCATTGGTTGTTGTGTCAGTGGAGTTTTTTTGTCTGTCATGGTAAAAATATATAACATGTCATCTGATGAATAAGATAGAACATCGTTTTTAGACAGAGACGTTGGCGCTCATTTTTACTTCTGATGGAAAGACAAGATACAACACACTGTGGTTATAAGGGCTACTTGTCTTGGCTCTTACATTTTATTGACAGGAAAAAATGAAAAAAGCTTCTTTATTCCTGCTCGTACTTAATCTTCTTCTGGTGTCTTTTTTATCAGGCACTTCTCAGCAGTTGTCTACTCTGATGTTTGGTGGAGTAATTGGTATTGCACTTTTAATCTCTGTTTTAGGTGCAAGCTTTAAGCGCTATGATTTCGTTAGAGTAGTTGGTGTTACTCCCCTTTGTTTCTTTTTATGTATCCCTCTTTTTCAGCTGATTCCTCTGCCACCATTGCTCATTGAGGCAATCTCTCCCGCAACCTATCAATTGTATGAACCTCTTTTGAGTCTAGAGGAGAGCGAGAGGTGGATACCGCTGTCCGTTATGCCGAAGACAACGTTGCAGGAGTTTTTCCGTATTGTCAGCTATGGCTTCACCTATATTCTCACAGTTCAATTATTGACAGACACAAAAATATTAAAAAAAGTAGCTAAAATTACGGTTCTTTGGGGTGGAACTCTTGCCTTTTGGGTGATTATCCGGGCGATAGTTTCAGAAGTTCCGAGTGCGGCTGAATATGTTGGTTTGTTTGTGATGGTGTGTCCTCTGGCTTGTGCACTGTTCTTCTATTATAAGCCTCTGGTACAAAAAGATGAGGGACTCCATGGAAATTTAAAACTGTTGATTGTTGAGCCAGGTTTTCACCGACATATTTTTTTTGGTTGCAGTGCCATCTTGATGATTGTTGCTGTGGGCACTCCAATATATCAGAGCGTTGACTGGGTGGGGAGGGCTCCCTTTTCATATGGTATCTTTGACGAAGCGTATCATTTCCTCGCTGGACGATTCTATCTATGGCAGAACTGTGTTGCTCTAATAAAAAACTTTTCAATCTTTGGTTCAGGTCTTGGGTCGTTTGAGACGATCTATTCATATTTTTCTCAGTCAGCAGGGGGGCTTGATATACGTCATACTCAAAATGATTGTATTGAGTTGTTGGTTGAGACGGGGGGGGCTGGAACCCTTCTTGCAGTATGGTTTTTCCTCACTATCGTTTGGCATACCTTGAAGAAGATTACGACACGGAGAGATCGTTTTGTTGTACTGCTGGGAATTGGCTCCTTATCAGGCATAGTTCTTTTTCTCGTACATTCGTTGATTTTTTCAAATTTTTATGTTGGCTTTACCGGCGTCTATTTTTTCTTTTTTCTTGGAGTTCTCATCGCGGTCGTTAATAGTCGCTTTGCCTACAATGAGGTGGGAACTTTTCTTTGCCCAGTTTTACCTGGGCGTTTACTTATTTTAGGGATAACTGTCATTGTTGTCTTAAGTGCGTCACTGATGTTCCATGGTGGCTTCTGGTATGCACAATCCCTTCACAAAGCGGTAAAGTTTGGCCCCAATAATACTAATCGGTCTTCTATACAGCACGATGTGGAGATGAAGACAATGTTGGAGGCCGCGAAATTTGATCCTTTAGAGAGCGTCTATTCCTATAGATTAGGGCAACTGGAATTTGACGTGGCCCATAATAGCGAGGGGATGGAGCATCTTCTTGATGCCGGATTTAAGAATGTAATGGAAGGCCAGGTGTTTCAAGCGCTTGGATTGATGACTAAGGGAGATATCGATATTCAGACAGATCTTATTGAAATTGGATATGAACGGGCACCATACTCGGAGGCGTTGGCGCAAAATCTGTGCCAGTGGTTTTTTGATAATGGGAGAAGGGCAGACGCACTGGAGCTTGCAGGAAAAAGGCTGGGTAGCAATTACCGCACAGTGGAAATCTGGATGCCATTACTCAATGACAATAATGTAAAGAGAGACGAGTTGTCGGAATTTCTTCCTTTTTCTGTTGATGCATGGCTGTATTTAGCAGAATATAGTGAGGTGAATGATAATAGGGAAGATTCTGATTTTTACTACGAAGGAGCACTGATTTTAATTTCTGAAAATGTTGAGATTGATCCTGAGTGGTTTATTAAAATCATTACTTATTATAAGAAAAATAATAGAACCGATATGGCAATACTGAGTATAAGGAGGGCGGTTACCTTGGCTTCCACTGTAGGTGTCTTTCATCGTTTACTTGGCGATTATTATCTGGATGAAAAGGTTATTTATCGTGCTAAAGAAGAATACGAGCGTGCACTGGAACTTGACCCCGATGACAGTAAAGCAAGAAGTCTATTGCTTCAAATAAGCTTATGGGACAACAAATAGCACTGGGGGACCGCCGATTTTTGAGTTGCATCCAGAACTATTTTAAAAAAAACTCATTGTTTTACAAAGAGGTATGTTGCTATACCGAGAGCCGCAAGCCAGATGTTGGTGATGTTTGAGACTGTGATATTCAATAAGGCAGCGAGAATCTGCCTCCTCTTGAGAAGCGCCAGGCATGATTTAAATTCCGGCCAGCTGGTAAGTGTTGCGAGAACGATAAAACCGATAGCCCCTTTGGGGGCCATTGAATGTTTTGCCGTAAATGACACAACAGGGTCAAGATAATAACCGGCTACGGTCAGGCATGTTATAGCAGGAAAAAGCCAGTATGATGGCGAAAAAGAATACTCTTCATGCTCATTGTGTGCCGCTTCAGTTGGGCGCAGGAAAAATAATGGAACCGTTATAAGAAGAGCAAGAAGTAACCAGATAGGATAATTGGTGGTTGGCAGGAAAAAAAAGCTCCCTGCAAGAACCGCGGTGCTGGTAATTGTAACAAACGTGTAGAGCCAGTTTTGTGAGAGTATTGCCTTTAATTGATAGCAGATGAGAGCCGCAATGAAGAGGAGCACTGGATTCATGAAATTTGAGCCCAGAGGAGTTGAGGCCGCAAAGATGATATCGCCTACCACGAGGCCAACGATAAGACATACCGCCTCCGGGCCATTGGTTATAAATCCGGTTAATGTTCCGATACCTTTAGTTTTTTTGAGGCACTCTATTACTATCTCTATAGAAAGACCTATGAAGAACATTTCAAGGATGACTCCTAAAGCACCTACTGAGGCCCTAAAGACATCGCCACCAAAGAGCAGGGCGCTTCCGCAAAAGAACACATAAACAAGAGCCCAGGAAATGAGATCAAGATAACCAATGGAGTGACGAAGGAATGATTTCACGTATGAAGGACTCTTTTTGTTTATTTAGAGGATAAAAGATGTAACAAATTCATCTATCTTTTTGCGGCTCAGATAGATTGATGAAAGAGTCTTATCACCAACTCTAATGGCGGGAATCATTCTAATGCCTGCGTGCAGAGCTAGACCTGGAGAGGTTAAGATGTCGACTTCTTCTATTTGCATGTCAGAATAGTTCTTCGCCAGTTGCTGTAACGATTTTTTAGCGAGATAACATCTGGGGCAAAGAGAAGATTTATATAGTGTGATAAGCATCAAAGTAGAAAAATGTTGAAAATGAAAGGTCGCACCTTTGTATCAATATATATTTTTGCACCTTACCTAAAGAGTTACCTTTTCACAACTCAGTTCTTTTATATTAGCTCAATCTATTTCACTTGCAAAAAGCATAGAGATATTAGAGTTTTTTTGTTTGTTGGTGCCTTGATGTTTTGATTTGTGTGATACACTATTGTTATATGGTAGATGCATACAAATGGCAAGATTGAAGAATTACTATTGAGTCCGGCTATGCCGGTGGAGGATGTGATATGTATATATCTGAATATATGACAGCAAGTCCAATAATAGTATCGGGGCTCACTTCTCTTCCAGAGGCACGGCAAATTTTAAGTCAATATCAGATAAGACACCTACCGGTGGTAAATGGACAAGGCGCTCTTATTGGGATTTTAACTGATCGTGATTTGCGTTCAGCATATCCTTCATCTGTGACCTCAAAGGAAGAAGCGATCCTTGCCTTTGAGCATGTTCAACAAAGTACAGTTGCTGATATCATGACGACTTCGTGCTCTTCACTTCCCATGGAGGCGAGGCTTGATGATGCTTTGCGTATTTTTGAAAGGGAAAAGGTCGGTGCTATTCCGGTGGTAGACGAGAATGGTATCGTACTTGGTCTTTTTTCTCTTCTCGATTTAACCTCAGCATATGGAAACCTGTTTGGGGCGGACGCAAACGGAAGTTCATATTTTGTCATTGAAGACGATGGAAGAGATAATATTTTTGGTGAGCTGTCTGTGCTTTGCGATGGAAATAACGTGGCACTTCTGAGTTTGATACGGATGGATGCCAAAAAAGAAGTGGCGAAAATTTATATGCGGGTTAATAGTCTCAAGCCCGAACGAATAGCGAAACTGTTAACTAAACATAAATTTCGTCTGTTTGTTCCTGTGTGAAAGTTGTGCTTGACTGGTTTTTCTTATCCAAGGAAGGCTGATAATGTATTGGAGAAGCTAGAGTTTTTATGCAAACAATGACAAAAAAATGCACACAGTGCGGAAAATGTTGTGAGGAAGGTGGTCCAGCACTACACACACAGGACGTGGATCTCGTTAAAAGTGGGCAGATTCCAGTATCATCACTGATTACCCTTAGAAAAGGTGAGCTGGCTCACAATCCCAAAACCGGGCAGGTTCAGAGTATTACTGTTGAACTTGTAAAATTGACCGGGACTGGGCGAAAATGGAACTGTGTATATTACGATGGAACAGCCGGTTGCTCAATATATCATAGCAGGCCTTATGCATGTAGGGCTCTTAAATGCTGGGATACTGAGGAAATTCTTGCTCTTGTGGAAAAGGACACCTTGGATAGAGCTGTGATTTTAGGGGAGGATCATATTATGATCCCTATAATTGCGGAGCACGAAAGAATATGCAGGTGTGATGACCTTGAATATATACAAAAGAATTATGGAAAACTCTCCTCAGCAGAGAAAAAAGATGTGGAAAAAAGAGTGCGACACGATTTACGCTTTCGATCTCGAATAATAAAAGATTTTGACTTAAAGCTCAGTGAAGAACTGTTCTATTTTGGAAGACCTCTCTTTCAGCTCCTTCAGCCTCTTGGTGTGAAAATTTCAGAAGTGCAAAACGAAATCCATCTCAAATGGTAAAAGCGCCTTTCTGTTGCAGGTTAGTGTAACAGAAAAGCGGCTTGATGATATTACCAGGTCTTACGTGCAACTTCCTGTCCGCGTGTTGAGATAGTGATTTCTTCAACCGGGACGGATGTGCCCGCTTTTTCGACAGCTTTTTTGATGATCACCTTCATTGCAGAACAACATGGCACTTCCATGATAAGAATGGTGAGACTTTTGAGATTGCTGGTACGCAGGACATCTGCAAATTTTTCGACGTAACTGTCTGCGTCGTCAAACTTTGGACATCCCATCATAACAGTCTTATCTTTCAAATAGTTTTCTTGGAAGTTCTTCACCGCAACCGCAGTACAATCCGCTGCTACTAGAAGATTTGAATTCTGTAAAAATGGTGCGTTTGCAGGAACAAGGCGAATCTGTACAGGCCAGTGGCTTAGTTCGGAATCACTTTCTGTATCTTTTGCCGTGAGCGTAGGAATATTTGCTGTTTGGCAGGGTGATGGACCTTTCGTGCTTGTGGCAGGTTTAAAAGATTGAATATGGGTAGATGCGCATCCGCAATCCATTGTTGCAGGGGCTGCTGCTTCCTGATTTTTCTTTTCGTTTGCAAGAAAAACCTCGACCGCTTCTTCGTCAAATTCATCCGCTTCTCTTTCAATTATCTGCAGTGCGCCGGTAGGGCAGGCTCCAAGGCAGGCTCCAAGTCCATCACAGAGTTTGTCCGCTACAAGTTTTGCTTTACCATCTATGATTTTCAAGGAACCTTCTGCACAATCTGGTACGCATTGGCCACAACCATCGCAGAGCTCTTCATCAATCTTAATAATTTTTCTCATGGCTATCATTGTATAATCTCCTGTATTTATATTGGGTATAAATCATCTACTCATCTGCGATGACTATCCTCTCAAGTTCAGTCTGCTTCGTCATTCTCTTTATATAATAGTCGATTTAAAGGGATTATCTTTGATTTGGGTCAAGTTCTAAAACATTTTGTTCCAGGGTATCAAATAATAACGAAAGCTAATCATGAATGATGATATAACTGCGATCGACTCTTTGGTGTGTTTATTATAACGGGTGCTGACTGCAGAAACAGAAAAAGGCAGTGTACCAATAGGTACACTGCCTTTTCATTCATCAAAAAACGATGTTATGCAAGGATCGTATCGAGATCTTCCTTTGCTGTTGCAGCGACTGGCTTACAGTCAAAGTTCTCAACAAGTACACCAAGAACATTTGGTGAAATAAATGCTGGAAGGGAGGGTCCGAGACGGATGTCTTTGATCCCTAAGCTAAATAAGCTCAGTAAAATTACCACAGCCTTCTGCTCGTACCATGAAAGAACCATGGAGAGAGGTAGATCGTTAACACCGCACTCGAAAGCGCCTGCTAAGGCTACCGCAATTTGTATTGCAGAGTAAGCGTCGTTACATTGACCAACATCGAGAAGCCGTGGAATGCCACCTATATCGCCCAGCTTTTTATCAAAGAAACGGAACTTCCCACAGGCAAGAGTGAGGATCATACAGTCTTCTGGTACCTGTTCTACAAAGTCGGTGTAGTAGTTACGGCCAGGTTTGGCACCATCACAGCCACCGACGAGGAAGAAATGTCTGATTGCCTTACTTTTTACTGCATCAATCACCTTGTCAGCAACACCAAGAACGGCATTTCTGGCAAAACCGCATAGTACACTGTCTTTATCAGTGTCTTCTGCAAAGCCCGGGAGTGAAAGGGCTTTTTCAATGACAGGAGTGAAGTCTTTATCATCGCCAATATGGACGAGATCAGGCCACCCAACAAGACCGGTTGTAAAGACATTCGCCTTATAGGAGTCTGCTGGCTTTTGAATACAGTTAGTTGTAAATAGAATAGCACCAGGGAATTCTGGAAATTCCTTGGCCTGATTTTGCCACGCCGTTCCAAAATGTCCGTAGAAATGGCTGTATTTCTTTAGCTCTGGATATGCGTGACATGGGAGCATCTCTCCATGGGTATAGATATTAATACCCTTGCCTTCAGTTTGCTTGAGAAGGAGTTCGAGATCTCTCAGGTCGTGGCCGGTAATGAGGATTGCTTTGCCCGCTTTTGCTCCAAGTGGTACTTCAGTAGGAGTTGGGTGTCCGTAGGTCTCGGTGTTACCCGCATCAAGAAGCTCCATAGCCTTGATGTTTACTTCACCACATTTGAGTGCAAGAGCAACCAGAGCGCCAAGATCTTGTCCACCGTGTGAGAGTTCTGCCATGGTTTCGTGAATATAGACATAGACAGATTCGTCTTCTTTGCCAAGGATTGCAGCGTGATCAGCATATGCGGCAAGTCCTCTTAATCCATAGACTGTAATCTGCTTGAGTGAGCGAAGATCTTCATTCTCGTCAAGTTTGGTCATGAAATCAAGAGCGTCACCTTCTGCTACGAGGCCTGCAACTGAGTCTGCTGGAGTGTAGCTCGCCGCAGGAGAAGTAAAAGTGACATTTCCACCAGCCGCTACAACTTTTTCCTTGAGTCCCTCACGGAGCTCAACGCAGGTTGAGATCCAGTTCTGGAAACGCTTAGGATCAAAATCTACATTGGTAAGACATGCAAAAATTGCCTGAAGGGTGAATGTGTCCACTTTTTTGTCTATTATGTTAACCTTGCGGGCTTCAACTGCAACAAGGGATAGGCCTTGCACGGCATATGTAAGAAGATCCTGAAGGGCTGCGACATCACCTGATTTACCGCACACTCCAATTTGGGTGCACGCCACGCCTTTGGCTGTTTGCTCGCATTGATTACAAAACATGTTAACCTCCTGAGGTTATAAGCTGTATTCGTTGTTGGAATACTTTTGATTAATGTTTGGGATAAACGTAAAGATTAAGAGGGATGGGAGTATTGTTCCCATCTGATGTAGAGATACTACAACTGCATTGTCTCAATGCGTTTGATTTAGGTCAAGAACAATAAATAATTTTCATGATTAAGAGCACCATATTACAAAATATGCCATACGAAACCAAAAGATTGGTTCTCATATAGAAAATGATAGTTGCGAGTTTAAGGCATTGTATCGCTCAAAACGCAACACTCTCATAGTTTCAAAGTCATAAAGCCAGTTAGACAAGAGAGATCACTCACAAATGATGACGAGACAAGATGAGTCTGTGGTGTAGGTGTGGGTCTTTTTGAAATCTTCGTAGCAGCTTTTTATCTTAAAACCACTTGTTTCAAAAAGTTGTAGCCAATCCGCTATCTGATAGGCTGCGACCGTATAGTTGTTGTTATAATCTACAAAGTCAGCCATAGGCCCTGCCGGGCGAACTCGAAATCTTTCTTCAACTGATATGGTTTCTGAAGCGGGGCGATACTGTTTTATTATCTCTTTGATTATCCGTCCTGTAGGCTTCCTATCAAAGATCTGGAACTGAAAGGACTTTTTTTTCTCAGCCAAAAACTTCTGGGGCGGGATAAATATTTGAGCGATAAGGGACCCTTGAGGCTGTAAATATTTCTTACATCCCAAGAGGCAGTCAAGTATTCGCTCTTTTGTAATGAGTAGATTCAAACTGTTGTAAGGAATTATGATGGAATCAAAGATCTGGCTGAAGGCTAGATTTGTCATGTCCATGGCCAGGAAATGCATTTTAGGGAGTGCATTCTCTTTTGCTTTTTCCAACATAGAAAGGGAAATATCTACGCCTGTGATGTTGCGGTGTTCATTGAACAGCTTGCGCCCAACGCGGCCAGAACCGCAACCGAGCTCAAGTACTCTTGATTTCTGGGGTATAATAGTATCGTAGAAAAGAGCATCTTCATCGTATCTATCCATTTCAAGGTTATAGTAGGTACAGGCGAGATGATCTGGGATGGGGATGAACGTATCCTCTGGTTCATCCCCGTAATCGGCATAGATTTTAACCATGGGTTGCGCTATGAAGTTGTCTTTCCTTGGGCAGCAGCATAGGCTGTTGCAGCACACTCGTTTTTCCCAAGATCAAGTACTTCTGCTTTGTCGTCCTCAACTTGCTCAAGATTTGCGTTGATAAGGCGTATTGTCGCATATTCTTCTGGCTGCTTTCTCATATTGCCCTCAATGAAAGCGAGAAATTCCTTCTTATTATCAATTGCGTAGATGGATTTATTATACTCTTTGGTTTGAGCCAGTGTTGCCGCAAATTTAAGATCTTTGGTCGCCTCTTCCCAATCCATATAATGGCCTGGGAGTATTTGCATAGTGTCTGGATACTCTTTTAGTTCCTGTAAGGTGTCAAAAAGAGCATCGGACCAGGCCTGTACCTGGCCTCCAAGGTCTGGCCGACCAACAGATTGGATAAAAATAGTGTCACCCGTGACCATGTATTTGCCATCAATGATAAAACTCGTGGACCCAGGCGTGTGTCCAGGAGTAAAGAGGCATTGGACTTCCGGGCCACCGCTTGCGAAGGTGTATTTTTCCCTATTTACCATTGGGGTGTAGTCAATTTTTGACCCTTTGAAATCATTTTCATTGGCCATAAAGGTCGCATCGCCCTTTTCGCTGATAATACGACTTCCTGCTATATAATCTGCTTGGAGATGTGTTTCAAAAGTTTTCACAATCTTACACTCATGTTCTTTTGCAAAATTAAGGTAGAAGTCGGTATTCCTACTGGGGTCAAAAAGCATTAACTCTTTTGCAAAAACGAGACCGTAGGAGCAGGAGGCTTTTCCGGGACGAATGAATTGATAGAGATCGTAGCTTTCACCTAGAGACAATAATTTTGGAACCAAAAGATTTCCCCATGTTTTGATGCCCCCTTGGAGATAACCAACATCAGCAAAGCCATTTTTTTCAAGTATCTCAGAAACATATAAAGCGGAGCCTTCTTGTGCGCAGACAACCCGTATTGGCTTATCTTTAGGGATTTGGGCCACACACTCTTCTTCTATCTCCATAAAATCAAAGTAGGAGATGTTGAGCAAGTTAAAAGAGTAGGGGGATTCAACCTTAAATCGGCCAAAATCGACCTTGTTACGAACATCAAGTACTATGATATCTTCTTTATCTGTGAGCCATGTAAACAGTTCGTGGGCGCTATAGGTAAATACAGACATGTTCTTTCTCCTCCATCAATCGTTTAATGCAAAATTGTGAGATGAACTTTTGGCTAAAACGTAACAGTTTATTATCACAGTAGATTATCAAGTTCTATGCTGAGTTTGTCAAGGTGTTTCTGTTCTTCGCTGGCCATCTTAAGGTAAAATGTCTGTTCGGCTGATTTTGCGCTTTGCCTGGAAAGCCTGCTGTAAAGATCCCAGGCCTGGGCTTCGAACATCATTGCCAGTTGAATAACAGATTCCTCTGTTTTTAGGTTATCGCCAAAGGCAGTTTGTAGCTGGATAAGCGATAAACCACCTTCAATCACTCCTGTGACCTGAGTTGAGGTATTCATTTGTAGCCCGGCATTTTTGCTTTGGGCAATGAGTAGTGACATGTGACCCTCTTCCATCTGGGCCAGTTTTTTAAGTAAGGTCTCTGTGTGCTTCGATTCTGCATTTTCTGCGAGGACAAGGTAGAACTGCTGTAAACCATGTTCTAAGTGGTAGGCAATCTCAAAGCCGTCGGCATAGGTCCCTTGGATAAAGAAGTCGATCCCGAAGTCCTCACCGCCAAAAGCTGTCGCTCCATTCCATTGGAGAATACCACCGGAAAGATTGAGCACTTCAGTAAAATTGTTGTCACGCAATATCTGACAGCCAGCTTTGGACCTGACGCCGGATCTGCAGTAGACAATGGTTGGGAGATCATGTCTGAGGTCGTTTATCCTTTCTTTGAGTTCCTTGAGTGGGATAAGTATCGCTCCAGGGATGTGTTGTTCCTGATATTCTTTAGGTTGTCGAACATCAACAAGCTGAAAAGATTTTTGTGGATTATCTTCAAGATATTGTCTTGCAGCTGCAGCTGATATATCTTCGGTTCTAGTGAAAAGGCTGGTCCATTTCATGGTGATATTGTTCCTTTGCACATAATTTGGTGCGAGCTATTTCTGTATTATTAATTGCCCTATTGCATAGGGTTAAATGTGAAGCAGGCTGGCTTCTTCAGGGGTTGTAGTGAAGCCGTCCACATGTAAAAGCCAGTAGTGCGTGGGGTTCTCTTCTATTATCTGTCTGGTTTGACCAGAGAGCCAGTGGCTGTCATCGAGCAGATTGTAAAAATGAGAGTCAATACCGATAAATCCATCAAGGAAGTGGCTGAGAATATGAAATGTTTTGCTGAGATAACCCTGTTCAATCTTTATGAGATCCTGAGTTCTCGTGATGCCGGATTTGGAAATTTCTGCAATGAGACCTTTTACAATTCTCCTGTTTTTCGCCTGCATCTGGTCAATAATTTCCAAAAAATGCGCATCGAGACCAGAAACAGATCGCAGTTCCTGGACCTCGATGCAGTCATAGATAACAAGTGACGTCAGGTCGAAAAACTTATGAACCTGCTGGTTGCAATGCGCAAAGGATTCCCCACCAAGCAAAATGTTGTGTTGAGATATGCGCTGCATAGTAACTCGCTATTATTTGTTAAAACTCTCGCAAACGGCTTTGCCGATTCTTCGGCCCATTTCCCGACATTCATCAAGTTTTTCTTCGTCTGGCACGTACTTGATTTTCAAGCCATCTTCAATCACATCAATTTTCATATCCTCAAGAGCCGTATTCATGAGACTGACGGCCTCTCCACTCCAACCAAAAGAACCAAAAGATGCGCCAAGCTTATTGGTTGGCTTGAGTCCTCTCATGTACATAAGAAACCCTGCCATCCGTGGGAGGAGTCCGTTGTTGAGTGTTGAAGAGCCGAGGACGATGGCTTTTGCGCCGAGCACCTGGGTCATGACGTCACTTCTATGGTGTACTTGAAGGTTGACCATATTGGTGCTGACTCCAGCTTCAATGAGCCCCGCACTTACTGCATGGGCCATTTCCTCTGTGGAATGCCACATGGAGTCATAGATCACCAGAGCTTTTTTATTTGACTCGTTTCTACTCCATTTATCATAGGCAGCAAGGATTTTGTCTTGATGTGTTCGCCAAATAACCCCATGATCAGGAGCAATCATCTTAATATCAAGATTCATTTCAGCAACAGAGTTGAGGAGCTTTTTGATGAGTGGGGCAAAGAGGTAGAGGATGTTCGCATAATATTTGGCACTCTCTTTCATCACTACAGAGAGATCTACCTCGTCGTCAAAGCGTTCGCTGCTGGCAAAATGTTGACCGAAGGCGTCACTTGAAAAGAGGATACCATCCTCTTTAAGATAACTGAACATAGAGTCGGGCCAGTGTAGCATTCTGGTTTCAATGAACTGGACCGTACGCTTACCAAGAGAGACTTCAGTGCCAGATTTTACAACCTCAAATGGCCAATCGTCCTGGTGGAAGTGCTCCAGTATTGCTTTTTTCCCCATTGGCGAACAAAAGATCTTTTCAGGTTTGATGAGGTCAATGAGGTCAGGGAGACTACCGGAGTGATCCATTTCCACATGGTTAACGACAATATAATCGATTTTTTCCGGATCGATAATGGCACGAATGTTTCTTAATAATTCACCCATATGAGAGCGTTTAACTGTGTCGAAAAGGGTAACTTTCTCATCAACCACCAGGAATGCATTGTAGGTTGTACCTTTGTAGGTGGAATATCCATGAAAGTCTCTAATATCCCAGTCGACTGCTCCAACCCAGTGAACGCCCTTGGCAAGCTCATTATTACTCATTTGTAACTCCAATAGTGTGATGTGGTACTGCTCATTTAATTAAATGTCTGAAAACAGGTAAATAACTGTTTTCGTGACTTCAGTTTATAATATGTTATTGACGCTACTATCATAATTGACAGCAAAAACTATTACAATAAAAGGATTATAGTCTGAACATAATCCTCAGTTGAATAAATACATAGGAATGATTATTATAATTGACAGAAGATTGCTACATAAAAATGTCTATTTTAAAATGAGTATTTGGATTATTACCATACCTTTATTGCTTGGGCAAATGTCTTTATTACCAGGTCAAATATGATGTGCGTTCTGAAAAAAAATTTGAAATTTCCTGCAATTGACCTGTCTCGTTGCAGTGATTGCAGAGGTTGTATTGAGGTTGTCCCAAAAGTCTTCCGATATAACTCGGCCATGGGGATGATGGAGATCGTTGAATGCGCGGCTTATCCTTTGGATCTGGTGGATGAAGCTATAAAAAACTGTCCTAAAGATTGTATCTATTGGGATGAGTTTCTTTAAATGTAGATAATTCCCACGCCGGTATATATACCTATCTTAAGCTAGGTGATAATAACAACTTGTTAAATTGTAGCTATCGTCTACAATCAGTTGCTATGCGGTCTGTTGCGTTCTTCTCTCAGTCCGTGTGCTATGGTTTTTCCGCAAATTGCTATTTCAAGAAAATAATCAACTTTATATGAACGGTAAAAGAGTCAACAGAATTGCGACTAAGTTAGTGTTCTGGCTAGTTATTGTCAGTTCGCTACTTACGTTGGCCGGTACTGTTACAGAGCTCTATTTCGATTACCAGGGGTATCTGGATCGATTGTCCCAACGCCTTGGTGCGGTAACAGAAAGTCAGGTGGTTGAAGTCAGGCGGGTGGTTGAAACGGGTGATGGCCAGTCTGTGGATGTACTGCTTAAAAAGATCTTTGGATTAGGTCCCATTGCCTATGCAGCAGTGATAGTAGATGATGAGGTTACCTGGGAAAAAGGTGATCGTAATCGACCCCATGAACTTGTCGACAGCCAACCTTTTTGGATTAACCAACAAAAGGAGTCGGTCGCTGCTGTTTTGAAAGTGGCTACTGATATTACTCCTGTCCGAGAATATATCCTTCAAAAATTTGTACAAAGTCTTATTACAAATGGGATAAAGATTTTCCTGATTGCAGCATTCGTCTTTCTCATGTTTCAATATCTTGTAACGCGACACTTAGAAGAGATTGCCAGACAGATACAAGAGCAGGATATCACCAAGCCGTCTGAACCAATTAGTCTTGATAGAAGAGAAAACAATCAGGGTGATGAACTTGATCAGGTCGTTACAGACTTGAATACTATGCGGGAAAAAGCCCGAGACGCCCTTACAATGCTTGAGATAAATGAAGAGCGATTGCTACTTTTTTTTGATTCTACCGAAGAGGCAATTGTTGGAGTGGGTCGAGAAGGTATGTGCTCTTTTATTAATGATTCGTGTATGGAGATGTTGGGGGAATCCGACTACGAAGCGGTGATTGGCTGTAATGTAAATGATCTATTCATTCACAGGATGTCTAAAGAAGATTATCAAAAAAAGAGTGGTGGAGTTATCGCCTCTTCCATGGAATGTGGTTGCAGTCAGCAATGTGATGATGGCTATCTGCAGGTTACTGGCGAGCGTGTTATTCCTGTATCTCTCAGGTCATACCCAGTCTTTCAGAACGGTGAAGTTTCTGGCGCCATAGTCCTTATTAAAGACAACAGCGAGAAAAGGCAGTTGATGCACGAGCGTGAATTACTTATTCAGGCGGTGGATCAGTCACCGGTTATGATTGTTATTGCTGATGACAAAGATAAGATTGAGTATGTAAACCCCGGGACAGTCAGGTGGTCCGGTTATAGCAAAAATGAATTGCTTGGGAATGCACTTTTTTCATTTGTGAATCTCACAACGGAAAGTGCAGTGACTGTAAAGCAGCTTGAACAGAAGTTGCAAAGTGGTCAGAAGTGGGAGGGGGTGATTCGGACAAATTCAAAGTGGGGCACCTCGGTCACTGTGTATTGCGTTATTTCTCCGGTATTTGATGACCATAATAGAATTATAAATACAATTGCAGTGTGCAAGGAAGTCTCCTACGAAGCCGCTTTACAGGATGAATTGCTCAACTCTAAAAAAATGGAAGCGGTTGCTCGATTATCTGCAAGTTTTGCCCATGAGTTTGGTAATCCTCTTTTTGGAGTGAGGGCTGTCATTAAAGATATTTCCGAGAGGTTGGTTTTTTCAGATGACGACACGATGTTGCTGCAGCTTGCGGGGCAAGAGTGTGAAAAGATGCGTGGTATGGTTCGCGAATTTCAGGAAGTGTATATCGAGTCTAAAGGCCCGGATCGTATGGTTGGGGTGGGCTATGTTGTTACATCTCTTTTAGAAGAACTATATTTACCTCTACAATCAAAAAATATAAATTTCACCGTGACACTAGGTGCACTGGCTTCAAAGGTTTTGGTAAGTGAAAATAAACTTACCCTTGTTGTTCGAAATATTGTTTTAAACAGTATCGATGCTATGGAAGAACAAGGTGGTGAGCTCAAGGTGACGGCTCAGGTTGACGGGGATTATGTTACCATCTGCATTGCTGATAGCGGAAGAGGAATAAGAAATGAACTTCAAGAGCTTGTTTTTGAACCTTTTTTCTCTACAAAGCCAGAGGTTGAGGGGGCAGGCTTAGGACTCTCTGTTGCGTATGGAACCATGAAGAGCATTGGAGGAACTATTACGTTCTCAAGCGTCGTTGGGGAGGGCACCTGCTTTTCAGCACATATTCCAGTAGCTTGCTAGCTCTAGTTTTTTTACGATAATTGTTTCCAGCTCTGCTTTCTCTGTTATGTCCTGCACCCCATGCTGGTGTCCTGTCAAGCACCAACTGCTGCACTACCCCTTTGGCAGTCTGTCATCATTTCTTCTTCAGTCGCATAGCGCAGCTCCAATAGTCGCACCTCGCAACCTGTGAAATTGCAACACAATTTCGCATCGTTTGTCGCTCGACATGAGACTGGATATTCGAATTGAATTCTGGTATTGTGACCTCGATTTACTCCTTCATTTATCAGGTCAAAAAACTTCATGGATATACCCTTTCAGCTCGTCACTACATTTAAGCCTTCTGGTGATCAACCTGCCGCGATTAAAGCTTTAGCGGATGGTGTCATGGAGGGCAGAAAAAGCCAGGTTCTTCTGGGTGTTACCGGTTCTGGTAAAACCTTTACCATAGCAAACGTTATCCAGGAGGTTCAACGGCCTGCCCTTGTCATTGCACCAAACAAAACTTTGGCGGCTCAGCTTTTTAGCGAGTTTAAAGAACTCTTTCCCCATAATGCAGTGGAATATTTCGTTTCCTATTACGATTATTATCAGCCGGAAGCCTACATTCCCTCGTCGGACAGTTATATTGAAAAGGACTCTTCCATCAATGATGCTATTGATAAGATGCGCCACTCTGCTACACGCTCACTGCTCACAAGAAGAGATGTCATAATTGTAGCGTCTGTGTCTTGTATTTACGGTCTTGGGTCTCCCGATGAGTACAAGAATATGCATCTTTATCTGAAAAAAGGTGAAGATTATCCCACAGAGGAGGTGCAGCGAAGACTGGTATTTATGCAATACGAGAGAAATGACATCTCTTTTCATCGTGGCACATTCAGGGTCCGGGGAGATGTTCTTGATATCTTTCCTGTACATGAAGAAGATATTTCCATTCGGATTGAGTTTTTCGGAGACACAATAGAGAGTATTTCAGTCATCGACCCTCTTCGTGGTGTTGTCCACGAACGGCTTGATGAATATACGGTTTTTCCAGGTAGTCACTTTGTCACCTCAAAAGACAGACTACAGACGGCAACTGAAGCTATTAAAATTGAGTTGTCCGAGAGGCTTGATACTTTTTACGAGGAAAACAGGTTGGTTGAGGCCCAGCGCCTTGATCAGCGGACCATGTTTGATCTGGAAATGATTCAGGAACTTGGCTACTGTACAGGGATTGAAAACTACAGTCGTCATCTCACAGGCAAACAGGTGGGTGCTCCACCTCCGAACCTGCTCGATTATTTCGCCGAGGACTTTCTACTGTTCATCGATGAGAGCCATATTGGAATTGGCCAACTCAATGGAATGTACAATGGAGACCGTTCAAGAAAGCAGACTCTGGTTGATTTTGGTTTTCGTCTGCCGTCCGCCCTTGATAACAGGCCTCTTCGATTTGATGAATTTACCAAGCGCATTAATCAGGTGGTGTTTGTTTCTGCGACTCCAGGTCCTTATGAACTTGAGCAGACCGAGGGCAAGGTCGTGGAACAGGTGATTCGCCCTACAGGTCTTTTAGATCCAAAAATTGAAGTCCGGCCAGCGACAAGTCAGGTGGACGATTTACTTGAAGAAATTCGTATCCGTTCGGATCGTGGTGAGGCTGTATTGGTCACGACACTCACAAAGAGAATGGCCGAAGATCTCACCGATTATTATGAGAACCTCGATATCAAAGTGCGGTATCTGCATTCAGATATAAAAACACTACAACGAATTGAACTTATACGAGATTTACGAAAAGGTGAGTATAATGTTCTTGTGGGAATTAATCTTCTCCGTGAAGGGCTTGATATCCCGGAGGTGTCTCTTGTTGCCATACTAGATGCTGATAAAGAAGGTTTTCTACGCTCAGAAAGATCATTGATACAGACATGTGGCCGGGCTGCCAGAAATGCTGACGGAATTGTTATTATGTATGCAGATACTATTACCGGTTCAATGCAATTCACTCTTGACGAGACCGAGCGCAGAAGGGAGATCCAGAACGACTATAATAGAAAACATGGTATTGTACCGAAAACTATTATTTCGGCCATAAAAGATACCATGCAACAGCATCTGCATAATTCAGGTTATGTGGCGGATGATTTTGAAGAGGGGTTGCTTAAAGCGGCTGAAGAAATGCCATTTTTCGCATCCATAAAAGAGTTGGAAAAAGAGATTAAAAAGCTTGAAAAAGAAATGCAGCAGGCTGCCAAAGAACTTGCCTTTGAAAAGGCTGCAGATATAAGGGATCGTATTAAAAAGATGCGTCTTTTGGAGATAGAGATAGGATGAGTAACGGTTTTGTAAATAGTCTGTTGTTGCGTATTGTTCCAAAGCTCGCAGCCTGGATTATGAGAATCTGGTTTGCTACATGCAGAGTGACTGTGCATGACCGTGGGATCATGTCATCCATTAAAAAAGGTGATTTAAGAATTGTCGCTTCCTTTTGGCACTATTCAATTATATATATATTTTATTTTGTGCGGAACTATTCGGCAACAGCTATGGTCAGTGCCAGTCGAGATGGAGAATACATCGCAAATCTTGCAAAAGAACTTGGCTTTAACACTGTGAGGGGCTCAAAAAATAATAAGGGCGTCGGGGCACTAAAGGGTATGCTTCGCGCAGTTCGCAGTGGTGATAATGGAGCGATAGTAGCCGATGGATCTCGGGGGCCAGCCCGAAAGGCACAGGCGGGTGCTTTACTTGTAGCCTCCCAAACCGGTAAGCCCGTTGTTCCTATGGTTTGGGCCGGATCTCGCTATTTCACTATAAAATCCTGGGATAGAACTGCTGTACCAAAACCGTTTTCTAGAGTTGATATGTATTTTGGCGAGCCTATGTATCTTCCCCGTAAGGTGAGTGCTGAAGAATTAGAGGTGTACCGCCGTACTCTCGAAAAAAACCTCAACGATCTCTATGTTAAAGCCTGGTCGGTGTATGGGAAAACCTCCCATGAGTAGATCTCTCAGTTACTAACTCAGAGGGGGAATGAGTACGTTATTTACTATTTTGATAAAATATTTTCACAATTGTCATAGTGTGAGATAGATAGTTTTTTTGCAGAGGATTTGTTGATGAATCAGATAAAAGGATTGGTGATAGCGGGGCTTGCGGGTGGGTCTGGCAAGAGTGTCGTTTCCGTTGGGATAACTGCAGCGCTGGCGCGAGCTGGCAAGAATGTAGTCCCTTTTAAAAAGGGACCTGACTATATTGATGCGGGGTGGATGCAGCTCGGAGCAGGGAGGAAGTGTTATAATCTTGATCCGTATTTAATGACTCAGGAAGCTATTCAGTCATCTTTTTCCAGGCGCTCTCATGGTGCTGATTATGTGATTGTGGAAGGAAATCGCGGGCTGTACGATGGGGTAAATGTTGAAGGTGGTTATTCTACAGCTGAACTCTCACTGATGTTGAAACTACCTGTCATTCTTGTTGTTAACTGCACCAAGACAACGAGAACAGTTGCCGCCATGGTGCTTGGCTGCCAGATGCTTGACCCAAGGGTCAATATTAAAGGTGTTATCCTAAACCAGATCGCAACCAAACGACAGCGTCTTTTAATTACCGAGTCTGTAGAGCGGTTTACAGATCTACCTGTCTTTGGCGCGATTCCCAGGCTCAAAAGAGATATTTTTCCCATGCGACATTTAGGGATGGTGCCACATCAGGAATATCAGAATAGTTCTGATGCGCTTGACTTTTTGGTCGAACTGATTTCCGAGAATGTTGATCTTGAAAAAGTGAAACAGGTGATGGAACCTCTGGCAAATTTTCCCGTGGTTGATAAGGTTCCTTATGCACAGCCGCCCACCATCGACGATACGATAAAGATTGGAGTGCTGCAAGATGCCGCCTTTCAGTTTTACTATTCTGAAAATCTTGAAGCACTTGAAAGTGAGGGTGCTGAACTTGTCTATATCAATGCCATGACCGACGCCAGTCTTCCTGAACTTGACGGGTTGTACATAGGAGGAGGGTTTCCTGAGACAGGTGCTGCACAACTTGCAGCAAATGAGAGCTTTCGTAAGTCTGTGAAAAATGCAGCCGATGCAGGACTGCCTATTTATGCAGAGTGTGGTGGTTTGATTTATCTCGGTGAATCAATTGAACTGGACGGTGAAAGCTATCCTCTCGTGGGTGTTTTCCCTGCCCAGTTCGGAATGTCAGGGAAACCTCAGGCCCATGGATATTCAATTTTTGAGGCGGATCGCGACAACAGCTATTACTCGGTCGGTAAAGTTGTTAAGGGGCATGAGTTTCGTTATTCAACGGTTCTGGAATGGCGTGGAACAGACGATCAACTCACCGTGAAAATGAAAAGGGGTAAGGGCTTTGTCGGTGGCAGGGATGGGGTGGTGTATAAAAACGTATTCGCGCTTTACACCCACGTTCATGCAGGGGGAACACCTGAGTGGGCTCCTGGCTTTGTTACGAAATGTAAAGAGGTAAAGGCGGCGTAATACTGCCTTTACCTTTGTACGGTTTAGTGTTCAGTGGGGGAACCCAAAACCTTGGTATTTATCTCTTTTTGAATTTTTTCACTTGGAGCGGGTTCAATCCAGTGGATAAATGATTCCTCCACGCGCATAAAAGAGCCGTTGTCTTCTTTACACGTATCGCAAATGCTCTCGGCATGATCCCGGTACATGATTATTTTGGAAGCGGGCTCACCCTCTTTGGAGACTGCAGCCATTTTTCTGCAACCGCAATCAAGCCGGATCACGACGACGCCAATAGCGTCAGGGCTGCCTTCGATGATACCTTGTATCATCGCTTCTTCTCTTTTTTCTACCTGTAGCTTTTTCTTGGATTTATTTTTTTTCATAGCACTATATTTGTCTTGATTTTTACAGGCCGCTATCGGAAGATTGCGGGCAGCCCTAAAATGAGTACACAATATATAAAATAATAAAAACTGGTCAACAGTTATATGTCGGTTTGTCTCAGTCTCATTGTTATAGTAGCTTCCAATAGTCCGAAATATTGATAATTCTTAAAAATATTTATGGTTGAAACCGTAGCGGTTGATTAAACCTTTTTTCTTGACAAATATCTGGGTGTACATTAATGCAAATATGACACGCAACGTGGTATCAAAATGATGCTCGAATGAATGATTGAGTGAATTAAATACTTGGTCTAAAGATCACTTTATGGAGGTGTATTATGTGGGAAATTATCGTAGATAAAGAAAAGTGCAGTGGTGATGAAGAGTGTGTTGCAGCATGTCCTGCACAGGTCTTCGAAATGGTAGACGGAAAGGCTGACGCTGTCGAAGCTGACGAATGCCTTGGATGTGAGACCTGCGTTGAAGTTTGCCCAGAAGAAGCTATTACTGTAACTGAAATTTAATTCTTTCAGTATTTGCTTTGTTCAACAAGCCCATCTCCTTTGTGGAGATGGGCTTGTTCTATTTTGATATAATGGATTGTGATGGGTAAGTCCCTTGCTCGTTTTAAGCCTGCTGCTAAAACAAAAACTCTTCTGCTCTTATCCGCAAGTCTCTGGACTGCTATCGGATGTATGCTCATTAGCAAAGGGGGTTATAAGCTTTTCCCTTTGCCAGAATATAAAATTCTTATAGTGCTATTCGCCTGTATTGCTGCGACCTTTAAATCCAGGTTCATGCTGGATCGCGCTGCAGTCAAAAGTATAACGAGAATTCTCACATTTGCAGATGGTACCTGTCTGGGGGCTGTTTATTCAGTTAAAACATGGCTCTTGGTATTGTGTATGATCGGGATGGGTGTTATCTTGAGAAATTCATCTCTTCCTATGACTCTAGTGAGCTTTATATACTTAACAATAGGATTGGCACTGGTTGCTTCTAGCCGTCATGGTTGGAGGGCGTGGTTGCGTTGTAAATAATATTTTCATAGATGCATCATCAATGGACGTCACTTCTTTTAACCAGATTGTAGTTGATCCCTTAGCGCTAGAAAATAACTTCAGAGCCATACCAGAAGAGTAGTACCATCGGTTGCGGTGAAAACTCTGTGCGATTCTTAAAAAGAAGGTGGCTGGAATTTGTCATATTGCCAATTCCGAAGCAGTGCTTAATTTTCCAACCGCTTATCATGATTTGATTGGACCCGCTCTCTATCAAACAGGGTGGAAGATTTTATTAAATGGGAACGGGCAAAAATATCAGGCCGCTCTGTATGGACATGTGCATGTTCGATGGACTCCAATCGTTTTGCAGTCCTCAGTATGTTTGAAAACAATAACAATAGAAATTACCAGGTAGGTTAGGATGATTCGCACACAACTAAAGAAAGCTCTTGAAACCTGTTTTGACGATGGTGTGACAGAGGGATTGTGGTCTGACAAGGCTGCCGGAAAATTTACAGTTGAATTACCAAAGCATGAGGGGCAAGGAGATTTTGCCACCAATTTCGCTCTTGTACTGGCTGGCATTGAAAAGAAAAACCCACGTGAGATTGCAGCACAAATCAGTGCAAAACTCGAACAGGTAGGTACACTCGTTGAACGTGTAGAGGTCGCGGGACCAGGTTTTGTGAATGTCTTCATTAACCCACAGGTTTGGCGTAATCTGATCCCGGAAATTATAGCGGCCGCAGATGGGTTTGGTAAGAGTGATATAGGCGGCAACCGAAAAGTAATGGTTGAATTTGTAAGCGCCAACCCTACCGGGCCTTTAAGTATTGGCCATGGACGACAGGCGATCTTAGGCGATTCCATTGCAAGATTACTTGAAGCCACTGGTCATGATGTGTTTCGGGAATACTATTATAATGACGCTGGCCGGCAGATGCGTGTTTTAGGAGAATCTACAAGAGCGAGATATCTGGAACTCATTGGTGCGGAGTTTGAGTTTCCAGAAGATGGATATCAGGGCGAGTATATAATTGAAATAGCTAGAAGCCTGGTGGAAGAGCATGGTGACGCTTTAAAAGATCATGAAGATGTGAGTCCATTTAAAAAGCAAGCTGAGACATTTATATTCAATGACATCTCAGGAACCCTTGCCCGTATGGGGATTACTTTTGACAACTACTACAATGAACAGTCACTGTACGAAGATGGTCATATCGACGATGTCGTAAAAGAACTTCGAGCAAAAGGCCTTGTCTACGAAAAAGATGATGCAACATGGTTTAAAACTACTGAGCTGGGACAGGAGCAGGATCGTGTTATAATAAAAAGTAGTGGTGAACCCACCTACCGCCTTCCTGACATTGCCTACCACAGGGAAAAATTCAGAAGGGATTTCGACTGGTTAATTGATGTCTTTGGTTCTGATCATATCGCAACAGTACCAGATGTGCTCTCAGGAGTGAAGGCTCTGGGGTATGACCCGAATAAGGTTACTGTTGTTCTGCATCAATTTGTCACCCTGACTCGAGATGGTAAGCAGGTGAAGATGTCCACCCGGAAGGCAAACTTTGTCACTGTGGACGAACTGCTAGACGAGGTTGGAGTAGATCCTGTTCGTTTCTTTTTTATGATGAGAAAAGCGGATAGTCAGATGGAATTTGATCTCGACCTTGCCAAGAAACAGAGCCAGGAAAACCCTGTATATTATGTTCAATATGGATATGCACGCCTCTGTGCTATTATGAGGCAGGCAGAAGAAAAGGGTGTGACTATTCCTGAGTTTATCGATGTTGATTCATCACTGCTCGTTGAACCGGAAGAACTGAAACTATTGAAAACCATGTCCGGCTTTCCACAGGTACTTGAAAGTTCTGCACTTGATCTTGCTCCGCATAAAATCATATTTTATCTTATGGAACTTGCAGGTCAGCTACATAGCTACTATAACAAGCACAAAGTTTTGACTGAGAATGAACCTCTCTCCAAGGCCCGTCTCTGTTTGATCAGGTCTCTTCAGGTTGTTCTGAAAAATGGCCTGTACATGGTGGGACTTTCTGCTCCCAAACAAATGTGATCTGTTTGCTCTCATGGTAACAAGGCGCAAACTAAAAGTTAATAAGATCAAATTTGAGCTGACTAAAAGCGGTATAGGAGGGATAGGTGTAGTTGTTTTTTGTCTATTTCTCTGGATGTTTTTAGTTGGTGTTTGGGCGGGGCAGAGTTTACTTGCGCCAACGCAGGTGTCAACAGGTGCTGGAATCAAAAAGCAAGAGAGTAGTCATTCTACGCTGGTCATTCGAGCAGATAAAAAGGCACTGAAAAAATGATAGAATAAGAGCCATGGAAAATTCCTGTAATATTTCTTCAGGTTATGTCTATTATAGGTGAGGACCACATTGACGCCATGTTATTGAGATCCACATTTCAGTTTTTTGAAGTACAAACAGAAAAATTAAAGACGGTTTTTAAAACCACAACAAACGGCTGGATATAATGATTGGGAAAATACTCACAAAGGTTTTTGGCAGTAGTAATGACAGGTATCTCAAACAGATCAGACCAATCGTTTCAAAGATAAATGATCTTGAAAAAGATATCCTTTCTTTGAGTGATTCTGAGCTTGCTGCTAAAACGATAGCGTTCAAAGAAAGATTAGAGAAAGGTGAGCCTTTAGATGATCTTTTGCCTGAGGCCTTTGCTGTAGTTCGTGAAGCGGGGAGTAGGGTCCTGGGTGAACGTCATTATGATGTGCAGCTCGTAGGTGGCGTGGTATTACACCAAGGTAAAATTGCCGAGATGAAAACAGGTGAAGGAAAAACCCTCACCTCAACTCTACCCATCTATCTAAATGCTCTCACAGGTAAAGGGGCTCATTTGGTCACCGTCAATGATTATCTCGCGGCCCGTGATAGTGAATGGATGGGAAAAGTGTACCAGTTCTTGGGTATGACCTGTGGTAATATTGTCCATGGCCTCGATGATTCGGAACGCCGGACGGCATATGCTGCCGATGTCACCTATGGTACCAATAATGAGTTCGGATTTGATTATCTGCGTGACAATATGAAATTTGAGCAGGCTGATTTTTGTCAGCGTGGATTCAATTTTGCCATCGTGGATGAGGTTGACTCCATTTTGATTGATGAGGCGAGAACACCGCTCATCATTTCCGGTCCTGCAGAAATATCCACTGAACTCTATGCCCTCGTTGATAAAACGATTCCACGCTTTGAAAAGGACGTTCATTATAACTTCGATGAAAAAGCACGTCAGGTATCTCTTACAGATGAAGGCGTAGCACTTGGAGAAGAGCTGCTGGAAGTTGAAAATCTCTATGATCCAACCAGTATTGAAAAACTCCATCACTTAAATCAAGGCTTAAAGGCACATATAATCTTCAAAAAAGATGTGGACTACATCGTGAACAATAACCAGGTTGTTATTGTTGATGAATTTACCGGACGAACTATGGAAGGGCGTCGTTTCAGTGATGGTTTACATCAGGCCCTTGAAGCAAAAGAAAAGGTGAAGATAGAGCAGGAAAATCAGACTCTCGCCTCGATTACTTTTCAGAATTACTTTCGTATGTATTCAAAACTTGCTGGTATGACCGGTACAGCAGATACAGAAGCACCAGAATTTAAGAAAATTTATAATCTTGATGTTGTTGTTATGCCAACGAATCAGCCAATGGTCCGTGATGATTATGCTGATGTCATTTATAAAAATGAAGCAGCCAAGTACCGGGCCGTTGTGGGCGAGATTGCTGATTTGCATAAACAGGGCCGTCCTGTTCTGGTTGGAACCATCTCTATTGATGTTTCTGAGAAAATCTCCAATATGCTGAAAAAGGCAAAGGTTGCTCACGAGGTTCTGAACGCAAAGCACCACGAGCGAGAAGCTGAGATTATTGCAGGCGCCGGGCAGCTAGGCAAGGTGACCATTGCTACCAACATGGCTGGTCGTGGTACCGATATTAAGCTTGGCGAAGGCGTTGTCGAAGTTGGTGGACTGCATATTCTTGGAACGTCACGCCACGAATCAAGGCGTATTGATAACCAGCTTCGCGGGCGTGCTGGGCGACAGGGCGATCCCGGTTCATCGAGATTCTTTCTTTCTCTTGAAGATGATCTGCTGCGTATTTTTGGTTCGGGAAGAATTACAGGCATCATGGATAAGCTTGGTATGGAAGAAGACGAGCCCATTGAGCATAACATGATTTCAAGGGCAATTGAAAATGCCCAGCGCAAGGTGGAAGGACATAACTTTGATATTCGTAAACATCTTCTTGAGTACGATGATGTTATGAATAAACAAAGAGAAATAATCTACCAGCAGCGTAGTGAGGTGCTTAACGGAGAAGATGTCCATGAGGTTATTTATGACATGATCGAAGATCTCGTGGCTGGTGTTGCCGGAGAATTCTTCAAAGATCGGGCCGAGTCGGTTGAGTGGGACTGGGAAGGTTTTACTGCACGAATGGGTGAACTTTTTCACCATGAACCTGATTGGAGCCAAGAAGAGCATAAGGATCTAACACTTGAATCTTTCACAGATAAAATACTCTCATTTGTAAAAGAAAAATATAAAATGCAGGATGAAGTTAACGGCGAAGAGACCCAGAGACAGCTGGAAAAACTTATCTTGTTGCAGGTTGTTGACAGTCACTGGAAAGATCATCTCCTTTCCATGGATCATCTCAAAGAAGGTATTGGTCTGAGAGGATATGGTCAGAAGAACCCGCTTAATGAATATAAGCGTGAAGGCTATGAACTCTTTGGTCACATGGTTGAGACTGTTAAGTCTCAGGCGGTATCCTCTCTTATGCGAGTGCGGGTCGTGAGAGAAGATGAGGTTGAACGCCTCGAACAAGAAAGACGTCTGCGCCATGAGCAAGAACAGGCGCGTATGAATCAGGTGCGGGCAGGGGCCGATCAGCCAACTGTTTCGACCATTAAACGTGATGGGGACAAGGTTGGACGAAATGCCGATTGTCCATGTGGATCTGGCAAGAAGTATAAGAGATGCTGTGGTAAAGAGGCGTGATGATCTCAATTATTGAGTAGTCTTCAGTTCTTTATGAATTGCAGAGGGGCGATGGCTTTATGGTCATCGCCCCTTTTGTTTTAGCCCGCGTTTCTCATGAGCATTCTGTCGACACAGCTAATGAGAAATGCGCGTTAGCCCGGATTTCTCACCAACAAAGTTTTTCGCAGGTCGAGACACCGGGCATGAAGCTGTAATAATCTACTGCAAATGCTCGGTAACGAAGTATCTGCGGATAAATCTGTTGGCCCGAAGGGTGAACTTTTTGATTTGAAACGAAAAACACCCTGTTAATTAAGGAAGTCATTTTTAAGCTATAAAAACAAACAATTGAGTTTCAAATCAAAAAGTCATGAGAAATGCGGGTTAGCCCCTCAAAAGCTCTGGGCTCATGAGGTTGTCTTCCATATGTTTGAGCTCATCAATACCTGATATGACGATTTTGGCATCGGGCGTCAATTCTTTTGCGGGTAGTTTATCGTCGTAATCCATTTGGCTGAGCACATGTTTCATACAGTTGAGTCGGGCCAGCTTCTTGTTATCTGAACGAATAATTGTCCATGGCGAGATAGTTCTGTTAGTTTCTGAAAGCATCTGGAACTTGCGCACTGAATACTGATCCCAATATTTCTGTGCAAGATTATCCACTGGCGAAATTTTGTACTGTTTCAGCGGATCGGTCTTTCTGGAGTCAAAGCGTTCCTTTTGAATTTCTTTGGATACAGAAAAATAGAACTTAAAGAGTTTGACACCGTCTTTAACGAGCATTTCTTCGAGGAGTGGAACGTCTTTTAAAAAGCGTTTATTTTGTTCATCGCTGCAAAACCCCATCACAGGTTCTACCATAGCGCGGTTGTACCAGCTTCTATCAAAGATTACCACCTCACCTGCTGATGGTAGGTGGGTAATGTAACGCTGGAAGTACCACTGGCTGAGCTCAGTGTCGTTAGGTTTCATCAGTGCAACGACTCGGGTATGACGAGGATTGAGGTGGGCGATAATACGTTTGATGGTACCACCCTTACCGGCTGCATCCCGACCCTCAAAGATGGCGAGAATTCTCTGGCCGTTGAGTTTCATTGTGGATTGGAGTTTCATTAACTCTATCTGCAGCTTTTTCAGTTCAATCTCATATTTAAGATGCTCATTTTTGATCCAGATCGCTGTTTTATCCTTTCCTTCCTTACGGTCCAGATTTTTGTAGGCTGTTTCTTCCAGCAGTCTGACTCCATTATCTTTTGAAGACTCCTTTTCTTTGGCCTTTTTCTTTGACATAAGCTTGTCCTTTGTCACAGTTGGTAAGAGAGCATACTGTTTGTAGAGATACAGCTGCAGTGTGTTGCTACGTAATTGCGTGCATATCTTTACAGTATCAAAATTACTAGAAGAGATACAGATATTTAAGTGTCAATTTAGTTTTTTCCCCAGGCGGAACATCTGGCTGTATATCTCGGGTAGGTTCTGTTCTATAATAGCGCGTATAACAACTTCTACATCGTAAGAGACCCTGTGGTGAATCACAGAAATTGTATCAGCTGATATCGTTAGAACGGCACATGAGCTTGCCGCGTCCCCATCAAACATCCTGCCGACTGATCCCGGATTTATAAAATGAACGCCACCATTATGTTTATAATATGGGGTGTGAGAATGTCCGGTTACAACAATATTGTGTTTGCAACTTGCTGCGAGCTCTTTAAAGCGTGAGTCATCAGTTGTGTCAAAAAGAAATTCGTGGTGGGCAGCCGGACTACCGTGAAATATTCCTATTGTCAGGTCGTGGTCTCCGTTTATCTCTGCTTTTTTATAGACGGTATATGAGGTTTTCTTTTTAAAACCTTGGAGAAAATTACTGTTTTGTTGTGTCAGTGCCTCCGCTGTAGATTCATACATAATGCGTTTTTCAGGTTTACCTGGCTTTGTAAAAGATTTCTCTTGGAGAAGTTTAATAACTTTTTTGTCGGTGTTACCAAGAATACTGATAGCGTTCAGTTGACGCAACAAGTCAAGGGTTTCGTTAGGAAAAGGGGCGTAAACAAGGGTGTCTCCACAGTTGATGATTGCGTCAAATTTTAAACCTTTAAAATGTGTTTGGATCGCTTGGAGAGCGGGGGCGTTGCCATGTATGTCGGATATGAGGAGTATTCGTTTGGCCATGGGTGTTTTTTTCCTTAGAATGTGTTGCTTATCTGAGGTGATAAAACAGGAATTTTAATTATTTGTTAAGAGTCCATGAAAGATCTAGACCGGATTTCTCACCAACAAAGTTTTTCGCAGGTCGAGACACCGAGCATGAAACTGTAATAATCTACTGCAAATGCTCGGTAACGAAGCAGCTGCGGATAAATCTGTTGGCCCGAAGGGTGAACTTTTTGATTTGAAACGAAAAACACCCTGTTAATTAAGGAAGTCCTTTTTAAACTATAAAAACAAACAATTGAGTTTCAAATCAAAAAGTCATGAGAAATTCGGCCTAGCAGCAAGTCGATTATACCGATCAAAGGGGTACTGAGGCCTTGTGAAAAAAATAACATGGCCAGAGTAATACTAGGAACGGCATAAGGATCCGTAACGAAATCGATATAAATGACCACGTTTTTTCGTAACGGCCCTCAAACGGAACCGCTTCTTTTTAGGCTAGAGAATCGGGGCTATGAGCAGTATTGTATTTTCTTTAAATTTTTCAAAATGATTTCTTTGCCTGAAGAGTTCAAGATCGAGTTCAGTAGAATTTTCCAGATACCCTTTTTGTACTTCTAACAGTGTTTTCGTAAATGTTTTGCAATAGATCACCATTGTTGCCTCAAAATTGAGCCAGAAGCTACGCATATCGAGATTAACTGAACCAAAGAGAGCAAAGCTTTGATCGACTGTGATAGTTTTGGAGTGGAGGAGACCGCCAGTAAAAAGACAGATTGTAACACCAGACTCCGCAAGCTCTTCGTAGCGCGCACGGCTTGCATACTCTACCAGCCGTGAGTCGTTTTTTTCAGGCACGATGATTTTAACATCGACGCCTCGCTGGGCTGCAGCTTTTAGGGCGGCAAGCAGCGGTTCATCGGGGACAAAGTACGGTGTTGTCATAATCAGCTCATTGCGTGCTGCATAGATTGTAGTGAGCAAGAGGCTATGGATGGCATCCGGGACACCGCCAGGACCAGATGGTACGAGTTGTACATCGGATTCTCCTACTGCGGGGCAGGAGTGCAGATCACTTAATTTGCGTATTGTGGACATATCCGTTTTCAGTGAACTGGTACCAAAATAACCAACATTAGTTTCAAGGAACCAGTCACTCAAAAATGTTCCAGCAAGGGTTTCCACCACCGGACCTTCCACTTTTACCATGGTGTCAATCCAGTTACCGACACCCGCGCTTTTTTTAAACACATCGGGATCAACCATGTTTTGGCTTCCGGTGTAGGCAATGGACCCATCAATTACAACAATTTTCCGATGGTTTCTAATATCTATTCGCCAAAAAAAAGCACTTATAATTCCTGCAGGAAGAGATTCTTGAATCTTAATTCCAGCTCTTATCATTTCCTGGGCCGTACTGCTTTTTAAAAAGTCTCCGCTGCCGATGGAGTCCACCAGAATTCTGCAGATAATACCCCTTTTTACGGCCCTATGGAGCGCCTCGATAACCGTGTCTACACGGCCTCCATTTTCCCAGATATAAAACTGAAGATGGCAGGTGGATCTCGCATTGTCGATGGCTTTTATGATTGAGCCGAGGATCTCATCCGGACTTGAGATAAGTGTTAATCTATTGCCTGCCATGGCAGGTAGCCCCACAAGGGTTTTAGCCTGGCGATGGAGTGCAGCGTAGGCATGGTTGTCTTCTTCCCAGGAGAGAGGAGGACTGGCCCCAAGGTCCTGGAGCCAGGACATGTACATCTTGTAGGAGGCCTTTGCTCTGGCCATACGCTTTTCCGGCAGTCTGTTCTCTCCAAAAAGGAGATAAAAAAAACCACCGAGAAAGGGAACCAGAAGAACAACAACGAGCCAGGCAAGGGAAACGCCGTAGGGGCGTTTTCGCATGATAACCCGCAAAGACAAGCCAATGCGTATAATAAGATCGGCAAGAAGTATTACGGTAGAATAGAGCGTGTAACTCCAGTGTAAATCCTGTATTTCCATAAGGTCCAAAAGAGTTAAATAAAGAGAAGGTGTTGTACTGATACGTCTCGAATTATTATAATATCCGCATAGAGATATACATCTTTTTGGAAAAGTGGTTACAAAAACGAAGATTCTATTTTATTTACTTTTAAAGTAGCACGACCCAAGGGTTAAATGGTAGATGTATTTTATATGATTTGTAGATTACAGGCATATGAACAACCTGCGGTAATTCTGGATATGTCTGTTATCTATTTCCCCGTTACACAGTGAATTGTAAAATTTAAAAGGTAGAACAGCTATGAATATGAGTGGGTTTTCTTTCTCCGCAGTAGAAGCGGGAATACGATATAAGGGACGGCTTGATCTAGGGCTTATCTTCAGTGAAAAACCCTGTGTCACAGCCGGCGTATTTACCACCAGCCAAGTTAAGGCTGCACCCGTTGTGATTGACGTAGAACGGCTTGATGCAATGGGTTGCACCCAGGCAATCCTTGTTAATTCTGGTTGTGCCAACGCCTGTACCGGTAAAGCTGGAATGGATGCGGCCCTTGCCACGAGCCGTATGGTTTCTGCGCGGCTTGGTATTGAGGATGAACTGGTTCAACTCTCGTCAACAGGTGTTATAGGTGAACAACTGAACCTTGCGGCATTTGAAAACAATATTGATTCACTTGTGAGCGGCCTCAGCCCTGACAGCTTTCATGATGTAGCAAAAGCGATTATGACCACTGATCTTGTAGAAAAGACATCTTCGACTACAATTATGCTTTCTGGCAAAGAAGTAACAATGATGGGTATGGCAAAGGGCTCGGGGATGATTATGCCCAACATGGCGACAATGCTTGCCTTTGTCGTAACAGATGCCAATATCACCAAAGACCAACTACAGATTATCCTGCAAGAGACAACCAACACCACGTTTAACAGAATTACTGTTGATGGTGATACGAGCACCAACGATATGGTTTTGGTTATGGCAAATGGTGCTGCTGAGAATCCGGCACTTGATGGCGGTGACGCAGGCGCCCTTGGTGAGTTTAAAAAAGGGTTGGGCCTTGTGCTTAAAGATTTGGCTCTGCAGATTGTAAGTGATGGTGAAGGAGCAACAAAAACCATTACGATTAAGGTGAGTGGAGCCTCCTGTGATGAAGATGCAGAGCGTATTGCAAGAACCGTTGCCAACTCAAATCTTGTGAAAACAGCTTTTTTTGGTGAAGATGCAAATTGGGGTCGTATTTTTGGTGCCATGGGGCGTGCTGGCGTGGTCTTTGACCCGTACCGTGTGTCTCTTGCCTTTGGTGATGTGACCATGGTGGAAAACGGTTTAGGGTTAGGAGCGGGCGTTGAGGCTAAAGCCACCGAGGTGCTGAAAGACAAACAGTTTACTGTCTCTATCGATCTGCATGCAGGTGATGGTTACGCAGAAATGTACACCTGTGACTTCTCAATCGATTATGTGAAGATAAACGCCGATTATAGATCGTGATAGTCGGTATCAGAGTCCATTGTTTACTTGTGGTAGTTGATTAGAATGAAACGTCTTTTTCTCATACGGCATGCAAAATCAAGCTGGGGTGAACCAGGTCTCGATGATTTTGATCGTCCACTGAATAAAAGAGGAAAAAGAAACGGACCGGAGATGGCGGCGAGATTATCCCGCCTATTGGTGGTTCCAGATCTTATCCTTGCAAGCCCTGCTAAAAGAGCTAAAAAAACTGCTTACTATATGGCAAAGGGTACAGGATATCCCACTTCATCAATCACCTTTGACGATGGTCTTTATCTTGGTTCACTGGCCTACCACCTGAGACTTTTGGAGAAAGGGTTTAAAAAAGTGGAGACTCTTTTTTTAGTAGGGCATAATTACACAATAACTGAGCTTAGCGAATATCTTTGCGGTGTGCATATTGCCAATGTCCCTACCTGTGGTGTTGTTGCAATCGAATACTCCTCTGACAAAGGATTTTCCTCTACGGCTGGTTCCGGAAAACTCCTCTTTTTTGATTTCCCAAAAACATATCACAGGCGGAATAACGATTGAAATCTAAACACGGGGTGGATGGGGGGAGAAATGACTCCTTTCGGACTGCACTTCCGAATCTTTTATTGCTTACGACTCTATTTTTTCTCAACTTCATTGCTCGAGTTGTCTTTTCCCCCCTGCTGCCAGAAATAGAAAAAACACTTGGTATTGATCATGGGGCAGCGGGATCATTTTTTCTTTTTATCTCTATTGGATATTTTATATCCATACTTCTGTCCACAAAGGTGTCCGAAGTATTAGGTCATAAAAACACCATTGTTTTGTCGATTTTTAGCAGTGGGGTCATTCTTATTCTCATTGGAACATTCGAGAACCTGTCATCTATTCGTATCGGTCTTTTTTTTCTCGGCTATGGCGCAGGCTTATATCTACAATCTGGCTTTGCGACGATACTCGCACTCGTCTCCCCATCACATCTTGCAAGAGGAATGGCTGTACATGAGCTTGCCCCTAACTTAGGTTTTGTGGTTGCACCTCTGGTGTGCACTGCAATCCTTTTGTATTTCAGTTACCATGTTGTTCTGTATTTCATTGGTTCTGTGCTGATTTGTATTGCCTGCATTTACATGGTGCGGGGGTACGATGGTGTCGTGTTAGCTAGAGGCATGGACAGAGAAGGGATAACAACTGTTCTTGCAATGGTTCCGTTTTGGCAAATGGTTGTACTCTTGTCATTTGCCATATGTTCAACCTTAGGATTATACTCCATGTTGCCACTTTATTTAATAGCTGAACATGGAATGGAAAAAGAAGCGGCCAATACACTTGTGGCATTTTCCAGAATAAGTTCCGTCTTTATGCCCCTTCTCGGAGGGTGGCTCGGAGATCGTATTGGCAACGGAAAGGTGTTGAGGTATATACTGTTTACTGCTGGTTTATTGACCATACCTTTTGGCTTATTGAGTGGCATTCCGCTTCTGGTGTTTGTTGTGCTTCAGCCAATGGTGGCCGTCTGCTTTTTCCCCTCAGCATTTGCTGTGCTCTCACGCCTCGGGGGAAGTAAAGCCCGTGGGGCGGCAGTCTCCCTATGTGTACCTCTTGCATTTTTAGTCGGTGGTGGTGTACTTCCCATGTGTATCGGTTTTATGGGTGATTATTATAGCCTTGCCGTCGGGTTTAGTGTGGTTGGAGTGGTGACGGCAGGTATTGCTTTGCTGGTTGGTCGTGGTAAACAGTTATTATTATTTTCATAACAGAGGAAGTTTTAGTATGTCTGTACGACCTGTATGTATAAAATGCGTGCATTTCTTTATAACCTATGAGGCGGCAAGACCATATGGTTGCAGGGCCATGGGCTTTAAGAGTAAAAAGAATCCGGCTCGTGTTGTATATGAAAGTTCTGGCATTGAATGTCAGTTGTTTGTGCCAAGAAAAAAGAATGGTGGATCTACGTCCGGGATCTTTGCATGATACGCATGTTGAATGTCTATGTTTGATAATATGGTAGAAAGTAAAACGTGGAAGCCCTTGTTGGTTGAGCTGGTGAAAGAAACCATGCTTACGAGTTGGGAGCTGATTCGCATCCTGATTCCTGTAGCCATCGTAACCAAAATTCTTGCAGATTTAGGACTCATATCGCTTTTAGGTGATCTGCTTGAGCCGTTGATGCATTTACTCGGACTACCTGGACAGCTAGGGCTGGTGTGGGCCACCTCAATATTTTCCAGTCTATACAGTGGGATGGCCGTTTTCTCGGTTATTGCTCCAGAATTAGGGCTCACCGGGGCCCAGGTTACTGTCCTCTGCTCTGTAATGCTGATCGCACATTCTCTGCCGATTGAACTGAGCGTGAGCAGTAGAGCTGGTGCCAGACTGATGCCTATTGCCGTGATACGGGTTGTAGGCGCAATAGTGTACGGATATCTGCTCAATAAGGTCTGCCTGGTTTTCGATATTTGGCAGGAGCCCTCAATGGTCCTATTTAAGGCGACATCAGCCTCTGGTGGCTATCTGAGTTGGGGGCTTGATCTTTTGCAGAATCTTTGCCTTATAATTTTTATTATATTTTGTATAATTATACTCATGCGTCTCTTTAAGCTGGTTGGTCTTCTTGATCTCTTTGAGAGGATTCTGGCACCTTTTCTGCCACACTTTGGCATGAGCCCAAAGGCCGCTCCTATCACGGTAGTGGGGATGATAATGGGCATTGGCTATGGGGGGGCACTTATCATTCGAGAAACAGCCACCGGTAAACTTTCAAAAGATGAAGTTTTTAATTCAATGGCGCTTATGGGGCTCTGTCATGGGCTGCTGGAAGATACTCTATTGATGGCTGCTCTTGGTGGTAAGTTGGGTGGGATTTTGTGGGGACGTATTATTTTTTCCCTCATGGTAACCTATCTGCTGGTTAAATTATTGGTGACGCTCAAAAGAAGACGAACAGGAATAAATCAAAGACTGTAACGCAATTCGAACAGATCTGAACTTTAAAAACATTGGAAGGGTATCATCTCGAAATAATATTCTGTCACAAAAACGCAGACTATTATTTCTATGGTACTCAACATATACAATATAGTTGGACCTATGAATTTTACTAAATTTGGCAAAAAAATGACCTCCAATGCGGGAATTCTTTCTCTTATGGACGACCTTGGCAGGGCGAAGAGTGCTAATGGAGAAAGCATGGTGATGATGGGGGGAGGTAATCCTGCTCAGATTCCAGAATTCCAGGAAATCATGAGACAGGAGCTGTTGGAGCTGTGTAGTGATCCGGCAGGTTTTAAACGGCTTGTGGGGAGTTATGGTTCGCCCCAGGGGGAATCATGTTTTCTTGAGGGGTTGGCGACTCTGTTGAAAAAAGAGCAGGGCTGGGATGTTACAGCTGAAAATATCTGTCTTACAAATGGAAGTCAGACAGCATTTTTTATGCTGTTTAATCTTTTTGGCGGAGAGATGGAAGATGGAAGCCGTAAAAATATTTGTCTCCCCATGGCACCTGAATATATAGGCTACGCAGATCTCGGTTTAGAAGAAGAACTTTTTGTCTCAACCAAGCCGACGATTGAAATTCAGGATGACATTTTCTTTAAATATCATATCGACTTCGACAAGTTGCAAATTGATGATTCCACCGGTGCAATTTGTATCTCCCGCCCAACAAACCCTACGGGAAATGTGGTGACAGACGGGGAGCTTTCCAAGCTTTCAGATCTTGCTAAAAAACATAACATCCCGCTCATTGTTGATTGTGCCTACGGTTTGCCTTTTCCAGGGATGATTTATACAGATGCAACACCCGTCTGGGATGAACATTTGATTGTCAGTCTCTCTTTATCAAAATTAGGACTTCCTGCTGTTCGTACAGGTATCGTGGTAGCTTCCAAAGAAATAATCCGTGCATTGACCAGTATGAACGCAATCATGTCGCTATCTCCCAATAGCTTTGGGGCTCTACTTGCAGAAAAACTTGTAGCCAGTCGCAGGATAACAACACTTAGTAAGGAAATGATGCAACCCTATTACAGTCAAAAAAAAGACCGGGCTGTGCAGGCGGTAAAAGAACTGTTTGAGGGGACTCCATGTAGGGTACATGTACCAGAAGGGGCGATGTTCCTCTGGCTCTGGTTTGAAAATCTGCCCATATCGAGTCTTGAATTGTATGAAAGACTCAAGAGTGCGGGGGTTTTGGTTGTTTCGGGTCATTATTTTTTCCCGGGCCTCAGGGAGGAGTGGAAGCATAAAGATGAATGTTTGAGGGTAACCTATAGCCAGGATGACGCTGATGTGAAGAAAGGGCTTGCAATTATTGCTCAGGTTGTTCGTAAGGCGTACGAAAATAATGCAGAACTTTGTGATTCCGAATCATAAGAGAGGGTGAGATTGAAGAATAAAATAAGCGGATACGGTGCAATTGTCTTCATCCTGATATGTGCTTTGCCTGTATGGGCATCAGGAGAATGTCTCCAGGGAGATTGTAAAAATGGCAAGGGGCACTTTAGGGCATCCGATGGAAGAGATTATGTCGGTGGTTTTACAGATGGTTTACTTGACGGTAGCGGGAAATTGAAATTTCCAGATGGCACTATATACCAGGGAGAGTTCAAAGAAGGGAAATTCCACGGTAAAGGTGAACTGACAAATCCTGATGGTAGAAGGTATGAGGGGGAATTCGTCAACAGTGTAATCCATGGTGAAGGAACTATGATTCGCGGTGATGGTGCCCACTATATCGGAGAGTTTAGTCATGGTCGCTTTCATGGTAAAGGTATCTTGTTTTACACTGACGGTCGCGAGTTTCAGGGGGATTTTAGAAATGATATAATCGATGGCCAGGGTAAACTTATCTATGCCAATGGCAGTTGGCATGAAGGTATGTTTCACAATGGCAAGCCCGCCGGAATGGGGAGACGAAAATATATCAGCGGGGCGATGTATACCGGTGAGTTTAAAGGAAAGGACCGCAACGGCTACGGCACATATAAAAGCGCCACAGGGGAGACGTATGTGGGCATGTTTGTTGCTGATCGTTACCATGGAGAGGGAACTCTACATTATCTTGATGGTCACACGTATACTGGAAACTTTGAGGCAGGGATTATTCAGGGCCACGGAGTACTTGAGTATGCCGATGGTTCGAGATATACAGGCGATTTTGTGGACGGCCTGCCCGACGGAGAGGGGGTTCAGGAGTATCCGGATACAACCGTGTATACAGGTGCATTGCTTGCTGGAAAACGTGAAGGAACAGGTGAGTTGAAGTTTGCTGATGGGACTGTTTATAAAGGGCAGTTTCGTGCAAACACCATGAATGGAGAAGGGACCATTGTTTATAGTGATGGCACGAGATTCAACGGGCCTTTCATAAATGGTGAGCCGCAACAAACTGAGGTTGCTGCTTCTTCTGCAGCTTTGGTAAGTTCTGTTGCCGTAGCAGAAGCACCTGTAGATACTCAGTCAACTATTGTTGAGCAGGATATTATAACCCTAAAAGAGAAAGATGATTTGTCTCCAGTAGTGGTACCTGCTCCGAGTCACGTTCCATTTCCAGTAAGAGATGGTGTTGTCTATGATGGGAAGAGCATGAAACCTTTAACAGGTGATGCCGATATCAGCTTTTCAGATGGAAGAATATATCAGGGTCATTTCAAGAAAGGCCTTATGGATGGAAAGGGTGTTTTGCATTTTCCTACTGGGGATACTTACACAGGCAAGATGAAAAAGGGAGATATCTACGGAAAGGGGACGTTTCGGTATAAGGATGGCAGAACCTATACAGGAAAACTGATGGATGGAAAAAAAGAGGGGAAAGGGGAGTTCCTGTATCCGGATTCGACTAGATATAAGGGCGGATTTAAAAATGATCTTTTCCATGGTAGTGGCGAATATACTTTTGCAGATGGTAGTCACTATAAGGGTGATTTCGCCTCCGGTAGTTTCAATGGTTATGGAAAAATCACCTATCCTGACGGGACTGTATATAAAGGCGAATTTAATGACGATCTACCCCATGGCAAAGGAGTTCTCGTTTCCGCAGATGGAAGTCGCTATGACGGTCAGTTTACCTATGGCAGACGCAATGGTAAGGGGGAACTGACTCAGGATGGAAACGTGTACAGTGGGCTTTTTGAAAATGATCAGTTTATAAAAGAACAGTGATTCCCAGGTTAGCAATCATTATAAGTGACAGGAAATAGGTAAATACAATGCGGTGGAGTTACAAAACTGTACATTATGAATTGAAAAAAGAAGGTCTCTTGGGAAGTTCTTTTCTCGATGAATCAGAGGTTGAACTTTCTCTTAACGAGTACGGTAAATCCGGTTGGGAACTCATCTCTATGCTTGAAACCATGGACGGATTGATTGCAGTGTTTAAGCAACCACTCAGTCTTGAGAGTGAAAGTTTTTACCCACCTGTAGAAGATGAGGTCGATGAAGATGCCCTTTTGGGTGAGGAACAATTTATTGTCGAGCCCCTATCAAGAGAAGACAATCATACTTATGATGATGAAGTCGTGCTTGTAGAAGACTTCGATGTGGTTGAAGAGTTAGAAACAAAGGTTTTGAAAGAGAAAAAGCGGCCTGTAGCAAACGTGGATGTTGGTACGATTGTTATCGAATAAGTTGAAATCTCAAATAAACCTGTGACTCCAAATTATTGGTGTCATGGTTTGTTTTTATTTTTTATGAGTGTAGCTGTATGGGTAGAAATAGTGCGTTCACCTCGGTGGATGAGAATCTTCTGGAGTGGATGCGAGATATCCGTAGGAGTCTTCACCAATACCCCGAATTAAGCTTTAAGGAGCATAGAACCTCTTCATTTATCCAGGCCAAACTCACAGAGCTTGGTATAGCCTATAAGGCTGGTTGGGGTGGTACCGGTGTTATTGCAAGCATTGGTCCCTCCAATGGTTCCAGCTCCCATGTGGCTCTTCGCGCTGATATGGACGCACTGCCTGTTGAAGAGAAAAATGTAGTGTCATATGCTTCAAAAAATCCTGGTGTGATGCACGCCTGTGGTCATGATGGTCATGTCGCGATGCTTCTTGGTGCTGCAGCTCTCTTGAAAGCAAATGGATCTTCTGGACGTGTATCGTGTATTTTTCAGCCGGCTGAAGAACACGGGAATGGTGCTGATATAATTATCAGAGAGGGTGCTCTGGCTGATGGAGTGGAGGCTGTTTTTGGTGGGCATATTGATACCCACTTTCCAACAGGTGTAATCACGGTGGACGAGGGTGTTATCTGTTCTTCCGCTGATCCTTTTTCAATTAGAATACTTGGTCAGAGCGGTCATGCTGCAAGGCCCCATGAAGCTAAAGACAGTCTTGTCGCTGGAGCATATCTCGTGACTGCCCTGCAAACTCTTATTTCCCGGGAAACTGATCCTAATCAGGCTGCAGTACTCACTGTTGGACGGTTTGCAGCTGGTACTGCCCATAATATAATTGCGGATGAAGCTATTATAGATGGGACACTGCGCAGCAACCAGAGAGAGGTTCGAGAGCGTTTGCTTGCAGGGCTCCACCGAATGACTGCGAGCGTGGCTGATCAGTTTAACGTAGCGGGTTCCATTGAATTTCATGATTGTTTGCCTGCGGTAATTAATTCTACTCGTGCCACCAAAATTGCAAGGTTGGCTGCCTTGGTTGTTGTTGGAGTGGAAAAGGTTATATCACAGGGACGGCCCAGCCTCGGGGCAGAAGACTTTTCGTTTTACCAGCAGAAAGTTGATGGTTGTCTTGTCCGTTTTGGTGCCAACAGCCTCAGCGACAACAGTCCGGCTCACTGCGGAACATTTGATTTTGATGAAAATGTTTTAGGTATTGGTGCAAATTGGCTTGCCAGGGTGGCCATGGGGTGGCCAGCAATAGCAGGTTAAGTCTACAACATGGTGGGAGTTTGGCGGTGAGTATGTATGACAAGTCTATTGTAGCCTCAGGGCATAATCTGGTGAGTGATGCGGCAGCAGAAATATTACAATCCGGCGGCAATGGCTTTGACGCTGTGGTGGCAGCCGGATTTGCATCCGCTGTGGTTGAACCAGCTTTAACCAGTCTTGGCGGTGGGGGATTGCTGGTCGGTCATTCGCAACGGGAAAGACGCAATATCTTCTATGATTTTTTCGTAGATACTCCGGGCCGAGGCAGTAAAAATGATGGAGGGAAGTCTGATTTTTTCCCAGTTCAAATTGATTTTTCAGGCTCTTCTCAGGAGTTTAATGTAGGACTTGGTTCCGTCGCCGTGCCCGGTGTGTTAAAGGGACTACTCCACACCCATAGAAAACAGGGGATTATGCCCCTTGCTGATGTGGTCAGACCCGCAAGAGAGCTCGCCGCTGGCCATGTGTTAAATAAGCAGCAGGGATACTTTCTGTCCCTACTCTATCCAATCTTGACCCTAACGAAACGGTCTCAAGCTATGTATCAACTGGATGGGCGTTGTCTGCAAACCGGGGACGTATTGAAGAACCTACAAATGGTTGAGTTTCTTGATCGTTTAGTTGTTGAAGGTGATGATTGTTTTTACTTAGGCGATATCGCAGATAAAATAGATAGGGAAATGAGGGAGAATGGCGGACTCCTCACAAAAGAAGACCTCGCCGCCTTTACAGTAAAAGAACGAGCACCTCTTTCTGTGCCATACAGGGGACGAACGCTGGTGACCGTAGCCGAACCTTCAATGGGGGGAACACTGATTGGTCTCTCCCTCATTTTACAGGATCAACTACGATCAGAAACAACAGAGTGGGGGAGTGCACGGTTTCTCTCTGAATCTGTAGGGATAATGCGAGAGGTTGAACGGCTGCGCAGTTTTGGGATCACTGACCCGGAGTCATTGGAGCGTTTTCTCGGCAATGGGGAACAGCTTGAAACATCTGCGAGCCAGGCGCGCCTTTTCAGTCGAGGCACCACTCATGTTTCTGTGGCTGACAGTGAGGGAAATTGTGCAAGTATGACCTGTTCTAATGGGGAAGGCTCTGGTTACATTGCTCCTGGAACGGGGGTAATGTTGAATAATATGATGGGAGAAGATGATTTGCATCCAAATGGATTTCATTCAAGTCCCTCTGGAGAACGGGTGTTATCCATGATGTCTCCGTCTCTTTTGATGGGTGGTGATACGGTTGAGCTTGTTATAGGAAGTGGAGGTTCGAAAAGGATCCGTACTGCGATCAGTCATGTTATCTCTCAGGTGGTTGATTTCGACAGATCACTTCAAGACGCGGTTGATGCACCGCGGTTATACCTCGACGAAGAAGTCCTTCAGATAGAGCCGGGTTATAATCAGTCCGCCATTGATGCCGCAGGTAAGTTGTTACCCGTTAATGTCTGGTCGCAGAAAGATGTGTATTTTGGGGGAGTGCATGCCGTCATCCCTGGAAAAGAAGGCGCCGGAGATCCGAGACGAGGTGGGGCGGTGAGAGTCGTGGGTTAGATCCCCCCCAACAAGTCTCATGAAACGAACTCGTATTTCTCACCAGTTGAAGTTGCAGGGTATCCTAGGATCGAAGCAATGGACCATAGTAAATTATGTACATTGCTTCAGCGACGACGGAGACACGGTGAGATCGGCTGGCCTTTGGTGAACATTGTGTGAATTTCAACTGTGAATAAAACGGAATATAGTGTGTTGGAATTCCCGATTATTTAAATAATTCACACAATGTTCATGAGAAATACGGGCTAAAGCGCCAGCAGTTGTACACAGTACATCTGCTGGCGCTTTTTGTTTTTGATTTCAGCTATTGAGCATCAGCCAAGATTGAAAAACATTCCAACCTGATAGACGCCTATTGACATGAGAAAGGCAAAGATCGTGTTGAATGCCATGGAAAAAAAAGCCCACTTCCAGGATGATTCTTTTGCAATACAGACAACAGTAACAAAGCATGGGGCGTAGAACATAATAAAAATCAGAACGGAAACGGCCACCACTTTATTCCAATGGCTGTCGTTTTGTAATCTTATTCCAAGGGACTCGGGTTCTTCAACATCAACCTCGCCCATGGAATAGGCTGTTCCCAGGGTGGATACGATCACCTCTTTTGCCGCAAAGCCACCAATGAGTGAGATGTTAGTCCGCCAGTCAAACCCCGCGTACTTTGTGACTGATTCAAGTTTTGTGCCGAGAGTACCTGCGAAAGAATGGCGCAGTCCCGCTTCGGTTTCAAGGTTGTTAATTCGGCTAATCTCTGCTTTGACTGTAAGCTTTTGCTCTGATAGTTCTTCATAGACGAGCTCATCTGCTGTAACTCCTGCCTGAGTCAGAAGCTCTTGACGTTGAGTGTCAAATACGGCTATTTCTTCCTGGGGAAGACCTGGAAAGGTCATCAAGGCCCAGAGAAGTATTGATATCCCAAGAATAACGGTACCCGCCTTTTTGATGTACTGGTAAGTACGTTCCCAGGTGTGAATCAGTAGGCCACGCATGGTGGGGAAACGATATGGCGGTAGTTCCATGACAAAGGGAGTTGCCGGACCACGGAGTACGGTTGATCTGAAAAGTTTTGCAGCAAACAGAGCAACAACCCAGGCAAGCATGGTGAAAAAAAACATGTACCGTGCCTTATGCTCTCCGAAAAAAGCACCAATGAGTAAGGCTAGAACGGGAACCTTCGCTCCACAATTCATAAATGGTACGGTGAGTAGAGTGGCCATTCGCTCTTTTGGCGATCTCAGTGTTCTGGTCGCCATGACACCGGGTACAGCGCAACCCCCAGCTATACCGCCTGAGACTATGAAGGGCATCACAGAAGAGCCGTGGAGACCGAATATACGAAATATTCTGTCCATCATGAAGGCGACACGGGCGAGGTAGCCTGAGTCCTCAAGGATAGCTATACCAAAGAACATAAACATGATGAGAGGAACAAAGCCAAGGACACCACCCACACCATCGATGACGCCCGAGATGATCATCGATTTGAGTAGACCATCGGGAAGGATTGCGTCAATAATTCCACCAAGCCAGTCAAATACACTGCCTAATAAGGTGACCGGTATCTCACTCCAGCTGAAGGTAAACTGGTACAGCCCGAGGAGAATGAGGAGCATAATGATTGGGCCCACCAGTCTGTTGGTAAGGACCTTGTCTATTTTGTCGGACGTATACAGCCTGTCAGTATCGAATTTATGTGTGACAACACCCTGTCGTAAGAGGGCCTTTATATAACCGTAGCGGTGGTCGGCGATAATAGCTTCTGGGTAGACGTCAAGCGTCTTTTGGGTGTGCGCTGTCGCGGCATCAACGAGTTTTTCAAGTAGTGCGGATGTTTCTGGATCAGTTTGCCTGCCTTTTTCCACGATCTGTTCATCGTTTTCCAAGTATTTAATAGCAGTATATCTTGGAGGAAAGGTGGTAGAGAGAAAATTTGTATCGTTGATCCTTTGTTCAAGTAATTTTATACTGTTATCTAGATCTTCTCCGTAATAGATATCTCGAGGGGCCCAGGGGCGTTGTTGACTGCCAATATCAATACAGGTCGTGATGAGCTCATTTGTTCCTTCTCCTGTTCTGGCTATAATTGGTACGACCGGGATATTAAAGAGTTCACTAAAAGTCTGAACCTTTATCTCAATACCTCTGTTTTTCGCCACATCCATCATGTTGAGAGCAATAACCAGAGGGAGGCCAAGCTCGAGGAGCTGGCAGCTAAGGTACAGATTTCTTTCTATATTTGAAGCATCAACGATGTTGATAACAATATCAGGTTTTTCTTCAACGAGATAGTCTCTCGCCACGAGTTCTTCCACGGAGTATGCAGTGAGCGAATAGGTGCCAGGCAGGTCGGTGAGAGTTATTTTAGCACGTTCATGGAGAATGCAGCCTTCCTTATGATCTACGGTGATGCCCGGGTAATTACCAACATGCTGGCGTGCGCCGGTGAGTTCATTGAAAAGAGTCGTTTTTCCGGAATTAGGGTTGCCCACAAGGGCCATTTTTAGTTGCATTGAATAACTCAAAAAAAATAGTAAAAGTGAATAATATTGAAGTTGTAAACAGGCTAATCCCGGTAAATGAGAAATAAGCCGGGACGCAGTTCAGTACCCCCCCCCTTAGGGGTATAAGTACCACGAAGGTTTCCCTGCAAGCGCTATCTGGTGGTTACTTCAAGTACTTAATTTCAATGATGTCTCCAGGTTTCTTGTTATCTATGACAGGATTTCTGGAGTAAGGCACTCATTTTTTTTATTGTGGGATGCCGTCAAGGTACCTGTCGGTCTATATAAAATCTCTCTGTTCACTCTCGTTCGCAAGGCTTGAGGCCTCAAGATTCTTTATAGCTCAATTAGAGTGGACAGTGGATTTATTACAAATTTATCTGCCATGAAAAGGTCGAATAAAATGGTCAGGGTTGTTTATCTGGAGAAAGAAATTTTAAGGGTTCTGCGATGGCAATTTCTTTTCATGACATGAAGATTGGGAACAGGAGGAGCAACCATCTGAACATGCAGGTGTGGAAGAGGGATCTGTTAAGCTCTTCCACTGTTTGTAAAATTTACGAAAGAGGTACATTCCTGCAAAAAGGATAATTGCCCATATGAGAATAAGTTCAAAAATTTTCATAAATCGTCCGTCATCGGCTACTTTTTATTAGATTAACCTAACATTTATGTCAAAAAAAATCGAAATGTACTCTTATTTTTTACAGATCGGTCACGTAGATGTTGTCAGAAATGGAGGCATCCAGACTAATGGTTCCGCCGTTTACCTTAACCATACATTGATTACCTTGTTGAGCACAGATGACATCAGCTTCAACACCGGGATACAATCCAAGAGATGCCATTCGCGCACACACCTTCCTGTCGCCGGTTACTTTGCAGACTTTTACTTTTCTGCAGTGACCATTTTGCGAAAGAGGGGTTTCGGTAATTTTACATGACGATCTGCCAAAGCAATTTCTCACCTTGTTGGTAAAACCACAATTATTTTGTTTCCCTTTTTTTCCGTTCATTATTTCACCTGTTAAACTGATCTTTAGGTACTCCAAACAATAGTCTCAGTCAACAGTTATTTCAAGATTTATTAATATCTTTAGTGTCGCCTAACAGGTTGTATGGCCCATTGGTCAAAATGAGAAGTTTCCATAGCATTGGGTGAGGGGATGGGTGGGGATAAACAGTTTATTTAATGAACATTAAAGAGACCGTTAGTGGCCGGTAGGAAAGACAACTGCACTTTTTATTGAATGAGAAGTGAGGGAGAAGTGTGTCATTATTTGATTTCAACCATGATATAATCTGCTTCATTGTTTCTAAGAGTCAAGGTTCCACCAAGGACACGAAGGGCAACAGGGTCATTAAGAGGGGCTCGACCTTGAATGGTGACTTCGGTTCCTGGTACAAGGCCCATCTCACGAATGCGTCGCCCTAACTCCCCGCTAACCTTGACACTTGCGATGGTACCAGATTGCATCTTTTCCATTTTGCGTAAATTAATCAGGGGCATGGTATTTCCTAAAAATATTTTTAGTGCCTTACTCCAGAAAAGAGTCCAGCTTATTTCCCGTTAACCGGGGTTAGATACCTGTGTTACTCGAAAATTTGTTACGTGCTATAAAAGTAAAGTGTTTCAATTATAATACCTATTCCGAAAAAAATCGTAAAGAGTAACAGGTTGGGTATCAGCACAATGTACGGCTCTATGACAAATTCTAGACCCGTACATTCCTGTTACTGTGCATTGACGTGCAAGCTGAAGCTTGCACGCAAGGTTTATTACACTTTTCCGGTGGAATTTTCTATCTTCCTTTTTCCCATGAATCACGAAGAGTGACAGTACGGTTAAAAACTGGCTTTCCGTCACACTCTGGGGTGATAGGGTCAAGGCAGAAATAACCTTGGCGTTCAAATTGAACACTTTCTCCTGGTTTCATTTCAGTAAGACTCCGTTCTGCAACGGCATGGGTGAGGACGACCTGAGAATCAGGGTTAAGTTGGTCAAGAAAATCAACTTCTTTATCTGCTTCTGGATCTTCTACCTTAAATAGCCTGTCGTACATGTTAACGATCACAGGAACACCTGCTGAGGCAGAGACCCAGTGAATTGTTCCTTTTACCTTTCTGCCGTCTGGGGCGGAACCACCTTTGCTTTCCGGGTCGTAGGTGCAGTGGATCTCAAGGATTTCTCCGCTTGTTTCGTCCTTTACGTGAGAAGCATACTGAACCAGGTAGCCGTAACGTAGACGGACTTCACGGTTGGGTCCAAGGCGGTGATATTTCTTTGGAGGATCTTCCATGAAATCATTGCGCTCAATGTACAGTTCTTTTGAAAAAGGTAGAGTACGGGTACCTCTATCTGGATTCTGTGGGTGATTTTGACCAACCACTTCTTCGACCAAATCATCGGGGTAGTTATCTATAATAATTTTAACCGGGTCAAGGACGCACATTCGACGTTCAGCGTGAACGTTAAGGTCGTTGCGGATCTCGTTTTCGAGTACACCCATGCTGATGCGGCTGTCACTTTTACCAATACCAATGATTTTACAAAAGTTTCTAATCGAAGCAGGGGTGTAGCCTCTGCGTCTAAGACCGGAAATCGTAAGCATACGGGGATCATCCCAGCCGCTCACATGGTTTCCTTCCACCATTTGCAGGAGTTTACGTTTACTCATGACGGTGTAGGTTAGATTAAGGCGGGCAAATTCAATCTGTCGTGGATGACATGGTGTCTCAAGTGTATCAAGTACCCAGTCGTAGAGAGGGCGGTGGTCCTGGAATTCCAGGGTGCAAAGAGAGTGGGTTACACCTTCGAGCATATCCGAGAGACAGTGGGTGTAGTCATACATCGGGTAGATTTGCCACTGGTCTCCTGTACGGTGATGATGCGCTTTTAAAATCCGGTAAATAATAGGATCGCGCATATTGAGGTTTGGGGAACCCATGTCAATTTTTGCACGAAGCACATGACTGCCTTCAGCAAACTCCCCCATTTTCATGGCCTCGAACAGTTCAAGGTTCTCTTGGACACTTCGATTACGAAAAGGACTTTCTTTACCCGGCTCGGTAAGGGTTCCTCTGTATTCTCTCATTTCCTCTGGAGAGAGTTCGCATACAAATGCCTTACCTTTTTCTATGAGTTGGACTGCAAAACTATACAGCTTATCAAAATAGTCGGATGCGTAGAAGACCTCTTCGCCCCAGTCAAATCCAAGCCATTTAACATCCTCTTTGATGGAGTCAACGTAGGCAACATCTTCCTTGCTTGGGTTGGTGTCGTCAAAACGGAGGTTACAGACACCACTATTTTCAACAGCAATCCCAAAGTTGAGACAAATGGATTTGGCGTGGCCAATATGCAAAAAGCCGTTGGGCTCTGGCGGAAAGCGTGTGACTGATTGCTCATGCTTACCTGAGCTGAGATCTTCTGTAATAATCTGGCGGATGAAATCACTGGGCCGTTTTTCTGTTTCTGTAGTTTCCATGATTATGATGTTGCTAAAGTTTATTAACCGAGATTTACACGAAGAGTGTATGGACGTTTCTGAGTCTTTCAACAACCTTGTCCTGGCCGATAGTCACAATAATATCGAACATGGAGGGGCCTGCCAGTTGTCCTGTTACGACAGTTCGCATGCCGTTAATCAAAATTCCGGGTTTGATTTCGAGTTCGTCGGCAAGTTCCCGGGCAACTCGTTCTGTCTCCTCAAGGTTGAAGTCGCTGAGTTGCTCATAGCGGTTCGCGAGTTCAGGGAACCATTCTTTGAGACCTTCATGTTTGAGAATGTTTTTATTCAGAGGCTTTTCTTCCACGATAAAGTCATCAGCAAAGTAGGCGCGTCCAAGGGTCGTGAAGTCTTTAAGGGTATGGAATCGATCCCGGATGAGGTCAAGGGTTGCCAGGTACCACTCTTTTCTATCCCCTGCGTAATCGTCATGCCATAAACCATCGGTTTCTAATTCAACCCGGACAAGATCTCCAAGGGCTGTGATATCCATGGTGCGGAGATAGTGTTCATTAAAATAAATGGCTTTAGGGTCTGTGAAGAATTTTGGATCGTTTTTCCGGTAGTTAAAAATTGCGCTGGATTTATTTACTCGTTCCAGGGAAAACTGTTCGATGAGTTCTTCTTTGGTGAAAAACTCTTTATCATCTCCAGCGGACCAGCCGAGCAGGGCCAGGAAGTTATTAAATGCCCAGGGGATGAAACCATTGTCACGGTAGAATTGAACAGCAACAATTTCACCATGACTGCGTTTGGATATTTTGGCTTTTTTGGTGTCAAGAGTGAGGGGCATATGGGCGAAAACAGGGAGCGGTGCTTCAAGAGCTTCGTAGAGCAGTACCTGTTTTAATGTGTTGGTCATATGATCCTGTCCCCTGATGATATGGGAAATCCTGTCGCGAATATCGTCGACGACATTGCACAAAAGATACAACGGTTTGCCGTTGGAGCGGACAATGACAAAATCGTCCATTTCCTTATAGTCGGATTGAATTCTACCTAAGATTTCATCATCATAGCCTAGGCGCCCATCTCTTTCCGGGATTTTAAAACGCAATACAGCGGGCAGGCCTGCATCTTCCTTTTCTTTTATCTGATCTATCGTGAGGTGTCGACAGGTGCGGTCATAACCAAGGTGACCCTTGGCCGCGACTGCAGATTCCCTTTTTGCGTCGAGATCTTCTTTGGTGCAAAAGCATTTGTAGGCGGCACCGCTCTCGAGAAGAGTATGGGCAGCTTTGATGTGGTCGCTTTCAAACTGGGTTTGGAAGTAGGGGCCTTCGTCGTAATCAATGCCAAGCCATTTGAGACCATCAATAATGCCTTGAATTGATTCTTCTGTGGAACGGTCTCCATCGGTGTCTTCAATTCGCAGGATAAGTTTTCCACCATGCTTTTTTGCATAAAGCCAATTATAAAGTGCAGTTCTAGCCCCCCCAATGTGGAGGTATCCTGTAGGGCTGGGGGGGAAGCGTAGACGTGTTTCGCGCATGAAAAACTCCTGTAAGCGTATTTCGAGCCATTTTAAGGCAGATGATATGTATGTTTTGTTACGTTAATTCTACGAGTGTAAGCTGTGTCTTCTGGGTTGGCAAGAAGTACTCAAGAGAAAAAACGGATCATTATTTTGTATAGCTATATATCTTGTTCAATCTGATTGTTCAAGAGTAATGGATTACTTCCCCAGTGATCTCACGACCCAGGTCATAAATGTTTTTTTGCATAGAGGCGGTTTAGTGAGCTCCAAAGTGTTTTTTCTTGTTCTGAAAAGTTGAAACCTGTATATTCTCAATCTTCTTTTGTTCTGAACAAAGGTGACACCAGACACAAAAGAAACACGGGATACTTGACCTTTCGGTTTGAGCACCTACCATTAGGAATAATTAAGATCAGATGAATGATCTGCTAATATAGATTTTTCTTTTATAATAAAGGAGCGCTGAGATGGCCGAAAATGCGAAAAATGATGAAGGATGTGGTTGTGAGGAGGGGAAGGTCCCCACTAGAGACGGACAGTGTGTTATGCCTGAAATCACATTTCCCGCATTAGTGATGTCATTTAATACCTCAGCACTGTATCATCTTGGCGAAATAGGTGACCCTGTTACAGGCAAAAAAATCGTTGATTATGACCTTGCTCGTCATGCAATTGACACTCTTTCACTCATGCAGGAAAAGACCAAGGGAAATTTGACTAAAGATGAAGAAGAGATGCTAAAAAATATTCTCTATGATATTAAACTTCGTTTTGTTAATGCTACTAAATAGCGAGTTATGTCTGTAATAACAAAAGAAAACACTCAGCTTCGTATTTCCGCTCCTGCGAAAATTAATCTTTTTCTTCATGTACTGGGAAAAAGAGACGATGGTTATCACGATTTAATTACCTGGATGCAGAAACTTGATCTTTGTGATACTGTTGATCTTTGCCTGGTAGGAGACAGGTCAATCGAGTTCACTTGTGACGATAGAAATCTACCAGTTAGCTCTGATAATTTAGCGGTGAGAGCCGCTGAAGCCTTTTTAAAACAAAGTGCTTGTCTTAAGGGGAAGGGGCTGAAAATCCACCTGGGGAAAAAAATACCGGTTGCGGCAGGTCTAGGTGGTGGCAGTAGTGATGCTGGTGCGGTGCTACGCGGATTAAATCAATTAAGTGGTTTTGAATTTTCCAGGGAATCTTTAATTGATATGGCAAGACCACTTGGTGCGGACGTACCTTTTTTTGTAATTGATGACCGAGCGGTCATCGCGAGTGGTATTGGTGATGAGATGTATGGTGTTGATTCATTGGAGAATTACACTTTTGTTCTCGTGAATCCAGGTTTTTCTGTCTCAACAAAGTGGGTTTTTGAAAATTTATCATTGACAAGTGACGAAGAACATTCTAAAGTATCTCGCTTTCAAAAGCGTAATGCAAATCACTTGTCTCTTGATGAGATGCATAATGATTTGGAAGGTGTAACTGCGGTTGCTCATTCTGAGATCGAAGAGATGAAACAGAGCTTGTTGGCACAAGGGGCATCGAAGGCTATGATGTCTGGTAGTGGGCCGACCGTTTTTGGAATTTTTCCAGATGTAAGAGATTCGATAGGTTCTGATTTTCAAAATATTGCTGATGTGTTATGTAGGCAATACGGAAACAAAGTTTACGTATCAAGAGTGTGTACTGGGGCGTCGCCAAGCGGTAAGGCACTGGGTTTTGATCCCAGCATTCGTAGGTTCGAATCCTGCCGCCCCAGCCATCAATAATATAAAATCAGTTTATCGAGCTCCAAAAATACGATGCGAGATTTGAAGGTTATTTCTGGTAATGCCCACCGGCAACTAGCAGAAGAGATTACAAGTCATCTAGGTATCCCACTCAGTTTGGCTGATGTGAGGAAGTTTAGTGACGGCGAAATTTTTGTAGAAATTAAAGAAAACGTCCGCGGTGCGGATGTTTATATCGTTCAGCCCACCTGCACACCTGTTAACGACCATCTGATGGAACTCGTTATAATGGTTGATGCACTGCGTCGAGCGTCTGCGCGGCGGATCACAGCAGTTATGCCGTATTATGGCTATGCTCGTCAGGACCGTAAAAATGCTCCGAGGGTCCCGATCACTGCGAAGGTTGTAGCGGAGATGTTGATGGCTGTGGGCGTGCGTAGAGTTTTGTGTATGGATCTCCATGCGGGTCAGATCCAGGGATTTTTTAATATCCCTGTCGATCATCTATATGCAGCGCCTGTGTTGCTCAAGTATATCGAGAAGACCTTTGGTGACAACGTTATCATGGTCTCTCCTGATGCCGGGGGTGTAGAACGCACAAGAGCATTTGCAAAACGACTAAACTCAGGGCTTGCTATTATCGATAAGCGTCGAGATAAGCCAAATGAATGTGAAGCTATGCATGTCATTGGCGATGTGCGGGGTAAAACTGCCATTTTGATGGATGATATGGTGGATACCGCGGGTACCCTTTGTGCCGGAGCCGAGACTCTTCTTGCCAATGGTGCAAAAGAAGTTCATGCCTGTTGCTCGCATCCAGTCCTTTCTGGGCCAGCTATTGACAGGTTAAACGCTTCCAAGTTGAAATCCCTGGTTGTGACCAATTCGATACCGCTAAATGGAAAAGGAAAGGCGTGCGATAAAATCAAAGTCCTATCTGTTTCTGCGTTGTTGGGTGATGCAATCAATAGAATACATAACGAAGATTCTGTGAGCTCTCTCTTTATTTAGTTCTCAGTTTTTATCTCTATTAATTTAAAAGAAATATTTAAAATATCTGCTCAGTCGTTTTTACCTAATCAGTACGGCGAGTTGGCAAAGGAGGAATTATGCTTCAAGTAGAAATGTCCGCTTCTGTTAGAAATAGCTCAGGGAAGGGACCCATGCGTCAATTACGTATGGAAGGAATGACTCCTGCTGTCGTATATGGTGGTGGTGCAGAGGCTACAATGCTTCAGATGGACACCAAGTCTTTGATGGCAAAATTGCTGAAATTCTATCGTCATAACACTATTGTTACTTTAGATATTGAAAACGCAGGGGTTAAAACTGTTATGATTGGAGAAGTGCAAACTGATCCGGTACGTGACACCCTGGTTCATGTAGATTTTTGTGAGATTGATCTCGAAAAAGAACGTGCCTACAAAGTACCTATTGTCTACGAAGGTTCGGCAAAAGGTGTGGATTTCGGTGGCGTTCTTGTGGTTGGTTGTACTGAGGTTGTGTTTAATGGTAAGCCACTCAATATTCCCGATGAAGTGAAGGTGGATATCAGCAACGTTGCAATTGATGATGTCGTGAAATGCTCATCCTTTGCCGTACCTGACGGTGTGACTATGTTGACCGATGGTGATACCGTTGCCGTTTCTGTTTTTAAGCCTGGAAAAGTTGAAGAAGATACAGAAGATGACGGCGATAGTGATAAAAAGAAATAATAAGTACTTCAATTAAGTTTTATTGTTCCCCACGGTTGTATGTTGTGGAATAAAAATAAGAGTATCACAGAAGGCCCGGAAAATTTATTTTCCGGGCCTTCTGTGATTTGAGCGAGATTATGAGTAGACAGGGACATCTGATTGTAGGCCTGGGGAATCCTGGTGTTGAATATGAGAATACAAGGCATAACATTGGCTTCCATATTGTCGACACTCTTTTTGGTTATTTTGACAGAACCGGAAGTTTCAATGAAAAATGGAATGGGTTGTATGGTTCTACCATGTATTCTGGAGAAAAAATCCACTTTATTAAACCGCAGACTTTTATGAATAGGAGTGGCCAGTCCGTATCCCAATTCTATTCATTTTATAAGATTGTCCCAGAGAGACTTGTGGTGATACATGATGATCTGGATATGGCTCCTGGTCGGATAAAACTTGTCAGAGGCGGCGGGAATGGTGGACACAACGGGATTAAATCTATTGTTGCATCAATCGGTGTCAATGATTTTTATAGGCTGAAAATTGGCATAGGTCGTCCTGGTCAGGGAGAGGTACATAAAGATTTTCCCGTAGAAAAATATGTTCTCAGTAATTTTTCTCAAAATGATTTGGATATTCTAGGCAGCAGATACGATTCTCTCGTAGAAGGTATCAAGTGGTTGTTTGCAGGTGATGTTGGACGAGCGAAAGGTGTGCTCAACAGTCTCAAGTAAGAAGAAGTAAGTGACGAATTGTAGGGGTTTTGGCTGCTAATTTTTGCTTAAGTCGGCATCATAGTGTAAAAAGTGCGGCATTACAACGGGAAATATGTTATACTACCCTAATAAGTAACAGAACATATTTTACAGTTATTTCTGCTACCCTCTTAAACCAAATTAAACCGGAACGAAATATTTTGAAACCCCGGTGCTTTCCTAGATTGGCTAATTACTGCGTAGTGTCTTGTGCTTCTTCTTGTTTTTCGAGCCTTGTACAAGGCGCCTTGTTTAAAGGAGATTTCAGTGTTTGCTGCAGGTGATATGGCTGTGTATCCGGCCCATGGTGTTGGTGTTATAAAAGCAGTTGAGACAAAAACAGTTGGAGGAATTGATCAATCATTCTATATTCTAGAGATTTTAGATAATAGTATGCGTATTATGATTCCAACAGGTACAAGTAGTAACGTTGGACTACGAGCTATTGTCGGTAAAGATGAGGTCGGTGATATTTTTGACATCTTGTCAGACAGAACCGTCGAACTCGGTACCCAGACCTGGAATAGAAGGTACCGTGATTATATGGAAAAAATCAAAACCGGCTCAGTCCATGAGGTGGCCATTGTCCTTCGTGATCTTTTTCTTCTCAGTGTCGATAAAGATTTAAGTTATGGTGAGAGAAAAATGCTTGATACGGCAAAAAACCTTCTGGTAAAAGAACTATCTCTTGCACAAAATAACAGTGAAGATGACGTAAGTAAATCTATTGAGGCGATTTTCTCCTAACAGGACTGTAGTTTTAAACTTTTAATCGTCTTAGCTCCCCTTTTGTATATCTATGGAATCCTCTGAAGATGTTGGTGACGGATTCGATTTTGTCGAGCAACAACCTGTATTTCCTGTAACGGGAAAGCATGTTGGTGTTCGGCTCGATCAGTTCCTTGCCCTCCAGCTGCCCGACCTGTCTAGAAGCCAAATATCTGTTGCAATTCGTGAAAAAACAATTCTTGTTAACGATTTACCTCGAAAAAACAGCTACAGGCTAAAGCTTGATGAAGTTGTTTCTGGCTGTGTTGAAGAGGATAAGCCTCTCGAAGTACAGGCGGAAAAAATAGAATTCACTGTTTTATACGAAGATGAATGGCTTCTGTTTATCTCTAAACCTCCTGGGCTTGTCGTTCACCCTGGTTCTGGGAACCATTCCGGGACACTGGTAAATGGCCTGGTGTATCATTGCTCTACCATTGCAAGTGTTGGGGATTCTGTCAGGCCCGGGATAGTTCATCGGCTCGATAAGGATACCTCGGGAGTGATGGTTGTTGCCAAAACTGACGCAGTACATCGTGAATTGGTCAACTGCTTTAAGGAGCACCAGTTAGAAAAAGAGTATTTGAGTCTTGTGCAAGGTTTTCCAAAACATTATTCAGGTAGAATAGTAGCCTCTATTGGCCGTCATCACATTCATCGTCAAAAGATGGCAGTTAAAGAGTTTGGTGGAAAACATGCTGCTACAAATTGGGAACTCCTCGAATGTTATGTTGGTGGCCTGTCACTTTTAAAGGTACGAATTGAAACGGGACGAACCCACCAGATTCGAGTTCATATGGCACATCTTGGCTTGCCTGTCGCCGGAGATATTGTATACGGTGGTGGGAAAAGTAAAGCTCATTTCCCAAGACAGATGTTACATGCATCCCGACTCGTTCTGAACCATCCGGTAACAGGACGAAAAATGGATGTTAAAGCCCCACTCTGGGAAGATTTTGATGCAGTTATCGAAGGGCTCGAGCCTGTCACTGAGGAAAGCTGGTGAATATCGCTATTACAGGCGGGTACGGTTCTGGGAAAAGCTGTGTAAGTCGTTTGCTTACAAGTTATCTGAGTGCCACCTTTACCAACACTGACTTGTTGTGTCGTATTTTACTTGAACCTGATGAAGATGGGTTTATACAACTGCAAAAAGTGTTTGGTGATAAATTTATTTCCTGCAGTGGGACCTTAGATAGAGCTCTTTTGAGGCATGCTGCTTTTACCGACAGTACTGTAAAAGAACAACTTGAGAAAATACTGCACCCCCTTGTGCGTGATAGGGTTCGAGATCAAATTATAGTTTGTAAAGAGCAGGACCGGTTCTTGGTCGTCGAAGTTCCGCTTCTCTTCGAGGTGGGGTGGCAAGATGATTTTGACATTACTGTTTTAGTAAGAGTAGACAGCCAGACGAGCATACAGAGAGCCGTTAAACGTGATGCTATAGAGATCGAGGAAGCAGAGCGAATAATCGGAATGCAGCTTCCCATGTCTTGCAAAGAGCCATTAGTTGACTATATAATTGATAATAACGACACCTTTACAAGCACCGTCCAGCAGACGGCATGGCTTGCCACCCTACTGTGCAATAAAAAGAGTTGGGATTAGTCGTTAATGTACCATATAACCCTGCTGAAGGTAAAATTCGTCTGGATAAGTACCTTCAGTATATTGATAAGAAAAAGAAATGGATTTTAAAGGGACTAAAATGCTTGACAGCTTAGGTTTATAACCGTATAAGGAAAGCGTTGATCATTAGAAACATAATCCTGTCTTTACTGAACCTGTTTTCTTCATTTTGCTAGATATAATTTTTGCCCCATCGCTTATTTCTATATGTTTTAGCGAAATCTGTTAATAGACTTTCTTTATTGACGTGATCGTCGATTCCATTCTGCATTTTTGTAAATCAAAAATACGAGTCGTCCAAAAAACATTCATAATAATAGATATATTTAAACCACCTGTTGCTTCGTAAATGTGTGTAAACGCAAGACGAAGACGACGTAGCGCATATTAATAAAACATTGTGACTATAACCTGCAGCTGTAGCTGTGTCGTGGTTACTATGTTTCCCATTATCCTGCCAAACATCCATCATAGGAGAAGTAGATTAATGAACCTGGCGGAACTCAAACTGATGAAAATTGGTGAGTTGGTACAACTTGCTCGAACGCTTAAAGTTGAAGGTTATAGTTCACTACGAAAGCAAGAACTTATTTTTGCAATTTTAAAAGCGCAGTCCGATAAGGACGGCAAGATGCGTGGTAGTGGTGTTCTTGAGATCCTCCCCGATGGATTTGGGTTCTTGCGTGCTCCTGATTATAATTATCTTCCAGGCCCTGATGATATCTATGTTTCTCCATCACAGATACGGCGGCTTAATCTTCGAACCGGAGATACCATAGAGGGTCAGGTAAGAGCACCTAAAGAGGGTGAGAGATATTTTGCCTTACTTAAAGTGGACAGTGTTAATTTTGATCCACCTGATGCAGCGAAACAGAAAACTCTGTTTGGCAATTTGACTCCTTTGCATCCTAATGAGACATTCACTCTCGAATGGCAGCCTGATAATATGTCCATGCGGGTAATGGATTTATTTGCTCCTATAGGTAAGGGCCAGCGTGGTTTGATTGTTGCGCCGCCACGTACAGGTAAGACGGTGTTGATGCAAAAAATCGCTAACTCGATTGTTCGCAATCATAAGGAAGTGTATCTTATTGTATTGTTGATTGATGAACGACCGGAGGAAGTAACTGAGATGACAAGATCTGTGAAAACAGCGGAGGTTGTCAGCTCAACTTTTGATGAACCACCACAACGGCATATTCAGGTCGCTGAGATGGTCATTGAAAAGGCGAAACGACTCGTTGAACATAAAAAGGATGTTGTTATTCTCCTCGATAGTATCACTCGACTCGCCAGAGCCTATAATACTGTGACTCCAGCCAGTGGAAAAATTCTTTCTGGTGGTGTGGAAGCGAATGCATTGCATAGACCGAAAAGATTTTTTGGTGCCGCTCGAAACATTGAAGAAGGTGGAAGTTTGACCATTCTAGCGACAGCACTCATCGAAACGGGAAGCCGCATGGATGAGGTTATTTTCGAGGAATTTAAAGGTACCGGTAATATGGAACTTGTTCTCGATCGTAAGATGGCTGATAAGAGGATTTTTCCGGCGATTGACTTAAAACGCAGTGGGACCAGAAAAGAAGATCTCCTTATCAAACCAAAAGCCTTAAATCGTATTTGGATTTTGAGAAAACTTCTGAATTCCATGAATCCTGCTGATTGTATGGATTTTCTCGTAGATAAATTGAATCATCAGAAGAGCAATGCTGATTTTCTTGATTCAATGAATGGATAATATAAAAATGATGATACCTGGAGTTATTATTTTTAGTTGAAAATAATTTTGTTTTGGGTATTATGAGGCTCTTGTGCCTTATCAAATTGTAGATAGTTCTAATAAATATAACACCACATGATTCATGTGCTAGAGGATACATATTATGAAAGAAGGAATACACCCAGAATACTATAAGTTTAATGCAAAATGTGCTTGTGGTGCTGAGGTTGCGATTGGTTCTGTTGTGGAAGAGATGAAAGTAGAAATTTGTTCATCTTGTCATCCCTTTTTCACTGGTAAGCAGAAACTTATTGATACTGCAGGTCGAATTGAGAAGTACAAGCAACGTTATGCTAAGCACTTTGCACAAAAAGAAGAGAAAAAAGACTGATTTTCTCCTCTTTTAGTAGGTAGATTATGCCTGCTTGATTTTTTGATAATGTCCACAACGATGCTTGGCATGGTTGTGGACTTTTTTCTTTATTCTGCTTCTGGTAATAACTATGTTTGACAAGTTTGCTGATCTTGAAGATAAAATTTCTGATCTTGAAGGACGCCTTTCCGATCCTAGTCTCGTTAGTAACCAGAAAGAATATCAGAAAGTTGTTTGTGAACATGCACATCTGACAAAACTGAACAATAAGTTTGATGAATTAAAGAAGGTTCAGACTGATATTGAAGAAAATATGGCTCTTCTTCAGGATGATTCTGAAGACCCGGAACTGAAAGAACTCGCCAAAGCGGAATTGGAAGAACTGGATGAACTCGAGAAGAAATTGGATCAGGATCTGAAGATTATACTTCTACCCAAAGACCCCAATGATGAGAAGAATACGTTTCTCGAGATTCGAGCTGGAACCGGAGGTGACGAAGCCGCTCTTTTCGCAGGGGATCTCTTTAGAATGTACACTCGTTTTGCTGAAAGCCAGGGCTGGAAGGTTGAGGTGATGAGCTCAAGTCCTATTGGTGTCGGTGGATTCAAAGAGATTATCGGACTTATTAGCGGGGCACAGGTTTTTTCAAAACTCAAGTACGAAAGTGGTACACACAGAGTACAAAGGGTGCCAGAGACGGAAACCCAGGGCCGGATACATACCTCAGCTGTGACTGTTGCCATTCTCCCAGAGGCGGACGAAGTCGAATTAAATATCAATATGAGTGAATTGAAATTTGATGTCTTTCGCTCTTCAGGGCCAGGTGGACAATCTGTTAATACCACTGATTCGGCGGTTCGTATCACCCATTTACCTACTGGTCTCGTTGTTATCTGCCAAGATGAGAAGTCACAGCATAAGAACAAGGCTAAGGCGTTGACCGTATTGCGGGCCAGGTTACTTGCCCAGGTTGAGCAGGCGCACCACGATAAGATCAGTAAGGATCGTAAAAGTCAGGTTGGAAGTGGTGATAGAAGTGAGAGGATACGTACCTATAACTTTCCCCAGGGCCGAATGACTGACCATAGAATAAATCTTACTCTCTATAAGCTCGATGCTATCATGAATGGAAAACTCGAAGAGGTTATTTTCCCACTTATTAGTCATGATCAGGCGGAAAAACTCAAAGATCTTCATTAGGACAAGAAATGGCCAGAGTTCCTTTATTCGCTGAAAATGTGGCTTGCCAATGCGATTAGCAGATGCCCTGCGTAGTGGATCCGAGTTGTTAAAGATGGCTGGAGTAGACGAGTTTGAACTCGATGCCCGTTTACTCCTTGAATATGTTCTAGACAAAAGCCGTACAGAGCTGTATCTCGCCGTTGATCTCAATCTCTCAGATAGTCAATTCCAGCATTACCAGCATCTTTTAGAACGAAGAGAAAAGCGAGAGCCTGTTGCCTACATTCTCGGAGAACAGGAGTTCTGGTCTCTACCATTTATTGTTACACCTGATGTACTCATCCCAAGACCCGAAACAGAGTTTCTATTAGAACAGGTCCTTTCTCGAACAAAGAAATCAAACTTTAGTGAAGGAAGGATCATTGATTTATGTTGTGGGAGTGGAATTATTGCCACCATTCTTGCTAAAGAGTTGGGCCAGAAAATCTATGGTGTGGACATTTCTCCTCAGGCGTTAGCAGTAGCCAGGATAAATTTTGAGCGCCATGGTGTTAAGAGAAATATACATCTGGTTCAAAGCAACCTACTAGGAGCTTTTAAACGCAAACAGCAGTTTTCTCTCATCGTCTCCAATCCTCCATATGTAAGTCATATAGATGTAATCAACAACCTGGCTCCAGAGGTTTGTGATTACGAGCCACATCTTGCTTTGGATGGTGGTGAGCGAGGACTGGAATTAATAATAATAATACGAGAGCAACTCGAATATTTGCTCCAGCCCGGTGGGGAACTGTTCATGGAGATTGGAGCCGACCAAGGCGAACAAGTGTCGACTTTATTTAAAAATAAAATTGATGACTTGCAAGGGTTCACTACCGTTGAAATATTAAAAGATTATGCGGGACGAGACCGCGTTATTCACGCCATAAAATCTGAGCGTTAGAAGGGGAAAAGGGGTATGGAAAAACTGGTAATAGAAGGTGGACGTCCTCTTGTGGGTGAGGTTAAAATAAGTGGTGCAAAAAATGCTGCCCTTCCTCTTATGGCAGCTACACTATTGGCACCAGGTAAGCACTGTCTTAGAAATGTTCCTGACCTAAGAGATACAAGGACTTTTATCAGGCTTTTGCAACATCTTGGGGTACAGAGTGAGAGAGTAGGTGATATTGTCTATCTCGATACTACTACACTGACTTGTGCCGAAGCGCCATATGACCTGGTTAAAACCATGCGCGCGTCTGTCCTTGTTTTAGGGCCCCTTGTCGCAAGGCTTGGTGGTGCAAAAGTTTCTCTTCCCGGTGGTTGCGCTATAGGTGCGCGGCCTATTGATTTCCATATTATGGGACTTGAAAGACTTGGGGCCCATTGTAATCTTGAGGGTGGATATGTCGATGCCACGACTACAGGTTCTTTGCAGGGAAATGTGGTCTATTTTGATATTCCTTCAGTTACCGGAACAGAAAATATTCTCATGGCAGCAACCCTAGCCAAAGGAACAACTGTTTTAAAAAATGCGGCCAAAGAACCTGAAATAGGAAACCTTGTTGATATGCTGGTTGGCATGGGGGCAAGGATTGAAGGAAGAGGAACCGATAATCTAACTATTCACGGTGTTGACGAACTCCAGCCAGCAGACTGCGCTGTTATTCCTGATCGCATTGAGGCAGGAACTTATCTCATCGCTATTGTTGCAACGGGAGGTAGAGGCACTGTGACTCACTGCAGACCAGATCATCTTCCCTCTCTTCTTGAAAAACTGCGTATGGCAGGTGTACACGTTACAGAAACCAAGAATACTATCACTGTTGATTGGAAGAAAACCGATAGGGAAGAGATTAAACTCAAAGGTGTGGATATCAAAACCATGCCTTATCCGGGATATCCTACTGATTTACAAGCTCAGTTTATGGCACTTATGACCCAATGTAGTGATAGCTGTGTTGTTAATGAAACGATATTTGAAAACCGTTTTATGCATGTGGCTGAATTACACAGAATGGGAGCACATATCAGAATTGACGGTAATTCCGCAAGAGTAAGTGGTTGCGGGATGGGAGGGCTTAAAGGTGCACCGGTCATGGCAACGGACCTAAGGGCAAGTTCCTCTCTGGTCATTGCTGGACTTTCAGCCACAGGTAGAACTGACATTTCAAGAATATATCACTTGGAGCGAGGCTACGAGAATCTGGTAGAAAAACTCACAAATCTTGGTGCTAAGGTCTGGAAAGAAGATGAATAATACAATACAGCGTAAAATACGTATGGTAGATATTGCACTTTCCGTTTCTTTGGGATAATTTTTTAGTGCGTACTCCTAAAAGACTGTCATAAAAAACAAGGATACGGAGAGTGTTTTTTAACATTGATAACTCGAAGTTAGCAACAGATAGCGAACGTAGAGAAGACCTTCGAGGCACTTATACCCCCCAGGTAAGCGATAGACTCCGATGGGGTATTGAACTGAGTTCCGGCTTATTTACGGTTTACCAGGGCTGGTTGTTGATATGACACTATCCGTATAGAGAACACCATATGCTTACCTCACTAATAATCTTTTTGAAAAAACATAATGAGAGGGCAACAATAATAGGTCTTGGGCTGGCCCTCGTTGTTTTTGTCTGCGCTGGTCTCTATCTTCAAAATAAAAACAGTAAGGGTAAAAAAGTTGCTCCGGAGAGAGCAGCGATGAAGGTTGAATTACAGCTGGATACTCAAAAGACATCTGGAAAAAATACTGCGCCCCCCAATAAAACTGGCTCCTTTTTCCTTCGACCTTCTCCGGCGGAGTTGCTCGAGCAATTGTCGAATATGGAGAATTTGCAGGAGGATGTTGCTCAATCCAAGCTACAGCATCTTCGGGTATTATGGTCCGTCTATTTTTTTAGTGTCGAGTCGCCAGAAAGTGGGGAATCTATCTTACTCGATATTTCAGAAGATGGTTTTGGTGCTCAAGTAAGGGGAAGTATAAACAGTATTGATTATCCTCAGCTGAAAGAGTTGAAGCCAGGGGATAAAATATGGGTTGCAGGTGAAATAATTGGTGTAGATCCCTCTGGAACCGGTACGGTTTATCTCAATATCGAGATTTTGGATTTTTCTGAGAGTGGCCCACCTGCTGCGATAATAGAACCTCCAGTTGACACTAAAAACGAGTAATTATTCCTGATGAGGGATAGGCAGTAGTATCGTAAAGATGGCCCCTGAATCTTTTCCGTTTTTCACACTGATATGTCCATGGTGTTCCTCAATGGTTTGCTTCACGATGGCAAGCCCTAAACCTGTCCCATCTGTCCTTGTTGTGTAAAATGGTTCAAAAATCAAATCTTCCTGCTCCGTCTTAATTCCTGTTCCGTTATCTCGAATCGTAATTTGTATAGCATCATTGTCCGCTTCTGAGTCATGAGCGCTTATTTCAGTAGCGGATATCTGGATTTTCTCGTCGCCTTCAGGGCAGAAAGCGAGACCGTTGTGGATCAGATGACTGAAAACTGTGAACATCTGTTTCCGGTCAGCCCAGATATCAATTGTGCTATAGAGGTCTATAGAAATAGTAATTGATGTAGACCAATCGGGAGCGGCCTGGAGGACCTGGATTGCTTCTTTAAGGCAGGATTGCAATGAAAACCATTCACATTTTGCGTGCTCCGGGCGTGAAAATAGCAAAAAATCCGCTATAGTGCCAATGAGTCGGTCTGATTCCCGGATGATGATATTTGCGAGTTCATAGTTGGTATAGTTGCTCGTACTATTACGAGCAAATTCCGTTGCAAGCACTTGAGCGGATCCAGATATTGCGGTGAGCGGGTTTCTGAAATCATGGGCTATAGAGGCACTCATCATCCCAATTGCTGCAAGCTTTTCAGTTTGTCTTACCTGACGTTCCAGTTTTTCAATTTCACCAATATCTTTAAGGGTAATTATTTTATCCCCCCTATTTCCTGGTATTGGATTGTCGTCATCTTGGGCAATATCTACGAACGCATACCCTATACGAACAGTCGTGCCGTTGGTTTTCGTGAAGTTCGTAGTGAGTCGTTCGCCTTTGAAAGAGAGATTTATACAGGGAAGAGTATGAAGAAGTGTTTTCCCAACCAGTGAAAGAGGATCTATTCCTGTGATTTCACGAACGGCGTTATTTGCTGATGTGATGATACCTTCAGAATCAATTGTTATTATGCCGGTGGCGATATTATCAAATATTCTTTTGTAGAGGGTTGCCAGTTTGTCATATTTAATTAAAGATGCACTAAGGGCAATTTCTGTTTTTTGTAGACGAATTCCAAAGAGTGTACTGACAAGTGCTGCGAGGTAGAAGGACAGACCGTTTATGGAAAAATAATTCAGACTTCTTGTTAGATCAACGTCAGGGTACTTTATGAAACCTGCGAGGTAGGAAGGATAAAAACCGTAGGCCTCTAAAAAGAGTAAACTACCATAGAGCAATGTTGACGTTGTCGCCGCTAGAACTCCACCTCTTTTAGGTAGTATTAATCCGCCTGCAACAATGGGAAAGAAAAAGACAGAAGTGAACGTCGAACTGGTTGAACCTGAAAAAAGGATAAGCATTGCGACAAAACAGGTATCCAGTAGATTCTGTCCAAAGCCGAATGTCCTGAGGTTTCCTTGAAAAATCAGAAGAAAAAAAGCGGAAAAAAGCGAGGTTATATATACGATGAAGACAAGGAAAAGAAGCAGGTTGAGTGGTATAAATATGAATTGTAGTTGAGAGCCATGGAAGATATAACTTATCAAGAGGAGTAGGGTGTACAGCACAATACGAAGCATGAGCATCGAGAGGAGCTGGTTACGTAACTGATACTTTGTTTTTGTTGTAGACCTGGCCTTATCTACGAGAGTTCTCAGAAACATGTTTAGTACCTTACTCCAGAAAACCTGTCATAAAAAACAAGAAAGCTGGAGACTCCTTTGAATTTGAGTAGTTAACATAACCACTATGGCACTCATCCCCCCAGGAAAACGATAGACTTTGAGGGGTACTAAAATGAGTCCCGGCTTACTTATCGTATACCGGGGTTAACTTATACCGTATTTTTTTACCTTGTAACGCAGAGAGCGGAAGCTGATTTTTAGCAGATCGGCAGCTTTCATCTTTGAATTGTTTGTCTGTTTAAGGGCATGAGTGATTAGACGTTTTTCGAGATTCTCCACCACTTTCTCAATGCCAAGATCGTAGAGTTCTTCTTCACTGGAAGCAGCCAGGAGAAGAGGGTTGTTTTGCTGTAATTCGATTTCTTCAACTGTGGACGTGCTTGCTCCGCCAAAAGTGAGGCTTTCTGGTAAAATTATATTGGAACTTTCAAGTGCGACGCCTCGCTCAATTATGTTTTCAAGCTCCCGAACATTGCCAGGAAAGTTGTAGTTCATGAGAACCTGCAGGGCGTATGAAGAAATTTCCTGAACTTCCTTTTCAAGAAGTCTGGAGTATTTTTTAAGGAAAAAATCAACCAAAAGGGGTACATCACCTTTTCTTTCACGAAGGGGGGGGACACGAAGTGGTACAACTGCTAATCTGTAAAAAAGATCTTCCCGGAACCTGCCACCTTTGATTTCGTCTTCAAGTATTTTATTTGTGGCAGCTATGATACGAACATTGATCAATTGTACTTTGGTCCCGCCCACTGCCTTGATCTCTCTTTCCTGAAGGACCCGGAGAAGTTTGGTCTGAATAATGGGTGTTAATTCGCCAATTTCGTCAAGAAATGCTGTACCATTGTTTGCCTCGTTAAAAAGACCATATTTATCACTGATGGCCCCTGTAAAAGACCCCTTAACGTGGCCGAAGAGTTCGCTTTCCATCAAATCTTCAGGGATGGCACTACAGGTAATAGGAACAAAATTGTTAGTGGAAACCTTACTGTGATTATGGATTGCCTGGGCAACGAGTTCTTTTCCTGTTCCCGATTCGCCATAAATAAGAACATTGGCTGGTGTTGGTGCGACTCTGCGGATCATATCAAATATTTTCAGCATCTCACGGCTTTGACCGATAATTTCCGGAAAAGATTCGCTCAACTGTGGAGCCTGTGGCGTCGTATTGGTCTTCGTTGTTGCTGATCGAATAACAGAGAGGATTTCATCAACGTTAAAGGGTTTACTTATATAGTCAAAGGCCCCATTTTTCATGGCCATCACAGCGTCGTCGGGAGAGGCAAAGGCCGTTATCATGATCACGGGTAATTCAGGACTGTTTTCTTTTATAATTTCAAGGAGTTCAATTCCAGTTATTTCTGGCATACGAATGTCACAGATAACGAGATCTACCGTTTTGGTCTCAAGAATTTCAAGGGCCTTTTTCCCGCCATTGGCAGTAAGGGCTTTATGCCCTTCTTTTTCAAGGAGAATTTTGAGAAAATCCCGCATCCCTCGTTCGTCATCTACGATAAGTACCAATGCCATACAAACCTTCGCTTTTAGTAGTGGTGGTTGATAGAATGAAGCTTCGCTGCAAACTTGCTGGGCAAGCTCAATAGTACACTTGTAGTTGATGATATCCCATCGATCCCAAGCTATCAAGCTAAGGATAGGAAGGGGGGAAAGAAAAAATCCGTGATTACCCCTGACTAGAGATGAGAGAGGAAAGAATATATACTCTGGAGCGGGGATCAGTCTCTGGATCTCACTGACATATCACAGCGAGCATCTCTTGAGCGGTTGTAGTAAGTAGGTATGTTTTGTCTATTTCTGGGGTTTCTTGCAGCTTTATCTGCTCCTTATATCCGGACAGAGTAATGGTGTCGGCCAGAATCTTTGTTTCGAGGGCACTGGTAGAGGACAGGTTTTGCATCTTTACAGTGTCTTTAATTGTGTCAGCTAGAGTTTCATTGGCACCAGCATCAATTAGAATTTGATCCCTTATTTGATCATCAAGTTTTTGGAGATACGCAGCACAGAGCACAACCGCTAAATTTCCACCTTCTATTTTACAGATATTCTCACCTATTCGAGCAAGTTCGGTTGCTTCTCGAATACTCTTAAAATCAGTTTTGAGATGTCTTTTGAGAAGTACTGCCACCTTATCCTTTAAGAGGTCTTCACGACTTCCGACAAAATTTTCAGGAAGTGTCCCCAGACACTGTTCAGCAAACTGGCAATAGGACGCGCAGCCAAAATCAAGTTTTGGGTTTACGAAGCGGTGCTCACATTTGGGACACCGCCTTGAGGTGTCGTCTTTATAGAACTCAACGACTCCGTCACATTCCGGACAGTTCGTTTCAAAAATAGCATCATCTTTCCAATACTGCATATCTTGACCAGGACATTTCATATCTACTCTCCTCGGGGGGCAGGGAAAACAACTGTTGGTCTGCATAACTCATACTGTTTCATCTATGTACAAGTTTACTGTAGTCAAGGGAGGCATGGTTTGATGTAAGTCAAAAGAGTGTACGAAATGTTCCCCACCGGGCCTGGAGTCATGGTTGGCAATCGTGGCAGGCCTGGTGGATATAATACGAAGTGTTAGATACGTTAATTAGGGTAGATATTCAGTCATGATCTTATCAACAGCGGCAACGGAAAGAGAGTCGTTGGGGAGATCAATGAGAGATTTTCGCTCCATATCAAAGGTTAAAAGTTGTGGATCGTTTGGGATAATACCGCCTATGGGAAGACCAATTTCAGCAACCTCTTTTAAAAATGGCTCACTCAGTTCTTGCGGTCCACGAGTCACTATGATTGCAATATTTTGCACATCAAGTTTCAGACTTTCGAGCATGGTGTTGATGCGGCGTACAGCACGCAGGCCCCGCAGGGAATAATCCGTCACTAGAAATAACATATCAACTTCGCCACTGGTGCGTCTGCTGAGGTGCTCCATACCCGCCTCATTATCGACAACCATATACTTGTATTGGGCACTTAATTTGTCGGTAAAGCTATTGAGGATATTGTTAACCATGCAATAACATCCCTGACCTTCCTGGCGACCCATTACGATAAGATCAAAGGCGGGCTTTTCGATAATTGCCTGCTCGACGAGAAGTTGGAGATAATTGATCTTGTCCATCCCAGAGGGGATACTCTGTGGATCTTTCATATATGTTTCACGGATGTCGCCTATGGTACTGGGAACATCGAGACCAAGAGTTTCTCCGAGATTACTGTTAGGATCCGCATCAACTGCGAGTACTGGACCTTTATCTTTGTTTGCGAGATGACGAATGACGAGTGACGCAACTGTGGTTTTTCCAACTCCGCCTTTTCCTGCAAACGCAATGACTTTGCTCATACAAATCTCCGTATAAAAATGCTCAGTAAACAAGATAATAAAGAAAAATATCACTATTTAACTTTGTCTTCCATGATTTTTCTAACACTGGAACAATAGTAAACATATTAAGGAAAAATAAAAGAAAAAACCACCTGGAATATCAAGATTCAAGGTGGTTAAGGGTTCAGTTGGAAATGAAGAACTAGGCGTTGACTGCTTTTTTCTTCCGCTTTTTCTTTTCTTCCACAGGCGGACCAAGTAGAGAAAGCAGTTGATCAAGGTGGGATTGGTTTATTGTCTTATTTTCCGTTACTCCGAGTGCACCTGGCTCAATACCAAGACAGAGACCGAGAAGCTGCGGATAGAGAAGTACAGGCAGCATTATATGGTTACTATTTTGATCTGCAATTTCAATTTGAGCTGTGTCAAATTGAAGGTAACAATAGGAACATATCGGCACGATATATTCAGCTCCAACGCGTTGAGCCCCTGTTATTTTTTCTTTTAACAGTTTGTGGGAAAGCTCGTTATTGATTCCGGCAAGGGATGCGCCACAACATTCAAGTTTTCCTTGCCAGTCGAGGCTGGATATGCCGATGATTTCGAGTAGCTTGTCGGTAATCTGAGGGACAAATGAATCATCAAATAGTGTGATTTCCCTCGGCCGAAGAATGTGACATCCTTGAATCACTACTATGTTGAGGGCCTTGAATTTCTTGGAGAGCTTTTGGATGATCCTCTCTGTGCCGACATCCTCGTGAAGTACTGTGAGGAAATGTTTTATGGCTACACTTCCTGTGTACTTGAGACCTTCTTTTGCAAGGATCCGGTTGAGGTCGTCTTTCAGTGCTGTATTGGAGTCGAGAAGATTTTTGGTCTTTTGCAGACTGGCAAAACAACAATTACATATGACAAAAATGTCAAGTTGCCGGCTTTCTGCAATGGCCATATTACGCATGGAAGGAAGGATATATGCAGTTTCGTCCACATTACGGACAGGGTAACCGCAGCAGTTAAAATCATCTATTGTTTCAAGACTTACATCAAATTTATCAAGAACGGCCCGCATGGCAAGACTGTACTGCTGTATGCGTATGGGAATATTACAGCCTTCAAAAAGAGCATATTTCATGAGTTAGCCCCTGTTTTAATTGATTGGATAGCCTTATTCTTGAGACCATAGAAAATGTCACATAACTCGACATCGTTAGGACAATGCTCCTGGCAGAGGTAGCAGGTGGAGCAGCTCCATATCATTTGTGAACTGAGAGCTAGGTCAAGATCACCTATTCCTAAACTGTATATGATCTGGTGGGGAAGTAGGCCAAGGTCTTTGACTGGTTCGTCATAACTGCGTACCACGGGACATATGTTGGTACACCTTTGACAGGAGTAACAGCTACTAAAAGAGGTGTTATCCTTGAATTGGTCTGTTGCCCCAATAGTAAGAGGGGTCTCTTTCTCTGAAAGAGATGTAAATGTAGACTTAAACAGTTCTGTGACCTTTTTCAAAGCGGCAATATGGTCATCTACAAAGTTGTTGGCCAGTGCGAGAGGGAAAGAAAAATGGCTAAGTAGAGTGGTTTCTGGTGGACCATCTTTTAGTAAGGAGTATCTGGCGTTGATGAAAAGTTCTTTAAGATTAATACCAGAAGGGCAGATAGTTGTACACCTATCGCAACTCGTACAGACATATAAACCTTCCTGCAATTTCTTGATGATTTCTGGGTCAGTGATCTGGTTTGCAGCGATTTTCTTAAGGTACTGAACTTTCTCCGATGGAAGAATGAAATCGTTATCAAAAGATTCGTAAAACATACTGGAAGAACATTCCACAGAGCAGGAACCGCAATGGGTACAGGCGGAAAGACCAATCATTTGACTGTTAAGACTGTTTCCTGCTCCTGAGTACTGGTCCTTTGTCACATTTTTTATAACGAGGTTGATTGGGGCTGAAACCATGTGAAACATCTTGCTAAATGGAATCCAGCAAAGAAAGGCGAGGCAGGTGAAAATGTGCAAATAATAAAAAAGGGTAACCTGAGCAGCACCACTCCCAAAGGCGAGAACTGGTCCCAGTACACTGGCTACGGAGTAGCTCACAAATCCGTTTTTGTTGGACACATGGCATTCAATGCAGCTGTCTCCATTTATCTCTTTTCCAGATGTAACCATTTCAGCGGGAGGAGCACTCTTAAAATTGGGAGAGACAAGTCCATTCTCCTGTACCCAATAAGCCTCCAGCGCCTTTCCTTCTTCCTCATCTAGGGATCCGTATTCATCAACCATATCCATATATGTACTGTATGAAGACATTTTTGTGGCTTCGAGGAGAACTCCAGAGAATATGATTCCTGCAACGAAAATAAGGGCAGCCCAATCGGCTGGGGCTGATTTTAGTCTTTTAGATTTTTGGGATATTCTTCTATAGGTGGCAAGACCAAGGCCGATGATGACCATCAGGCCAAAGAGATTACGCAGGAAGAGAAATGGGTTGAGGGTCGGTTGGAAGTCCGCAAATAGAGATTCACTGATAGTGGCGCTGAGTGCATGGAAGATAAAAAGGAGTAAAAATCCCGTGAATATCAGGGTGTGGGTGGTCCAACGCAAAAGACTCTTATCAAAAATCCGTTTTTGAAAAATAATATCTACAAAAAAGGATTGAATCACAGAGACTATTTTACCGCTCAATAGGGTGGCAAAAAGTGCCTTGATCCCTGTTGTAATTCTTGTTCCAATTGTGGGGAGGGGGAGAGGAGATATCCCAGAGCCAAACCATTTTGAGAATTGAAAAACTAACCCAAGGAGACAAACAATAATAGAGAAAGATAACAGTATATTAAAATTCATGATTGTTTTTTTACACCTTCAGTTTTATCCAGACAATGGAAAATTAACCTCGTTATCAGTATAGGTTTTTTAAGTGTAATGAATCTACCTATGAATGATACCTCTTCCTCCTAATGAGATCTGTCTCTTAAATGGTGACAGCAAAACAATTTACCGATGGATAACTACATAAAACATACCGTTTTTCGAAAGCTACGTCGAGTTTTGATTTGAAAACATATAAAAAAAATTGATTTGAAGTGTCTGTTTAAGGTTAAAGAGGGCGTACCGCCTTTTTTTATTATCTAACCAATCGACATGAATTGGAATTCGTCTGTAACTTTTTCTTCAGGTAATTCAAGTAGAATCACAGTTCCGGTCTGATCCGTTTTCTCTATGGTTATCTTTCCATGGTTTTCTTCCAGTATCCCATAGGCCATACTGAGCCCCAACCCTGTACCTTTTCCAACTTCTTTTGTTGTGAAGAATGGATCAAACACCTTGGATAGATTTTCGGTTGGGATACCAGTGCCTGTATCAGAAACTTCGATATACGCCTTACTTTTAGACCGGTTTCTGTAGGTTCGAAGGGTGAGGGTTCCGCCACCTTCCATTGCATCTATCGCATTTATGATGAGGTTAATAATGACTTGGCAGAGTTGATTTTGGTCAGCATTGATGAGTATCTGCTGTTCTTCGAGATCTTTGACAACCTTTACATTCATAAAAAGTTTTTGATCTCTTAAAAGTCGTAGACTCTCGCTTATAAGTGTATTGAGGTAAAAAATGTCTTTAGCGGGACTTGTTTGCCTGCTGTATGCCAATAAATTTTTAACAATCTCTTTACACCGTTCTGCATCTTCCAGAATATAATTGAGATTGTTTTCCAGTGGATGGTCCACTTCGAGTTTTTCCTTCATCAGATTCCCGTACAGGAGAATACTCGTAAGAGGGTTGTTGATCTCATGGGCAATACCGGCAGAGAGCCGACCGAGGGAGGCAAGCTTTTCCGATTGGTAAAGTTGGCTTTCCGCCTCTTCAAGCTTTTTCTGCACCGCTTTTTTTTCTCTCAGATCGTTAAAGATCGCAGCGGTGGCTGCTTCATGCTCTCCTTCATAAATGATAGCTGCAGTCATCTCTACAGGAATTTCGACGGCCTCTTTTGTAATGATGTTTACTTGAGTGATCGGGAGTTTACCCCGTTCTCCTATATCCTCATCCCGAAGGCTTTTCATGATTTTTTTGGCAACGCCAGGAGGATAGAAATCGGCAATATTCACCCTGTTTGCATCTTCGACCGTATAGCCAAAGAGTTTTTCCGCAGCCTTGTTCATCAGGATTATTTCACCCTTGCGGTCGGCTGCCATGATCGCACTTACAGACGATTGTACGACTTTATCTATCAACTCCCGTACGTCACTGTATTGTTTCTCCAGCTTTTTTACTGCAGTAATGTCCCGGAGGCTCTCCATGATGTATATTACTTCATTGTTTTCATCAAATATTGGTGAAAAAAGCCTTTCTTCCCAGAGTTCATTTCCATCTTTGTCCTTACTCTGTTGGATGACAGATTGTGGCTTTTTAAAATGAAGTAAACGCTTGAGTGGACAGGTTTTGTCATGGCAGACAAGGTGGTTCATACTGGTACTTGCGGCGAAAATATCTTTACATCTTTTTCCTAGGATGTTTTCTGCTGTGGTCCCATTTCGTTCGTGAAACCTGACATTTGCTGCAATAATTATCCTATCCGGAGTCAGCACGAGGGTGGGAAAAGAAAGAGAATCGAAGACTCGAAGTCGCCAGTCAGCTTCAGTTGTTGTGAAATAGTTGTATGGATTCATGAAATTGATTCTACGTTGCTGAGAGGATAATGGGAAGAAAACTCGCTTCCAATTCTTTGTGTACCATTCTATTCTATGCTGATGTTGGCGTGTGGAATGTATTGTGTAAAATTTCAGTGCACTCTTTGCCCAGACCTTCGGCGATAGCAATATACATACTGTTTCCAGCGCATCCAGATAAGGTGATCTCGATTTTGTGCGAACTTAGAGGTTCGATAGCCTTACTGAGGATGCCAAATCTTTCCTGGAAATGTGGACCGTGTAAATAGATAAGATCAATTATTTTATATGAGTCTGAAAAAGAGGTTGTTCCATTGTGTTGGATTTTATGAAGAATAGTCTTGAATATTAATAGTTGATCAGCGGTTAGGATAAGAGTCAGGGTGTTTTCATTATGGTTATGAGGAACTGAAGCTATTAGTTCAAATTTGACGGAGTTATTTTCAAATTGTGTGAGCAGGGAATGCCAGGGTAATGAATCCACAGGACCCAGCTTAAGATTCACGAGTGTAAGACTAGTTTTTAAAAGTATCCCATATACTTTAACCTGCTTCTCCCAATAAATTGCAATAGTTTCCATTTCAGATCCTTACTGTGCTATTGAGTTGCGTGGTTGGCGTAACTGAAATTCTGGATGAAATGGAGAGTGGTTTTCAGGGAGTTCACAAATATCTGTTAAATGATTGGCGATGTTTTCAAGTTCAATGAATCTTGTGTTATAAATAAGAGCAGAAATAGAGGTGCAAAAGGAATAGACGGGTAGCTCTAAGCTTTCCATAAGGCTCATAATAACTGCAATGAGTGTAATGTCATTTCTATGGGGGAAAATAGTAATGGAGCCAACCTGCAACTGGGTTGCAATATCAACTTCATTCAGAGAAGAATCATTAATTATTTCAGAAATTGATGGGATATCTTTTATGGAAACGCAAAAACAGGTTCTGGAAAAAACGCCTTCTAGTGTATGACACAAAAAAGAAATGTTTACCTGTTTATGAGTAATACGCTGTAAGAAATCGTTGATCGTCGCCTGTTCACTGAGCGGGCGATAGATGGTATAGTGGGCACGTTCGTCGCTGAACTTTATGCCGCCGATGGGGATCCTGGTCCTATGACTCAATAATCTAGTACCGGTGTTGGATGTAGTGCTCCTTTAAAAGCAAAAGGAGCACTACAGAAGTTTAAAGGTTGTCTTTCACGATTTCAACGAGTTTGTCCAGATCGATAGGCTTTGGAACAAAGTCGTCGGCAAGGGTGGTTTTCCCACCCATATGTGTGTAGTTTGTCGACTTTATAGCTTCGGTGACAGCTGTGAGCAGTACGATAACAATATTCTTGTACTGGTCTGAATTTTTCAACTCATCACACAGGGTGTAACCATCTTTTCGGGGCATCATAACGTCGAGTACGATCAGATCCGGCTGTTCCTCTTTAATCCGGTCCATCGCTTCGATGCCGTCATATGCTTTGGTGACACGGAATTTTTCGTTTTCCAGTTTCATGGATACCATTTCCACGAGATCTGTATCATCATCAACCACGAGAATCAGTTTATTGTCACTCATACTTTGATCTCCCTCAATCAATTGGTTTATACCTGAGGTCGGGGAAGAAGACCCGCTCTTTCACAGATTTCTTCAACTTTCTCTTCCCATTCAATAGCCATGATATGGAATCCGGCCACACCCTCGACTTTTTTGAGTCGTTCTATCGTCTCGACACAGATTGCTACACCTTCATCAGCCTGTTTTTCTTTCGGAACAGAGGCCATACGGTCAACAATCTCTTGTGGAACATCCATTCCTGGAACCCGTTTAGCCATATATTTCGCTGCTCCAAGTGATTTACACGGCGTCACTCCGGCAAGGATATAGCACTTTTTATGTAGGCCTAGTTCTCGAACCCCTTCCATCCATTTTTCAAATTTTTCTACATTGAAAATACATTGAGTCTGGATAAAATCAGCACCAGCAGCGATCTTTTTGGCAAGACGCATCACTCTGAGTTCGAAAGGATCTGCAAAAGGGTTTGCTGCAGCACCAATAAACATCTTTGGAGCTCCTTTAAGTTCGGCTCCACCCTGGAAGATCTCTTTATCACGCATATCTTTTACCATCTGGATCATCTGGATGGAGTCGATGTCGTGAACGTTCATTGCCTGAGGGTGATCACCGAATTTAGTGTGATCTCCCGAGAGGCAGAGCATGGTGTCTATACCAAGGGAATAGGCGCCGATAATGTCCGCTTGCATGGCTAGCCTGTTACGATCTCTGCAAGTTACCTGGAAAAGAGGATGAAGGCCCTGTTGTTTAACGATAACAGATGCTGCAAGGCTTGACATTCTTACCATTGCAGTTTGATTATCTGTGACGTTGACTGCATCTACAATGCCTGCGAGGTATTTTGATTTTTCAATGACCTCATTAGGCCTACATCCTCTTGGAGGTCCGCACTCTGAGGTAACTGCAAGATGTCCTGCCGCCAAAACTTTTTCTAAATTGCTTTCAGTTTTCATTCTGCCAAATCCTCTCTGATAATCTTTCTAGGACCACTTCCCCCACCACTTCTCCAATCTTTGGCTGGCATAATATCTAAATACCGCTCTGTCATACCAAGGGCTTTAAGCCTGTCCCAGATAAGTTGCCACGCGCAGTCCACATCTTCGCTGATTTCGCACTTTCCTGTAGTTGATCCGCCACAGGGGCCGTTCATTAACTGTTTTGCACACCTGGCAATAGGACAAATTCCGCCTGTGATGCCAAGCATGCAATCGCCACAGCCCTGGCAACGTTCTGCCCAGACACCCTGTCGTTCGGAGGCTCCCATAAATTTGGTATTAACTGCCGGGAAAACAGGCTTGTCTTTATAACGCATTGCAATTTGTTGTACGCCACAGCCGCAGGCCATGGATAATACAGCATCAGCTCCATCGATCATGGATACTAACTCTTCAACATATTCCGGGTCACATTGTCTCTCGAGGGTATGCTGTTGGATTTCTATATCAGTACCTGACTTTAATCTTGCCATCTGTAAGCCTGATGCGAGCAGGCCAACTTCTTTTCGTCCACCGGCAGCACAGACGGTGACACACTCATTACAGCCAAGAAGAAGTACACGCTTATAGGGTTTAATGTACTCTATGAGTTCTTCTAAAGGTTTTCGTTCAGCAGTGATCATGGTGTTTCACTCTCCTTATAAATTTACAGTCAACTATCAACGCTGCCGGCTAGAGGGCTGCGGCTGCCTTTACAGGATTAGGACCTAATTTCCTAATTTTTTCTGTGATAGTAGAAGCCACTTCAGCGAATCGATGTCCCATTCCGGCTGAGATATTCACCATCTCGAGCCGTTCGCTTTCCAAGCCGATTTCTTCTAAATATTTTTGTACATAGGCTACACGTTTCGCGGCCTTTTCGTTGCCATTTTTATAGTGACAATCTCCTTCAAGACAGCCTGCGACATAGACACCGTCTGCACCTTTTTCAAATGCCTTTAAAATATGCAGAGAATCAACCTTACCTGAGCAGGGAACTCTGATAATTTTAACATTTGCGGGGTATGGGAGGCGTTGACTGCCAGCCATATCTGCAGCCGTATAGGCGCAATAATGACAGCAGAATGCCACAATTACCGGTTCAAAATTTTCCATTATGCAGTTATCCTTTCAAATAATTGTTCTACCTTTGCAAGTATCCTGTCATCTTCAAACTGCATTAGTTGAATAGCTTTGGCCGGACACTCTGATACGCACATACCGCAGCCATGACATTTGGCTGGATCAATCTCTGAATAGCCATCCGCATTAATAAAGGGAACATCAAATGGGCAGGCCCTGACGCAGATGAGACAGGCGGCACACATTTTCCCATCAACTTTAGCAGCAGCAGCTCCTAGACTGATCACATCTCTTGCAAGCATGGTTTGTGCACGGGCGGCAACTGCATTGGCCTGGGTAACACTTTCTCTGATCAGTTTAGGTGAATGTGCGGTTCCTGCGACGAAAAAACCTGGAACAGGCATATCAACGGGACGAAGTTTGACATGGTCTTCTAAAAAGTAGCCATCTTCGGTTCGAGGCAGTTTGAAAATCATGGACAATTCTTCGTTGGAATCGAGATCTGCTACGATACCGGTACTGAGACAAAGATTGTCCGCGCTCACTGTGACGTTCATACTAAGTATAGTGTCATAATATGTGACATCAATCTTATCTCCCGCCTCTTCAACCACTGGTGGATTGTCTACGTCATAGCGAACAAAAATCACGCCCCGTTCGCGAGCCTTCTGGTAATATTCTTCCTGGAAGGCGTAGGTTCGCATGTCGCGATAGAGAACAAATACCCTTGCCTCGGGATTAAGATCGAGAATTGCAAGTGAGTTCTTGATCGCATTTTGACAGCAAATTCTTGAACAGTTAGGATTTTCTTTAGTTCGTGAGCCAACACACTGGATCATTACAACGTTGTCCCATTGTTTTACCTTGTCAGGATTCTCAAACAGGTATTTTTGGGTTTCCAGTTGTGTCTTAACCAGTGGTGATTTGTCAAGCAGGTACAGGTCGGGGCGATTGGATTTCGCACCTGTGGCAAGAATTGTAATACCGTGTTCGATTTGCCTGTAGAACATCTGAGGGCCACTTTGCATTCCGGTTGTGAACATACCCGGCATACCAGAGTGATCAACGATGAGTGCACGGGTCATAACCTGTATCTTATCATGGTTGTTGACCTTTTCAATCATACCGGCAATCAGAGCCTGGACGTCGCCGCCCTCAAGGGTTTTTATGAGATGGTTTGCAAGTCCACCAAGCTTGTTGCTTTTCTCAGCCAGGTATACCTGATACCCTCTGTCCGCAAGATTGATAGCTGCGGTCATGCCTGTTACTCCGCCACCCACCACAAGAACGTTTTTGTTCATGGGGAGTGTTTGCTCAAATAGAGGTTGAGCACGTACCACCGAGGCTACTGCCATGCCAATAAGGTCTTTGGCCTTTTCTTCAGCCTCTCCAGGCTTGCCACTGTGGACCCAGGTTGCCTGATCACGGATATTTGCAATATCAACAAGATACTTATTGAGCCCGGCTTTTTGTATAAGGTCCTGAAACTTATCCTGATGGGTTCTGGGAGAACAACCTCCAATCACCACTCGGTTGAGTCCTTCTTCAACGATGGTCTGGCGGATGTTTTCCATGGAAACCCTGCTGCAACCATGTCCTTCGGCTTTTGCTATTGCAACAGAGGGTAGGGTAGTAGCGTAGGCCACAAGGTTTTCTACATTAACAACACCACCTATGTTTTCACCACAGTCGCAGATAAAAACACCAACCTTAGGTTCCTCTTCCGAGACGTCACGTTCTAGGAGCTCTTCTTGTTCTTCAGGTTCTTGCACTTCTACAACAGTTTCGGGAAGATCCGCTGCAGCCAGACAGGCGGCAGCACTTGCCTGTACCATGGTTTCAGGAATATCTTTTGGGCCTTCAAAGGTACCGGCGACATAGACACCAGGCTTTGTGGTCACAACAGGGTTGAATTCTTCAGTTATTGGGAAGAAGTCACTGTTGAGCTCAATCCCCACGGTTTCTGCGAGTTGCCTTGTGTCGGCGGATGTTTTAAATCCTGTGGAAAGAACGACCATATCAAAGTTTTCTTCAAACTTTTTGGTACTATCTTCTGTTGTGTAACTGAGGGTGAGGTCTGTTTTTCCTTCAGGCTGAAGAATTGAGTGCGGTCTGCTTCTGAGAAAGCGAACTTGAAATTCGTCTTTAGCTCGGTTCAGATACAGTTCGTAATCTTTTCCAAAGGTACGCATGTCCATATAGAATATGGTTGTTTCAATGTCTTCCTGAAAGCGCTCTTTGGTCACCATGGCTTCTTTCAAGGCAAACATACAACATGCATTAGAGCAATACGCTCCGGCACCTTTTTGTAGGCCCCTTGAGCCAATACATTGAATCCAAGCGACTTTCTTAGGTTGCTTGCCTGTAGATGGACAGAGTAGTTTCCCACCCGTTGGACCCGATGCGGAGAGAATCCTCTCGTACTCAAGACTGGTGACAACATCCGGGAGGTCTTTATAGCCAAGATAGTCAAGATGGCTTGGATCAAAAACCGATGCGCCGGGAGAAAGCACAATGGACGCACATTGGACCACTCTATTAATCGGCATATCGTCAGGATTGATTGCACCTGCCGGGCAGATTTTCACAAGGGCCTCAACGTCGTCACATTTTTCCAAATCGACGGAATACGCCTGGGGTGTTGCCTGGGGGTACCGCATACAGGTTGGAGCCCTGTGGTCAAGGCCAGGATTGAACCTGACACAACCTGGAAAATGGGTGAGGCAGTCTCCACAAGCTGTACATTTTTCAAGATTGATGTAGCGTGGTTGTGAGGTCAGGGTAACAGTGAAATTTCCTTTCTCACCGCTTACATTACTGACCGTTGTCATGGTTAAAAGTTCAATATGTTCTTGTCTGTTACTCTCCGACAGGTGTGGAGCAATAGTACAAAGATCACAGTTGTTTGTCGGGAAGGTTCTGTCGAGCTGAGTCATCAGCCCCCCGACGGTGCAATCTTTGTCTATGAGAATGACATCTTTTTTCGCTTCCGCTAAATCAAGAGCCGTTCGTATTCCACCAAGTCCACCGCCGACAACGAGCACTTTGTTATTTTGGTTTTGGTTTCTTTTTGAATTCTGCATTGTTACCTTTCTTATCACAATATTAGCAGGGTTAAACGAGCTATTCGGTCAATCCTTGGATAAAATGCTACACTGGATTCAACGGTTACAGGTTCGCAACATCAAGTATCCCCGGAAGTTTGTGTTCCCACCCAAGACTTTGAATAAGAACACCCTGACAGCTCTCTTTCAGTGCTGCGATGGTCTCTCCGGCAATGGTAACCCCTTCCTGGTCACGGTTAGATGACTTTCTGATCCGGCTAATCAGTTCTGGCTGGATATTTGACCCAGGCTCACTATTGGCAATATACTGTGCAATAGCCAGGGATTTTATCAGGAAGACAGACGCAATAACAGGTACATCGAGAGCTTTGATTTTTTGAAGCGTTGGGCCCCAGCTTTCAACGTCAAAAACCGGTGGTGTAATGATATAACGGGCACCTGCTTCAATTTTTTGCCTGGCAACGCTAAGAGCGACCTCGAGTTCTTCGTCATTTGCAAAAGCGCCAAGCGAACAGCCGATAACGTAGTCGGGGCTGCCATCGAGATCAAAACCACTCAAGTCCTTACCTGTTTGCAGGGTCATGAGGGCTTTGATGAGACCTACCTCATCGAGATCATTGACAACTTTAGCGTTATTGTGATCACTCTCTCCCATGTCTGCGCTGTCGGCTACAATGATGTTTTGAATGCCAAGCACATGAGCTGCAAGAGCATCGCCCTGCAAGGCCATCCTGTTTCGGTCCCGGGTATACATATGGATGATTGCCTCGAGGCCCTGTTGTTGGAGAAGGGCTCCGCCAGCAAGTGCACTCATCCTCATAATCCCGTTATCCATATCTGGAATGACTACAGCATCAATTCTGCCTTTGAGATGTTTGGCATCAGTGACTATTCTGGATATGTTGATTCCTTTTGGTGTGTGTATTTCCGCAAGGACCGCAAATTCATTTGAAGCTAATCTTTTTTGAAAACTCATACGTTTCTTTCCCTCCAAAATCTGAGTATACCAGCTCGTTTGTGTTTCTGGATACACCTGCCCTGTCTAGAACAAGGAACTTTCAGGGTGAAATACATCTACATCTTTTAAGTCATCTCCAAGATATGCTCTTTCGTTGGGGCCAAGGATACCAAGTGAGAGACAGATGAGAGTCCACACATGAACGGTACCATAGGAACCACCGAAGTGATGCCCGATGTCATGCACCTGGGCGTGACAGTTATGGCAACCTGTGATGCAGTAATCTGCACCGGTTTCTATAATCTGATCATATTTAATCTTTCCGTAGGCTCTACGTTCTTCTGTGTAGCCTGATTGTAAAAATCCTCCCCCACCGCCGCAGCAGTAGTTGTTGGATTTATTTGGGGTCATTTCGATGACATTTTCTGCGCCTACAACGGATTGAATAACAAAGCGCAGATCATCTGCGACAATGTCACCCTCGCCCTTACGAACGATCTGGCAGGGATCCTGAATGGTAAATTTAACCTTTCTGTCTTTGTTCCAATCGGAACTTACTTTGAGTCTGCCTTCTCGGATCCACTTTGCATAATAGGTGTAGATTGAGGCAACTTCGAATTTGTGGTCAATATTGAATTTTTTCAGTCCGGCCCGGACTGAGAATGTTATGTGTCCTCACTCGGTGTTGAGAAACACCTTGCAGCCGAGAGAATCGGCCTGCTCCGCGGAAACTCGGGTTACTTTTTCCCAGCACTCATTATCGGCAAGAAACAGACAGTAATTTTCTGCGGCCCAGCCCCTGCTTCCGTAGGTCCAATCGACCCCGGCGAGATTTAAAATCTTCCACAACGGAACCATTTCATCCGGCTCAGTAACAGGTTCTCTTGAATTTTGATTGAGAAAGAAGAACGCGCCTTCCTTATCAATAGGAGCTTCCATATCTTTGAATTCGGGTTGGGATTCTTTATATTCTTCAAGAACATCCTCAACCACAAAGATAAAATCATCCGGGGCTGTACCCATGGCGCTGTTAGAGTCATTACGTAATGCCATGTCACAGGATTTCATAATACCTGACGGCCTTTCTTCTCTTGGCCATGTTGCACGAGCATTATAGACAAGTTGCGGGATGTCTATTTTCATTGGGCAGACATAGACGCAGCGCTGACACATTGTGCACATCCAGACCCACGGTGATTTGGTAGCTTCTTCGTCCATGCCCATGGCACACATACGAAGGAATTTACGTGGATCCATATCCGCAAGGCCAGTTGCCGGGCAACCGGATGCACAGGCTCCACATGTGAGACAGAGGTTCAGATTACCTCCATCGGGGATTATCTCCTTACATTGATCTAGAAAGGAGGTCTGTCTTTTTCCTTTGATTTTGATGGTGCTTTCTGACATTGATGTTGTTCCTTTTTTCCTATCCAATTTGTATAGGTTGGCGGTGTGAAAAAAAACCGCTCAACTGTTTTAAATTGTGAGTTAAAATGAATTACGCCAGCGTGCTAAAAATATCCTCCCTGGTTCTGTTGGATTTCGTCATTGATTATTTTATTTATCTCAAAATCGTTATAAAAAATTTGGTGTAGTCAGAGTTATGGAACTTCTTGCCTACATCTTGTGTTTTTAGCAATTGAAACACGTTGTAAATGAAAAGAAATATTCTGTTTGTAATTTGATGGGCGAAACAATTCTGGGTGGGGTGTAGGTGGAACAAACGAGGAAACAGCGAATAACAATGTGATATTTTATATGCCAGGGGCAGGGGGGCGGAAAAAGAAGGGACTACACCATGAAGATATGAGCTGTTAATGGTTGAAGTCAACTGTTGCACTCCTTTGTACCCTCAAGAATTCAGATGAAACGTAGTAGCAACGGTTCAGCTTGTCTAAAGCGGGCCTTTGCCGTTTAATCCTACCTGCAACTCTCTAGCACTCCGCAATGTACAGAGTGAAAAATTAAAAGTCAATCCTAATGAAAACACATGGAAAAATGTCTTTCAGAGGGGCTGAGTACTGTTCTAATGTAACATAGTTAAGACGTTGGATTATCATCGTAAAAACGATACGATAGTGGCATTGTATGGTGATGATGTTTTTTGGTGTGCCAATGAATGACCATTCATCAGTAATGAGCATTATATGTATAAGTAATAATGAAGTATTGTGTGTTGCTATCGTATGCAGTAACTTTGTTACCCTAGTAATCTATTACTAAAATGATTGTGCGCCTGCGCTTATGACGCTTGATACATCGTGCCTGGCAGTGTTGACCAGCATTTTCAATGGGCAGCTGGCCAGTAGAATTACCGTGGATTGTATAGTTATTGTTCGTATATTTACAGACATTAAGGAGAATTAATGGAGATTTCAGCATTTACCGGCTCTGAAAAATATGTATTAGATCAAGAGCTTGCAAAAATAGTAAATATTTCTATGGTGCTTGAGATGCCCCTTCTTTTAAAGGGAGAGCCGGGTACCGGAAAAACGATGCTGGCCCACGCAATAGCAGACACTTTACGTATGGACCTGATTACTCTAAACGTCAAGTCGAGCATGAAACTGATAGAGGCCTTGTATCAGTATGATACCTTAACGAGATTAAATGATAGTCGGTTTGGTGATTCAGCCCGTGTTGTGGGCAACATCGGTGACTATATAAGAATGGGGAAGATTGGTCAGTCCTTTGTGGCAGATAAAAGGTGTGTACTGCTCATCGATGAGATTGATAAAGCGGAGACCGAGTTTCAAGATGATATGTTGGATGTTCTTGATCAGATGCAGTTTGATATCATGGAAACAGATGAAGTGATTAGGGCTAGGAATCGCCCAGTAATAATTATCACCTCCAACGCCAAGAAAGATTTATCTGACCCATTCCTTGGGCGTTGCAACTTTCATCATATTGCATTCCCCGATCCGAAAATGATGCGGAAAATTTTGGCGGTTCATTTTACGGATATTTCAGAGAATCTGGTTGATAATGCGGTAAAAACCTTCTTTGGCCTGAGGGATGTTGATGGAATCGAAAAAAAACCGGCCACAAGAGAGCTGATAAATTGGGTGAGAGCCTTGCAAGCGGATCCTGACTTTCGTGATGGCGGCAAGTTGAAAAAAGAAATTCCATATCTAGGGGTCCTTTTCAAAAAAAGCAGTGATTATTCGAGAGCGACCACAAATCTTATGAAAAAAAGATTCTTCTAGCCCCGGTAACGGGAAATAAGCCGGGACTCAGTTCAGTACCCCCCTGAGGGGTATAAGTGCCTCGAAGGTCTCTCTTCATTCGCTATCTGGTGCCTAACTTCAAGTTAATGATGTTAAAATGACTCTCCATTTTCTTGTTTTTATGACAGGTTTTATGGAGTAAGGCACTAACAAGGAGAAATCTATGTTTGTTCAGTTTTTTTATACTTTAAGGGATGTTGGCGTCCCCGTAAGTCCCACCGCTTTTTTGACCTTACATAAGGCCTTGTCTCTTGATCTTGTCACTTCGCTTGATGACCTGTATACCACCGCTCGAATGGTACTTGTAAAAAGTGAAAAATATTTTGACCTATACGATCAGGTTTTTTCCCATGTCTTTGCTGGAGCAGAACTGGTAGATGTTGATCAGGATGCTCTGGATCTACTGGCGGAGAGTATGGTGAACGAATGGTTGAAAGACCCAAAGAGTCTTGCGGAGGCACTTGGGGTGGATCGTGATAGTTTGGCTTCAATGAGTCCTGATGAAGTACTTGAATATTTTAAACAGCGATTGAAAGATCAGGATGGAAGGCATGATGGTGGTTCAAAGTGGATTGGTACTGGCGGGGTATCGCCTGTGGGGCATGGGGGCAATCATCCGGGTGGACTGCGGGTGGGTGGAGCCTCAAGAAATAGATCTGCATTGAAAGTTGCAGGCGAGCGCAGGTACAGGGACTATTCATCCACAGGACCTCTTACCACAAGTACAATGGGTGAGGCCCTAAAAAAACTGCGCAACCTTGTGCCACGGGGACCAAAAGACAGTCTCAACGTTGACGAGACGATTCGAGAAACCATTCGTAATGGAGGGGAGATTGATCTGGTGTTTGAGCGAGGGGTGGTTGATCGGCTCAAGGTCATCCTTCTCATAGATAATGGTGGGTGGTCAATGGAACCCCATGTAGAGTTGGTTCAAACCCTTTTTCAATATGCAAAGTCACAGTTTAAAGACCTGAAGATCTATTTTTTCCATAACACCATTTACGACTTGGTCTGGGAGGATCCTGGAAGATATAAAAAAGCGATACCCATTGCTGAATTTATCAAAACTGATCCAGAAACCAGATGTATCGTTGTAGGGGATGCAAGTATGGCCCCCTATGAACTTATGTCCACGGATGGTTCCATTTACGCCTTTGAGAGGAGTGGCAAGCCATCGGTGGAGCAATTAAAGTTTTTGCAGGAATATTTCACCCGTTCAGTTTGGCTCAATCCAATTCCAGCTCAGCATTGGCCTTACACCCACACCATAAAGGTAATAGATTCCATATTTCCAATGTTTGAATTGTCTCTTGATGGTCTGGAGGGGGCTGTGAATCATCTGATGAGGTCCTAGCCCGAATTTCTCATGACTTTTTGATTTGAAACTCAATTGTTTGTTTTTATACTTTAAAAATGACTTTCTTAATTAACAGGGTGTTTTTCGTTTCAAATCAAAAAGTTCACCCTTTGGGCCAACAGATTTATTCGCAACTGCTTCGTTACCGAGCATTTGCAGGTAGCGAAGACTCCGGTAGATTATTACAGCTTCATGCCCGGTGTCTCGACCTGCGAAAAAATTTGTTGGTGAGAAATCCGGGCTAGTTGATTCAGGAAATAATTCTTAGAAAAAGGGTGACAAATTTCACTTTAATCTTAACCTGTTGCTACTGTTTGAAACAATTTCCCCATTATTTCTTTAATAAGGTAACCCAGAATGTCACAGATTTATCCAGAGTGTCGTCCTCTACTCATTGGTAGTTTACCCATAGCCGATCATAGTGAAGCCACAGAGCTGATTTTTGATTATACCCCTGAATTTCCACTTTGGCCCCAGTTGCCAATGTATAAAGAAGAGGGGATGATTCTTCAGTATCTTGATGGTTTCCCCAGTGTTGATGATTGCGATGGGAAAATATTTATTGATGGAACCAGTGCAACGTTTGATGCAGAAGTTCTCAGTTTTTATGAAGAGTATCTCATGATTACAGAGGGTGGCGGTTCTATTGACGGTTCCCGGTTTGCACTGACTGAAAAGACAGCCAAAGGTTTTTTCACCTTTTTGGAAGCCGCAAAAAAAAGAGCTGGTGATTTTATCAGCTTAAAAGGTCAGACAACCGGACCTGTTACCTTTTGCACCGGTGTTGTGGATCAGGATAATCGAGCAATTTTTTATGATGACCAGTTGCGGGATATCGGAATAAAACTCCTTGGTCTAAAGGCGAGATGGCAAACGAAGAAGATGGCAGAACTCGGTGGTAAACCAATAATGTTTTTTGATGAGCCTGGTCTTGCAGGGCTTGGTACTTCTGCCTACATCACCATTACCCAGGAAGATATTGTCGCCTGTCTAAGCGAGGTATTTGCCGGAGTAAAAGCGGAAAACGGGCTGACCGGGGTTCACGTATGTGCCAATACCGAATGGCCTGTCCTCTTTGATGCGGGTGTGGATATTATCAGTTTTGATGCCTACTCCTACTTTGATCGTTTAGTGCTCTACGCCGATAAGCTTGTCGAATTCTTTGCCCGGGGCGGTTTACTTGCTTCGGGTATTGTACCCACAAGCCCTGAATTTATAGAGAAAGAGACGGTGGATGGGCTGGTCGCGAAATGGTTTGAACAAACCCGCGAACTTGTGGCGCTAGGGATTGCAGAAGACGTCGTATATAAACAGTCGTTTATCACCCCAAGCTGTGGCACGGGAGCCGTGAGTTTTGATCAGGCAAAAAGGGTGCTGGAGTTGACTCGAGGGGTTTCTGACAAAATTAGAGCAGCTCGGTCCTAAGGGCGTCTGAAGGAAGATCGATGAGGGTTGCCTTTTGGGCAGCCCTCAGCTGTTTTATGGCATATTCTCGTCTACAGGCATTTTGGCGCGTATCGGTTTGCTCGTAATAGACGAGGGTGACGGGGCGTCTGCAACGAGTATATTTGGCTCCTCTTGCTGTACTGTTGTGTTCGTGCACTCTTCTCTTTAAATCTGTTGTTACCCCTGTGTAATATGTGGAGTCTGAGCATCTGAGAATGTATGTAAACCATCCCGCAGGAGAAGAAGATGGTGGCGATTTGATTGCAACTGGCATACTTGACTGTGTTTAAAGTTTCTTTGTAGGTTATTGGCTGGCGGTACATGGCTACTACACTTAAATGAAGTACGCCGCTTGCCAAAAATCAGTGCAAATGGTAATGAAGTGCCTTGTTGGTACGCAAGCGTTATGGTTTTTTACCTGGGCTTGTATTATTAAGATTAAAAATAGCTTCAAATATGACATATGAATCTTGAAGGTGGAAGTGAAAATCTAGAAAAACAGGCCCTTACTGATCATTTACGTGAGCTGCGTTCCTGTTTAATTATATCTTTTATTGCCGTGTTCATAGGCTTTTGTCTTTCTTATACAGTGATCAGACCTATTGGTACATGGTTTTTTAAACCGCTCACCGATGTCCTGCCCGATGGTACTTCTCTCATCTTCACCTCGTACCAGGAAGGGTTTTTTTTTATCTAAAGCTCGCCCTTGTCTGTGGTTTGCTCCTAGGCTGCCCGGTTATATTTTCCCAGATATGGAGGTTTATTTCTCCGGGACTTTTCAAACATGAACAAAGAGTGCTCGTCCCCTTTACGGCACTTTCATCGATCTGTTTTATTGGCGGGGCCGCTTTCGGTTATTTTGTAGTTTTCCCGCCCGCCTTTAAATTTTTAGTAGGCTACAACAACGAGTTTCTCACCTCACTTCCTGCAATAAGCGAATATTTTTCCCTTGCAACAAGGTTACTCCTCGCCTTTGGTGTTATTTTCGAAATGCCGCTTTTTATGGTGTTTCTTGCAAAAGTCGGAGTGATTGATGTCGCTTTTCTCAATAAAAATCGTAAATATTCGATTCTCATAAACTTTATCATAGCTGCGATTCTCACACCTACACCGGACATCGTTAATCAATTGATGATGGGGGTCCCACTCATGGTACTCTATGAAATCAGTGTTGTTGCTGTCTGGGTATTTGGGAAAAAAGGATTCACGGGTTTCGATGGAACAGTTATTGAGGAATAATATATAGATTCCCCGTTTTCCTAACTGGATTTATCATACTCTCTGCATTATAAGTGAGGAAGTTGATTTCGTAACATTTCATACCGGATCAAGTTGAGGGGGGTGACACCTCGTAGGTGACGGTTAAATATCGTATGTGGAGGTATAGCTTATGTCTAATTCTGATTATGAAAAGCTCATTCAAACTGGTCGGCCACCAAACATCGTAAGACGGTTTCCCAATTCAAAGGCGCTTATAGTAAGTGGTAAGGTAATAGATCAGGCGCTCGTTGCAAAAGGGTCTGCGATGACTATTGCAGCCAATGGGCGGAGCAATATGGTCATCAGGGGTGCCTTGCAGGCGGCCCAACGAGCGGATGCCGCTCTTTTAATAGAAATTGCGCGTTCAGAATGTAATTACTGTCCCACGAATTTTTTTAATATTGCACTACAGGTTGATGCAATCTGCAATGAGCTGGATATTACAATACCGGTTGCGATCCATGCCGATCATTATGGCATTAAATCTGAGACTGATCTGCCCTATGCAAAGATGGAGATACCTTCCATGTTTGAGGCGGGGATCACCTCCATTGCGGTTGATGCTTCTCATATGCCTGATGACAAGAATCTTCTCGCAAATATCGAGCTTGCTGATTGCATTCCAACCTGGGCTGGACTTGAAACTGAGGTGGGAGAAATCAAGGGGAACCAGGGACTTTCTACAGTTGATGATGCCTCCTTTTTGATCAAAGGCCTTAATAGCAGAAAGATTTTTGCTGATTGGATCGCTTTGAATAACGGTTCATCCCATGGACTTGAGGCAAGCGGTACTGGGATCCAGGTTGAATTAACAGCAGAGATCCATGAACATCTGGTCCCCTATGGTGTCTCCGGAGCCCAGCATGGTACCTCCGGGAATAACTCAGATAAATTAAGAGCAATAGCCGGACAAACCCATACAACAAAGGCCAATGTGGCCACTGCGCTGCAGATGGTTTCCTGGGGAGTAGAAGTCAATGACTACGGCAATGCAATTCAGGATAGCGAAGGAAAGTTCATCAAGGTTAAAGGTGAAGGGGTATCTGAAGAGACCTGGGAGGAGATGGTTGCCTTTGCCGATAAACAGGGCTGGAGTGGCGGAGATTATAAAAAGTTAAATCTGCCCTTTGAAAACAAAATTCTTGCTCAGGATAAAGCCGTCAGAGATAGAATGGCTAAACGGGTTGAGGACTTTGTCTACAACATGCTGGTAAACGTTTTTAATGCCGGCGGTACGGGAACGCTGGCCAAGGAACTGCTGCTGAAAGCTGGGTCATATGATCTTGGTTCGAAGGGGAAGCAGATTGAAGATCCTGAGAACTGGACTACTGAAAAAATAATAGAAAGAGCAAAGACCCTGGTTGTTGATAAGGGGCCTGAAGGCGATTTTGACGATTAACATCAGTGTTGGTAAATTATAGCAATAGCGTAAAGGAATAAGAACAGGAATGAATGTGATTAAAAAAGTACTTATCACCGGTGGAGCCGGTTTTATAGGGGCCCATCTTGCCAAGCGTCTAACTGCCACAGGGACAGAGGTCGTCGCTCTGGATAATCTGAATGATTACTATGATCCGCAGTTAAAAATTGATCGTATGGCTTCTCTTGGTGAAGGTGACAACTTTAGCCATGTTAATATTGAACTTTCTGACAGGGGTGCTGTTGAATCTCTTTTTCAAGAGCATAGTTTTGATGCTGTCGTAAATCTGGCGGCCCAGGCTGGGGTTAGGTATTCGCTCATCAATCCGCATTCATATGTTGACACCAATATCGTTGGTTTTGTCAATATTCTGGAAGGCTGCCGGCATTCAGGTGTAAAGCATCTCGTTTACGCATCGTCGAGTTCCGTGTACGGGGCAAATACGAGTATGCCGTTTTCGGTTCATGATAATGTTGATCACCCTGTATCTCTTTACGCTGCCTCGAAAAAAGCCAATGAATTGATGGCCCATACCTATAGTCATCTGTTTAATTTACCCACAACAGGTCTTAGGTTTTTTACTGTGTATGGCCCATGGGGACGGCCAGATATGGCACTGTTTCTTTTTACCAAGGCCATACTGGAAAACCGTCCAATTGATGTTTTTAACAATGGTAATATGGAACGCGATTTCACCTATGTGGACGACATTGTTGAAGGTGTTTTTCGAGTAATACATAAGATTCCCGAGGGAAATCCCTCCTGGAGCAGTGACAGTCCCGATCCGGCTACGTCATACTGCCCATACAGGGTATATAATATTGGTAATAATAACAAAGAACAGTTGTTGAGATATATTGAGGTATTAGAAGATTGTCTCGGTAAAAAGGCTGAAAAAAACTTTATGCCAATGCAACCTGGAGATGTTCCGGCGACCTATGCAAACGTCGATGACCTTGTGGCCACCTTTGATTATAAACCAGCAACTACTTTAGAGTTTGGTATTGGCAAATTTGTAGATTGGTACAGATCTTATTTTAATGTCTAAACCCGATAAACAGGAAAAAAGCGGGACTCTTTTTCAGTTTTCGCTCGGAGTCTATCGCTTACCTGTCGGGTCTAAATGCCTCGAAGGTCTTCTTGTTTTTTATGACAGACTTTCAGGGGTAAGGCACTAAAAGATCTATTTGTTTCAAATAAAAAAGGGGATTTCGCATTGCGAAATCCCCTTTTTTATATGTCGTAATGATCTTTGGTCAGTTTTCTTGAAGGCTTACTCCTTAGGAGCCGTTACTAAATAACTTAGTCATTTATATCCATTTCGTTACGGATCCTTATGCCGTTCCGAGTATGACTCTGGTCATGTTATTTTTTTACAATGGCTTAGATAGTAAGTTTTTGACTGCTTGTACTATTGCGGGGGTATCAATACCGCTATTTTTCCACAGTGTTTTTTGTGGACCGTGTTCAATGAAGTTGTCTGGGTGTCCTAAAAGATGCGTTTGTACACCTGCAATACCACGTCCGCTTAGGAGTTCAAGGATTGAGCTGCCAAAGCCCCCTAGCCTGCTGTTGTCTTCAATGGTTATCATTTTTCCAGTGTGGTTGGCCCATTTTGCAATGAGATCACCATCAAGGGGTTTAATAAATCTCGGGTTGATTACAGCAGCACTGATTCCAATTTCTAGTAGTTCTCTTGCAGCAGACAAGGCAGGGTAAACCCGGTTGCCCACAGGCAGCAAGAGGATGTCACTTCCTTCAACCAGTAGCTCACCTTTTCCTATTGGCAGGAGTTGTAGATTATCCGGATCGCTCATTACCTGATCTTCACCTGCTCCTCTTGGATACCTGATGGCGGAAGGGCCGTTATATTCAATGGAGGTGTAGAGCATATGTTGCAGTTCTTCTTCATCCTTTGGTGCCATGATAACCATGTTGGGGATAAAACGAAGAAATGAAATATCAAAGGTGCCCTGGTGGGTAGGGCCATCATCACCTACAACTCCGGCTCGATCAATAGCCAGAGTCACAGGCAGGTTTGGAATACAGATGTCGTGGATTATCTGATCGAGAGCGCGTTGGAAAAATGTTGAATAGACAGCCACCACCGGTCGTAAACCTTCTGAGGCAAGACCTGCAGCAAAAGTGACTGCGTGTTGTTCCGCAATACCCACATCAAAAAATCGGTCTGGAAATTCTTTTGAAAAACTCGAAAGCCCAGTTCCTGCAACCATGGCGGCAGAGATAGCAACAATGCGTTCGTCTTTTCTTGCAAGGGCGCTGATGGTGTCACCAAACACCTTGGTGTAGGTAACAGGCCCTTTGGAGCTGTGTGGTTTACCACTGAGAAGATCAAAGGGTCCGATACCATGAAAAATATCAGGATTTTTTTCGGCTGGCTCGTAACCTTTACCCTTCTTGGTGAGGACATGAATAAGCATGGGCCCCTGGGAGGTGTCTCGTGCTATTTCGAGAGTCTCAAGGAGATCCTCAATGTTGTGTCCATCTATTGGGCCGATATAATTGAATTTAAAGGCCTCAAAAAGCATCCCCGGGGTAAAAAAACTCTTAAAGGACTCCTCACTTTTTCTCAAAATATTGAGGATATTTTCTCCAACATCGGAAACACCAAGTTTCTCAACCAGATGGTTTTTCACCCGGTTCATGGTTTTGCCAGTCAGCTTTCTACTGAGAAAGCTGGACATGGCGCCAACATTGGGTGAAATAGACATCTCGTTGTCGTTGAGTATGACTATCAGGTCTTTGTCAAGATGTCCTGCATGGTTGAGGGCCTCGAATGCCATTCCAGCGGTCATTGACCCGTCGCCGATAACAGCTATAGCTCTGTGCTTATCACCTTTTAGCAATTTGCCTAGGGTGATCCCAGTGGCGGCAGATATTGAGGTGGAGCTGTGTCCTGTCTCAAAAGGGTCGTACTCTGACTCTTTGCGTTTGGGAAAACCACTCATGCCTTTATATTGCCTGAGTGTGGCGAATTGATTCTGTCTTCCGGTGAGCAATTTGTGGGCATAGGACTGGTGCCCCACATCCCATATTATCTTGTCTTTTGGAGTATCAAAAATATAATGAAGGGCAATCGTCAACTCCACAACACCAAGACTTGGTGCCAAGTGGCCTCCTGTCCTTGCAACTGTCTGGACAATAGTATCTCGAATATCCTGAGCCAGTTCATTGAGATCATCTATTGAAAGATTTCTCATTTCAACAGGACTCTGTATCTGTTCAAGTAAGCTGTTTGGTGTCTTTGGTTGTGGTATGGACATAAGGTCAATCTTAAGATTATTTCAAAAAATGTACATGAAAAGCCAGTGAATTCTAGTTGCTTCGGGTGTAAATGTATTCAGCCAAGGCGCGTAATGGGTCCGCTTTTTCATCAAAATCTCTCAATGCTTCTATGGCTTTTGCAATTGCATCATGGGCTTTTTCTCTTGTTTGGTCAATACCAAAAAAAGCGGGATAGGTCGCCTTCCCCCTGCTGACATCCGATCCAGCAGCCTTGCCGAGTTTCTCAGTCGTTGATGTAGCGTTTAGAAGGTCATCGACAATTTGAAAGGCCAGCCCTATATGATCTCCATAGCTGATGAGATCGGCCACTTCTTCCTTACTTCCTCCCGCACCAATAGCCCCGGCGTGAACGGAACAGGTGATAAGGGCACCTGTCTTGCTTTTATGAATGGTCTGCAGGGTGGTAAAAGGAAAATCAGTATTTTCACATGCAATGTCAAGACTCTGTCCTCCAACCATACCCAGAGGGCCTGCCGCTTGGGAGATTACCTGTACTATATCGAGTCGTTGCTCAGCTGTAAGTGTGTTATGTTCACGTCGGGTGATAAGGTCAAAGGCCCAAGTCAGTAGACCATCACCCGCGAGCACAGCCTGTCCTTCACCATAGAGCACATGGTTGGTGGGTTTACCTCGACGAAGGGCATCATCATCCATGGCGGGAAGATCATCGTGTATGAGTGAGTAGGTGTGGATACACTCGAGAGCACATGCGACAGGAAGCAGGGGCATATCGTCCGCTCTCGTCGTGCAGATCGCATCTGCTGCAGCCAGACAGAGTATTGGTCGAACACGTTTCCCCCCAGCGAAAAGACTGTAGCGCATGGCCTCTATGTGGTGGGAAAAAGGGCCTGAGGCTTCAGGCATGTACCTGTTCAGGCCATCCTCGACAAGCCTTTTTTGTTCATTCAGGTAGGTCTTTATATCCACTTTCTTGCTCGCCAAAGGGTAAGGTTTCTATTTTTCCGTCTTTTTCTAGCAGTAATTCAACCTTAGCCTTGGCTTCAGAAAGTTGTTCAGAGCAAAATCCGGCGAGTTGAATGCCCTCATCAAAATTTTTCAAACTATTCTCAAGACTCAATTCCCCGTCTTCTAATTCGTCGGTGATTTTTTCTAACCTGGTGAGTGCTGCTTCAAACGTTTTTTTTGCCATAGTTCAGAACTTGTTTGTACGAAAAGATAGTTGCCTGTATGCACTAATCGAGATAGTACTGTGTAGTTTCAGACAACCCGAAAAGAGTATCTTTGTAAAAATACCCCCCGTATATATTATGTAAGCAGCAAGAAGTCGAGTGGAAAAGAAATAAACCAGCTGCTATTTAGTGCCTTACTCCAGAAAACCTGTCATAAAAACAAGAAAGCTGGAGTCTCTACTGAAGTTAGGTGTTTATAATAACCACCATGGCACTTATACCCCTCAAGGGGGTACTGAACTGAGTCCCGGCTTATTTTTCGTTAACCAGGGTTAGTGCCTTACTCCAGAAAACCTGTCATAAAAACAAGAAAGCTGGAGTCTCTACTGAAGTTAGGTGTTTATAATAACCACCATGGCACTTATACCCCTCAAGGGGGTACTGAACTGAATCCCGGCTTATTTTTCGTTAACCAGGGTTAGTGCCTTACTCCAGAAAACCTGTCATAAAAACAAGAAAGCTGGAGTCTCTACTGAAATTGGGTGTTTATAATAACCACCATGGTACTTATACCCCTCAGGTAAGCGATAGACTCCGAGGGGGGACTGAACTAAGTCCCGGCTTATTTCCAGTTTACCGGGGTCACTTATAGACAAGTGATAACATTTCTCAGTGTAGAATCAAACCAAAAGTAATGATAAAAACTATTAAGATTTTTACAAGGTGGCTGGAAATTGAAAAGGGGTACTCTAAGCATACCGTAAGTGGGTATAAAAGAGACATTCTAGAGTTTTCTGCAACTCTGGATGAAGGGCATGGTATCAATAGTATTTGCGTAGCAGACATTAGACGTTTCGTCGTTGGCCTGCATGGTCGCAACAGTGGAGCTACGGTTGCGAGAAAATTGTCGGCCCTGAGGACTTTTTTTCGATTTTCCCTTCGTGAAAAGCTTATTGATGTTGATCCGGTAAGCTCTATCGCCGGACCAAAAGTCGGGAGCTATATTCCTGTTTTTCTCACAGTCGACGAGACATTTGCCTTACTTGAGGCACCAACAGCAAAGGACACGTACAGGGCGCGGGATCGTGCGATTTTAGAGTTGCTCTATTCAACTGGAATGCGGGTCTCAGAACTTGTGACAAGAGATCTTGTTGATCTTGATTTCAAAGAGGAAATGCTTACGGTACGGGGCAAAGGTGACAAAGAGCGTATGGTACCTGTGGGGGCACCCGCTATTGAGGCCGTTGACAGTTGGCTTGGGCAGCGGTTACAGCTCATAGAAAAACGCGCAGGCAGAGGAAGGCCAGTTGAAAGGGATGCCCTTTTTCTTAACGGTAGGGGAGGGCGTTTGTCGGTTCGCAGTGTTGAGCGAATGGTAAAAATGTATGGGGAAAGAGCGGGGGTGCTGCAGATTGTTACTCCCCACGCATTGCGGCATTCATTTGCAACTCATCTCCTGGAAATGGGGGCGGATTTACGGTCTGTACAGGAACTACTTGGGCATGCAAGTTTGTCTACGACACAGCGTTACACCCACTTAACCTTAGATCATCTCGCTGATGTGTATGACAAAGCACATCCTCTGGCTCAGAAGAAAAAAGAATGATGGGCTCGTAAATAGCCCGATCTACTTTGTTTAAGACACTACGGTTCGCACCCCAAGGGCACTTCCTACGGGGCATATATCGAACTTTTACCGGAGATCATCTGTACGGGCAAAATGACTTTTTACGAGTTTATCAACAATGATTATGGTGAAAATCTGTAAGATTTTCGTAAAGATAAAGCAATTTCTAAATAAGTGTACCAATGAAAATACGATCCACAACAATTGTAGCAGTCAGGCATAAAGGCGAGGTTGCTTTAGCGGGGGATGGCCAGGTTTCTCTTGGTAATACGGTGATGAAGCATAATGCCCGTAAGGTGAGAAGACTATATCATAATACTGTAATTACCGGATTTGCAGGAGCTACAGCGGATGCCTTTACTCTTTTTGATAAACTTGAAGAAAAGCTTGAACAGTACAAAGGAAACCTTTTGCGAGCCTCTGTTGAACTGGCAAAGGAATGGCGTACAGACAAGTATTTACGGAAACTTGAGGCAATGCTTATTGCTGTGGATAAAGATCATTCCTTGTTACTTTCTGGAACAGGTGATGTGATTGAAGGTGATGAAGGCATTTTAGCAATTGGTTCCGGGGGGCCATATGCCCATGCGGCGGCTCTTGCACTGGTACAGCATAGTGATCTTGATGCAGAACACATTTGTGAAGCAGCTCTTCATATTGCTGGAAACATCTGCGTTTTTACCAACAACTCTATAACAGTTGAGAAAATATAATGCCGAATCAGTCCTTTACACCTAAAGAAACCCTGGCTGAACTTGATAAATATATTGTGGGCCAGGCGGATGCAAAACGATCCGTTGCAATTGCTCTTAGAAATCGGTGGAGAAGAAAGCAGGTACCTTCTCCCTTAAGAGAAGAAATAGCACCGAAGAATATTATCATGATAGGGCCTACAGGAGTCGGAAAAACAGAGATTGCAAGGCGCCTGGCAACTCTTGCCCAGTCACCCTTTATCAAGGTGGAGGCCTCAAAATACACCGAAGTCGGTTATGTTGGTCGTGATGTTGAGTCCATGGTGAGAGACCTTGTTGAGCTTGCTATAAACATGGTCAAAAAAGAAGAGGAAAACAGGATCAAAGGTGTGGCTGAGGCTAACGCTGAAGATAAGATTTTAGATATCCTCCTTCCTCCAACTCCGGGTGGTGTTTCTGCATTGGGCCCAGGTGGTGCGGCCTCGTTTACCATTGAAAACCCAGACCTTCCCGTGAAAGTGGAAGCAGACCCTGAAAATAGTACCAGAGAAAAATTTCGTAAAATGCTTCGGGATGGAAAGCTCGATGATCGTGAAGTTGAGGTGGAGGTGAGTGATTCTAAATCCATGCCGATGGTGGAGATAATGACTACCTCTGGTATGGAAGATATGCAGTCTAATATTCAGGACGCTTTTGGAAAGCTTTTTCCCAAAAAGAAAAAAGCCAGAAAGATGAAGATGAAGGATGCAAAAGAAGCGGTCATTAATGAGGAGACCTCAAAGCTCATTGATCATGATAAGGTTGTCCAGGAAGCACTGAGACGTACCGAGCAATCCGGTATCATCTTTCTTGATGAAATTGACAAAATAGTCTCAAAAGGTGGCGCTGGCAGTGGCCCGGAAGTATCCCGAGAGGGCGTGCAGAGAGATCTGTTGCCGATTGTCGAAGGTGCAAATGTAAATACCAAACATGGTATGGTTAAAACCGATCATATTCTCTTTATAGCAAGTGGGGCATTTCATTTAAGTAAACCTTCTGATCTGATTCCTGAACTCCAGGGGCGATTCCCTATCCGCGTTGAGCTACACTCTCTGGGGAAAGATGATTTTGTTCGTATCTTGACTGAACCTGAAAACGCTCTGGTAAAGCAATATATTGCTCTAATGAAGACTGAAGGTGTGGAGTTAATCATCCAGGATGATGCCATTGAAGAGCTTGCAGCCATAGCAGTTGAGGTAAACGAAAAGACAGAAGAGATTGGTGCGAGAAGACTGCACACTGTTCTTGAGAGAATGCTTGATAGTTTGTCTTTTGATGCATCAGATAAATCCGGAGAAACTTTTGTGGTTACAGCTGAATATGTGAGGGAACAACTGAGTGAAATTGTTCAGGACCAGGATCTGAGCAGATATATCTTGTAACGGGCAATCTGATTGGAGAACCACTATGTTTTTAAAGTTTTTTGGTAAGAAAAAGTCTGCAGATATTGCTGGTGCCAGCGATGGACAGCTTGTTCATGGTATAGATCCTGAGATGAATTACTGTCCGGACTGTGAGATCGAGTTTCGCGGAGATATTACTATGTGTCCGACATGTGACGTCCAACTCATGACCGGCAAGGAAAAGATTCAGCTTTTCGATGTGCAAAGCCAGTCTCTTACAACACGAACGATGGAAATGTCGCCTGAGGATGAGCTGGTTTCCATACGTAAGGGGCCGCTAAAGGATATAAAAGTGCTTCAGAAAATCCTTAAAAAGGAGAGAATCCCATCTCTTCTTGCAGGTGACGAAGGGAGCTGTGGTAAGGGCTGCTGTGGCCCAGAGATGTATCTCCAGATTAGAAGCGAAGATATGGACGCCGCAACTGAGGTGCTTGCCCGGGACTTTGTCAAAAGTACTGCTTTAAATATCGAAGACCTCAAACATGCTGACGTTGTTTTTGACGAGCAGGCTGCAGAAACGGTTTGCCCTGCCTGCGGTTGTAGATTCTCTCCAACCGTCGGTGCCTGTCCTGAGTGTGGTCTCTGTTTTGGGTAAAAGCGTAGCTATGTTTGAACGATGGGAATAGCTCCTTTTTTTGAGATTCTCAGCATATGAGAACTCATTTCTTTATAAATTGATCTTTGAAAAGTAGGGCGGCAAGAATTCTGGAAATGTGCGAAGAGATGAACAAAACAAGAATAGAAGCGTTTGCAAAGATAGTTGGTGTTGAAGGTCTAAGAACGGGAGCAAAGGAGATGGCACCGTTTTTAAAGGAGAGGCGCGGGCTTTATGAAGGTTCATGCCTTGCTGTGGTGGCACCAGCTACGACTACGCAAGTGTCTGAAGTTGTAAGATATTGTTTTGAACACGATATACCTATTACTCCCCAGTCTGGAAATACAGGCCTTTGTGGTGGTGCGGTGCCTCATGGTGGCATTCTGCTTAATCTTGGAAGAATGAATACTATTCGGGATCTGGATTCGATCAATGCCACGATGACAGTTGATGCTGGTTGTATCTTAGAGGATCTTCAGGTCGCTGCAGAGAGTGAAAATATGTTGTTTTCATTGAGTGCTCCATCGAAAAAAGAATGTCAGATTGGAGGGAACATATCAACAAACCTTGGGGGCACCAATGTATTGAAATATGGCAACACACGGGATGTTGTGCTAGGGCTTGAAGTTGTACTACCTGATGGTGAGATTTGGCATGGATTACGGGCTCTCAGAAAGGACAATGCAGGTTATGATCTCAAACATCTCTATATTGGTGCAGAGGGAACTCTAGGGGTTATTACAGCTGCGACTTTGAAGCTTTATCCTGCTCCTAAAGTTCAGCAGACTGCTCTTGTTGCCACCGGCAATATTGCTGAATTGATGGAGGTGTTTGTCTCAGTCCGAAATCATTTTGCTGAGAATCTTACCGGTTTTGAGATTATTTCAAGAAATGCGATCAACGTTGTCCTCGAATACGATCAGGATAGTGAGGACCCTTTCACGTCAAGTCATGCATGGTATGGGCTTATTGAGTTAAACTCGACGGATTCCAAGTTGGATCTGGAAACACCTCTTGATACCGTGTTGGAAGTCTCTGGGTTTGAATACAAAATCGCCAAGGATGAGACAGAGTCAGCGATACTCTGGAATATCCGTAATCAAATATCAGCCGCCCAAAAAATAAAAGGTGCGTCGATTAAGCACGATGTCTCTCTGCCTTTAAATAGACTCGCTGATTTTATTACTAAAGCTACTCACCTGGTCGAAGAAAAAATACCTGGGGTCATTGTTTGCAGTTTTGGTCATGCTGGAGATGGAAACGTTCATTTTAACCTGACCCAGCCAGAGAATATGGATGGTGAGGAGTTTCTTGGGCGTTGGGGAGAGGTGAATCGATTAGTTCATGATGTGGTAGATCAGATGAACGGATCGATTGCGGCTGAGCACGGAGTTGGACAGCTAAAAGTAGGTGAGATGAGCCGTTACAAAAGTTCTGTTGAGTTGGAGCTGATGAGGAAGATAAAGAAAACCCTGGACCCCAAAAATATTTGCAATCCGGGAAAGGTCATTGCGTGATGCCATAAAAGCAATATTGCATCTGTACTAAGCCGGATTTCTCACCAACAAAGTTTTTCGCAGGTCGAGACACCGGGTATGAAGCTGCAATAATCTACCGGAGTCTTCGCTACCTGCAAATGCTCGGTAACGAAGCATCTGCAGATAAATCTGTTGGCCCGAAGGGTGAACTTTTTGATTTGAAACGAAAAACACCCTGTTAATTAAGGAAGTCATTTTTAAACTATAAAAACAAACAATTGAGTTTCAAATCAAAAAGTCATGAGAAATTCGGGCTAACGGCCAACAATACGTATTCCGTAGTGTTGGCCGTTTTTGTTTAGGGCGTTCCAATATTGCTCAAACATTTTAACCAAAGAGACGTCTTCAGGTTACCGGGGTGAGTTAATTGGCCTTTGGTTTATTGTCCCATCGCTTTTTTCGCGGCTTTTGTACTATTGGTTTTTTCGAAAAGGTGATAGCTTTGTAGTTGAGAATCTCATCCATTGTTTCTGTCAGCTCTCTGCAGGGCCTGATGGTGAGATCTTTGAGTACATCAATATCAACTTCGCCTTTACCCGCAAAATGAAGGGTAAGACGGACCGGGCAGGAGCCATGGAATTGATAAAGTGTCTTTTTTACCTTTTCGAGTTGCTGTCTGGAGAGTTTCTCTGAGCTTAGTTTGATTTTTGCAGAATCCGTATATTTTTCTCGTGCATCTTGCAAAGAATCGATGGTTTCAGCTATGATTTTAGGGCCCCGGTCATCTTGTTGGACTGTTCCCTGTATGATTATTGGATCGGGTGAAGATAAGATTTCTTCACACATGGCATAGGTATTTGGAAAGACAATCACCTCAACGGCTTCGGCAAGATCTTCTATGGCGAGAAATGCCATTGGATCGCCCTTCTTACTTCTCAGCTTTTTACAGCTACGGATGAGTCCACCAATACGCACAGGTTGATTCTCCCCCCAGTCAGCAAGACCCTGGATGGAGCAGTCGACTATGGAATTTATCTCATGAATTGCCTCGTTGAGGGGGTGGCCTGTGATATAAAATCCTACAGTCTCTTTTTCGTGGATAAGTTTTTTTCTTTCTTCCCATTCCGGGATATCCGGCATGGGAATTTGAGATAATTCTGTTTGATTTTCCGCCTCTGGCGCCACAGAGAAAAGGGACATCTGTCCACTTTGAAGATCTCTCTGCACGGCCTTAGCCTGTTCCATTGCCTGGTCAAGTACAGCCACGTATTGGGATCGCTTGTAGCCAAGAGAGTCAAAGGAACCTGATTTAATGAGACTTTCGATTACCCGGCTGTTAACTTTACGTGAATCGACACGGTTGCAAAAATCGCTTAGTGAAGTGAACTGGCCGTTTTTGTCACGCTCTTCAACGATAGAGTCAAGAGCATTTTCTCCGACGTTTTTAACCGCGGCGAGTCCAAAGCGTACCCGGTCATCTTTCACACTAAAATCTTTTACAGACTCGTTGATATCAGGGGGAAGCACCTCGATGTCATGTTCACTGCACTCATTAATGTAGAGGACCACCTTGTCTGTGTTATTCATATCACAGGAAAGCAGAGCAGTCATAAACTGCGGCATGTAGTGGGCTTTGAGGTATGCCGTTTGATAAGAGACCAAAGCATAGGCAGCAGAGTGGGATTTGTTAAATCCATATCCCGCAAATTTTGCCATCAGATCGAAGATGTATTCTGCTTTGTCCGCAGGTAATTCATTTTTTTTGGCGCCAGCAAGAAATTTTATTTTTTCTTCCGCCATAACTTCTGGCTTTTTCTTGCCCATAGCTCTTCGGAGAATATCCGCGTCACCAAGGGAGTAACTTGCCAGGATATTGGATATTTTCATAACCTGTTCCTGGTAAACAATGACGCCGTAGGTCTCTTCTAGTACATCTTTGATTTGCAGAAGCGGATAGTGTGCCTCTTTTCTTCCGTGTTTGGTTTCAACGAAATCATCCACCATTCCGGAATCTAGGGGTCCTGGTCTGTATAGCGCTACAAGGGCAATGAGATCACTGAATACCTCTGGTGCCATTTTGACAAGAAGCTCGCGCATACCAGAACTTTCAAGCTGGAAAACTCCAAGGGCATCACCACTACAGAGGAGTTCGAATGTCTTAGCGTCATCCATTGGGATGGTATCAATGTTGAGATCAATACCGTTATCAAGCTTTATATGTTTGACCGCCTTATCAATTACAGTAAGGGTCTTCAGACCAAGAAAATCAAACTTGATGAGGCCCGTCATTTCAGTATGTGTCATATCATACTGGGTTAGAGTCTCTTCGTTGCTACCTCTGCAGGTAGGGACATAGTCGGTCATCGGAGTCGGGGAGACCACTACACCTGCGGCATGGGTTGAAGTGTGACGAGCCAACCCTTCTAGAGTTTTTGACACCGAGAGTAATTCCTCGATTCGAGGATCAACGTCGGCGGCCTCCTGGAGTTTAGGTTCTTCTTGTAAGGCTTTCTTGATCGTCATCTTCAACTCGTCAGGTATGAGTTTTGCGATCTTGTCCACATCTCCAAAAGGGATATCGAGTGCTCTACCCACATCGCGGATAACACCCTTTGCTTTCATGCAACCGTAGGTGACTATCTGAGCGACATATTCAGCTCCTCCATATTTTCTACGAACATAATCAATAACTTCTCCACGTCGTTCCTGACAAAAGTCGATATCAAAATCCGGCATGGATTTACGTTCGATGTTAAGAAAACGCTCAAAGATGAGACCGTAGGGAATTGGATCAATGTTGGTGATGGACATGGCATAGGCTGCTAGACTTCCGGCTCCTGACCCACGTCCTGGACCGACAGGTATATCGTGCTCCTTTGCCCAGACTATAAAATCGGCGACTATGAGAAAATATGCGGGAAAACCCATGGTAGAAATAACATCGATTTCCATTTCAAGTCGTGCTCGGTATGTGGCATCAGCCTCATCGTTGTAGGTTCCGGCTTCACGCATTTCGTTAAAGCGTATTTCAAGACCATCCCAGCACGCCTTCTTAAACATGGAGTCAAGGGTTTCACCTTCTTCAACCGGGAAGTTCGGGAAGTAGTAGTCATCAAAACTTATTTCTACATTACATCGATCAGAAATTTCCTGAGTTGTGGCGATCGATTCCGGGCAATGGGCAAAGCTTTTCCTCATCACCTCCGGCGACTTAAAATAGAACTCATCTGTTGAAAATCTAAATCTCTTGGGATCGTTAATCGTCTTACCTGTCTGTATACAGAGCAGGAGTTCGTGGGCGTGGGCTTCCTCGCGGTTGAGGTAGTGACAGTCATTTGTGGCTACGAGTTTGACTCCCATTTCGGCGGCCAGTTTTTTCATCCCATCATTCACAGGTTGCTGGTCAGATATGCCATTTTCCTGCAATTCGAAATAGAGCCGATCTCCAAAGATGTCATAGAGCTCTTTTGCTTTTTTTCTTGCCCCAGACATATCATTTTTATGTATCAGGTAGGGGACCTGTCCGTGTAGACAGGCTGTAAGCGCAATAATTCCCTCGTTGTGTTCTTTCAGTACTTCCATGTCGATTCTAGGCTTATAATAGAAGCCTTGATGTTGGGCGATGGAAGACATTTTCATCAGGTTTTTATAGCCGGTATGGTCCATAGCCAGAAGCACAATGTGAAATGCTACTTGACCATCAATGGGTTTTTTGACCTTCATATCACCTGGAGCAATATAAAGTTCGCAGCCAATTATCGGTTTGATACCTGCCTTTGTTGCTTTGACGTAAAATTCCAAGGCTCCATACATAGCGCCGTGATCGGTGATGGCAACACTGTCCATCCCGAATTCTTTACATTTATCAAGTAGGTCAGCTATTCTAATGGCGCCATCGAGGAGGCTGTACTGTGAATGGACGTGGAGATGGGTGAATCCTGCACTCATATTATTGAATCTTTCCTTGTATGCTTTCGAGGTGAGCCCCGGTTAATTTTGTTTCGTCAAAAGTTGCATTGGTGACGTTTGCACGGATGAGATTGCTTCCGCTAAGGTCAGCCCGCGAGAGATCGGCTGAGCTGAGGTTCGCACCTGCAAGGTTTGCACGAATGAGAATCGTATTGGTTAAGTTGGCCCCCTGAAGATTTGCCTGTCGTAAATTTGCATTGGTGAAATCAGCTCCGGAAAGATCAGCACCAGCAAGATTTGCATGATTGAGTTCAGCACTGCTAAAGTCAACTCCGCTGAAGTTACAATCCGGACAGTTTTTGGCAAGTCGGACGAAACGATCCCGAGCGGTTTCTTTACTCGTATTGGTGATTGTAGTGTTGCGTACTTCAGGATCTTGTTCTGTAGCTGAACTTGCCTTTGTTGCAGGAACAACAGTAGTTGTAACTTGACTATCTGATGCTTGAGGTGAGGTTGTTCCTGTATAGCTTATGGCTCCATTTGGGCTGAAAAATGAGAAGCGGCTTTCTTGCCTGATGACCCGGTAACACCTCTCGTCGCCAAAATACCATGATTTAAATTTCATGCAGATTAAATTATCATCGGGAAGTGACCAAATACCTGTATCAGAATCACCGTCATGGCTCGTGGCTGAAATGGACATATTTTCGTGGAAAACTATAAATGCATCGAAATCAATTGCCTCAAGATGGAGCGTTTGTCCCGTTAGATCACTTTGAAGCTGCGAACCACTGAGGGGAATTAGACCGTTTTTTTGATACTGTTTTTGGGTAAGCGGAGCACAGGAACAGAGGAAACAACCACATAATAACAGTAACATGTAGGAACTGAATAGTTTCACTTTGGGTATTCACCGGTAGGGTTGAGGAGATATTGTATAGGAATCGATCTCAATATTCCTGATTAATAGCATAGACGAGTGGAATTTGCACTCCATTTTCCAAATGGGCCAATGTGTATATAAAAATAATAAAAACAGTATGTTATCTTTTCTGAATACTGCGGTATGTAGTCTTTTTGTAGTGTGTTTAAGCAGTTAACAAAATATCAAAAGTGTGAGTAGATGGTATGGAGCACCAGATCACAGTATAAAAATGTATTTTTAAAATATTTACTTGTTATAAATGGAAACAACCTCAAATTATCAGTTCGTTTTGTGACTCTTCAGGTTGTATTTGTATGATTTACATGTTATTTTTTTCTATTCTAATTATACACGTGCTGTACTAATATGATGAATGTTTTGTTGAGTCGATTTCTTGGCATTTTCTAAAAGACACTGCCGCTATGTATTGAAACAATTTTTAGGAACCTAGTTATTAAATGATATTAGATTCGCGCCATAAATCCGGTGTGTCCCTGCAGGGTAATATTGCGGTAATTGAATTGAATAACATCTTTCAGTTCTTTGACTACGCGACCTCCTCAGGTGAGCTACGTGTTGTTGGCGAAGATAACAATGCCAGTTTTTTCTTTCAAAAAGGGAAGCTGATTTTTGGAGCGTTGAGTGTTAATCAGAAAAAGATTGGTGATATGCTTGTCGAATCCGGAGTTATCAGTGCCTATCAACTCTCTCAGGGGTTAGAGGTACACGCCCAACATGGACATCGTCGTCGTTTAGGTGACATCTTGGTGAAGAAAGGTTTTGTAAAGTTCGAAGATCTTTCCGAGATGTTGCAGGTACAGGCAAGAGAGGCCTTCTTTGAGACACTAAACTGGAAAGAGGGAATGTTCTTTTTCTATGCAAATCAATACCCATCAAAAGAAGAGATACTGATTAATGAACGAATTGATCACCTCTTGCTTGAAGGAATTGTCCGAATGGATAATTCCCTTGGTCCAGATGAGAGTTAATTTCAATTTCTCGTTTATGCTTCTGCTTTTCTTTCCTCTTCTCTTTGTTTTGCGATATTAAACTTCTCTTTGAGCTTGGCATAAGAAACGAGCTCTGTATTCCGTTGAGAAGGGGTGAGGAATGACTCAAGTTTTGTCTTTAAAATGACGGGGTTCATTTCTGAGTTAATAGCAATGACTCCTTCAAGGATGATCTTTTGTAATAATAGTTCTTGATTCGTTCTTTCTTTAATGGTTGCGGCAAAAGGAAGGAAAAAGAAGTTTGCAAAGAGCAACCCGTATAACGTCGAGGTGAGAGCGATGGGAATGGATTTTAAAATGATAGAAGTATCTCCTATGCCGCCTAACATTGTAATGAGTCCCACCACTGATCCCACTATCCCAAATGCCGGGAAATAATCTGCAATAGCTCTTACTACACGTTCAGAATCTTCTCTACGTAGTTTAAAGAAGTACATTTCCGTATTGAGTATATCCCGGATCTGATCAATTGAATATCCATCCACCAGACAACCTAATGCCCTACGTAAAAAAAGAATTGTTGTTTCATTTTCCTGATTCTGCAGTGAGAGTATACCCTCAATTCTGGACCTGATTGAGAGGTCAATGAGGATGTTGATTATCTCCGTTTCCTTCTTCATTGGTCTTTTGTAGGCAGTGAGTAAAACCTTGGTTACGATATGGATCTGTTCAAACCTGAAACTGATCAGAGAGGCGCAGACAGTACCTCCAATGACAATGAAGAGTCCTGAAATATTAAAATATAGGCTAAGATTTCCATGGAGTAGAAAGCCCGCAATAAACAAGGCTCCGCAGAGAATGAGTCCAATGAGATTTTTATTTTTCATATGATCAGTTTAAGCTCTTAAGAGATGCGGGTTGGGGTTGTGGTAGCCGTTTAGAGATGATAATTTCTACACGTCTGTTTTTTGCGCGGTTATCGGCAGAATTATTAGGCACGACAGGACGATATGATGCATAACCACTCACGACAAACTGAGTTGGATTCATTCCAATTTCATCAATTAGAAATCTTGCAACACCACTAGCCCTTGAAACGGAGAGTTCCCAGTTGCTTCGGTATCTGCTTGATGCCATAGGAATATTATCTGTATGACCTACGATATTAATCATATATGGTGTGTTTTTTAATACAGTCGCAAGAGTATAGAGAGAGTCTTTAGCCGATGACGAGAGTTCGCTGTTGCCTAAAGAAAAGAGAAGATCTCCGGTAAGTATGATCCGCATTGTTGTATCAGGAACGAGATCGATGGTAGCAAATTTTTCGAGATCATTATTCTTCAGGGCATCTTTACTCAGCCTATAGATATCCTGAATATCATCAGACCTGAGCGAAGGTGCAGCAACTTCTGGTTCCTCAGGGATTAATGGGCGTGGTTCAAGAACTGTATCTGATGGTATCGGAAGCGGCTGTTGAGAAAGTGGTGGTGGGAAATCAGAATCCTTTTCTACGATAATTGCAATACTGTTGGTCAGGGTAGTCGGTATTTCAGGATTGAGTTTAATCTCCTCTTCAGGTATCGGTTCATCAATTTCTGCACTCAAATCAGGGGGCAGGACCTCTTTCTTAAGCTCTTGGATAGGAACGCGATCCACCTTCTTGATAGTGCCAGCGGTCATTAGAGGGAGGCTGGGACTAATAGGCGCAAATGGAAAAGAAGCACCACTTGAATCACTAGATTGGAGAGCATCCGTTGTGTCTCCCCCAATAATTTCTTTTCTAGTGGGTTCCAGAAAATCGTCGTGTGCCATCTGGTATACAAACATAGATAAAAACAAAATAAACATGGTCATCATCAGATCTGACCATGCGACAGACCAGTGAGTGGCAGCAGGAGTTGTTGATTGAAAAGGAGTGTCGTCGACATGGAAAACAGTATTACTGGCCGACCTTCTTTCAATAGAAATGGTATCAGAAGAAAAGCGTCCCCTGTTCAGTAAAGAATAGTCGGGAGTTATTTGCTGCAGTTCTTCCGGTTTTTGCTGCTCAGTATGATTTGCAGGGGTATCCAAGATAGCTTGCCGCTCTTTAAGTTTTTAACCATAACACTCGACCCACATATCGCATGCGATCGAGTTGCTAGAATAAAAGAGCAGCTAAAAGATGGTGGGTTGGTAATGACTTAGAGAAGCTTTTGCTTAAACTCTTCTACTCCTATGCGATGAATAAAGCGTGAAGCCCTCTCTTTTTTCTTGCCGTTTGTGGAGTAATAGTCAATACATCTTTTAAGGAGCTCTATTGCCTCATCATTTGCAAGGTTTGTACCAATGATATCACCAATTCGTGGACGGTTGCCTGCATTACCGCCAAAAATAACAGTCCAGCCATTCTTTTTCCCGATCAATCCGATGTCACGTACAAAGGATTCAGCGCAGCAGAATTGACATCCGGATACACCAATTTTGAATTTAGCTGGAAGGTCTATATTGGAAAGGATATTTTCGATTTTGATTGCAAAACCAAGGGAATCCTGGACACCAAATTGACAAACTTCCGTACCAGGACAAGCTTGTACGTAGTGTAAACAAAGCTCTGTGGCATGGCCAGGTTCCATGCCAAGATCATCATAGATAGCATCGAGGTCACTCTCTTCAATACCGACAAGAGCGATGCGTTGGCCGGAGGTAATCTTGATTATGGGAATATTGTATTTTTCAGTAACGTTAGAGAGTGCTTTTAAGTGTTCTTTTTGCAACAGGCCTCCAGGAACTCTAGGAACTATTGCGTAGGTTTTCTTGTCTCTCTGAAGAATGGCATTTTTAGGTGGTATAACAGACATAATAATAGTGAGTGTAGAATGTTGATTGATTAAAATACTGGTTTATAGTCAAAAAAGTGACGCGTCTCCAGTGTCCTATATGTATGAGTTTCGCCACGGGCAACAAAGGAGCGGGTAATCGCACCATTGGGAGTAAAGCGTACGCCGTCTAAAAACTCTCCGTCGGTAATTCCAGTGGCAGCAATTGCAACCTGTTTACTCTTAATGAGATCCTGAGCGCGGAAAATTTTATCAAAGTCAGTGATATCGTGCTGTATTGCTGCTTGCTTGTCTCTATCATTTTCGTAGAAAATTTTTCCTTCAAAATATCCTCCAAGGCAGCTGATGGCAGCAGCAACAAGAACAGCCTCAGGCGCGTAGCCATATCCAATGTAAATGTCCGACTTTTCACCTGTTATAGCTGACAAACAACCAGATACCTCGCCCTCGTCGATCAGTTTTATCCGGGCTCCGGAACTTCTGACTTCATGAATAAGCTGTTTGTGCCTGGCCTGGTTTAAAATGCAAACAGTTACATTTTCGGTGTATTTCTTCAGTGCTCTGGCAACACGCTTCACATTTATAATGGGAGGTTGGTTTATATCGATAACCTGGCCGACTTTAGGTCCAACGACAATCTTATACATATTAAGATTGGGTACCGATTGAATAGAACCGGATTTACCTATTACCGCAAAAGAACTGGAGTTATTTTTACCGTCAGCTGCAGAGCGGTACGCTTCTAAAGCGATCACCATCAAGTCAGTTTTTTGACCACCTTTACCGAGAACGGTAGGGAGCTGAAAAGTCTCAGGTCTGTTGAGAAATCTATCATTGATAACTGTTCCGTCGACGGTGAGACGATTGAGAGTTTTGGTGATCGCTTTGCGCGTTTTATTGAGAATGTCAATATGATCTCCAAGGCCCTGAATTCGAGCCGCTGTCAGTGCTGCAATCTCAGTGGCTCGTACTATTTCCATTCCATAATTAGTATTCATTAAAAGACCTGACAATTGAGGTATAAGAAAAATTAAAATCCATTGCGTTCACTGTACTCACGTAGTCTCTCCATGATTTCATTTCGTTTCTCCTGGAGTAGTTTACCAGCAATAGTGTCTTTGATTTTCATAGGTTCTCGGAATTCATCTATGAGTTCAATGTCAAGCGGTGCGGATTCCAGTTTTCTTTCAGCTTCCTTTATCTCTTCTGGCGTTGGCAGAATGATACCGTAGAGCTGATGTGGGGTATGTACAAGTGAATGTCCCCTATTGTAATAAGCAGCAGCAAATCCACCATCTACGTTAATTGCAACACCATCTTCACTTGCCATCTGTATACCCTTTTTATAATCGACGGGTGTATGGCCAAAGATAACACGTTGAACTCCGAATTCCTGCTGCATTTTTTTCTTAAATCGACTGGTTTGCATGTTGTCTTTCCAAAATAGACTTCTTTCAACATGGCTTTCTTTATCAATCAAAAAGTATCGTTCAAAGGTTTTCATCGCGTGTTTGCCGAAAAAAGGCGACTTTGGTCCACACCAGAGATAGAAAAACAGAGATTGGTCTTCGGGATTTTGCGGTTTTCCTTCAATATATTTAACTCCGACTTTCGCGATAACATCCTGTATATATAAAAGGAGATCTTTACCCTTACGGCCAAGAAACTCTTCAAAATCACCTTCGGCAGTTGAGGGGACAAGTGCATGAATATTTAGAAAATTGTTTTGGATATGGTAGGTCTTTCCTTGAGTATAAAGAAATTTCAATAGACGCATGAGTCGTCTGTTTGTTGTAAATTGAAGGGTGAGATCTTTAACAATCTCAGCTTCTTTATCGGATAATTTACCAGGATTATCCAGATCAATTGTGGGAAAGTGGGCATCGTTGAGCCCCTTGATATCATTTTCGCGAAGCATCTGAGCTAACCGGTCCAGCCACAATCTACTGTTCATTTCGTATTGTGGAAAGTCGCGAATGGTTTGCTCTTCCAACTTAAACTGTATGATGGCAAGGGCTTTCTCCATAGAACGCCCTTTATCAGTCTTCGCTTTAAAATTACCTGTGACCTTATCAACCGGGTAAGTCTTCTCTGCAAACTCGGCTAATTGCGATGTGTTGAATCCGAGTCTTTCTAAAAAAACAAAATGGTCATAACGACAGGTGATACGGAGTGCCTCGGCCACAAGGGAAGGGCAACCAGCAGCAGCACCCATCCAGAGTATATCGTGATTGCCAAAAACATAATCAACACCATCTCGATAGAAATGGGAGGATAGAATTCTTAGTATCTTATCGGGCTGATCACCACGATCAAATATATCACCAAGCACCTGTATGCGGTCGAGAAGAATTTGACGAATGGTATGGGAGAGATGGGCAATGAGACGATCCGCTATGATCTTTTCTTCAAAAATAGGATCTGGAACGGGTAGTCCAGCCATTAGACGATTAATTACATCTGAGAATTCAGGACGGAAAATATTATTGCTATGAAGACGAATGTTTGCGAGTTTGTATTTGAGAATTTCGACGAGACAGAGGATAACATCCTGCATATCCATTCTTATGATACTGTCTTGAAAATACGATTTTTTACGGATTATTTTAGTGAGATATTGGATTTTTTCTGCGCTAAATGTATTTGGTAGGGCTTCTCTACATGTCTGGTATAACATACCAAAACGACCACGTAAGATAGATTTAAAACGGTCCCCTTCACCGTGGAGATCACTTATCCAAAGAGTTGTAGGAATGTTGGAATTCAACTCCAAATCTATCTCAAGAAGTTGACTCGATAGTTTGTCAATTTCCCCTACGGAAACAGAAGCCTTATTAGAACTGGAATTAACGTGTTTACTTGTAAGTGACATGCGCACTCCGTTCGGATCGAATAAAAGTTTTTTGAAAATCGTTAAGTTTGATTGTTATATGATATAATCTGAATATATCAAATATAAAACAATTACCGTAGGAATGCCGTATTATTGTCGTGACTTGAGGCTGAATTAAACGAAAGAGTGCCAATAGTTTAGAACTCGTTTGTATGAAAAAAAGTGTGTTAGAGGTATGTTGTGTGTGAAAAATGAAGGGACTTGAGTTTAGCAGGGAATATAAAGATATTTAAAAGCAAAAAAAATCCCCAATCAGCATAAATGCTAATTGGGGATTGGTGTAAAAATACGGCGATGACCTACTCTCGAGCGCAGCGCCCATGCAGTACCATCGGCGGCAGGTAAGCGAACGAAGTGAGACTCCGAAAGAGTTAACTTCCGTGTTCGGAATGGGAGGGGTGGATTCTCTTTGCTATGACCGCCGTTAAAGATTCTGTATGCCTGGATTGTTGATCATGTAGATAAATTAA
>JBLHNA010000007.1:0-174633 GCA_047619065.1 Desulforhopalus sp.
TTAATTTATCTACATGATCAACAATCCAGGCATACAGAATCTTTAACGGCGGTCATAGCAAAGAGAATCCACCCCTCCCATTCCGAACACGGAAGTTAACTCTTTCGGAGTCTCACTTCGTTCGCTTTGACGGAGATCTCCCTTTGGTCGCTTACCTAGCCGCCGATGGTACTGCATGGGCGACTGTGTGGGAGAGTAGGTCATCGCCGTATTTTTACAGCAATCCCCAATTAGCATTTATGCTGATTGGAGATTTTTTGTTTTAAAGATGTCACAGCAATAAGGATCCACCCGTTCCCATTCCGAACACGAATGACGGCGTCTTACTTCGTTCACTTACCTACCGCCGATGGTACTGCGTGGGCGCTGCGCTCGAGAGTAGATCATCGGCGTATTTTTTTTAAAGCCCCCATCAAGATTTATCTTGATGGGGACTTTTTTTGTTCTTTTTTCAGGCAAACATAAAAATCACCGCTGGAACCATTAACACAAATGACTCCAATAATAGCTTAAGATTGCTCCTCGGATCCTCCCCCTACTCTCCTTCGAAATCCATCATGGCAAAGACATCACAGCCATTTATCTGCTCTCTGCCTTTAAGCTCTGGTAATTCAATTAAGAACGCACATTCAACAATTTCTGCCCCAAGTTGTTTTACTATATTAACAGTAGCACCTGCTGTACCACCCGTAGCAATAAGGTCATCAATTATTACTACTCTCTCACCTGCCTTCAGGCTGTCTTTATGGATTTCTAAGGTACCTGAACCATATTCAAGGTCGTAGGATTCTTCTATGGTCTCGGCTGGAAGTTTTCCTTTCTTTCTTACCGGAACAAACCCTAAACCGAGTTTATAAGCGAGCACTGCACCAAAAACAAAGCCACGGGCATCGATACCTACAATCTTGTCAATTTTTTGGTCCTTGTATCGGTCATAGAGTATGTCGCAAGACTGTTTTAGTGCCTCAGGATCTTGCATTAAGGTTGTCAGGTCTCTAAAAATAACTCCTTTGATGGGCCAATCAACAATGCTTCTTACGGTGCTCTTCAAATCCATATCTTTTATTTCCTCTAAAATTAAGCTGCAACCTTCTCAATTGCTTTTATTAGTAATTGTTTTACATTATCAGCGTTTTTATTAAACACCTCTAATATTTCATCCCAAGTGACAGGTTCTTCATCTTCCTTCCAGCAATCATAATCTGTGGACATAGCAATTGCCGCATAAGGAATACCAGCTTCGTTTGCCAACATAGCTTCGGGAGCAATTGACATATTGATCACATCTGCTCCCCACATCTTAAACATTTTAGATTCAGCAACTGTCGAAAACCTTGGACCTTCAATAGTTATGACACAACCTTTCGGGTGAACTTTCAACCCTAATTCAATTGCAGAACTAAAAATGGTATGCCCTAATCCTTTATCAAATGGACTTGCCATAGGAGTATGAACAGCTCCAGATTGGAAAGAATCGGCAAATGTATTTTTCCGAAAACGGGTAAAATCAATAAACTGATCAAGAACTACAAGATCACCTCGGTCAATTTCTTCTTTTAGGCTACCGCAAGCAGTTGTAGCAATAATATGGCTTACACCTGCATTTTTCAGTGCCATTATGTTCGCTCTATTATTTACCTGGGTTGGACTCAATTGATGATTTCTGCCGTGTCTTGCCAAAATCACGGTATCAACACCTGCAATTTTTCCAGCTACAAGAGATGAAGATGGGGGCCCGTATTGTGTTTCAACTTCAATCTTTTGTGGATTTTCAAGAATTTCCGGATCATCTAACCCGGATCCACCAATTATTCCTATTTTCATCGTTCTAATGGCTCCCTTTTATTCAGAATCAATAACTTTTCTATTTCTGTTCATTTAGTCAGTCAACTTAAAATTACATACGCCCTTAACAAACAAGCTCAGTCAATACTTCACTTGTCACCTTCAAGATAAAACCCCTTATAAAAAGCAGAGTAAGGCGACTCATTTTATGAGCTTTTAGATTGTTTTTTAGGTAATAATGTAATTCCGCATTTTTTTTAAGTCCTAAAGAGTATTTTTCTCTTAATTATCAATTTATTTACAGTACGGAGTTGGGTAATGCTAAAAGTTGGATTTGTTGGTTGGAGAGGGATGGTAGGTTCTGTACTGATGGAACGAATGTTAAATGAAAACGATTTTACAAACATTGTTCCAGTATTTTTCACCACGTCACAGGTCGGCCAAGCTGGCCCGGATGTAGGCAATGGGACTGCGCCTTTAGAAGATGCGTTGAACATTCAAAAACTTTCAGAAATGGACATTATTTTATCATGCCAGGGTGGAAGCTATACAAACAAGGTATATGAAAACCTCAGAGCAGTATGGAACGGTTACTGGATTGATGCTGCCTCTACCCTACGCATGAAAGAAGATGCTATTATTGTATTAGACCCCGTTAATAGGACCGTCATAGATAATGGTCTTGCAAGTGGCATCAAAAATTTTATTGGTGGCAATTGCACCGTATCTTTAATGATGCTCGCGTTAGGTGGCCTCATCGAAAATAACCTCATCGAATGGATTAGTTCAATGACATATCAGGCAGCCAGTGGTTCGGGTGCTAAAAACATGCGAGAACTGATAACTCAGATGGGAGAACTTGAATCAGAGGTCAAACCACTCCTTAATGACCCATCGAGTGCTATCCTTGATATTGACAAGAAAGTAACTGCGAAACTTGCCAGTGGTACTATGTCCATGGCCAACTGGGGTGTTCCCCTTGCTGCAAGCCTTATCCCTTGGATCGACGTACCAGTTGATGGTGGTCAAACAAAGGAGGAATGGAAAGGTTTCGCTGAGACAAATAAAATTCTTGGGAACAGTTCTTCTGATAGTATCCCAATCGATGGCCTTTGTGTACGGGTGGGAGCAATGCGCTGCCACTCCCAAGCTTTGACGATTAAACTCAAAAAGGAAATGAGTGTTGAGGAAATTGAATCCATTCTTCAGAACCATAATGAGTGGGTAAAAGTCGTTCCTAATGAGCGTGAAATAACTTCGAAAGAACTTACTCCTGTTAAGGTATCCGGTACACTCAATGTTCCAATTGGCCGAATTCATAAAATGAATATCGGACCGGAATATATTACCGCATTCACCGTTGGAGATCAGCTTCTCTGGGGGGCTGCTGAACCTGTACGACGAATGTTACATATTGTGAGACAACACCTCGCACAATAGTAACTTCGTGTATTTTACAAAACGGGCAAATCAATCACATTGATTTGCCCGTTTTAGTTCCTTACTCCAGAAAACTAGTCATAAAAACACAGCTTATTTTCCGCGTACCGGGTGAGATTTACGTCGACCAATTTTAATTAATCTAAGTAATCAAGAAGAAGCTTTTCAACTGCGATCCCCCCATTCTTCCTCTCATTGAGATTGAGGTAATACTGACTCTCTGTGTCCATCGGATGACCACCTTCCCCTGCTGTAATAAGAAGATTTGGCCTGTCTATTGCCTCGGTCACCTCAACAACCATACCAATCTTTCTATCCGTCAGGCGAACGTAGGTCCCCGGCGGATACAGCGTAACCATTGAAATAAATGACGCAAATATGCCTGGATGAAAAGCACCTTTATCGCCTAACATGATAGAATATGCGATTTGTGGGTTCAGAGCAGGTTTATATGGTCTGATCGCAGTGAGTGCCTCAAACACGTCACAGATTTGAAGCAATGAAGTAACTGGGTGGCGCACGGCCCAGAGTGGTGGAGCAGGATACCCGCCACCATCATGCCGTATATGATGCCCCCAGCACGCTGCAATATCCAGTTCAGTTACACCTTCTTGTTCCATAAGAATTTCAGCACCAGCACGCGGATGATCTTTGATCACTCCGTATTCTTCCTCTGTAAGCTTTCCTTTCTTAAGAAGTATTTCATCAGGGATAATTGATTTACCAATATCGTGCAAAAGACCTGCTGCACCAATTGACAGGAGATCTTTATCGTTCCAACCCATTTTCGAACCAGCGTATACTGCAAGAGACGCAACTCTGACCGAATGTCCAACAGTATAACTGTCATAATCAGGATAATGAACATACTGCATCACATCTGCAAAGTTCGTCTGGATATATTTTAGCATGAACTCACTTACAGATTGAGCCTGTTCTACATTTACCTCACTGCCAGCAGCCGCATTTCCATATGCCTTCGAAACAAAATCATAGAGTTCCTGATACAGAAATGTAGGTGATTGCAAGCCTCCCCCAATGGCCTGTCCTTTCCAATTTTGGCCCTTAGATCCGATAGAGGCCGCGGCCTTATCTGTATAGGGATCACCTATTCTGATCGTTGTAATCCCATAATTATCAAATAGAGATCTTGCGTCCCCTATTTTTTTTACTGGTACTACTTTTAAAGCAGTAACATCAAAAAACTTTTTAACATCTACAATATTAATACCGCGCTTCAGACCAAATCCCCCACAGTGCAGAATCTTTGCCATGGCAATTAACTGCTTTCCCGTTACAGATGGTCCAAAGACACGTTTACCATCGAAAACGAAAAAGCCATCAATAATTCCGATATATAACTCTTGTGAATTACTTGAATAAAAGAACTCATTAGCAAGTTCAACGATTTCAGCAGCATAAGAATCAACCCGAGGATGATCGGAAAAATAGAGTTTCCTATTCGACATCCCTTTACTCAAAAGCATTATGATTTTATTAACTATATCTACCATGGCCTTATCCTAAAAGAGCTCAGACACCGATACTCGCTTCAACGATTTAAGTGCATCAGCAGCAGCTTTTCTGCATTTTTTTGGCCACAGAGGTATAATAACAGCCTTTCTTGCTTTTATTATCTGTTCAAGCATATCCTTTATACCTTTTGTATAAAAAGCTGAGGTGGCGAGAATCGTCGTTTCTAAAAAATCACTGACTTTCTGTTCTTCTGATATATTCTGGAGATACTCAAGGATAATCTCCCCCCCTGCCATTCTTAGAGCCAGAGGAGGTTCTTTCTGATGCGCCTGAAGGAGGTAATTATATAAAAATTCAAGATGATGGGTTTTATCTAATTCGAGAAGTGGTGCCACAGCTTCCATCAGTTTATCTTGCGGCTCTTTTTGAAAAGCCTCCAAAACCTTAACTGACAAAATGTCACCCAGTGATGTTTCAAATAAAAAAGCGTAGAGGCGGTAGGAATATATACAGGATGATCTGAAACAGATATCTGCTAGGGGTGTTTGATTAAAACCATCCATTTCTTCTAATTGAGGTTTCATACTCTTCATACCATCACTATGCATATGTGACCCTATTTCTAATACCTCAAAAAAACTTTCACGTTTTTCTTCCATTCCTACAACCAGCAATTCATTGACCACAAATGGCCAAAGGATCAAGTGTGACGCAGAAGGCATTTTAGCCCAGAATTCGACAATAAAATCAAGTGAACGTCCAGTCTGAGATTCTCGAAGTGTTTTGACAACCATGAGAAAACCACGGCTAAACAGCGCAATTGACCCAAAATCTGCGAGAAACTTAATTCCTGAAATGAGCACATCCCGTTCTCTTTCAGTAAGATCAGTTACTATGATTTTTTGAATATTTTGAAATATTTCTTTGAGCAATTCTTTTTTTTTACAGCTTACAACCAACTGTAAATATATAGATAGCTGCTCACTACGATCAGCCGCAGTTAGCTGTCCCAGAATACTTACCGGAATATTATTTTCATAAACAAATTTTTTTATCTCTGAAATTGGGATCTTTTTTGTTTGAAAACGCTGCAAGCTCTTTTTACTAGCAATGATGTACTCGTCGTTTTTTATATCATCTTCGATTTCGTTTCGACCACGCAGGTGTGACACCAAAAACTGAATAGTTTCTTTTGCCTTCGTATCCATCAAGCCTCGTTCGAGGCTTTGAAAAATTGATGAAATGACGTTGATATCACTTTTAGCTATCGAACGAAATTGACCCGTTTCTTTGGAATATGCACCTGTTACAATTTGATAAAGCAGGGTCTGCACATCTTCCCAGGTCGCATTGGGAAATCCTTTTAAATCTAAACGCTTTATAGAAGACGTCCTAGATAAGGTCAAAAGTAGATCGCGACATTGATCAACCTGTTGTCCAGTTAGTCCCTGCTCTGTAAGAGATGAACAGAGTTCATCAAGCTTTAGCTTAGCATCAGCTGGCTGATCATTATCACGAACACTTGCCTCATCTACAATGAATTTTTGCTGTTCTACTTTAATTGATGCAGGAAGCTCATCAACATTAAATGAAATGAGAGCCTGGGCAGACTCAAGTTCCATCCGCCAATGCAGTAAGCTTTTGACAAATTGCAGAAGTTCTTTGTGTATTACACTTCGTTCAATTATAACTGCAACAATGCCTAAATTATAAAAAAGTTGATGTAATTCTTTAGCTGAACCGAGGGTGGTCGTAACCCTTTGCCCATCAACATAGAGGTCTGCTTTATCTATGGAAATTCTTGCAGAGGATGCTTTTGCTGATATTTCCCGAAGCTGCTCGATACATTTACCGGCAGCCTGATCAAGAACAACATGACCAACCGGATAGTAAATACCAATCTTGAAGACCCTATAAAATGATTCTATAAAATAGCCTACAATGCCAGCAGCCTCTGTAGGAACCACCTCTTGTTTTTCAATATTTGTCACACGTTCACCACTTGGATGTAAAAAATATATTCTTCAAACTATGAGACTATCAAGGTAAAAACAATAACACAAGTACGTCAGAATAATTTCAACCCTACGCCTCGCATTGGGTTGTACAGAATATTTTGATATACCCTTACTTTGCCATCTCGTAAATGAACTTTACAAAAAGAAACGCACTTTTTTCAGACCTTAATTTTCATCCTTGATAACAAATTCAAAGCTCAAGGAATTACACAAGACCAGTAATATGTAAAACATATAACATAAGAGTATACGTCACCAGAGAACATAGAGTGGAAAGTGTGATAATAGCACCTGATAGCTCAGCATCAGAATGTAACTGTTGAGCCATAATATATGCAGCAGCAGCAACCGGTGTGCCGGCAAAAATAACTCCAACAGCAAGTTCTTGGCCACGCACACCTAAAAACCAGAGTAAAATTCCCGTACCTAAAGGCATCAAAACAATTTTATTGAGCGTTGCCAATACAGCAATACCGAGGTCTCCACGAAGCTTTTTAAAAGAAAAAGAGGCCCCGATAGAAATCAGTGCAAGGGGTAATGCCATACCAGTTACAATCGACAGAGCGCGATCAACTATAATAGGGATTGGCCAAGCTAAAAAACTCCACAAAACTCCTGTAAGAGAGGCAATAATCAATGGATTATAAACTATTTGCTTTATGAAAAAATACCCCCCAAGATCTGAGGCCTGCTCTTTTCTGGAGAGCATTAAAACCAAAATAGAAAGTAGATTCATAAGTGGTACGAGAAATCCAAGTAGGATTCCTCCGATAGTGAAACCTGCCTCCCCATAAGCCTGATAAATTATGGCAAGACCAATATATGCAAGGTTCCCTCTGAATGACCCTTGGCAAAATGCCCCCTTGATAGAAGGTGCATAACCTCTAACCGTTGCATATAGGTAGGAAAGAACGCAACAACTGGTAGTCGCAATAACCATTGCAGCGAGCAACTTAGGGTTAAAGCTTACAAAAAAATCAGCACTCGCAATTTTATGAAAAAGTAAAGAAGGTAGAGCTACGTAATAAACTAACCTATTTAAATCATACATAAAACTACTATTAACCAATCCTGTTTTTTTGAGACTAAACCCCATAATGATGACGAAAAAAACGGGGAGGATAATTGGAAGGATTGCAGAATTCATAAAATATCAAGAGGATATGCGAGAGAGTGGTTGCATAACATTTAGGTTATACATAAGTAACCAACAGCTACGAACTGTGATTTAAGTTGTAATACTCGGTTGTTAAAAAGGAAAACTATTTTTTCATTACCAATACGTTAACTCGCTTGTCTGTCCAATAAAAGAAAAATCTATTTCATATTCATCTTGCATATCTGTCTTGTTCATAGCACATTGCCTTTTGACTATTTTAAAAAATAACAATGAGGGAGAAAAATATGCCACCTGTTACAACTCAGGACCTGCTAAGAAAAATAAACTTTATTGAAGTTGATCTTGACATTCAAAAACAGATCCTCTTCTCAATCCCTTCTGACCAGAAAGATGAAATGGAGAAGACCATCACCCTCATTGCGGATAAAACCCGGGAGATAGAAGAGCTTAGGGCAGAAATTAAGGCTATTGACCCGGAAGAATATCAACGAATAATGGTCTTTGAAAAGGCAATCAATACATTTCGGGATCTTGCCTCAAAGACAGAGTTCGAATCTATTGTCAGTCGTGAAATGGGTGGAGAATGTGTTTTGAAGCTAAAGGATTCAGAAAATGTCGAATGCCTCATAAAGGCATGTGATGCCAATGCACATTGGACAATTATCACCCTTGATGGCGAAATCCGGCAGTACACAAAAAAACAGGTAAATGAAGCTCCACCGGAAAAACCGGTGGAGACAATTGATTTCAGCTAAAAATGGTCAGTACTAAGCCATTATAAAAAAATAACATGGCCTGAGTAATACTCGGAACGGCTCCTAACCCGGATTTCTCACCAACAAAGTTTTTCGCAGGTCGAGACACCGGGCATGAAGCTGTAATAATCTACCGGAGTCTTCGCTACCTGCAAATGCTCGGTAACGAAGCAGCTACGGATAACTCTGTTGGCCGAAGGGTGAACTTTTTCATTTGAAATGAAAAACACCCTGTTAATTAAAGAAGTCATTTTTAAACTATAAAAACAAACAAGTGAGTTTCAAATCAAAAAGTCATGAGAAACTCGGGCTAAATAAAATCAGGGGCTGTGGCTTTGATCAAGGCAAAACCACCTTGAATATTCTTGGTGTTTTTTACCCCCACAGAACTTAAATAAACCTGGGCCTCATAGGACCGTGGTCCAGTATCACAAAGTAGGTAGAATTGTTCATCTTTTGACAATTCACTGGCTTTTTCTCTGATTTGATCCTGGGGAATATTGAGCCACCTATCGCCATATTTTTCCATAAAAGGAGTTGCTTCCTTATTGCCTCTAATATCAAGCACTCTCGCTTGCGATGATTTAAACTCTTCAAGAAAATCTACAACATCTATAGGGCGACTTGATCCAGATAGCACATTATCAAGAGCGTTACCTGCATTATTTACCACATCCATTGCGGAACCATATGGGGGTGCATAGGCCACCTCTAGGGTGCAAATCTCATCTACGTCTACACCGTGACCTAAAAGTACAGCCACCGCATCCACCCGTGCCTTAACAGCAACACCATTTTTCCCTGCTGCTTCTATGCCCAATATTTTCCTACTGTTACGGTCTGCGAGAAGAGAGAGATATATTATCTCAGAATCAGGGTAAAAATGTGCATGATCTCCCTGGGAGACAACTGCACATACCGGATCAAAACCCGCGGCCATTGCCTGCTTATAGGTGAGACCAGCCTTACTGATTCCTATGTCAAAAACCTTTACACAGAAAGAACCAACGGCCCCTGCAAGCTCACTTTGTTTACCACAGATATTAGAAGCCATGACCCGACCTTCTCTGTTTGCAAGAGAACCTAAGGCCATCATCATATTCTCACCACTGATCAAATTTCTGAGTTCAATACAGTCGCCACCCGCATAAATATCAGGGTCTGTGGTTCTCATTCTAGTATCGACTAAGATCCCTCCCGAGCGACCAGTAGCTAGCCCTGCGGCCTTTGCAAGCTCACTATTAGGACGAACTCCTGCTGCGAGTACAACAATATCTGTTTCAATGGTCACCTTTGATGTTGTAACAAGGAGAGTTTCACCATCCTTATCTTCATCGACCCGCATTACTCGTTCATTAAGGAGCAGTTCTACATCTTTATTGCGCAATTCCTGCTCAGTCAGCCTCGCAATATTTTTTCCGAGAAGGGTTGGAAGAATTTGATCTTCCATTTCTATCAGAGTTGTCTCAATACCCCATAAATCAGTAAGCGCTTCGGTGATTTCGAGTCCAATAGCACCAGCTCCTATAACAACCGCCCTTCCAACCTTACCCTGAGCCATCAGGCCTTTTATGGCTTGGGCATCATGGAGATCTGAAACAGTGAACACCCTGGCAAGATCAACACCTGGAAAAGGAGGACGCACCGCTTTCGCGCCAGTGGCCAACACAAGTGTATCATAGGCAAACAACTCTTCCTGGCCTGAATCGAGATAAACCACCCGAACCGTTTTCTCTCTGCGGTCGATGCTTTGCGCCTCAACACGGGTGACAATCTTAATACCTTTGCGATTCAGGAAAAAAGCATCATCACGAATTGCATGGTATGTGGTTTTGTAAAGATCTTCTACTTCATTTACATCTCCACCAACATAATAAGGAATTCCACACCCACCATAAGAGATGAGACTATCCCGATCAATCAGGGTTATCTCTGCATCAGGATCGAGTCGTCGCACGCGACACGCAACTTTTGGCCCCACAGCAACTGCACCAATTATTAATACCTTCTTCCCCATAACACCACCTCTACAGATTAATTTCTTGATGGCGGCGGATTTCATTTTGGCTGTTATCCGTCGTAAAAGGGCCATTTTATAGCTTTTATTATTTGTGGCAATACCACAGCGTAAGCATTCATACGTTTTGTAAGGTTTTCAGCTTCAGCTATATTGCTATCACAACCCTCCTGAAAAAGGATACGACCACGATCTCTTCAATCACTAACCCCATAATTCTTTAACTTTACTCCGGTCGATCACTCCCTCATTAGCTGGCAGTTCATCTACAAACTCGACATATTGCGGTTTTTTATAGCGAGCAATTCGACCACCAACAAATTCAATGAGATCTTCTTTTCCCAACTGACAATTTTTCTCAAGCACACACACAGCCTTTATACCTTCACCAAACCTAGGATCCGGAACACCAATGACACAAACGGCTTTCACACTTTCGTGGTCTAAGATGACAGATTCCACCTCTGCGGGATATACGTTTTCGCCACCAGGTTTTATGAGTTCTTTTTCTGGTTTTCGCCCCTTAAAATAAAGATATCCCTCCGCGTCCGTCTGGCCAAGATCCCCTGTATGATGCCATCCATTTCTGAAGGTTCTTGCATTCAGTTCCTGCTGATTCCAATACCCCTGAAAAACCAGGGGGCCGCGCACAACAATCTCACCGACCATCCCATCCTCTACCTTCTTATCCTCTTCATCGACCAGACAGTAGGTGGTAAGACAACCTTGTTTACCTGCACTGCCGGACTTTGCTGAAGCCTCGCCAAAAGTCACAAATCCAGAGGTTTCAGATTGGCCATACAATATCCAGAATTTTGCAGTGGAGATTTTTTCCATACGAGAAATTGTTTCCGGCCCATCTAATCCAACGATATACTTTAAAGAACGTATGTCATACTCCCCTTTTTCCAATTGCTCTATGATTCTGGAAAGTATGGGTGGAAAACTTCCCCAGACAGTGACCTTTTCAGAAGCGGTCAATTGTAGGGTCTTGAACTCATCAAATTTATCAATAATGATATTTTTACCGCCGGCTTGCATCACAGCGAGCGCAAGATTGACTCCCGTAATGTGGAACAGCGGCAACATTGTCAGATTAACATCAGAGCCTGCGAGCCCCATGGATGTGATGATCTGCAGGTTAGCTGCAATTATATTGCTGTGGCTGAGCACAGCCCCCCTGGGATAACCATCAACGGCTGCAGTATAAATGATGCAAAGTGGCGTCTCACCATCCATCATATCAACCTGGGGGCTAACCTCAATATCTGAGGTCCTGGGTGTGCCTCCAGCAAACAGCATTTCCATCTGAGCAAGAGATACACTGCACTGTTCTGCGAGTTCAGTCGCTCTTTCCAGATGGACATGATCGGTAAAGAAAACTGTGGGGGAAGAATCGTTCACAATGTAACGCAGTTCATGCTGGGAAAGACGCCAGTTAAGGGGAACCAGAATTGCGCCAAGTTTTGCAGCAGCACCGACCAGTATGAAAAACTCCATTCTGTTCATGCAAAGAAAAGCGACCCGGTCCCCTTTCTCAACCCCATGATCCTGTAAAACAGTCGCAGCTCTTATCACTAAATTGTGTAGTTGATTATACGTTATCGTATGTTTACCATCAAATAGAGCAATACAATCTCCAAAGATCTTGTCATTTCTAACAAACACATCGTACACAGAAAACGTTCTCATCATAGCCTCCATCCTGGGTTAAGTAATCTGGGCTCCTTCTCTTGAATTACCATGTTACCTAAATCTTGCATACACAAAGTACAGAAAATATAATTTATCGCTGTAAAACAATATGTTGGATTCATAAAAAAGGATTCTAGAAACTCATTTTTGCATGAGTACAATTTTTCTGTTATTTGCTACCCTTCGGGATTAACAATTCCACCGAATCTGCTTTGTTAGTGAAGCTTTGAAGTATATTTATACGTCTCCAGCTTCGCTGCCTCGCATTTCCAGTGGACTAGTCAATTGCAAAATTTAGGTGTTATCTGATGGCTATCAATCTAACATTTTTTATGCGCTCTAAACCGCCCCTATCCCATTAGGCAAAAAGTGCCAGACGAGTTGAATATTTCCTATGTCCCATAGTATTGGGTAATAAGAGATTTGGTCGTTGCCAAGTATAGAGAGTTAATATAAATGATCATTTTTCACACCATGTTGGACTAAAACACGTTGATTCTCAACGAATTTTATGTTACGAAATGCATGTTGTTGAGTCGATTTGCGTCACCATTACAGGTGATGACCAGGGAGTTATAACCATGAACCACTGGAGCTATTTTATGATTCAAGCAGCTTTCTCTATCTTGCCCCGTAGTATTCCTGACCGAACCAGGTCTTTTTTTTATATATATTCTCTTTGTTTCCTAGCTTCGTAGTAAAAGCAACTCAACGTACTATTAAATCAGGCTCGTCTAGAGCCTCAATCTAACAAAGGAGTTAACTATGGCATTGGATCCGACAAAACATGCAGATTGGGAGATTGCGCAGGAAGCTGAAAAAACAATGTTGACGATTTATGAGATTGGAGAAAAGCTTGGATTAACCAAAGAAGAGCTTCTCCCTCAAGGTCACTACATTGCAAAAATTGACTTTAGAAAGGTACTCGACCGTTTAAAAGACAAGCCTGATGGTAAATACATTGATGTAACTGCAATAACTCCCACACCTCTTGGTGAAGGAAAATCCACATCTTCTATGGGTCTGGTTCAGGGGCTCGGAAAAATAGGCAAGAGTGTTTGTGCCGCAATTCGTCAACCTTCCGGCGGACCTACCATGAACATTAAGGGTTCTGCAGCCGGTGGTGGACTCGCCCAGTGTATCCCGCTCACACCATTTTCATTGGGTTTTACTGGCGATATTAACGCTATTATGAACGCCCATAACCTGGCAATGGTAGCTCTCACTTCTCGCCTCCAGCACGAAAGAAATTACACCGATGAGCAGTTAGAAAGACTTTCTGGTATGAAACGTCTTGATATCGATCCTACTAATGTTGAAATGGGTTGGATCATGGATTTCTGCTGTCAGTCTCTTCGAAATATCATTATCGGTATTGATGGTGTTAACGGAAAATCTGATGGCTTCATGATGAAGTCTAAGTTTGGTATTGCCGTTTCTTCAGAGGTTATGGCTATTCTTGCCATCGCAAGAGACCTCAAAGATATGCGTGAAAGAATGGGTAAGATTGTTGTTGCCTATACCAAAAAAGGCAAGCCAGTTACCACTGAAGATCTGCAGGTTGCTGGTGCTATGACTGCGTGGATGGTTGATGCTATTAATCCTTCCCTTATGCAGACCCTTGAAGGCCAACCAGTTATCGTTCACGCTGGACCTTTTGCCAATATCGCCATCGGCCAGAGTTCAATTATTGCAGACAGAATTGGTCTCAAACTCGCCGACTACCACGTTACCGAATCAGGCTTTGGTGCCGACATCGGGTTTGAAAAATTCTGGAACCTCAAATGCCGTTACTCCGGGCTTACGCCTGATTGTGCCGTCGTGGTTGCTACGATTCGTGCACTTAAATGTCATGGTGGTGCTCCTGTTCCTGTTCCTGGCAAGGCAATGCCAGAAGAGTACAACAGTGAAAATGTTGAATGGGTAGCCAAGGGTTGCGGTAACCTTATTCACCATATCAAAAACGTTCGTAAAGCTGGGATCGCGCCTGTGGTATGTATCAACGCCTTTTACACCGATACAGACGCAGAAATCGCCAAGGTCCGTGAGCTCTGCGAAGCTGAAGGAGCAAGAGTTGCTCTTTCCAGGCATTGGGAAAAAGGTGGTGACGGTGCCATTGAATTTGCGAAGACCGTTGTGGAAGCATGCGAAGATAAAAATGAATTCAAGTTCCTCTATGAACTCGATATGCCGATTAAAGAAAGAATCGAGCTCATCGCAAAAGAGGTTTACGGTGCAGACGGTGTTGACTACTCAGCAGATGCCGATAAAGCAATCACCCGTATTCAGGCTGATCCTGAACTCGCTAAGATGGGAATGTGTATGGTGAAAACTCACCTTTCACTTTCCGACAATCCAGCACTCAAAGGTGTCCCCACTGGCTGGCGTCTCACCATCCGTGAAGTTCTTACCTACGGTGGAGCAGGTTTTATTGTACCTGTTGCCGGAGCCATCAGCCTCATGCCTGGAACAAGTTCAAATCCTGCCTTTAAACGAGTTGATGTTAATGTAGAAACTGGACAAGTTGAGGGTGTATTCTAATTCATACCACGTATGAGTGACTGGTTGTGCAGTACATGTAAACGTGTTCTGCACATCCTCTTCTACATTTTGCACTTTCAAGAACCAACTCTTCACAGGGAGTGAACAGTACTATGACTGCTGAAATTATTAGTGGAACTGAAATTCGTAAAGAAATTCTTGCCGAAATCAAGCAAGAAGTTGAGGTAATGAAGGCTAAACATGGTCGGGGTCCAGGCCTTGTGACCATCCTTGTAGGCAGTAGTCCTGCGTCGATTAGCTATGTCACCTTAAAAGTGAAAACCGCATTGAGCGTAGGCTTTCATGAAATTCAGGACGATCAACCTGAAGATATCTCAGAAGCCGACCTCCTTGCTCTGATCGACAAGTACAATAACGATCCAACAATTGATGGTATCCTTGTTCAACTGCCTCTTCCTAAGCATATTGACGATAAAAAAGTACTTGATGCAATCAACCCAGACAAAGACGTTGATGCCTTTCATCCGGTAAACGTTGGTCGTCTTATGATTGGTGGAGATGCCGTACGTTTTCTCCCCTGCACCCCTGCTGGGATACAGGAGATGATTGTACGCTCAGGTACCGAGACATCAGGTGCTGAGGTTGTGGTTGTTGGTCGATCTAACATCGTTGGTAAACCAATCGCTATGATGATGGCGCAAAAAGGTGTTGGAGCAAATTCTACTGTCACCATCGTTCACACCAGAACCAAAGATCTCGCAGGTCACTGTAAGCGTGCTGACATTTTAATTGTTGCTGCTGGTGTTCCTGACTTGGTTAAACCTGAGTGGATTAAGCCGGGTTCAACCGTTATTGATGTAGGTGTTAACCGCGTCGGTATGAACGAAAAAACTGGTAAGGCCATACTCAAGGGCGATGTAGACTTTGAGAAAGCAAAAGAAATTGCAGGAAAAATCACTCCAGTACCAGGTGGAGTTGGTCCAATGACCATTGCAATGCTTATGAAAAACACCCTCACTTCTGCCAAGAAGACTTTGGGCGCATAAATTCTCCGCTGAATTTTCAAAACAAAAGGGGTTGTTACCAGCTTGGTAACAACCCCTTTTTTATTTAACAACAAATTGTTAAACGCGTATCAGTGTTTATGGTCGTGATCATGACCGTGCCCATGGTCGTGCCCATGGTCGTGGCTATGATCGTGGTCGTGGCTATGACCGTGTGAATGATCATGGTCGTCGTGATGATGGTGGTGATGCTCAACATCTCCTGCCGCCTTTGGACCACCGACTTCATGCAGTGCTTTACCAAGTTCAGCATTGACTGTCGCCATCAGTTTTATAGCTTCTGTAATATGACCGGCAAGCTTCTCCTGACTTTCATCTGCCATCAGCTTACGCCAATTCTCAAATTCATCAACATGTCCCTTGTTATGATCTATCCAGTGCTGCAACAGGACACGCAGCTTCTCAACATTATCCATTTAATCTCCAGTTCACTCAATCACGTTAAACAGTTTATGCCACCTGCAGTAAAAAGACCTTCCCACCAGAAAAATCAATACGACTAATCGCTACATCTTTATATTCGGTTGCACCTTCAAACAGGGTGGTGATGGTTATATTCTTTCCAGTGACCTCAAGACCTGTCACATTTTCAAGCAACAACTCCTCCTGACCACCCTTGTCCATAAAAACACTTGTTTGACACATGAAACACCTCTCGCCAACCTCGTCCAAATTTAATCCACAACCGGCCTGGGATACAATCCGGAACGTTCAACAATTTCAGGAACTTTCTCTTCCCACTCAATGGCCATAATATGGAACCCAGCCACACCTTTTACTTGTTTTAACCTCTCTATGGCCTCAACCGCAATAGTTATTCCTTCTTCAGCCTGCTTATCTTTTGGGACCCCTGAAAGCCTGTCAATCAGTTCCTTAGGAACATCCATCCCAGGTACTGCCCTTGCCATATATTTTGCCATACCTACAGAACGCATGGGTGTAATTCCAGGCATGATAAACACTTTTTCATGAAGGCCACGTTCAACTACGCCCTCCATCCACATTTCAAATTTATCGAGGTTGTAAACACATTGTGTCTGGATAAATTCAGCACCCGCTGCAATTTTTTTAGCAAGACGAGGGACTCTTATCTTAAATGGATCGGCAAAGGGGTTTGCGGCAGCCCCTATAAACATATTAGGTGGTTTTTTAATATCATCGCCGCCAATAAATTTACCCTCATCTCGCATGTATCTTGCCGTCTGAAGCAGCTGCATGGAATCTAGGTCAAATACGTTTTGAGCACTTGGGTGATCTCCAAAACTCTGATGATCTCCAGAGAGACAGAGCATATTGTTGATTCCAAAGGATGCGGCACCTAGAATATCACTTTGCAGTGCAATGCGGTTACGATCTCTCACCACCATCTGCAATACCGGTTCCAACCCTTCATTTTTCAGGTGGATACAGGCTGCAAGGCTACAAAGCCTAGTCACCGAGGTCTGGTTATCTGTTATATTAATGCAATCCACATGATCTTTGATCAGATGACCTTTGTCGATGATCCCTTGGGCATCACTGGATCTGGGAGGCCCACACTCACTTGAGACCGCCATATGTCCATTTTTAAGTATCTTCTCAAGCTTACTGGCTGTTTTAATCTCCACCATTAAAATCCCTCCAGTTTGAATGACCGTGGCCCACCGGAACGGTCTTTAGACCAGTCTTTCACCGGGGTGATCTTTTCATAATCATCTAGCTTTCCAAGTGCCTCAAGTCTATCGACCACAAGTTGCCAGGCACAGTCAATATCTTTTGAGATTTCACATTTGCCGTTGGTTGAGCCACCGCAAGGGCCATTGAAAATTCTTTTACAGCAGCGACTTACAGGACATATTCCTCCAGTAATACCAAGCATGCAATCTCCACAGGCCTGGCATTTCTCAGTAAACGACCCATCTGCTTGTACGTCCCCCAAAAATGTGGTGTTCAGTGCGGGATAAACGGGAAGAGTTGGGTATTTGGCAGCTATGAACTGTACCCCTATGCCACAGGCAAGACTCAATACAGATTCAGAACCTTCAAGTTCGTCGTTTACCTTTTCAAAAAACAGGTGCTCGCACTGACGTTCAATACCACCATCTTTGATGACAATATCAAGCTCTTCCGTAATTGCCCTCATCCTTAGCAAAGATGCCAGAATTTCGGCTTCTTTATTGCCACCCTGATGGCAGACTGACACGCAGGTATTACATCCGAATACGGTGATCTGTTTATGGTCTTTGACCATTTCCCATATTTCGTCAAAAGGTTTTTGTTCTCCGACAATCATAGTCTTATTGCTCCTTGTCCAAATACCCTGTTTCTGCCCTATCGATATTGTTATGTTTAGGCAGCCTGTGTTTCAATATTTGCGTTTGCTTTTTTCTTCTGCAGGGCGATCCATAAAGGAGATGGCCCAAGAGCGTTGATGCGTTCAGTAAATTCGGTACAGATTTCGGCCCACCTTGGTCCCTGGGCTGCAGACAAATTATAGAACTCTACTCTTTGTGGATCAATACCCACTATATTGAGATAGCCCTTTACCTTTGCAACTCTTTTTACCGCATTCAAATTTCCTTCCAGGAAATGACATTGGCCCTCAAGTCATCCCGCTGCAAAAACGCCATCCACCCCCCTTTCAAAGGCTCGCAGTAGATAGATCTGGTCAAGTTTCCCAGTACACGGCAGGCGTATAACTTTCACATTTGACGGGTACGACAGACGCATAACACCAGCAAGGTCTGCAGCCGCAAAAGCACAATAATGACAGGCAAAAGCAATAATGTTTGCCTTCCATCCATCGGGAATTTCCTGCTGTTTTTCAGGACTCACAACTCCATCTTTTACTTCTTCTTCATGTGTCATACTTTTATCCTTTCGGTTAACTTATGCTACCAGAAGAATTGGATTTTTTTTACGACAAATAGTATTAAAAAAACTTTTTAATTTTCAGTGACGGAATCGATCATGGCCAAAAGCTGATCATCACGAAAATAATTTACTTGATAGGCCTTTGCCGGACACACTCCGGCACAGATACCACAACCGGTACATTTCACCTCATTATGGCTCACCCGTCCATCTTCATCGATAAAAGGTGCTCCAAACGGACATTTCTGCACACATGCCAGACATGACATACAAATATCACGGTTGTGTTTTGAAATGACGCCTGAAACGCTCAGCTTTTCATTGGATAAGAGAGCTCCAACTCGTCCTGCTGCTGCAAGGGACTGGCTTATTGTTTCTTCCAGATTTTTAGGTGCATGGGCAAGACCTGCGAGGAAAAAACCTTCACTTGGGAAATCAACAGGACGTAATTTGACGTGGGCTTCAAGGAGAAAACCGTCAATATTGCACGTCAGTTTTAACTTTTTGGCAAATTCATCCCCATCAGGTTGCGGTCTGAGACCAGTTGATAGCACAAGGTAATCCGCATCAACTTGCATATCTTTGCCGAGTACAGTGGAAAGAAATGTGACCTGTACCTTATCACCAATTATCTCAGTCTGAGGTTTCAAGTCAGGAGTATAAAGGAAGAAGAGGACTCCGAGGTCTCTTGCCTGTCTGTAGTAAGCTTCTTTTAACCCATAGGACCTCATATCTCTGTAGAGTACTATGACTCTTGCATCGGGACTTTTTTCCTTAATCGCAATGGCATTTTTAAGGGCATCCTGACAACAGATACGAGAACAATAATTATCAGGATCCTCTCTTGAACCTACACACTGAATCATCACATAGGTGGCTCCATTTTCAGGACCATTATGATGTAATTTTGATTCCAATTCTCGCTGCGTTATAACCCTGTCGGAATCGGCGTAACCATATTCAACAGGCTCATACTCAACCCCGCCGACGGCAACAAGCAATCCCCCATGGGGCAGGGTTTCCCCATTTTCAAGTCGGGTTTCAAAATTTCCTACAAAGCCATCAATCTTAGAGACAGCAGTGTCCAGATGAACAGTAATGGCCGAATGTGCAGTAACCTTTCTTATAATACCTGTAAGGTATTCCTGAACATCATCACCATCTATTGTGGTATAGACCTTTTTGAGTAACCCGCCGAGCTCACCCTTTCTTTCAACCAGATGTACTCCATACCCCTGTGCAGCAAGAGACAGTGAGGCATTCATCCCAGCAATGCCGCCGCCAATAACTAAAGCCGTATGGTCTACTCCTACTGATGCAGTAGTTACTGGCACCAGATTCCGAGTTTTGGCTATGTTCATATTGACAATTTCAATGGCCTTAGTCGTGGCATTTTCCTTGTCATTCATATGACACCACGAGCATTGCTCGCGAATATCAGCAAGTTCAAACAAAAACTTATTGAGCCCAACTTCACGAATAGTATCCATGAACAGCGGTCCATGGGTACGGGGGGTGCATGAGGCCACTACTACGCGGTTGAGTTGCTTTTCCTCTATGAGATCACGAATTTTCTGTTGGCCGTCAGGTGCACAGGCATAGATAATAGTCTCTGAATGGGTGACTCCAGGCTCTCCCGCAGCTATTTCTGCAACCTTTGCGACATCAACAGTGCCAGCGATATTGGTACCACAATGGCAAACAATAACGCCAATCCTTGGCTCCTCACCCGTTGTATCTCTTTCGTCTGGGAGCACAACCTCAATCACCTCACTTCCACGTTTACTTCCTAAAAGAGCCATGGCCTCAGCTGCGGCCCCCGATCCCTGAATAACTGTTTCAGGAATATCTTTTGGTCCCTGATAGTTGCCTGCTACATATATACCGTCTCTGGAGGTCTCTACCGGACGTAGTTTTGACGTCTTGGCAAAGCCATATTCATCAGCAGAAATACCAAATATTTCAGAAAATTCACGTGCATCTTCTCTGGGTTCAAACCCGATAGAGAGAATCACCATATCGAATTCTTCATTAACCAGCTTCCCATCATCTCCAACGGAGTGGATAAGAAGGTTTCTCGTTTCCGGGTCTTCTATGACTTCAGAGACCATTGCTCTTTTGTAGACGACCTCGGCATCGTTTTTTGCCTTTTCAATATACTTATCAAAGTCCTTTCCAAAGGCCCTCAGTTCCATATAAAAAACCGTGGACTGCACCTCGGGATCATGTTCCTTTGCTATAATTGATTGCTTTGCAGCATACATGCAACAGACAGATGAACACCAGGGATTCGCATTGTGGCCATTCCGTGATCCAACACACTGTATCCAGGCAAGACGTTTTGGATGGGCCCCATCCGATGGCCGGGTTACCTCTCCAGAACATGGACCAGACGCGGACAGTAATCGTTCAAATTGAAGGGACGTAACAACGTTTTTATGTTGGCCAAAACCAAATTCTTTTCGAATTTCAGGTTTATAGGTGGCAAGCCCTGGGGTCAATATCACAGAGCCAACGTGGAGACTGACCTCTCTATCTGTATCGGCAAAGTTTATTGCACCTGCATCACAGGCTTTTTCACATTTACGACATACGTTCTTCGTCAGATAGAGACAATGTTTTGGGTCAATGGCCCGGGTATTAGGAACAGCCTGGGGGAAAAGAGCATAGATTGCCTTACGTTTATTGAGCCCTTGGTTAAAAGAGTCAAAAACCTTTGAGGGACACGCAGGTTCACAGGCGCCACAACCAGTACATTTATCCGCATCTACATAACGGGCCCGCTGATTGATTTTGGCAACAAAATTACCCTCATGCCCATCAATTGCGAGCACTTCAGACATTGTATGTAATTGTATATCAGGGTGTCGGCTGGACTCAACCATGCGAGGGGAGATCATACACATTGCACAATCACCAGTAGGAAACGTCTTGTCAAGCCGCGACATAGTTCCACCAATAGAAGGTTCATCGTTGATCATATGAACCATAAATCCACTGTTGGCAAGATCGAGGGCTGCTTGCATCCCCCCTATTCCAGAACCTACGACTAAAACGGAGCCGATTTTATCGCTATTTTCCTGCTGAGGGGTCATCCTGGTCACGTAAAGATCCTCCATTAGATTGGCCCCGATCTATAACTGGCCTAAACAGTGTGACTTGCGGCCAACTACGACGGGCATGCACTAGAGTTGCTTTTCACCGTACGGGTAAAGGATTTGATCAATAGGCATTATAATAAATATATAGGGTTATGATAGCTTTTTTTTAATCCCCTCTCTTTTTATCTATTTTAATGATAACTGTCATTAGTTTTTCTTAACCAATGTCAGATAAAACTTCCACATTGTTTACGCTGTTGTTATTACAAAACAATACCTAATCTTCATTCCTATAGCGATACAGCAACGCTGTATACTACAGATTCAAAAATCTGATCTATCAAGCGTGTTGCTCTTTCATCTCATTGTAATCCCTGTTACCAATCATAAATAGATCTTGGTTTTGTCCCAAACATCAATTACTTTTAGACTGATTTGCGATCAATCTTCAAAACATTTTTATGTGTAGGGTATCTTGAATAATAACAATATTTGTTCAAATTCGAGGCGACCTGTGGTTGTCTTTTGTCAACTCTTCTCCCAAGGAATCCATAGATGGCAACACTAGATCCAGTCAGCAAATCCTATCATGCGAGTATTCTTGTCATTGACGATGAAGCACGTATTCGCGATGCTTGTACCCTCGTTTTAGCAGACCGCGGTTTTGAAGTTTCATCCGCTCCAGACGGCGAACAGGGTCTTGAGATGATAGGTAAACATAATTTTGATATCGTCCTTGTCGATCTCATGATGCCGACAATATCTGGATTTGATGTCCTTTCAGAAGTCCGAAAAAACCACCCTGACACCGTCGTTATAGTAATTACTGGCTATGCAACCCTGGAACATTCCATTGAAGCAATGAAAAAAGGGGCATTTGATTTTATCCCTAAACCGTTTACCCCCGACCAACTGCGCGCAGTTGTAGATAAGTCTTTACAATACACAAACGCCCTCCAGGATATAGCTGAGTCAAAATCCAGATTACGTGTCATGGTTAACCGACTCGCAGAAGGTGTCATCACAACAGACAGCAACAAACTCATCGTTCAGGCAAACCGCGCTTTTTTACATATGATGGGTTACCACGGCGAAGATGTTATTGGTCGAAGTGTTTCCAGCGTTATAGAAAGTAAGGAACTATTGAATGCCATTGATGAAACCCTGGCCATGACTCCTGCAACATTTGCTGAACTAACCAGTGAATTAACTATTCAAGGTGATAACGGCGAAAAATTTTATAGCAGCAGATGTAGTCCCTTTCGCAGTAAATCGGGCAACAACCTCGGCACTATCACTGTCTTACATGATATTACAGCACTAAAAAAGGTAGATCAGATGAAGTCAGATTTCGTCTCCATGGTATCCCATGAGATCAGGAGTCCAATGAATTCCCTTTTAATGCAACTCAAAATCATTATGGATGGTTTGGCTGGAGATGTTACAGACAAACAACGGGAAATACTCGAACGTGCATCTGGTAAAATTTTGAACCTTAATAATCTGGTCTCTGAACTCCTTGACTTATCCCGTATTGAATCTGGTTTAATTGCCCATGAAAAAGAAATGGTTGATTTGACGCAACTCTTACGAGACCAGCAAATTTTTCATGCACCATATGCAGATAAAAACAATATCTCCATTGAACTCGCACTTTCAGACGATCTTCCCCCAATCCTTGCTAACCAGCAAAATATAGAAGAAATATTTTCCAACCTTATCACCAATGCAATTAAATACTCACCAGCAGATACAGCAGTAACCATAAGTACAGAACGTGAAAATGAGTACCTGAAAATCAAGGTGAAAGATAATGGTTTTGGAATGGAGAAAGAAGATCTCAAAAATATATTTACTCGTTTTTACCGGGTAAAAAATGCCACAACCAGAGAAATATATGGCACGGGCCTGGGACTTGCCATTGTAAAGTCCATTGTTGAATCACACCACGGCAGCATTACGGTGGAAAGTGAAATAGGCAAAGGATCTACTTTTACTATTCTTCTCCCCCTCGAGGATTCTTAATATTCTCTAGTATATGAGTTATTTTAAGGAAGATACTATATGCTATTTAGTTATAGAATTATCATAGAATTTTCTGTTATGGCAGGCGATACACGATCCTCCGTTCTGAGTGCCGTCACTATTTAATTCGTCACATACGAGGCCTGTCTTTTTATTTACGTATAGTGGTTCAAACATCAGATGGAGCATCCAGTTAATTTTTCCAAATGGTACAGCCTCCCTGATGTGATTGTAGTTATTTGAGGCATGTACTTCGTGACAAGCTCTGCATGTGCGACCTTTTTCAGATCTATTCACATGCAAATAATGTAAATTTTTACTACCGTCTCGAAATTTTGTGAGTTTTGTCGTTTCTTTTTCATCCAATAGCCTTGAGTCATGGCATAAAAAACAGAGGTTGTAATCGTCTTTATTAAATCTTGTCGTATAAAACTCCTTGGGATACTCAGCAAGAAGCATTCTGTAATAATTACTGCCGTGGGGGCTGTGACATCCAGAACAGTTCTTATCCTTGATCGGACCATGATGCATCTTATTGCTCACTAACAGTTCATCAATATTCGCCAACGATTTCCCTTTATCATCAATTACCTCCTGACTATGGCATTTAAGACAGAGGTCCATAGGTTTTGCTAAAAGATGTTGTTTATAAGCAGACCCGTGGGCATCATGGATGATCATCACTCAAATCAGTCCCTGAAAGTTTTGACCCAGAGATAAATTGCGTGCCCACAAGGCCTCCCGATCCCTGCCCCGAATGCGAGCCGTTATGTCCTCCAAAAGAATCTATAGCGACGGTGCCGTCATGACAGGAAAGGCATAGTTTTGATATCCCAGCAGGCTGTCCGGGAACAGCATCCAGGGTTGGGCTGCTGTAAAGAGTGTAGGTTGCTGTTGAAAGTTCATGGTTCCAAAGAGGTACACTGGCAACCTTAGAACCAGTATGCGGAGCGTGACAGGGTAGACAAATCTGACCGTTTGCCCAATTCGAATCGCTGAAATCGTGTTTACTTCCTCTAATACCTGCCTGCACATGCGTTGAAAAACCGATCAAAACAGCTACTATTAACCAAAGAAATACTGTTAAATTGATGGCTCTCTTCATAACTCCCCCTCAGGAAATAATATTAAAACCAACATGCAATATTTATTGTTTACGTCTCAGTTTATCTATAAGACAACACTTGTCTCATACAAACAAAAGTCTTCTGTTCTATCCCCCATTTTGAGGCGTTTTGTTGCGCAATATTGAAGCCGTAACATCCTGTTTTTTACTGACAGCCCAATCAAGAGCCGATCTCCCCTTCACATCGACGGTCTCAAGACTAGCACTATGTTTAAGCAGATCTCGCACTATCTCATTATGTCCTTTTGAAGCCGAAGCCATTAACGCGGTAAAGCCTCTCTTATCCTGAAGATCTATTTGTGCACCAGACTGGATAAGGATGTTTACGGAGCGACCATCACCTATTGCGGACGCTAGCATCAAAGGAGTAGTTCCCCTCGAATCAGTGTCATCCAACTTTGCACCATGTTCTATTAAAAGTTTTACAACCGAATGGTGTTTTTTATTAATGGCATATGTGAGAGGTGTCCAACCGGTGATACTTTTTGCGTTTGTATCGGATCCTTTAGCAAGTAATAACCCGATTAAACCGATATCCCCCCGGGTACAGGCCACCATGAGCGGAGTAACACGGCCACTATTACCTAGATTTACATCCGCTCCCTTCTCAATGAGCATCTCTACAATGCCAATTTCGGAAAAACGTGCGGCAAGAGTAAGTGGAGTTTCAAGACTTTTAGGGAGCTTCACATTGATATCTGCACCATTTTCGATAAGTAATTGAGCTGTATTATCCTGCCCACTTGCCAACGCCAACAACAACGGACTCAGCCCTCTGTTATCCCGACGATTCACATCCATATCTCTGTGAATGAAAAGGCGCAATATCTCTTGATTTCCACTACCGGCTGACCAGAAAAGACCATTATGCCCTTCGGCATCAACAAGAGCTGGATCCGCCCCGAAGTTGAGCAGCTCTTTTGTAATATCAACATTGTTATTACGTATAGCGAACATGAGAGCTGTTCTCTTTTGCTCATCCTCAGCGTTAGGGTCAACGCCCTTATGAAGCAACCAAGAGACGATTTCTTTCTGGTTATGAAAAGACGCTTCCATAAGCGCGGTACGTTTATGACTGTTTCTTATGTGGATACTCGTTCCGGTTGCCAGCAGGTCTTTCATTACATCAATGTCACCCTTACGAACCGCAATAAAAAAAGCATTGCTCTTTTCATCTGTACCGACAGAACTTATGCGATTCGGATTAGAAAACTGCCTATGACCTGAATGTTGACCTGACTGCTGTTTCGCGACAACCTGACTTGTAAGGAAAAAAACGAAAAACAGACCAGGTAACAAAAAGATAGCCTTGATTTTAATCATGTTTGCGCCTCTTTTATCCTCTGCCAGCCGGCTTACAAAAAAGCAATCCGGCTGGCACCTTAGCGTTCAACTCTACAAGGTCAGCTAATCACCTATTCTTTAGTAGCTCTAACCAATACCGTTCCGTCCTCACTGTTGTTTTCGAGGTTTTCATCTCCATCAGCAATTATAGTTGCAGTCAATAAGACAGAGATATCGCCACCAATAACCCATGGAGCCTCCCATGGTGTGACAATTCTAACCGAATCCCCAGGTGCTACCTCGTAACTTTCCGAGATAACATCGCCAACCCCCTCACCCGTAAATTCAATCACGCCGCGGGCCACATCAGGTCCTAAATTTGAGATCTCTGTCCTTAGATTCTTGGTCATTCCTGAAAATATTTTTTTAGGCACTTTAAAGCTAACTAGATCGAGATCAAAGGACCCCTCAGAAGAAGGTGTGTCCGGGTATGTACCAGAACCTTCATATTCTATAATCAGTGTTGCATTATAGACTGCTGTACTCTTCCGATCGCCTTTAACGTAAACAGCAAGGTCGAAATCATCAGTCAACGGCAGACCATTAATCGAAAGACCCTCAATTGCGAGTTCGTTAATACCATTACTTATTCCCCCCATCCAACCCAAACTGGTGTCAAGTGGACGCTCAGCAGGCAATGTTCCTTCAGCATCGAGCAGATTTATAATTGTGGTCGTAGAAACACCAACCTCATACTTTTTAAATTTTGAGGTGTACGGTGTAGCCATACACTCAACTGAAGGTATTTCGAGACCTGGTAAATCTTGTCCAAACTTGTTCGCCTTTAGGCGCCAACGAGGACCAATTCCTGAGACAAGATCAGGCTCAAAAGGATCACGATCTGTGGTTGTATACCAGGCATTGGTAAAACCTTCCTGAAGATCCTCAGAATAAGGCACTAGGAAATCACTAGCTAATTCAGTAGGATAAGGCACCACAGCGTCACCCATTAAGACTGAGCCTACTGGAATTTCATAACCTGAATCTTTATATAATGTTCCTGCAGCAATAAAATCACCATCTCCTTCATAACAGTCTTTAGCTGAAAACCACACTCCCGCATAATCACCTTCACCAGTTATAACCTGAGGCAGCCGTCCAGTAGCCCCTTCATTTTCCATATCTTCCGGGCGGATCTGGTCGTTGGGGTTATTTGTAATAAGATGATCAACATGCAATTCAGCACGGGATACTGAGAAGGCTAATCCTGGATCGTCCTTCCACTCCTGTGGTAGTGGCATTCTTGCATACAAACGAATATCATTTGGCCTCTTTATCATACTACCAAACCGGTATAAGGCCTTGCCATCATCTTTTTTGGTTATGGAGTAATCCTTGCTCGCAGCAATATCATTGAGTACATAGGACTCATTGGCTATCATAACCGGATTGCCATCTGAATCTGGGAGAAGAAGGTCTGCACCTAATACTCCTTTTTTAATTTGATAGAGTGTATTGTCCAATTTGCCTTCTTCACAAGTTAAACCCAGTGGCACACCTTCATCATCAGCCATAGGCTGACCGGTATCAGGATCAATCAACTCCCTCTGCTGACCTTTATCGAAATCGTAAAAATAATATGGGTTGGTTTCATTGCAGGTTTTTACGTGTTCCATCACAACATAATGTTCTGAGCAACATTTCACTTTATTACCGCCTAGCCCTGCACACCAATTACCCAATGGATACGGAACCTTAAAGCTGTCCGTTGCAGCATTGGACACCCGAATACCAATGATACCATCACTGGATTCTATATTTCCAACCCAACCTTCAGCATAATCACCATCTCTTGTCTTCTGAGCAGCTCCGACAAAATCCTCTACATAAAAACCAAACTCACTGTCCACTGGATATAGGGTTATACCGGACGAATCATCAATCGGCTGCATCGCATCTCCAGGACAATCAGACTCAATTCCACAGATAATTTCAGGAACCTGGATTACACCATTCGGACCGTAGGTCGATCCATCGAAACCTCCCTGAACATCATCTATGCTAAAGACATGAGTCGTTGAATAGTACACAGTAGCAGCCATGCTATCTCTTCCATTTACAAACATCACTCCAACAACAAACAATCCAATGATACATTTAGTACAGAACAGTGATTTAGTATTATTTCTCAAATGATATTGCTTCATACTTCCCCCCTCAGCATATATTATTGAAAATCTATAAAATCAATTTACTCACGTACATGAATGGAGCAGTTAGGTTATTGGGGAGGCCTCCAACGACACTGTGCACTTCATCAGAGGCCTTAACAGGGGAATTTAAAATAAATTGGTATCGATTGGTAATTATTCATTTTTCTGTCCTTTAAAGAAGAGAACAAGTGATACAGCCGACTGATGAATCGTGCATATGAACATAATAAAGGAAAATAAAAATCGAGAAACACTCTTTCTTTTAGTATTTCACGACTGGTTTCTATAGAGCAATATTTGGACCAAAAAAACTGCTTTTTTATGTTATAAAGTCAATATGATACACCCCGTACTACACTGTAATACTTTCGCTTTTTCAGATACAAGGAGGGTCTTTCCGGTATGCCGTACAAAAACAACGAATATCCATCGGACTGTTTTCAAACATCCCTCAACAACGTTTGATCGGAACTCACAGCAAATGATGCAGGACAACAGCACAATCGGTTATTCCCATCCAGTAGAGAAGAAATTTCCATATCATTTATAAATTTTCCCATCATCTCTCCTCCTCTAAACAAAGCCAGTATTTACTACAGCCAAAACACAAAAAGTATCCACCTCTTTCACCGTAATCCCCTTGAGTACCTAATCCCTCAACAAGCTCTTGACGAGAGATAACAAACTGTAGTATCACTGCGACGTTATGTAAAAAAATGTAACCAGGTTCAGTAGATTATATACCTTGCCTATTCCCTATAAATTCTTTTTGAAAATTTCTATGAAATCAATAAAAATAACTCGTGCAGCTGTTCTGACGTCTGCACTGTGTTGCTCACTGGTAACATCCTCTGTGTATGCTCAAAGTACCCCCACTTCCGCTATAGAGACCACTCCGGTAACAACAAGCAACACCTTAACAGAGACAACAAGTGATGTCGGCTGGTGGACCAGTCAACCCAAAGAAAAAAAACTGCTCTACACCAATGTCATTGCTGCCTCTCTCATTGGAATATGGGGACTTGCTGAATGGGATTACGGCTCTGCTAGTTGGCACGATGCTGATGAAGGTTGGTTTGAGCAGGACTCTAAATATGGTGGTGCCGATAAAGCTGGGCACTTCTGGGCTACCTATACGTTTTCTGATGCACTAACAGGTCTGTATAAACATTGGGGGTACGACTCCAGGAGAGCGAGCACCTACGCCGCATGGTCCGCATGGGGCGTTCAGGCATTCATGGAAATGGCTGATGCGACGAGTGAAACCCAAGGTTTTTCCTGGGAAGACATGGCGATGAACACCGCTGGAGCTCTCACCTCTGTGCTGATGGAAAGATACCCGGGACTCGATCGTAAAATTGATTTTCGTGTTGAATATGTTTTTAATGTCGATATAAACGGGATTTTCGATGACTACTCCAACCAATACTATTCTATGGTTCTCAAACTAGATGGTTTTGACTCCATTGAAAACACAATGTTAAAATACCTCGAATTGTCTGCTGGTTATTACACAAGGGGGTATGACGACGACGAAGAAGATGACGAGCGCTTTCTCTATGCAGGCGTCTCTCTCAACTTCGCTCGACTATTTCATCAAAATGGTTGGACAAAGACCGGGAAGACACTCGAGTACATCGATATTCCATACAGTGTGCTTAAAGCGTCCCATGGCCTTGATTAGCTGATATATGAATAGACAGCACATCCTTAAGGGTACCTTGAAAAATTAGAAGGTGGCCTGGATTTTCACTGAGGTACAATCCACATATAACATGTGGTTTATTCAACAAATAAAGGAGAAATAATGAAAGCAACTATCTCAAAACAATGTATGGGTGATAGGAACTGTAACAAATTATGTCCTGAGGTTTTTGAATACGATGAAGACCAGCTCCTTTCTATCGTTAAAGAAGACGTCATTCCTGCTCACCTGGAAGTGATAGTTCGGCAAGCTGCATCCGAATGTGGTGCTGATGCCATAAATATTGAAGAATAGACGAGTCTATTATGGTCAAATTTCGTGAAAGCCAAACGGCACGAAACATACTCCTCTCCTATTCGGCTGAGACTCAGGCGCGAACGCGATATGATTTCTTTGCAACCCAGGCAAAAGACGATGGTCTTATCCAGATTGCAAGGTTATTTGATGAAACCGCCGAACAGGAATATGAACATGCGTTGCGCTTTTTCAAATTTTTCAACGGAGGAAAACTAGAAATTTCTGGTACTTTTCCCGCCGGTGTAATTGAAGACACCCACTCGAACCTTCTTCAATCAGCTGAATTGGAATTATATGTGCACGACGAGCTCTATGCCGTCTTTGCAAAAACAGCTGAAGAAGAAGGATTTGCAAGGGCTGCTGACACCTTTCATGCCATTAATGTCTCTGAAAAATGTCATGAATTAATGTTTAGGGAACTTGCTGATAACATTGTGACAGGACGTGTCTTTAAAAGAGATGGTGCCGTCACCTGGAAATGTCTTGGATGTGGTTACCACCATGAAGGTGAAACACCTCCGGACAAATGTCCCGCTTGCGTCAAACCCCATGGATATTTTGAAGTTTGGAATAAAAACTGGTGATACAAAAAAGCCGTTCTCTATCGTGAGAACGGCTTTTTTTCGTTAGATGAGTTCACACAAGTTGATTAACTTTCCTGCAACACAGCGTCAATCGCCTTAATTGCTTTTTGCAACTGCTTGTCGTGTATCTTTCCTGCAAAATGTACTGGGCTTTTACCATAGATCGGATCCCAGCCGCTGGGGTCTGCATAGCAGTAAAATTGTGTTTCAAGACCAATCTTCCGGGCGGCGTCTTCCACGGGATGTCCAATAAGACGTTTTGCTACTTCCCAGGTAGCGCCACAGGGTGCTCCACGAACCACTGTAACATTTTTTACCAGCCCCTCTTCAACTTCAACTGTAAACTCAGGGGCTCCAAAAAAATTACCGTAATGACCTATCCCTTCCAGGCGGGGTAAACCGCAACAGGTAGGTGGCGTTATCGCACCTTGTCCAGGAAGTTTCTTCCCAGACCCTATAACCGGAATGCCTTTTTTGTGACATAGAGCCGCAAGATCGGTGGAAATATCATTATGTTTTAAAAAATCAAGCACCAGATCGTAGTCTAATTCTGTCGGCAGATAAGCAGTGGTATCATCTAAGACGAGAGGTAACACCTCATCGATATCAACAATCGTCATCTCAAAATACTGCTCTCCATATTTCCTTAGACCATCGATTTTCAGCTGACCACTTCCATTCTGCTGAAAAACAATCAACCGCTGTTTAATCACTGCGCTATTATCAACCACTATTACACCTCACTAGCGTTCATCGTTTGATTCCCATTATATATCTAACCGAACCCACCGGGTACAATACCTGTACCCTGTTTCGAGAAGCTTCTTTTTATTTTGCAATTGATGTACAAAGGCAAAAAACTCTCCGGATGGTTGCCTGCTTAAAACCAGCCCACCCTCCAAAGTAACACGTTCCTCTTTTGTGACAACAGTTATAGTACTGTTCACCTCACGTATATCAAGCTCATCGTCTTGGTACTGAAAGTATGCCATCTGCGCCATGGCATGGTATTCGTGCTTGGCATGAGCACTGTTTTTTGTCGTAAAAACCTGAATATAGCCTGGTTCCTTAATAGCAATTTCAGGAACAATAATGACCGATTCACAAAGAGAAAGGACCTCGTGTTCTGATTTTACCTCTATTAATTCAGACATATCCTCTCCAGCAGAAAAATATAATCGGAAAAAAACGGGAGAATGATTACCAGTCCCCCGCTTAGGTACAACATATTCATAGAACGACCATAGCCCACCCAATAGAATGCATTTGATTACATAGAGAACTATCGTTTTTCTATTTTAACGGCACAAACCTTAGCCTCCATGATCTTACATACTGGATCCATAGCATCACTTGTTAGTAGGTTTGCCGCCGCTTCACTGTAATGAAACGGTATGAAAACAACATTAGGAGGTACTATCTTAGACACCTTTGCCTTTAGCTTGATCTCACCACGTCGTGAAGTTACCGTGAGTAGTTCACCGCTGCTCACTCCAAGAACTTCGGCATCCGCAGGATTAACCTCAACAAATGCCTCAGGAGCAACACGGTTAAGACCTGTTGAACGCCTCGTCATGGTGCCTGTATGGTAGTGAAAAAGCTGTCGTCCGGTTGTAAGAACATAGGGATAATCCTTATCCGGAAGTTCTTTAGAGGCCACGAAAGGAACCGGTGTAAACAGGGCTTTTCCACTTGGCGTGTTAAAACCATCTTTAAAAAGAAATTCGGTACCAGGATGATCTTCCGTTGGACATGGCCATTGCAGGCTATCTTGCTCTAACCGCCGATAGTTTATACCAGCAATACCTGGCCATACACTTCCAATCTCTGCAAACACATCTGCAGGTTCTGCTATTTGAGTAAGATCCCCTTCTCCTGCAATCCTCTTGTATAGCTGATCGATGATTGTAAGATCAGACAAGGCCTGTCCAGGAGCATTTACTGCCTTTCTTATTCTTTGCACTCGTCGTTCAGAGCAGGTAAAGGTACCATCTTTTTCTGCAAACGAAGCGCTCGGCAAAACGACATCAGCCAGTTGCGCTGTTTCTGTCATGAAGATATCCTGAACAACGAGGAACTCAAGACTTTTAAACGCGGCAACAGAGTGGGTTGTGTTGGGATCACTCATGGCTGGATTTTCACCAAAAATGTACATACCCTTCAAACTACCATCCAGCATGGCTCCTGTCATTTCAGTGGCAGGTAGACCTATTTTAGCTGAGAGAGGTGTACACCAGGCCTTTTCAAACTTTTCCTGTACGGCAGGATCATCAACTTTCTGATACCCGGGATACACATTTGGCAGCCCCCCCATATCACATGCACCCTGTACGTTATTTTGGCCTCGCAAAGGATTTACACCACATGCTTTTTTGCCAAGATTTCCAGTAAGCATTGCGATATTTCCAACAGCAGAAACATTATTGGTCCCCATCACGTGTTGGGTGATCCCCATAGCGTAATAAATCCCCGCACTGCCAGCTGAGCCATAAATGCGTGCAGCTTCGATAATGTCTTTAGCTGGAACCCCTGTTATCTCTTCACCATATTCAGGCGTAAAAGACTCGAGTGATTGTAGGAATGCTTTGTATCCTTCTGTTTTTTCGTTTATAAACGCCTTGTCCTCAAGTCCTTGAGCTAAGATTGCGTTCATAATTGAGTTCAACAGAACAGAATCCGTCCCAGGCCTATGACGCAACCAGAGGGTTGCAAATTTGACCAGTGGAATTTTACGAGGATCAGCAACGATGAGCTTTGCTCCTTTTGCTACAGCCTCTTTCATCCGCAAAGCAATGATCGGATGATTTTCGGTAGTATTAGAACCTATGACAAAGATTGCATCATTATCAGCAATTCCTGCTACAGAGTTGGTCATTGCACCAGAACCAAATTTTGCGGCCAGCCCGGCCACGGTAGCACTGTGTCAGTAACGTGCGCAGTGATCTACGTTATTCGTACCAAGGCCAACCCTGAATAGTTTTTGGAAAAGGTAATTTTCTTCATTGGTACAACGTGCAGATGCGAGGCCAGCAACACTGTCGGCTCCATTTTTAGTTTTTATTGCAGAAAGCTTATCTGCAATCAGCGTCAGAGCCTCATCCCATGTTGCTTTTTCAAACGCACCACCCTTTTCCTTGCGAATAAGAGGGGTTGTAAGACGCTCATTGCTGTTGATAAATTCAAAGCCAAATCGTCCCTTCACACATAACCAGCCACGATTATGATTATCCGCTTTTGAATCAACCCGAATCACCTTATTTCCATGGCTACTAAGAGTGATATTACAACCACAACCACAGTAAGTACATGTGGTATCAGTCTTCACAACACCTTCAGACCGTGGTTTTCCTGCCCATATACTGCCTGACAGTGCACCTGTAGGACATACCGAAACACACTGACCACAAAACTCACAATCGAGATCGTGTCCAAATGGTGTTATAACCTTAGCCTCAAACCCTCTTTCTGCGTAACCAATTGCACCTACACCCTGAACCTCATCACATACCCGTACACAGAGGCCACACATGACACATTTATTTTGGTCCCTTGTAATAAACGGATTGTGGTCGACTCTCTTGTGCTCACGCACTTCACCAACAAATCGGTTCTCACGAATTCCATAGAGATATGCAAGTTCCTGCAAGGTGCAATCCCCTGAACTACCACAAACCATACAGTCATTTGGATGATCAGAGAGTAGTAGTTCAACGGTTGTCTTCCGAAGCCTATAGAGTCGTTCGCTGTTTGTTTTGACTACCATTCCATCAGTTGCAGGAGTGGTACATGAGGTCACCGGCTTTGGCATTCCAGTTATTTCGACAATGCACAATCTACATGCACCAAAAGGCTTTAGCCGTGCATCATGACAAAGCGTCGGCACTTCGATACCAATGTGTTGTGCTGCTTCTAATACTGTGGTTCCCGGTGCAACTGAGACATCTTTTCCATCAATATTGAGATTTAACATGGCAACTACTCCTTAAGTACGGCGCTAAATTTACACGCATCAAAACACGATCCACACTGAATACAGATTTTATTATCAATCTTATGTGGTTGCTTTTTCTCGCCTGTAATAGCATTGACGGAACATGCTCTCACACACATCCCACAACCAACGCACATGTCTTCACGGATGAAAAAGGTCAGCAGCTTATTACACACCTTTGCAGGACATTTTTTATGTTTGATATGTGCTTCGTATTCATGACGGAAGTATTTAATAGTGCTCAATACAGGATTAGGTGCAGACATACCGAGCCCACAGAGACTGGAATCCCGAACGTCTTCTGCAAGTTCCTGAAGCAGTTCGATATCACCCTCTTTGCCATCACCCTCAGTGATTCTGGTGAGAATTTCAAGAAGTCGTTTCGTGCCTAAACGGCATGGAACACATTTACCACACGACTCAGACTGGGTGAATTCAAGGAAGAATTTTGAGATATTAACCATACAATCGGTCTCATCCAAAACAACCATTCCACCAGAACCCATCATGGAACCAACGGAGGCGAGCCCCTCATAGTGGACAGGAAGGTCAATATGTTGTTGTGGAATACAACCACCGGATGGGCCACCGGTCTGCACCGCCTTAAAGAGTTTGTCACCCTCAATTCCACCACCGATATTGAAGATGATGTCTTTTAGAGGCATTCCCATAGGAATTTCGATAAGTCCGGTGTTTCTGATCTTTCCGGTAAGTGCAATTACCTTGGTTCCCTTACTCTTTTCAGAACCAATTGACGCATACCATTCAGCGCCCTTATTTAAGATATGCGGGAGGTTTGCAAGGGTTTCAACATTATTGATAATGGTGGGCTTTGCCCACAATCCTTTATTTGCGGGAAACGGTGGTTTTGCCCTTGGCATCCCTCGTTCACCCTCAATAGAGGCAATAAGAGCAGTCTCTTCGCCACAGACAAAGGCGCCTGCACCGAGTTTCACCTTAATCTTAAAGTTGAAATCCGTACCAAAAAGTTTGTCGCCGAGATAACCTTTTTCTTTGGCATCCTTAATAGCTTTGTGAAGCCGGTCTACCGCCAGAGGATACTCTGCCCGAATATAAACATATCCGATACTTGCACCAATAGCATAGGCACCAATGATCATACCTTCAATCACAGCATGAGGGTTACCCTCAACAACCGAGCGATCCATAAATGCACCGGGATCACCTTCATCCGCATTGCATATTATGTAATATTGATCGGAGTCATTTGCCGCACAAAAGCCCCACTTCACACCTGTTGGAAATCCACCGCCTCCACGACCTCGAAGTCCAGACGCCTTCACTGTGTCAATGACTTCAACAGGCGAAAGGGTTGTCAGTGCCTTTTCAGCAGCTTTGTATCCATCTACTTTAAGATATTCGTTTATTGATTCAGGGTCTATCTTGCCCAGGTCGCCAAGTACAATTTTCGTCTGTGAATCATGAAAATTATGGTAATCATCTCCCACCAGCCAGTCGGTCACAGGTCTTTTGCCAATACAGTGGTCGTTGACCAGTCTTTTCACCATATCAGCTTGAATATACTGGTAGGTGGAAACTATACCGTTTACAGAGATATCAACCAGAACATCCCGCGCGCAAAACCCTCTACATCCAACCTTATGAAGACGTGATTGCTCTTTGACAGTCGCGTTTGCAACTCCAGCTTCTTCAAATTCTTTTTCAAAAGCCTCCATTACCGTGTCACCGCCAGCTGCGATGCCACCGGTACCCATACATACACTCACTACTATTTCGCTGTTCATGGTTTAATCCTTATATGCCTTAAGACTCTTAACCATTTTACTTGGCGTAACTTTTCCAAGCACCTTTTCGTTAATGAGGACTATGGGTGCTATACTGCAAGCACCTACACAGTTGACACGCTCTAAGGTAAAGTTCATGTCTTTGGTCGTATCCTGACCTTCTTTCAGCTTAAGATCTTCCTGAACTTTGGAAATAATACGAGAGGCGCCTTTAACATGGCAGACGGTACCGCAGCAGACGGTTACGATATTTTTGCCACGGGGGTTTTGATGGAACTGGGAATAGAAAGTTACAACACCATAGTATTTTGATGCTGGGATGTTCGACCGTTCAGCGAACCAGTGAACGACGTCTTCTTGTATATAGCCAAACTCTTTTTGAATCTCCTGCAGAACAGTGATTATGTTATCTTCATTGACGAGACATTTATCATATATCGTCTCCAAGGTTTCCGTCATCTGCGCGTCCATATACTTCTCCGTAAAGATGAGTCTTCACTCCATGAATCAATATTTATGAAGCGTTTAGAATCCTTCACCAGCTAAGCTACTGTATTTGCTATATTATACAGTCACACACCGTTGTTCAAAATTATTATTTTTGGCGTCAGCTCTTCTATCACCACCATGGTGGCAACTGATGTTTCCACAAAAAGTGCTAGTATAACCCAAAATACAGTATATTTCCAACATGTTTCAAGGCTAACCGTCCTAATTGATGCATTGTTTTTTTTATGGTAAGACACTGCTTTGACAATATCTCTTCTATCCTGTAATGATTACAATCAAGACTCTTTCGTTAAAGCGAATAATACGACCAGTGGATCCAGTTTTTTCATCTCACAAAACACTATGAAAATAGCCACCCTTCCAGCAAAAGCCATAGTAGTAAAACATATTCAAGGGAGCAGAACTTTTTCTAAAATATCGTATCCGGTTCATACTGGAATCTACAGTGAAATTGAAACCGACAACCATGTTTTTCATTTCAACCTCAACCATGAAATTATACGAATAAAGGCTAAAGGCGCCTCCTGGCGCCATCCCCATGAATGGTTAAAACGAACCATGGGCGATGATTGGATATACTACTCAACGGGTGGCTATACAGGCGTATTTGAGGCAACCGGTGAATATTACCTCCCCAATTTCACCTACTCCAGTAACAGTATTCTTGGCGGGAACCCATTTCGTTCCCCTGAAATTGCAGACCTTACAAAAGATTGGTATCCCATCCTGACCTCTCGTACCGCAAAATACCCACATGACCATACAGATGCTGATTTTCTCAACTCTGTTTTACAAAACAACCCGAGACGCCTCAAAAGTAAAGCAGATGAGTTTCACAATGTAATTGACGGACATATTTCAGTCCTGCCACCTGATGCCAGACATGTCGAATATCACCTCATCCCTATTATGATTTCCCGGGGGTGTTTATATAAGTGCAAGTTCTGTAAGGTAAAAAACAGGCATGCTTTTCATGAATTAGAGTTAAGGGAAATTGACTCTCAAATTAACCAGATGAAAACTCTATATGGAAGAGACCTGGCCAATTACAACAGCGTCTATTTAGGAGAACACGACGCACTACAGGCAAGCGCAAAAACAATTATCTATGCCCTAAAGCAGGCATACACCACACTAGGTCTTTACAACTCATATCTTGATGGCGTCAATTGTTTCCTCTTTGGTTCCGCTACATCTTTACTCGAGGCACCAGAATCACTCTTTGAAGATCTGCACAAGTTACCAGGCAAAATATATATTAACATAGGTCTTGAATCACCTGATCAAAGCACACTCGACCAACTCGGCAAACCAATAACCACCTGCATGGTCCGGGATGCTTTTAAGCGCATACAAACACTTAATATGAGATACCCAGACCTTGAAATCTCATCCAACTTCATTATGGATGGTAATCTGCCGTCTGGTCATTACAGGGAGATCGAAAGACTCATCAGGGATACTCAAACATACCAGCAGGCGAAAGGATCGATCTATTTTAGTCCTCTAACCTTCGACCAACCGTCAAGGGCTCGACTCTTTGAGTTTAACAGGCTTAAACTTATGAGCCGCTTTCCCACCTATCTCTATATAATTCAGCGTTTATAGCCAACTTATTAACTTCAAACAGTAAAGGTTTAGACCATGACTATCGACCCGAAGGAACTTCGTAAAAGAACACTTACTAACAGAAATGGACTATCTGCAGACGAAATATCTAGCCGTTCAGAGGCCATATGCGAGACCCTACTCGGCCTTCCTGAAATTACACGGGCTAAAACTATATTTGCCTATGTGAGTTTTCGAAGTGAAGTCGCAACCTTCATACTCATTGAAGCATTAATCGCTGCGGGAAAAACCGTTACGGTTCCAATAACAAGGGTTCAGGACAAACGCCTTGATGCAATCAGGATAACGAATATTACAAGTGATCTTGAACCAGGCTATTGCAACATCCCGGAACCCACAAAAATCCTTTGTGACAATAACATAATTGACCCAGTAGAGATCGACGCTATTTTGTTGCCCGGATCAGTGTTCGACAAAAGAGGTGGTAGATTTGGTTATGGAGGTGGATTCTACGACCGTTTCGTATCAAATATCCCAAAAGCTGTACGAATTGGACTTGCATACGACCTCCAGATCGTCGATCATATTCCGCTACAGTCCCATGATGAAGTACTCGATTTTGTGGTAACAGAATCCAATATCTACAAAGGAACACGATAACGCAAAAGGGCACCGATCGAAATCGGTGCCCTTATTACTGTTCACTCCAGGCTAGCCCGGATTTCTCATGACTTTTTGATTTGAAACTCAATTGTTTGATTTCGTGGTTTTAAAATGACTCCCTTAATTAACAGGGTGTTTTTCGTTTCAAATCAAAAAGTTCACCCTTTGGGCCAACAGATTCATCCGCAGCTGCTTCGTTACCGTGCATTTGCAGTAGATTACTACAGCTTCATGCACGGTTTCTTGACCTGCGAAAAACTTTGTTGGTGAGAAATCCGGGCTGCGTCTTTAAATTTTGAACATGTCAACTAACTTTTTAAGCTCTCTGGACAGGCTCTGCAGATCAGTTGAACTCGACTCAACCTGTGAGCTACTCTTTGAAACCTCCCCTGTAGCACTATTCACCATCGCTATTTCTGAAGTGATCGTAGCCGCCACAACCGAGATCTGACTCACATTTTCATTAACTTCTCCAAGACCATCAGCCGCCTGGTTTATATTCATTGCAATTTCTTCTGTTGCTTTTGATTGTTCGCCTACTGCCGTTGTAATGGTCTCCACTATTTCATTTACGTTATTAATGACTGTTGTAATTTCTTCAATATTTGCGACCGTTTTTTCTGTTGTAACCTGAACATCTTCAATCTTCGTTTTAATATCAAGTGTCGCTTCAGCTGTTTGTTTGGCAAGCTCTTTAATTTCATTTGCAACCACGGCAAAACCCTTACCTGCCTCACCAGCTCTGGCCGCTTCAATGGTTGCGTTAAGTGCGAGAAGATTGGTCTGTTCGGAAATCTCAGTGATCGTTTCCGTTACCTTGCTGATCGCATGGGCTGAAGATCCAAGTTTTTCCATTTGTTTAGAGGTTGCTTCAGCCTGGGCCACCGCCTTTGCGGAGATATCACTTGCCTGGCCAGAATTTACTGCGATCTCATTGATTGTAGCAGTCATTTCTTCAGCAGCACTGGCAACCATACTCGTATTCGTCGTAGACTCTTCCATAGCAGCAGCAACATTATTGAGGTTTGCACTCATTTCCTCTGCCGCTGTGGCTACAGTTTCTGATCTGTTAGAGGTATCTTGCGAATTGCTTGAAAGAGCATTTGCTACCGATGAAAGAGTTATCGCCTCATCTCCAAGAGTCTTTGTATTGTTTGAAATTGAACCAATAATTCCCTGTAGCTTTTCGATGAAGATATTGAACCAACCGGCAAGCTCAGCAATTTCATCTTTACTTTTAATTTCAATGCGCTTGGTCAAATCACCTTCACCTTCTGCTATATCTTTGAAATTGACTATCATAAGTTTCAAAGCATTAACGAGACCAAAGACAATGATCAGACAAAGACTAATAATACCGATAAATATTATACCAGCTGTAATCAGCATTGTAGTGAGATTTTTAGAAACCTGAGATTGTATATTTTCGGTCATCTGCGCTTTATATGCATCTATATTATCGAGATATACTCCGGTGCCAATCCACATCTGAGTACCTGGTATGGTTTCTGCGTAACCAAGCTTGGGGGTATCTCCAGCACCCGGTTTATCCCAGATCCACTCTAGAAATCCACCGCCATTCTTGGCAAGGTCTCTTAATTCCCGAACAAGATAAACCCCGTTGGCATCTTTGGTGTCATTTAGGTCTTTACCTTGCGCTTCCTTCTTAGGAGGGAGAGCTACATTGACTGTGCCATCATAAACAAAGAAATACCCGGATTTGTCTTCTTCAAAACGAATATCATCGAGGAGTTTACGAATCATTTCTATCTGTTCTTCCTTATCCGTAACCCCTTCAATAGCGTGGCCCACAGTAAGGGCTGCGGTATGACTCGCAACTTGGATTTTTGCTTTCTGGTCAGCAAGCATAACACTGGATACTTCCTGCAAGCCAAGATCTCGAACTTTATTTCCATTCTGAACCGCAAAAAATATCATTAAAAGAAACAAAACCAGTATCGCACCGATGATGAGATACATCCTACCTTTGACTGAAAACCTATTTAACATACTAATTCCTCATGTTTTTGTTAATTACCACACCAAAACGCCCTAATTGATCGCCTTGAACTTACCGAAAACACCCGCAACTTACTTTTCGGCCATTTCTTCATTTATTAAGTTTACGTTAAGATTTTGTTTTTGTAAAATTTTCACTCGTGGTTTTTACAGAGACCCTAAAATAACGGTATGTGTTTTCATTTTCTAAAGTAAATTATAGACCTTTCTACAACTTTTCCTTTAGACAAATAGAATCCAGCTCATCACCTTCTGCTAGATAGATTGTTACAACACTCAACAAATGGGCCTAGCAAACAAGCCGTAATTTTTCAGCCTCATTTATGGGAGAGCGCTTTGCTCCCCTCGCAAACTCTATGGATCGGTAGCTCAGCGTTGAGCAACCACACAAGAAAGCTGCAAAATAGTGATAGAATAAGTTTCACAATTGATGGCGTCGTAAAAAGTCCGATCTACGTCGTTGTGGGTTTGGATCGAACTCTCAACATACCACATGTATCGTTGAGAATACGATCCAAACGCCACGCCTAGTATATCAGCCTTTTTTCATAGCCATCAAAAGACTTCGAATTAACTTTTTACGAGTTTGTCACAATTGATGTGACTGGATAAAAAATCTGGATTAAAAATGTTAAAAAAAACGCAAAGGACGCCAAAACATTTTCAAAGTTCGATGGCTTGCTTGCTGCATGACAGACAATCGGAGATTGTAAAGAAACAACAGACGAGAGGAGGGATGACAGGACTACATGGGAAATAAATCTTCACCTGAGATGATTTTTTCCCCAGGCAAAGATTTTATTCGTTCATACTAGTTTTTACGGCACTTGGCACAGTCTAGTACTTTACCGCAACCACGACACTTAACAGTTTCTTTTACTTCATCTGAAAAGATTTCCCACTCATGACCACATTCAGGACATTTCAACTTGACTTCTTTGAGAGATTTATTGCTTTCGAAACCGGGACAATGGGTATCACTCATGACTGACCTCCTCGTTGAATTATGAACCTTGAAATATACCTAACAAGAATAGATTATATGACAGCCTATTTGATTTGGCCATAGCCATCACCTCAAACAGTCTTTTTCTTTGTTTTAAGGGTTATAAAACGGTGGGGTGGGTCAAGATTCCAGAAAGCAATGTTCCTGTCATAGACAAACACTCCATGTCAAGATAGTTAGCGGCAGAGGAGTTGTACAAAATCGAACACGCTGCCGAAAACAGTTCATCCTTGTCATTAAAATTGACTATTACAGGGATTCTTGGAAAGGCATAAAAGAGAAAAGAAAGATCATACACCTCTGTTTCCTGCACTTTCCCACCAATCTCTAAACATCTCTCTTTTAATGCGGGGAGTTTACCCGCAAAAACTGTTTCTAAAAGATGGCTTGTGTTGGTGGTAAAATGTGTCACAAGGGGAGCCGCATCTTTAAATTCACGATATGGCTGCAACTGACTGTTGGAAGCTTTGAGTTCTAACGGGCAGGTGAGTATATACTTACAGACTATGACCTGCAAGGCAGGAGAGAGTTCTTTACTATCCGTTGTTTCAATCCCGTTATGATCAAACCTGTACAGTGTATTATAAACAGGGATCAGCAATGAATCATCTTGCTTTTCAAGCCCAAGAATATCAGCCTTGGCGAGAAAGTCTATCTGACGGATTTGACAAAGATATTCTTGATAGGTACGAGCAAACACTTCAGAACGGGCAGGAGTCATTGAAGGGCCTTTATTTTCTGTAACAAACGCTCTCTTTCATCTTCTAAATCAAAGAGCGCCTCCATAACTGGAGGTTTTATGGAATGAGCGGGTATACGTTTTTCGGTCTCCGCAATCTCCGCCTCAAGCGCACTCAGCTGCGCTTTCATTTGATCAAGTTCACAGGTCATTATTGTCATAGACTAAACACAGGTTATGCTACCCCCGGCAAACGGACAATTTGTAAATTACTAAATTAATGGTAAACAGTGCAGTTCTTCTTCAATTTGAATTACTTCTTCCATATCAGCTTTTTTTTTCTCAGTTTTATAGAACACAGTATTACCAATTTTTCGTATTCTCGTAAACTGGACAATATCATACTGTTTATCTTCTGTCAGTAAATCCTCAACCCAGATGACCCTTTCAATATGTAGCGAAAAATCCAGACAGATATGCTGAGCAAACTTTTCAGGATTTGCCGAAATTGATTGTCCAATACCTGTTTGAGAATATACACAAACATGTGGCTTTAAGAGTTCAACATTCCCTGACATGCTTGGTCTCTTGTAAATTTTGACATCATAGGAACCTCCAGACCAGGCGATGGGGTCCCTGTCATCTTTTTTAATACCCTCCCAACTATATCGACCGACATAGACAGAACGCTCTAACAATGAAAGGCAATAGGACATGACATTTCACACAATTTATGTACAGAGAGGGCAAATTACCCTCCCTGTATCTTGAACTTCACATATGGGCTTTTAAACAGAAGCATCCAGAGAACGACGATCAGCCATATCCGTCAAAACTCTCTCTCTCGCCTTATCAATTCCTAATGCAGCACGCTTCTTATCAATATGAGCTATCAACAACCTGGCCATTTCCTTCGGGTCATCAGCAAAGCCCCACTTACCAAAACCCAACTCCTCAAGCTCCTCAAACAGGTGCTTTTCAAAACGGGTTCCTTTGGTCATTGGAAAGGTGTGGCCAAAAACAACATATACGCCTGATGCCACAAAATATTGGCCTATGGCAATCGCCTTTTCACTCATCCACTCTGGAGCACAACCGACTGCAGGAAGATCTGCAATACAATCGCCAAGTCCGCCAACCTTCACCATCTCAGAGGCAGCAATGAGGATACGGCTATTATCAACACAGGACCCCAGCCCCAGGACAGGTGGCATTCCAACCGTTTCACAAACCTCGGCAAGTCCAGGACCTGCAAGCGCTGCAGCACCCGGACCTGACAGTCCGGCTTTAGCAAGTGCCATTTGAGAACAACCGGTCTGCAGAACCAGAACATCATTTTTAATAAGTTCTTTTACGAGTTCGACATGAGAGTAATCCTGCTTGGAACGCGGGTTTGTACATCCTACGATACCAGCAACACCTCGTATCCTTCCATTAATGATATTTTCATTGAGTGGTTTATAACTACCTCGAAACGAGCCGCCCAACATATAGTTGATATACTCATAGGAGAACCCTTGAACACCTTTTGTCGTCACTTGAGGGATCTGTATAGGTTTTTTTCTATTTTTAAAACGAGTTATTGCCTTAATTACAATTTCATCTGTACAAGCGCGCGGATCGTGTTCTTCTAGTTGAATATGAATTGCACCTTCAATTTTCGCGCGGTAATTGGTCGTAATAAAGGGAGTTTCATAGAAATCGGCAACCTTTTTCAAACCCTGTTTGATACACTGAATATCCACAGTCATTGCATCGACCGCACCTGTCACGAGGACGGCTTCAGTACTTGAGAAGTTACCTGCATGTGGGAGACCATGACGCGACATCGCCTCAAGCCCCGAGCAACACATGCCCACCAGATTAATTCCTGTTGAACCAGCAGCTATAGCAGCATCGACCAGTACAGGGTCTGCCGCTGAAACAATAATCGACTCCAACAAATTAGGTTCATGTCCATGGATAATAACATTGACCTTATCCTTTTTTAATACACCCATATCAACTTCAACTTCGACAGGGGCTGGTGTACCAAACAGAATATCCGAAATATCCGTTGACACCATAGATCCTCCCCAGCCGTCAGCTAGAGCTGTGCGCGAAATCTGTTTTGTTATATTTACATAGTCCTGATCCACTCCCATTGCAGTACGGTGCATCATCTCCATTATTTCACGCATGGCACCACGAGGAACAATCCCCTCTTTACGCCAATGTTCAAGAGTCTTTGCAGGAACTCTTTTCATCATAGGGATCTCACCTTCCACCTGAGTGTAGGTACGTTCCAGTTCATGATAAAGATCCATAGCAATATCTTTAAGTTCTCTACCATCTGTTACGATGTCCAATGATTCGGCAATTTCCATCAACTTAATTGGATCTTTGATAGAATAATCTTTAGTCTTGCCGCTAATAACATCACGAAACAACTCAAGCATTGCCATACCATGATCAGTGTGTGCTGCTGTGCCTGCTGCAACCATACGGCCAAAATTTCTTGCAACAATGGTATCTACAGTGGCGCCACAAACTCCGACCCTGTCGTAAGGACTATTCACATTCATACGACACGGCCCCATGGCGCAATGCTTACAACACGCAGCCTGCTCCCCAATAGGACATGCCTTCATAGAATTTGCCCGATCGAAAAACAGCTCAACACCGTCTTTTCTCGCCTTGGTGATCATTTGTGCAGTGCTTTTACAAGTCGTAATATCCTCTACCTTCATCAGCTCTAGTGGTTTAGCCATGGTCCCTCCGAAGTGAATGTTGATCGTTTTGAGTGGTACATCTGGGAAAAATTGTGATATTGTCAGTAAAAACAACAAAATAGGACTCTATCTGGTAAAAAGGCAAATAACCGGACAGACAACTCAGAAAGAGAACGATTCTCTTATGAGATTTATTCCCACCTGATAACAATGACACTACAGAGTAGTATTGTCAAGTATTATACATGCGAAAATTACACTAGTTTAGGTGGATAGAAGTGCCTGCTTCAAATGGGGAAAGAAAAACTACCTACAGCAACAGAAAGCGACTGTAGGTAGTTATCTGTAACTATATCTACTTTTTGAGATTTTCCAGTACACGTACTATTTCAAACAATTCACTGGGAGCATCTTCTATATTTTCAAAAGGTCTTCTCCCCGCGCGGTCAGAAGCAACAACCTCATCATGCTCAGGTAAAAATCCTAGAATTTCAAAGTCAGGGAGAGACGTTCTAATGAGTTCTTCATCTTCAGAGCCTTTCACTCTGTTCCCGAGGACAAGAACTTTTTTGATACCTATATCAATACCAAGTTTTCTGATTTGTTCGGCAGCGACTCTACTGCGCGCGCCCGGATTTACTACAATAATCAAAGCATCAACAGAGCCCGATGTAGCACGCCCCAAATGCTCAACCCCTGCTTCCATATCCATAACAACAATCTCGTCACGGTACAAAACAAGATGATTCATGAGCGCTTTAAGAATAGTGGCCTCAGGGCAGATACAACCTGATCCACCACTTTGAACCGTTCCCATGACAAGGAGCTTGACATTATCTCGCATAAGAGAAAATCTATCCGGAATGTCATCTACTTTTGGATTAAGGCTGAAAAACCCACCAATTGTACCGGCTTTAGCACCTGTTCTCTCTTCTATGAGTTCAGTGAGACCCGAAATTGGAGTGATAGGTTCCTCTTCAGAAATCCCAAGACCAGCAGCAAGATTTGCAACAGGGTCCGCATCGATTGCTATGACTTTATTATTCTCATTAGCAGCTAAACAACGAGCAATCAACGAGGTAACAGTCGTTTTCCCAACTCCTCCTTTACCACCAATAGCAATTTTCAAACTCACGACTTTCTATCCCCTTAGATTCATTATTTTTGAACAGGCTGAATTCTCAAATTCTATAATTCAGACAACAATCACTCGGTGATGACCTTGCCATCACTATCTACAAGAGTAACCACAAAACCATTTTTTTCAGCAGCTTCACTAATTTCTTCGACATGAACCGCCTGGCACTCGTGCTTTACACCTTTTTTGCGCGGTAACTCAAGAAAGCAATCATTTGCCTCCTCTCTTGTTCTAAATGCTGGAATAAAGTTAAGATCCTTTTCTTCATCGTACAATCCAAAGTATGATTCACCCGGACCAGGGTCACAGACAAACACATAGACCCACTCATCTGAAATTTTCTTATCTTTCATGATATAACCCTGTTTTTATAGGTCAATAGTTGTAGCAATTAGTTACTCTTTAATGACAAAAAGCCCCACCCTGGATCAGGATGAGGCTTTTTTCGAGCACTAGAAAACAATTAGATATCCAGATAGGAATCAGAGAAAAGATTCTCACCGGTAATAACTTTAACTGTCTTAACGTAATCAGCAAGCTCTTTGGAAAGAGTTGAGAGATCCGGTGCATTCCCATCCATCGTCTGATGTACAACATCAACGATATCCGGACGTTTGCCCTTGGCAACATCAGTAAGATTGGTGTCAAGAGGATCGGAGATAACAGACTTCATTCCATTTCTCTCTAACATAATCATATATGTTGTGTTGAGTATTGGACGAAGTTGAACTGGAGGACCGTTGGAGATGTTTGAAAGACCACAGGTAGACATTGAGCCCGGAGCGATATCTTCAAGCATAGCCTGAAAATCCATAAGAGCCACACATTGAGCCTGCTGAATATTTACCGGAGTAACAATTCCGTCAACCCAGATCTTCTCATTAGGAATACCAGCTTCGTTGGCGGCATAGAGAAGCTCAACAGCAAGAGCTGCACGCTCGTTCTCATCACGAGGCAGACCATCTGGTCCCCACATTAGAGCCACAATGTCAGCCTCATATTTTGCAGCCATTGGCAGCATCACAGTATAACGCTCTGGACGAGCCATAATTGAGTTGACCACGTGGGGCTTGCTTGCTGGCTTACAGACCTTCAATCCTTCTTCGATCGCAGCAATATTTGAGCTATCAAGAAGCAATGGAATATCAGGTACAACTTCCTGAACAACTTGGACAACCCATGGCATCAGTTCGTGACCATCTTTTTTTGCTGGACCCAGATTGATATCTATATAGTCCATTCCAAGCTTTTGCTGCTCCAGACATTCTGCCTGAATTGGTTTTGGGTCTCGTTCTCTATATGCCTTTCCAATTACGGTGGAAATAACATTGAGGCTCTCACCAAAAAGAATCATATTTTTCTCCTTTGTCAAAAAATAGTAGTAACGAACTCTTCTATGCTTCAATAAAACTATAAGATACCAGAGTAACAGAGGTGTTATAATAAACACCTCTGTTTTACACTCTACCTATTCTTAAGAAATCCTGCTAAATGTGCGGCTTCACGTGGGCCAACTGTAACAGTCCACCCTGGGAGCTCTTCTTCCACATCACCAGCTATCGCAGCTGCATATCCAGGTATAATGACCTCAGTATGCTTAACCTTATCCATAATTCCGGACTTTTTAACAAACATACCTACATCATCACCACCAAATTTTCCAGCAGCCCAGGCAGTGAGGACAGAAAGACCTTCTGCATCCTTAATGAGCAACCATGACGACACTTTACTCGCTTCAATTTCACCTGACACAATAAAATAGGTAAGGGCAAAGTTTGTGGTGACCATAACCGGAGAGTTCTCATCTGGAGTACCAATCTCAAAAATACCTTCCTCAACGGTCATTGGACGCTGTGGATCTGTAAAGATATTGAGACGCTCAAGAAGCAGCGGGAAGATAACTTCCGTTGTCAGATCAGACATAACCACAATACCACCATATTTGGCAACAAACATACTGGCAATAAGACCTTCGGTAGCGATATTGGTTGCCATTTCACTTGGAAAAGTGATTGTTGGAAAACCAAGTGATCTGTTACCATCTTTTAATGCGGCACGGCGCAGAGCAACCTGATCTTCAAGAGCCGGTTTAAGTTCTCTTGCACCAGAATCTATAACCAGATCCTTAAGACCCATACCGGTGAGCTTATCAGAAAGGGCAATAATTCCGTCAATACTGTCAGCTTTAATGGCAAGTGGCAAGTCATTATCAAGAGCTATTTTTCCAAAAACATCGGCATTATCAGCAGTGGCTGCATAAATCAAAGGACGCTTAAACCCGGCGGTTTTTACTGCGCCTTCGATAACTTCCGCCTTATCACTCATGAGAATAAGGTTGAATTCAGAAGTTTCTGCAATGATTTTTGCAAGAGATGCAAAAGCAACACCATCACCATTAACGTCTTTTAAAGCAACCAGCTCTGGTCTCAGGTTTAAACCCACACGCTCGTACTGCAATGCGTTCCAGACCGTTAATTTTGCAGCAACATCAGTTTCCGAGGTATCTGAGGTGATGATACCTGCAAACATCGTCGGGTTAAAAAATGTCTTTTCATGTCTAAATAAAACCGTTTCACCACCAACCTTAGCAGCGCGAACGCCTTTACCCATAGCAACAGGTCTAATTGGAGGTGCAGATGCTTCAGCCAACTGGGCTCTTGCTTCATCTGAAACGTAGGGACAAGCATCCAGCTCAGCTTTGCTGGATGCTAGGTTCATAGCAAAGGCGAGGCATGTTGGCACCCCGCACTCCTTACAGTTTGTTTTTGGCAGGAGTTTGAAGATTTGTATTCCTGTTAAAGCCATTTGTGTTGTCTCCTTAATAATATTTCACAGCGGGAATTGCATGGCCTGAGCGATGTCAGACCATGCACCCTGCTTCAACAATTAGCCAATTAAAGAATCCATCTTAAGTGCAGGATGACCTATTTTCTCGAGCCATGGCAAGATCTCTTCTTCAGTGATACCAATGGTTTCATCGGCGATCATATCAGCGAAATTTTCAACACCCATTTCAGCACCTCGGGCATTAAGTCTGTCACGGATTTCGTCTTTGACGACCTTAGGCATCCAGACCATTCTGAGGAGTCCACCATCGCCCAAGATAAACTTCTTCTGGGTAATATTGAACTTTGAGTGGCCAACAAAACCTGGTGAAGAAGCACCACCACCCATAACACCTGCCAGGGTGGTAAATTTCATACCGGAAGGAGTCTCACCGGTATAATCACGACCAACAGTCATGACACCGTTACAACTCGGTAACAATGCGGCAATACATTCGCAACAACCACAGGTGGTCATTGGGGCGTTAACCATTGAATAGAAGTTATAGGTATCAACAGCGCCTTTTGAAGCGCTCTTAATGAACTCATCAACACCTTCAAATCGGCCGAGTACCGGATCAAGGACCTTACCTTTCTCGATAGGTTGATTTGGTCCTGTAGGATTGATTTCAAAAGCAGCCTTACAATCCATCCAGTTATAGGCACCACAAAGACCAGTTCTTTCAGGGCTTACAGAACAGACATGGCTTGGCGCAAATGATTGACAAAGGCTACAGGAGTAAAAAGTCTCCACATCTTCATCGGTCATGTTATCAACACGGGAATCCCGGGTCTTATACTCCTCTCTTGCCTGTGCCGTTATCTTGTCTACGTCTTCTTTTTTGGTATAGAGTGTGATCTGAACTTTGTCCACGATCTTCTGGAAATCCTGATGGAACTTGGCATGAAGTGCAACACCAATATCCTTCAAAGAAAAACCTTTCTCAACTGCAGACTTACTAACACGCACCCAGGAAATATCCCGTTGACCAATATGCATGATGCCCTGGATATAGTTCACCAGGTGATGGATCTGACGCTCCATGATTGGTTCAAAGTCTGCCTGAAATTCACGACCGGCAATTTGAACAAAGATACCCAGTGGAAGGACATCACCTTCTTTCATATCGGCAATATCTGGGCCAACGACGCTAACTTTCCCGTCTTCAATATCGCCCATTTCAGCCATCTTTACAAGTTCGGTACATTGAGTCTTGCCACCACCCATCTGGCCGAACAGGTCTCCACCACGTACACGCTCACCCTCAAATGCAGGCCCAAAAGCAAGTGGAATATCAATTTCAGTAACGTTGATCTTCAGACCGCGCACCTCAACGGATTTCTGACAGATCTCATCATGGGGAACGTTGGCAACAACGTGCTCGTAGGTACAGATTCCTGTTGGCAGAATCTCAGGAATATCCGTATCCGCAAGTGTTGGGAAGCCCCAGTTAACACAACCGGCAGCGGCAACAGCCCACTCTGTACCAACATCACCTAATGCATTAACAAAGGCAAAGATTCTGTTCTTGTTGTACATCAGCATCTTGCGATAATCACCAGGCTGTACACCACCAAAGGCCATGGCAGCCCTGTTGGCAAAACCAAGCGCAAATATTGCAGAAGAAATATCTGGTCCAAAAGGTACGATACGCGTGTTCCAACCGATCTGCATACCAGCCTCAAGACATTGTTCAATAACGGTCTTGCCATAGTGATTCGCTGCACAGAAGATATAGAGATTTTTCTTCTGATAATCTTCGACGATCATTTTGGCAATCTCTGCATTTGGAGCGGCACCAACGATTGCTGCAAAACCCGGAGCCGATCCATCAACGAATTCGACACCACGCTTTCTAAGAATAATGTCACTGGCGGGACCAACCCAAAGTTTTCCAGCATCGATATCCGGATCTTCGGCATCTAAGTAGAAATCCGGCTCTCTTAACATACGAAGAGCTTCTTTTACCTCATAGGCAAAAAGGCCTGCCATACCAGCATCGAGAAGTGGTCCAAGATACGGTAAATGGTTAGCACCTTTTAAATGAGGAGGTAAAAGACCACGGGCAAATTCCATGGGCTTTTTAAGATCTTCCAGAGTCTCACATTTCATTCCAGTAAGAGAATAAATTACAGGTAGATAATATGCGGTATTATGAAAGCCAATTTTAGTACTGGCATCATAGGTTTGAAGGGCATTTTCAAGATCACCCTCGACCTGAGAAACGACTTTATAACCACCCTGTATAGCTGCAAATGCGACTAATCTAGACATGCTTTACTCCTTATATTAGTAATAACGTAATCGTAGATATTAGTACCTTACAGATTGTTTTCATGTTGTTTTTGCAAGAAAACAATCTGTCTCAAAGTACTTATACCCCCTTTTTGGGGTGTTATATTATTCCATTCCAAGGGCCTGTCTATCAGCCATATCCATAAGGACTCTGTCACGAGCCTTGTCGATGCCAAGTTCCTTACGCTTCTTGTCAATGTGGGCGATCATCTTACGGGCATGCTTTATCGGATCTGGTTCACAATCCCACATACCGCCATACATTTTCTCCATATCTTTATAGAGATAATCCTTAAATACAGGAGCACCTTCTACCGGCATACTGTAACCAAATACGGTATACACACCAGATGCCACGAAGTACTGACCGATAGATATCGCTTTTTCACTCATCCACTCAGGAGCACTACCAGCTAAAGGCAGATCACAAATATCACTACCAAGTCCACCAGCGTTGACTACTTCAGTGGCGGCGAGCAGGAGACGGCTATTATCGACACATGATCCCATATGGAGAACAGGTGGGATACCAACGGTCTCACATACTTCAGCAAGACCAGGTCCACAATGAACCGCTGCGGATTCTGGAGTGCAGAGACCATGCATACCTGCAGCTATCGCGCTACAACCAGTAGTAAGAACAATAACATCATTTCTGATCAGTTCTTTCATGATCTCAATATGCTCTTCGTTATGCTTAGTACGAGCATTGTTACAACCAACAACACCTGCAATACCACGAATACGACCATTGATGATGTTGTCATTCAAAGTGAAATAATCACCACGGAAGCTTCCACCAAGATGATACTTGATCGATTCTACACCAAAGCCTGCAATCTGGTTTGACTTGTGACGAGGAATCATAACCTCAGCGCCACGCTTTTCGAAGTTATCAATGGATAACTTAACGATGCGGATGGCATCTTCCATGGCATGATGCTCATCAAACTCAATATGAATTACATTTTCCTGCTCCATCTTAGCAATCGGATGGGTTGTGATCAGCTTGGTGTGAAAACACTTGGCAACATTGGCAAGATTCTGCATGATACACTGGACATCAACAACCATTGCATCACAGGCACCAGTAATAATAGCCAGTTCCTGCTGGAGGAAGGTTCCTGCTGGTGGTATACCATGACGCTGCAATATTTCGTTGGCTGTACAACAAATACCACTTAACTGGATACCTTTAGCACCCTTTGTCTTGGCATAATCGACCAGTTCCTGGGATTGACATGCTGCAACAATCATCTCAGAGAGCAGTGGTTCATGACCATGAACGATAATATTTACGTGGTCTTCCTTCATGACCCCAAGATCGCACTCGGCCTGTAGAGGAGCAGGGGTTCCAAACATGACATCCTGCAGATCAGTACCGATCATTGATCCGCCCCAACCATCAGCAAGCGCTGCACGAGTCCCCTGTTTCATCAGGTTTTTATAATCCTGATCAACACCCATATGGGTGCGGTGCATGATTTCAACAATTTCCCTGTCAACATTACGAGGGATAACACCCTGCTCTGCCCATTTATCCTGAAGTGGCTGAGGCGCTCGTTTGATCATGGCAAGACTACCAGTAGGCTTACCCCATTCCCGTACGGCAACCTCGCCCACAGCAATGGCTATTTCCTGTATATCACGGTCTTTAACAACTCCATCTTCTTCTACGGTAATTTCTACTCCGTAATATGGTGCTATCGCGAGAAGTTTCTGAGGATCTTTAATTTTATAGTCGTCTACTTCGCCTTTGGCTGCTGCAAGAAAAGTAATGGCAACATTTCGACCATGATCGGAGTGAGCTGCGGCTCCGCCTGCGATCATACGAATAAAGTTTCTGGCACAGATTGTATTTGCAGTCGCACCACACAAACCTTTACGGGTATCTTCGCCCTGGATTCCACCTTTGGGCAGCGGCAGTCGACACGGTCCCATGGAGCAGTTTTTACAACAGATACCCTGCATACCAATGGCACAAGGTTTCATGGTTATTGCACGATCAAAGACAGTTTCAACACCGAGCTGTTGTGCTCTACGGATCATCTCCTGGGTTGACTGGTCGATAGATGATTGCATCGGATCTGCAACCTTCACAGTTTTTGCTACATTTGCTTTTACTTCTGTCATAACAAGGTTCCTCCACCTAGAGTTTATGAGATTTTAAAAATCTCATGAGCCTTACATTACATATGTAGTACACAATGGGTGTCGATTACTTCCGCTTGTGGAATCTATCGAGCATCTCGAGAATTTTTTCCTGATCTGTTTTCTGTACCGACGCTGCCGTCATGGCAACTTCAAGTACGGGGGCTGCGGCGGCAGCATCGTCGTGAGCTTTTTTTGCTTGAGAGCGCAGACGCCTGAGAGCTTCCTCTTCTGCTTGGAGTTCCTCTGCTTCTGCTTTTAGCTTATCGGCTTCAGCTTTAGCTTTAGCTTCTGCATCCGCCTTGACTTTTGCTTCCGCGTCAGCTTTAGCTTTCGCCTCGGCTTCAGCCTTCGACTTGGCATCCGCTTCAGCTTTAGCCTTTGCGTCAAGTTCAGCTTTAGCTTTTGCTTCTGCATCAAGCTTTGCCTGTTCTGCAGGGTCTACGGCAGGAGCAGCTTTTGCTTCAGCAACCTCAGCCGTTGGTGCAGGAGCGGCTTTTGCAGCAGGAGCGGCAGCCTTAGCTGGCGTTGCCGCGGCAGGAGCAGCTTTTTTCGCAGGGGCGGCCTTTTTAACTTCTTCTTCAATCGTAAGGTCAACTTTAGGAGCAAGAGCTGCGAAATCGATACCCGCTTGAGCTAATATTTTCTCAATTGGTTTTACATCGGTGAAAGAGCCACCATCTGTAAGAACATTAATGAATTCTTTGGTCAACCTTATGGCTTCAGGATGACGCATAATGAGGATATTTGAGCCACTCAACAAATAAGTAACAGCACCAATGGACTCCATCATGATTCCGCGGGTCTCAGGGTCGCCAAGAAGAGGATTACCCTCTGCTGTTTCTTTTGCTTCCTTACATTTCCATACCTCGTTGCCGAGATTGTTAATCATAGGAAACTGCAGTTTTTCATCACCCTGCACCATGGCCGCCATATTCAGACGTTCCATTACAGAGTAGGAATACTCCAGACCATAACCTAGTCCACCGGTGGTAGGATCTACCATCAAGCGATCCATGGGCATGCCAAGATTTTCAAGAAGAATATTTACTTGTTTGGCCAAGTTAACATCAATTGGGGATGAAGCTATAACGCCATGCCCGTAACCCATGGCCGCAGCACCAATGCCTTTGTAATTTTTTTCTTCTACCGGTCCGAGCATGAGGTTGTAGTCCTGGCATTTTTCAGCAACAACTTTTAAAACCGCCTCATCTTTTTCTGGATTTGCACATCCCCAGACAATAACAGGAACAGATACAGCCTCCAGTACCTTCTTCACTGTCTCGGCAGCAGCCTCAGGACTGGCATCCTTATCATTTGGGTCAATACTTTTAAGCTGGACGACAATTGCGTCTGCATTATAAACTTCTACGCATTTTTTTGCCCAGGCAGCAGGGTCAGATAGAACATCTTTAAAAGGGGCCGATACAGCCTCAGGCCAGTCTTCTGGTACGATGTCCCAGATTTCCATTGCAACTATCGGCTTATTAGGCATGTCCCCCTCAAATGTATGAAATGGGTAACATGTTTCACCTCCAACGGTAATTGCTGAGTCTCCACTACCGATGGAAATTGCCTTAATGCCGCCGTTATAGGATTCCTTCTTTAATTCAAATCCCACGTTTGCCTCCTTACTGGTGAGTAATTATTCTCCTGAAGATTGTCGCCAGTCTCCTGATGCCAACCTCCCCCTTATCAACACGAGTACAATGTATAGAGGTACATATTCTAGCAAAACACTTTTCTAACCCCGGTAAACAGAAAATAAGCCGGGATAAGTACCTTCACGAGATTCATTCATAAAAGAACAAGAAATGAATTTTTAAGGTACTAACATGCAGCAGTCTCTGCCACTCAAAAGCCTATTGCTTTTATACTGTTAATTGTCGTCAACTTCCCCCTTTCTTCCATTCGAGCCTTTAATCTTGGAAATTTTTCAATTTCCGTATGCGGCAAAAACATTGCTGCAATGTAGTTATCCATATATGAAGGTGTCTCTGAAAGTTCAAAATTGGTCATCATCCTGGTAACGCCAACAACGTCTTGCCTAATTTCGTTGGTAAGACAACTCATTCGAGCTCCCATAAGCGACCCGTTACCAATAAAAACGACTTTTTCCGGTTCTATTTCCGGCAGGAGTCCGATGACCATGGCTTTTTCAAGGTCAATGTAACTACCGAATCCGCCGGCTAAAATGATACGGTCAACCGCATCCATTGTAAGCCCTACTTCTTTCAAGAGGGTCACGCAACCGCTGTAAATTGCGCCTTTTGCACGAATAAGGTTGTCTAAATCCGGTTCTGTTATGGAAATATCCCTCTCAAGCTGAGTCTCATCTTTCCAGGCAACAACATACTCCCAAACATCATTTCTTTTTCTGATCCGACTGGTACCAAGATCACGATTAAACTTACCACGGTTGTTCATAACTCCCGTTTCAAACAAGACAGCCGCCATTGTGATAAGGCCGGAACCACAAATACCCTTAGGCCTGACATCTCCAATAGTGAGGATCATTGGCTCGAAAGTAACTTGGTCAATTGAAAAATCCTCAATGGCGCCCTTAGCCGCCCTCATTCCGAACTCAATACCGCCACCCTCAAATGCTGGCCCTGCAGAGCAGGCAGTACAGGCGAGCCAATCTTTATTACCTATCACGAGCTCGGCATTAGTGCCTATGTCAAGAAACAGGGTCAACTCTTCGTCTTTATACATCCCCGAGCCCATGACACCTGCAACAATATCCCCACCTACAAAGCTTGAAACCTGTGGGTAAATAAGCGCTATAGCGTGATCATTTATTTCGACCCCAATATCTTTAGCGGGAAAAGGTGGATACATGGAAGCACTTGGAACATAGGGTGCCCTTCGAATGGAGGCGGGGTTGACCTTTAAAAACAGTTGGGTCATTGTGGTGTTACCAGACAGGGTAATAGTCGAAACGTCCTCTCTGTCAACATTTGTCTTTTTGAATATCTTTTCTAAAACGCTATTAATAGTCCCAAGAACAACCTGTTGCAGTCGTTCCAACCCGTCACCCTTCTCGGCATAGACAATCCGACTAATGACATCTTCACCGTAACTGATCTGTGCATTGAAATCGCCAGCTTCGCCTAAGCATTTGGCCGTATTGAGGTCTATCAACTGGCCATAGATAGTAGTCGTGCCAATATCCATTGCGATCGCATAGTTCGCACCGGTTCGATCCCCTGACTGAACATTAAGGACAGTGTTTTTCCCAACATCTCTGACGGGGCGCATAAGGGTCACTGTAACTTTAAAGTTATCAGCTCTCAATGCCTCTGAAATCTTACGTATAACAGGAAGGGTTACCTCTAAGCCTCGCTCACCCGCATCAATTTTTAGATGCTCTACAAGTCTAGTGACATCGGGTAAATTATTTAAGGCATCAGGTGGGGTGAGGGTCAGAAATACTTTTTCTACAGGAGGAGTGAAATGACCTTCTACCTTGAGACTTTCAAAATCCATTTGCTGGATTCGAGCAGTCCTCCGGGGAACGGCTTGAAGGTTCATCACACTTTTATCTATGGAGGATTCTACAGGAATTCGAACTACGAGATCTTCGGTGACTTTCACAAGACAGGCCAGGCGATATCCATGCTCGATGTCTTCAGTAGACAGTCGTTCGGAAATCCCCCCACTTGCCTCTCCTTCTTCAATCAAAACGCGACATTTGCCACAAATGCCCTCACCGCCACACGATGCATTTATGTGGACACCAGCACACAACGCGGCACGTATCAGACTATCTCCCGAAGAGACGTTGATTTTCTGTTGATGAGGCAAAAAGGTAACACTACATTCTTTCATGCAAATACCTTGACTATCAGGGACACAAATGGATTAAAGTGCACCTTAACGCAGATTTAGCTGTTACACACTTCTCAAATCACCCGTTTACGTGAAATGAAAGAGCAACAACATTAACTGCATTCAAATAACACTACTACACTACCCTTGATCAAGCCTTCGTACAGCGCCCAAATATATCATATATTTTCACACTTACAACCCGTAATTGCTAATTTTCCCTTAAAAGTCCATGAATTCTGCAACAATCTACATCAGCCAAAACAAACGTTTTTATCAATATTTCTTATACCTATTATTTGATTATCCCTAAGCTATTAAGAATTTTATTAAACAGGATAACATTCTAGTGATTGAGAGAAGATCTTCACGGGCAATATCTTGCTCCCTCAACTGACTGGATTTGACCTTTCAGAAGAAACTTCATGAAGTATGAACACTTGAAAATATATTTCCCCACCAATGCACCCACTTTATTCCAACAAAGGTCTGGTTTATGTTTTCTTGTCAAAAAAAGCACATGCCTTATCTGAATAATTTTACTCACGCATAAACAGCTACATAGCGATGACTTAAAAAAATATTTTATGTTTTCGCCAAAACATTTATATGTTTTTTTTTGACCTCTGCACCAAGGAGCCATCTTCTCAACCGATTTTATATAATAAAAACGGAACTATAATAATTTCCAAGGAAAAAACATACCATGTGGGCTATTGGTAGTACCATTCAAAAAAACCAGAACAAACCCGCTTGTCAGCACCACAAAATGCAGCTATAGTGCCAACATTACACCATATTTCAACGGTATGTTTTTTCCTTGACAACACTCATGGTCTTCTCCTATATTGGTACTACCTTTAGAAAATATTATATTCATATGTCTTTAGTTGGTGATTTCAGATGGAAAAGCACAGCTTGAAAATCACTTGATGTACACTTACAAAGATAAAACCAAGGGGAGCTCCAATGCCCCCCTGTTTCTCACTTGACGGAGTAGAAAATGAACAACAGCCAAATCGAGGAATTAAAAACCATTTTTGGAGACTCAGAGGTTCTTTCTGATGTTGAAGACATGGTTGCCTATAGCTATGACGCATCCCATGCAGAGATTCAGCCAGAAGCTGTTGTCTTCGCTACTACGACTGAACAGGTGAGCCAACTCATGAAGTTTGCTTACCGAGAAAAAATCTGTGTCACTCCGCGAGGTCAAGGCAGCGGACTCTCTGGCGGTTCAGTTCCTCTAAATAAGGGTATTGTTCTGTCCATGGATAAAATGAACCATGTACTAGACTTTGATCCTGCAAACCGTTTGATTACCGTTGAAGCTGGCCTTACCACCTCTGAAATTGATCTTGTTGCAGTTGAAGCAAATCTCTTTTATCCACCAGATCCTGGCAGTGTCGCATTCTCTACCATTGGCGGCAATGTTGCTGAAAATGCTGGAGGCCTTAGAGGACTCAAATACGGCGTAACCAAAGACTATGTGAAAATGATGAAGGTTGTGTTGCCTCAGGGAGACATCGTCACCTTAGGTAATAAGTGTGTGAAGCACGTCGCCGGTTTCAACATGGAAGGTATCTTTGTTGGAAGTGAAGGACTCCTTGGCATTATGACCGAAGTAACACTTGCCCTTCTGCCCATCCCGGAGCACCGCGAATCAGCACTTGCAGTTTTTGACAGCCTCGACAGCGCAGCACAGGCGGTGGCAGACATCATTGCAGCTGGAGTTACCCCTTCAACCATGGAATTCATGGACAATGCCACCATCAATGCAATACAGAACTTCAAAGATTGCAACCTTCCCCGTGATGCTGCTGCGGTTCTCCTCATAGAAACAGACGGTGATGAGAATGCTGCAAAGGCAGAAATTGCCAAAGTTGAAATTGAAGTAAAGAAAAATGATTGCCGTGAATTTGCGCGGGCGAAGACCACAGCTGAAAGAGATACGCTTTTTGCAGGACGAAGAGTTGCACTCAATGCCCTTGCCAGTGTGAGACCAAATTTGATCCTTGAAGATGCCACTGTAATGCGCTCTAAGCTTCCAGAGATGGTCCGCGGTATCACCGATATAGCTACTAAATACGATATCCAGGTCGGTATCTTTGGACATGCTGGTGACGGTAACCTGCACCCTACATTCTTGCTTGATATGCAGGATAAAGAAGAATTTGCCCGCACCAATAAGGCTGTGGCTGAACTCTTTCAACTGGCAATTGATCTTGATGGTACTATTTCCGGTGAACACGGAATAGGCCTTGAGAAGAAACCATTTCTCAAAGACCAGATAGGTGGTGAAGGCATCGCTCTTTTGCAAAACATCAAGAGGACATTTGATCCGCTCAACCTTTTGAATCCAGGAAAAATGTTTGATATGCCAGAAGTTAAAGCGGCTTAAGGGGAGGGAGAGCTATAATGAATACTCAAGCCTCAACAAAAAGACTCGCTGAAACACACTTACTTGAAGCAGCTAAGGAATTCCAAAAGTGTATGCAGTGTGGAAAATGCCGAAGCGTGTGCCCTGTTTTTAAAGAGATGGGTAATGAGCTTTATGTTGCCCGTGGAAAAAACAAACTTGCAGAAAAGATTGTAAGCGGCGAGCTACAAATTACCGAGAAGGTAAAGCACGCTATCAACGAATGTCTTAACTGTAAGACCTGTTCTGCAAACTGCCCTGCAGGAGTTAGCCCTGAACATGTCGTACTGCGACTGCGCTGGTATATTACCACCCAGGAAGGGCTTGGATTTTTTAAAGCATTAATCTTCCGCCAGCTTGTATACAGAAAATGGCCCATCACCATCGGAGCTGCTGCAATTGGTGTTGCCCAACGCGCATTACTTGGCATTAAACCCTCCAATCCTATACGTCATCTTTTTCCACTCTTTGGCTTTTCTAAGCGTCAAAATTTTCCACAAATGGCCCTTAGAAGCACGCAGAGTAAATATCCTGAAGTAATACCTGCCAAGAATGGACCTGCTAAAAAACGGATAGGCTATTTCACTGGATGTGCTGGAAACCTTATCTACACCAACGTTGCTACATCAGTTATTGATATCCTTACCGGTTATGGATATGAAGTCGTTATTCCTAAAAAGCAAAAATGTAATGGTACTCCGGTACTTGCCAATGGCGATTACGAAGGAGCCAAGATGCTCATGGAACATAACTTCAATCTATTTGAGCAGTATGACCTTGATGCTATTGTTGTGGCCTGTTCATCTTGTGGCATGTCTCTTAAAAAGGAAATCAAGGTTTTCATTGAAGACAGTCCTGAGCTCAAAAAATTCACAGAAAAGGTTTACGATATCCATGAGTTCATTGCGGACAATATAGATATCAAACCTGAAGAACTTGGTGCTCTTCCTTACAAGGTTTCTTATCACGACCCTTGTCATATGGTTCGTGGTCAAGGTATTGCCGATCAACCAAGGAATCTTTTAAAAATGATCCCTGGTGTCGATTTCCACGAAATGAAAGATGCCAATGTATGTTGTGGTAGTGCAGGCAGCTATTGCATCACCCACTACGACACGGCAATCAAGATTAACAATCACAAAGTAAAGAACATCCAAGCAGCTAACGTTGACTATGTTGCAACCGGATGTCCGACCTGTGTAATGCATATTCAGGACAATCTTATTCAACATGAGTCCCCTGAGAAGGTGCGTTTTGTGGTTGAAATGCTTGCTGATTCACTTCGGGCAACGAAAACTATTTAGTACTTTAGAAATTCTTTCGAAGTCGGAGCTTATCTCGTGTTTTTTGAAAAGAATTTCGTGAAGGTACTTATACCGGCTTATTGTTCACCACCGGTGTTAGTACCTTAGAAATTCTTTCGAAGTCGGAGCTTATCTCATGTTTTTTGAAAAGAATTTCGTGAAGGTACTTACCCCGGCATCCTTTCAGTTTACCGGGGTTAGAAATTTACCAAGTAAGGCCAACTCGGTTGGCCTTACTGTTGTTACACCAGCTCCTCCCCTGTTCTTGCTGTACTGAGATCTCCTCCCCGATTGACCACGCAGCGGGAACAGGTTTTTTATTTCACCTCACGCCCCTCTCCCCTTTTTCCTTTTGTTTCTTTACAAGCTAGCTTTGATGGTATACTTCCATTTGACCAGATTTAATTCGATACTATCACTGCACCTTAATTGCTTTCACTTTGAACTATCATTTACATGAGCCATAAAACAACAATTCCAGGCAAAGACTCCCCTTTAGAAACCACTCTTGATCTTGTAGAAAAAAAACTACAAACTTTGGGCATTGAACTCTCCGAGACCAGCCATCTTAACCCGGTTCCGCACTGCTGGTCTGTCCACCTGCAAGCCTCATCCTGCCCAGCACTCTACACCAATGGAAAAGGGACTACCAAACTAGCGAGCATCGCGAGCGGTATGGGAGAATTCATTGAGCGATTAGCCACTGACTTTTTTTTCAGTGAATATTTCATAGGTGAAAATACGGACAAGATCAATAACCATTGGTTTACGTTTTTCCCAGACGAACTTTGGTTTAGCCCCCCATCTCCAACCACCGCCATAGTCGATTATATCCACCCACAAACAGGCACACGGTTGCTCAACAATTCGCTCTTAGGTTTCTACGACCCAGAGGGGGAATTGCAACTCGAACATCTTCTGGATAACAATACAGACCGACCCCATCGAGGTGTTTGCGCTCTCCCTTTTACCCATGTCGAGGATTCTAATCTCTGTTATTTTCCCATTAGTCTTCTCAACAACCTCTATGTAAGTAACGGAATGGCTGCCGGTAATTCTCCAAGCGAATGCACCTCACAGGCACTGTCTGAAATAATAGAGCGATACGTTAAAAACACCGTGATCGCAGAAGGACTCAGTCTTCCACTTGTACCGGACGGCAACCTAGAAGCATTCCCCCACCTGCTGGAGATTCGAAACAATATTGAAAAATGCGGATTTTCTGTCGCAATTCATGACAGTTCTCTAGGAGGACAATTCCCAGTAATCTGTGTTACCCTCATAGATAAAGACAACGGCGGAGCATACGCGGCCTTTGGCGCAAATTGCAGATTTGAAGTTGCAATAGAGAGAACCTTAACAGAACTGTTACAAGGCCGCAAACTCGACCAGCTTCACGATTTCACCCACCCTGTTCACAACCTCGAACTTGTCGCTGAACCGTATAACCTGGAAAATCATTTTATCGATTCTGACGGTTTATTGTCGTGGTCAATGTTTTGCGACGAACCTGACTTTTCTTTTTCTCCCTGGTCGTTTTCAGGATCCACAAAAGATGAAGAACAGCACTTAAAATCACTCATCGCAGGACATGGTTTCACAGTTTACCAACGAGAATACCTGCACTGCGGTCTCTACTGCTGTAGAATCATCATCCCCGGCATGTCAGAAATTTATCCAGTGGATGACCTTGTCTGGAACAACAGAAACAAAGGGGCAGTCCTTCGACCACAGATTCTTCAGTTACCTTCGATGAAGAACGAACAACTCGCTGACCTGCTTGACCTTATTGAGCACCACGCACTCGACGACCAGCATTTACTGTCCCACCTGATAGGAGTACGTTTTGATAAAGGAAGTAACTGGGACACACTTCGAATCGGGGAACTCAAGGCCCATATATACCTGGCCCTAGGAGATTACGAAGCTGCTGGGCAGTGGTGTTCTTGGGCGGTTGACTACGGGGAGCTAACACAGCCGAGAAAACGCATATTCCAGGCTCTCTCGACCCTCGTCCAGTTACAAAATGAAAATTGTGACTGGGAGCTTTACCAGAAGGGGCTTCGTCGTTTCTATACAGAAGCAGAAATTGAAACGGCCCAACGCACCATTAATGGTACACAACCCTTCTTTGGCTTGGGTTTTTCTGATTCCTGGTCACAACTCTCAACTGAACACAACAAGCTGTTGACTATATACAACAGTCTTAAAAATGCCAAGGCTACTCACGCACAGGCGAAACACTAAACAACCCCGTCCGCTGCAAACACAAAAAGGGGAGGAATCAAATTGATTCCTCCCCTTTCATATTAGATCAATCACCTGCAGTGCAACAAACGAGACAGGGAGCAACAGCCCGAAATTCTCATGATCTTTTTGATTTAAAGCTCAACCTTATGATATTACTTATAAATGATAACTTGGTTGAAAAACAGGGTGTTTTTCATTTTAAATCAGAAAAATCACCCTTCGGGTCAATAGATTTTTCCGCAAAGTCTGCGTTACAAGCCACTTGCGGTAGTTTATTACAGCAGCGTGGCTTGTGTCTTGACCTACGAAAAACTTTATTGATGAGAAATTCGGGCTAGCTACTATGCACCAACAAGTACCTGTGCTTCTCTTGCAATGGCAAGTTCTTCATTGGTAGGGATACCCCAGATCTGAACACGACTCGCTGTCGTATTCAACTGAGTAGGTTTTTTGATACGCTGATTATTAACTTCAAGGTCCATTTCTACCCCAAATGCTTCCAAACCTTCAATGGATTTTGCTCTAACGATCTCGTCATTTTCACCAATTCCTGCTGTGAAAATGATCGCATCAACGTGGCCAAGAACTGCCATATAAGCGCCAACATATTTTTTATTGCGGTACGTTTGAACATCCAGAGCCAATTTGGCGCGCTCATTACCGGCCGCAATTGCGTCATGAATATCGCGCATATCGTTTAGGCCACAAAGCCCCTTCAGGCCAGATTCTTTATTGAGCATTGTATCAATTTCATCGATACTCATACCACAGTTACGGGACAAAAACGCATGTACAGCAGGATCGACATCTCCACTTCTTGTGCCCATGACGAGTCCTTCAAGGGGGGTAAGGCCAAGTGTGGTATCGATGCTTTTACCATTTTTTATGGCAGTCATAGAGCAACCATTACCAAGATGAATTGAGATAATATTTAACTCACTCAATGGCTTGCCCATAAGCTTTGCACACTCACTTGCAACAAATTTATGTGAAGTACCGTGAAATCCGTAACGTCTGATGCGTTGTTTTTCATACAGCTCATATGGCAGTGCATAATGAAAAGCATGTGCAGGAATAGTCTGGTGAAATGCGGTGTCAAATACAGCAACCTGTGGAACCCCGGGAAAAAGCTCTTGAGCCACACGAATACCATCAATATTTGCGGGATTATGAAGTGGGGCAAGAGGAATATTCTTTTCAATAGCAGCCATAATTTCATCGGTGATAACTGCTGGTTGATGAAAATCCTCACCACCGTGCACTACGCGATGACCCACAACTCCGATATCGTCTTTACCGGATAAAACACCATACTGAGAATCAGAAAGTAGGTTAACGGCAAGTAGCATACCTTTGTTATGGTCTGCAATTGGCTCTAGAATCTTAGCCACTTTTTCATCTGCAGATCCTGGCATAAAAGTACACTTCAATAGACCTTCTTCTTCACCAATCCTTTCGACTAAACCAGCAGCCAGTACCGATTCATCCTCCATTTGAAGAAGTTGAAATTTGATAGAAGAACTTCCCGAGTTAATAACGAGTATTTTCATTTTCTGTTAATCCCATGTGATGCATTACTGGTTTACTCAAATATATCTTTTAAGAGACGGTAGCGTCTCAACACATTCGAACATATTAAATAGCAGGCCTTGTTTTCTTAACCCGTAGAAAAGAAGAGTTCAAGATTTTTTTTACTCCTTGCAAAATCCATAATATTGGTACTTTAGAGAACCGACATCCGCCCATTACCTAACCTCTGCATATTATTTTACTTCCTTGGTTTACGCCGTATATCTTCTTACAATTTCGACTACATATTCTTTTTAATGATATACTACTAAAATACCGCTTCAATAATCCAACAGCCTGCTAAATTGGTCTGACCAATGGATCATTTTTGTTAACTTGACAACTTTGAAGGGTATAACTGTCCATTGACAAAGAAAGGATTAAGCGAGTACAAAGATTTCACGTCTTGATAAATTGTCCATCATTACAGGCAAAACCGCTCATTCAAAATAAAAGAACACGATTTGTCTTTTTTATTATGAAACAATCTTTTGACCATTACACCGGAGTCTGACCCATGCGATATCTGATTTTATTTTCTGCAGTTATGATGCAAATGTGCCTTGGTGCAACGTATTCATGGTCGGTGTATGTCCAACCTTTAAAAACACTGACGGGACTGCAGCAAGGCCCTGTCCAAGTCCCCTTTACAGCTTTCTACTTTATCTTTCCTCTAACCATGATGATCGCCGGTACCATTCTTCCGAAAATTGGGCCACGCATAAGTGCCATGACGGGAGGTTTTCTTTTTGGCAGTGGCTGGTTACTCGCAAGTCTTGGCTATAAAAACTTTATCTTCACCACCCTTGGCATTGGAGTGATCAGCGGCATTGGGGCTGGTATGGCATACATTGTACCCATTGCAGTTTGTATTCGCTGGTTTCCAAACAGTAAGGGACTTGTTACCGGTATCGCAGTGGCAGGATTTGGGGGTGGAGCAGCCCTTGTAAGCCAGATAGGGGGCTATCTCATGGAGTCCATGGCCCATACTCCTTTTGAAACCTTTTTTATTTTTGGTCTCATTTTTATGGGAATGGTTGTTGCAGCAGGATCTACCATGCAATTTCCAAATGACGGAAAAAGCCAAACAACAATGAAGCCAGTACGGTTCAAAACCATGATAAGCCACCCTATTTTTCAGATACTTTATGGGGCTATGTTCATAGGTCTCGCCGCTGGATTTGCCGTAAATGCCAACCTTAAAGAACTCTTTGCTGGCGAAAATATGGTTCAACTTGGCATAACAGGAGTTTCACTTTTCGCTCTCGCCAATGCCTGTGGAAGAATTGGCTGGGGAATGATTTTTGACAGAATGCAGTCCGCTACTGCAATAAAGGTTAACCTCATCTTTCAGGCTGTGGTCCTCATGGCCGCCCCAAGCCTACTCACCACCGCCACCGGATTTCTTATAGTGGCAACGCTTACGGGCTTTAACTATGGTGGAGTGCTTGTGATCTACGTATCCACAGCATCACGCTGTTGGGGCGCGGATAGGGTAAGCCAGATTTACGGATGGCTTTTTTCAAGCAACATACCCGCATCACTCGCACCTATCATCGCAGGGCTCATGTTTGACACCTTCCACAGTTTTAATCTCGCCCTTTATGGATTAGGTGCCTTGCTGCTCGTAGGTGTACTGATGGTCCATAAACATTCAGCCAGCCTAAACGAGACTGCGGAAGTCTTATGAAAACCATATACGCTGTCAACTCATACAGTTCAAGCTACCCTTCAGGATTAACAATTCCACCGAATCTGCTTTGTTATTGAAGTGTTGAACTATTTATACGTCTTCAGCTTCACTGCCTCGCATTTCCGGCAGGTAAGCGTAGACTCCGGGCTCGTCAATTACAAAATTTAGGCAGTCTCTTTTTTTGATGGTCCATTTTTAGAGTGTTTGAGCTTCAAGCGTTTTAAAACAGCCCTCAACCGTTCTACCTCTATGGGTTTTGCCAGATAATCAGTCATACCGGCTGAAATAAACTGTTCCCGATCACCTTTCATAGCATGGGCTGTTAACGCGATTATTGGAATAGCAACATTACTGTTTGTCAGTGAATGCCTAATCTCCCGGGTGGTTTCAATACCATCCATCTCCGGCATCTGAATATCCATAAAGACACAATCAAAGATCTTTTCCTTTAGAATCTTAATAGCCTGCAAGCCATCAGGAGCGTGCTCCACCTCAAAGCCCAAGGATTGCAACATTGCCGAGATCACCATGGCATTAATCTGCTCATCTTCAACGACGAGTACTTTCCCCACAGAGACACGAACTGCTTCAGGAAAAGTTTCCTTCTGATCTTCTTGCACTTCTTTTTGATCTTTCAACTCAAGGATATCGGCAATTATAGTAAAACTCACTTCGGTGCCCACTCCCTTTGTACTGACAAGCGTTATCTTGCCCCCCATCATCTCCACCAGGTTTTTAACTATACTGAGTCCGAGCCCTGTTCCCCCATATTTTCTACGATAACTGCCATCTTCCTGAACGAATGGTTCAAATAGACGATTTCGCATACTCCTGGAAATACCAATCCCCGTATCAGAAACACAAAAATGCAACAACACCTGGCCAGCATCCTCGCGAGGAATAACCGAAAGTCGAAGCTCAACACTCCCCTCGGAGGTAAACTTCACCGCATTTCCAACGAGATTAAAAAGAATCTGCTTCAACCGCGCCCCACAGGCAACAACACTCTCTGGTACGGACGAGTCAATGGTACTTTTAAGGGTAACCTTTTTGGGGTCCACCATCGTTTCAAAAGATGCCATGACAGAAGACACCAGAGGTTCAAGTGCCACATTCCCTTTTGTACACTCAACTTTTCCCGCCTCAATTTTTGAAAAATCCAGGATATCGTTTATCAACCTCAACAGGCTTTTACCTGCACCAAGAGATGTCTCTACATATTTTTTCTGTAGTTCCGTAAGCTCTGTATTCTGAAGCAGCTGCAAAATGCCCAATACTCCATTCATGGGAGTTCGGATTTCATGACTCATATTGGCCAGAAATTCTGATTTTGTCTGGCTGGCAGCAATGGCAATTTTTTTGGCATTCTTAAGCTCCTGTTGCTCCTTCACCCTTTTGGTTGAGTCCCTGATCATACCGGTAAACCCCTTGAGCTTACCGGATCTGTCCCACACAGGATTTGTAGCAATCTCGACCCAGACAATGGTTCCATTTTTTCGTCTGCACTCAAACTCCATAAAATTTGTTGATGGCTCCTCCGGGTCACGCAAGGTTTGAATCATTCTCTTAAAAAAACGACCAAACCTTCTCTGGTATTTTGGGGTCATATGCTCAATAAAAGGGATACGGATAAATTCCTCAGGGGTGTAGCCGGAAAAATCGTGAACAGATGGCGTTACATATGTGGGAGTAAGGGTGGCATCAGAAATCCAGAGAACATCGCGCATATTATTAGCAAGAAGCCTGAACCGTCCTTCACTCTCTTCCAGGGCCTTCTGAATTTCCATATCGCTTGTTACATCTCTTCCTGTCCCGACTGTGCCTATAAGTGTTCCTTCATCGTCAAACATTGGTGCTTTGTGAACGTCGAGAACCAAATAATTCCCGCGTACCAGACCATCTTCAAGAAAACGTCCCTTTATCTTGGTTCTTTTAACAATTTCATCAGAATTGATACAAATTTCACCAAAGGTATGTTTAAAGCCAGCTTTTCGTTCCCTCTCTGCGAAAAAAAGATCGTCCTTATCGATGTAACTCTCACCCTCTTCACAAAACAAGAGCTTTTCCCTCAAAGGCGGGTTGGCAAAGATATATTTGTCGTCAAGATCTTTTACCCAAATGAGATCAGGCATAGTGTTAGCCATCAGCTTCGCCATGCGATACATTCTGTGGTACTTATTTTCACTTTGCTGATAGGCCGCCTGTATTTCCACCTTCTCAGTGATATCAGTAAAAATTGTATAGATTGCATCTTGGTTTTTATAGCTGATTAATCGTGACGAAAGAAGGGCGTGCCGCGTCTTTTTTTGTGCTGTGAGGAGCACCGCTTCATACTCTTTTACCTGGCCATCGGTTTGAAGCCGCTGTAAAAAATCTTTTCGACACGTACCGTCAGCCCAAAACTTTACGGCATAGTCAAAAGTACTAGGTTCCTCAGCCACTTCGAAGTAGCTAAGAGCAAATTTGTTTCTATAGAGAACAGCACCATTGTCTACAGCCACTATGATAATAGGAAACATCGCATCATCGATCAGGCTTACAAAGAGGGGTTCTGCCACTGAAGAGTCGCAGCAGGACTGCTTTCCTCCCTGAATTTCAGTTCTCAGACGATGGATTTCTTTTAAAAGATCCTCTTGGGACAGGTCTTGTGAAAACTCGTTTTCCATTCCATTTTTCATACTGTTAGCAAACCCTGTTTCGGCCCTCCTTCTTTGCTCTGTATAGTGCTTTATCAGCAAGTCCTATAAGATCAGCTCTATGGTCTGTTTTATCGGGAGTCAACACAGCAACACCCAAGCTTATTGTAACATAAGGGCTGACAGATGAATCCGCGTGTTCTATCCCCAGTGACTCTATTTTTTTGTTCATCAAGTGGGCGATCTTAAAACATCCTTCCAGGTCAGTATCAGGCAGTACAATGACAAATTCTTCTCCCCCATATCTTGCGACCAGATCGCCTGGACGATGAATGACTGACTTCAATTCCGTGGCAATACTCACAAGACAATCATCCCCTGTCTGGTGCCCATACAAATCATTAAATTGTTTAAAATAATCGACATCCGCGAGGATCAAACCAAGGCTTTTCTTTTCCCTATACATGCGAAGCCATTCCAGCTCCAATACCTTGTCAAATCTCCTTCTGTTGGCAACATGGGTCAATCCATCTATATGAGCCAGCTTATCAAGAGCCTGATTTGCACGCTCTAAAGCCATTTCCGCAATTTTACGCTCGGTAATATCTCGGTAGAGCAGAATTATCAGATTATCTTTCAATCGTTTTCCACTCTCTTCACACAAAAGGTAAATACCACTCGCCGTCTGTAATCTACGTTCTAACTGAATGATTTCCCCTGCGTGAAGTTTACCGAGTTGTGGGGGGGCAAATTGATAATCATCGGCATGAATCAAGCTAGAAACATTTCTACCAATAAGGTCTTTTTCAACATATCCTAGCATTGATAATATCTGCGGATTACACTCAATAATGTCACCATAATTATCCACAAGCAGTATACCTTCAATTGCACCCAGATAAATTGCTTCATAGCGCAACTCTCGATCAGTCAAAGAAAGTTCAGCATTTTCTCTTTCTTTAATCTCTTCTTGTAGTTTGATATTTTTCTCTTCCAAGTCTTTTCTATAGATCGAACGAAATCTTTCATAAGAGAAGGTTACTACTGAAATGATAGTTAGGACGACAAGAAAACGAATAATAAAAAAAGAACTGTAGCCTCTGCTGACCTCTGATTCAAACGGTCCAAAAAAGACAAGGAGAAAAAAAACAACCATAAATACCGACCATACAGTCCCTTCCTTCTTACCTAAAAGATAAAACACACTGACTGGGAAAATATACATCCATAAAATCATGGAATTATCATCTCTGCCTAACACCATGAGATAAACAAGAAAGCAAAAAAACAGACCACTATTCACCCGGTATACAAGGCAGGGTAATATTCCATGGTAAAGAAGGACCCAACCCAAAAGAAGGATAGTGCAAATCCCAACGATCGTAATACTTATACCCACGTTTCCATAAAAGAAATGGTACAAACCAAAGGGCACAGTTGTAACCATTGCTGCTGCGATAAGGACCGTGTATTGCAAAAACTTGGCTTCACCACCAGGCTCTTTAAAACGTCCTGGTTTTTCAGCGAATATACGAGATAATAATTTCGGAAGTTTAATAGCCATTCTCTCTTATATCTATATTATCTATTCAACACAGATTGTGCTTTTTCTTTATCCTGTTCGTAGGCCTCTTGACTGCACCTTACCTGCTCTATACAATCGTGCTGCTCTGAATAAGGAAGACTATAGCACGAATCAATTACAACGGCCTGAACCCCAGAATACATCTGAGCACATCCTGAGCTTAAAACGGAGAGACAAAAGAGACAAAATCCTACAATCCAAAACATATTGGCTCGGGATTCTACTCTCTTTACCTGTGCGATATTGTAGTTATTGCCCAAGCATAATTCCAATAATCGCATAACCGAATTCCATATTTCGTTAGAAAATTAATATTCAGACAAAATCACGCAATTCCTCTAAAAAGAGTATACAACGAATCGAAATGAAGATGAAATTTCATTGTAACAATTTTTATAAAAAAAATTCCTTTAATATGTCCTGACAACCTATAAAAAACGGATTTCTGTCATAAAAAGCCCTCTTTTCTTACAAAAAACTCGCAATTATTCGTTACAGTGGTAAATTTCACAATTCGATTTCAATGCGAGCCAACTGGATAGCAGCGCCCTCATACAGGAGTAATACTCTTCACGGATTTTGATTTCTTGCAGGATCAGGGAAAACCTCCCACACCCCTTTGATCATTTCCAGACGCACATGTCCAACAGGTATTGAAGTGTACAATACTGATGAGTTGTTACGCCACGCACTTATCAGTTTTATTTATAATTAACTTAACAAGCCCCATGTTTTACTAACCCCGTAAACGGGAAATAAGCCAGGATAAGTACCTTGGTGATTACTTTAATTTCTTAATTTCAAAAATATCTCCAGATTTCTTGTAATTTATGACAGGTATTCTGGAGTAAGGTACTAAAAGGTCCCCAGACATGAACACAAACGACTATAGAGAGATCCCTTACAATTTCACATCTGCCGATGACAAACTTGTTATCAACCTTCTCTTTGGCCAGGAAGTATGGGACAGCCTTGAAGAGCTTAGAAGCCAAAGGATTACAGGAAGATCAGCCCGCCTTGTTATGCGATTTATTGGTGACCTTTTCATCCTGAGACGAAATCCATTTCTCTTCCAGGAACTTATTGATTCGACTTCCAGACGCCATAAATTTTTCAAAACGGCCAAAGAAGATCTTTCTATCATTGAAATTGCAGCGGCTAAAGTCGCCAACACCAAGGAGAGTCGCCAGAAGGTTATTCATCTTGTAAAACTCTGCAGACAACAACTCAAAAAGCTCAAAAACCAATTGAGTAACATACCAGCTCAACGTAGCCTTATGGTTAAAAAATTGGGTCCGATTATTGGCAAAGAAAATGTCAACTTCGATCCATTTTCCATTATAAGCCACGCAACAGATGCAACAGACTGGAGACTCCATCTTCCTCTCGCTGTGCTTCGCCCTAAAACAGAAGAACAAGTCCCCGTACTCATGAAAGCTGTGGCCGAACTCGGCCTCACCATCATTCCGCGGGGAGGCGGTACTGGTCTGACCGGTGGCAGTGTCCCCTTGACCGAGAACTGCGTTATCATTAATACGGAAAGACTCACCAAAATTCACGACATCACCACCAGACCCTTTCCTCATTTAGGGGAAGGTGGCAACGTTCCAACGCTCAAGGTGGAAGCCGGTGTTGTTACCTCTGATGCAATGAAGCACGCCCAAAAAGACAATCTTGTCTTTGCGACAGATCCAACCAGTGCCTGGGCTTCAACTATTGGTGGTAATATTGCCGAGAATGCTGGCGGTAAAACGGCTGTTCTCTGGGGAACAGCAATAGATAACATTCTCTCTTACTCCATTGCAATGCCTGGTCAGGATTTACTGACAGTACGAAGAATTAATCACCCTATGCGAAAAATTCTACCAGATGACATCCTGGAATTTGAGTTAGTTGACAGCGGTGACAAGGTGCTAAAGACCATACAACTTGCCGGCACTGATATCCGTAAAAAAGGATTATGGAAGGATATAACCAATAAGGCATTAGGTGGCCTTCCCGGCTTTCAAAAAGAAGGTACAGACGGTGTCATCACATCTGGAGAATTTGTCCTCTATGAAGCCTATGAGAAAAAAATTACCTTCTGCCTTGAGTTTTTTGGCCAAGACATGGATGAGGCCAGCCGGGTCATTGTAGAAATTTCTGAAGAGTTTCACAATGGAGGCAAAGAAGTACTCATGGCTCTGGAGCATTTTGATGAAGAGTACATCCGTGCCATAAAATACAAGTTTAAGGCTGCTCGTAGTTCGCAGCCAAAAGCGGTTCTCCTAATCGATATGGTAGGGCACAACACCGAACAAATAGAGAGCGGAAAGAAACGTCTCGAACAACTTCTCTCCCCCTACAAGAACACCGAACTGTTCATAGCTCAGGACGCGGATGAAGCGGAACGATTCTGGAGAGACAGAAAGCGTCTTGGTGCTATTTCTGCACGGACCAATGCGTTTAAACTCAATGAAGATATAGTTCTCCCACTTTCAGCTCTTGCCGAGTTTACGCGCTTTGTTGATAAATATAATATTGAAGAAGATGTTATTAATAAGGAACAATTTATCCACAAACTTCAAGAATACCTTGAAACTGCAGAACCTCTAGAAGACCCTGACTGGCTTGAGGCAAAGATTCCAAAAGCAACTGAATTATGCAAAGAGACTCTTGCAAAACTCGCTCTTAGAACTACAGAATCCGTCCGCCACGAGGCCTATATTAAACAGCTCATGGCTGATCTTCTCGAGCTTTTTAGTGGGTACGAGAAGGTGAGTAGTACCATCGAAGATATATTCACCTCCGTCCGCTCCAAAAGAATTATCATTGCCACTCATATGCATGCAGGTGATGGTAATAACCACGTCAACATCCCTGTTTTTTCAAATGACAGAAAGATGATGAAACGTGCAGAGAAAACCGCTGAAGACGTGATGAAAAAAACGGTTGAGCTCGGTGGAGTTGTCAGTGGTGAACATGGCATCGGCATCACTAAAATGAAGTTTTTAGAGGAAAATAGACTCAGTGAACTAGTGGCCTATCGCAAGGATGTTGACCCTGATTCCATTATGAATCCAGGTATGCTGAGCGACCCTGAAATTATAGACAAGGTGTTCACACCTTCTTTTAATCTTCTTGAACTTGAAGCTAAAATTCTGCAATATGGATCCCTTGCAAAACTATCATCCATGATCTCCAAATGTATCCGTTGTGGAAAATGCATGCCGGTGTGCTGTGTATACTTTCCCGGGACGAATATCTTTTTCCACCCTAGAAACAAAAACATGGTGATTGGATCACTCATCGAAGCCCTGCTCTACGATGTGCAACGTTCCCACCACCCAAGATTCAATCAGCTCAAAAACCTCGAAGAGATTGCTGACCACTGCACCATGTGTAGAAAATGTCTGGCGCCCTGCCCTGTCGACATCGACACCGCGGAAGTCTCTATTCTTGAAAGAGAAATATTAAGTGATTTTGGATACAAGCACACTGCTCCTGCAACGAAACTATCGCTGATGTACCTTCAAAACCGCAATAAGATCTTCAACAGCGTTTTCAGAAAAGGTGTGATGGAATGGGGGAGTTCCATGCAGAGAGTTGGAGCCAAACTATTCAAACAGGCACCACCAACAATCACCGAAAACGAATGGCGACCGCTCAATATGCTTAAATCACCAATGGCTGCCGCCTCTACGCAACCGCTCACTTCTTTACTGCCTCAGTGCTCTGAGAATGAAGCGCTCATAGTAATGCCTGAGAGTGGAGAGGTAAAAACAACCGTTTTTTACTTCCCTGGCTGTGGTTCTGAACGTTTGTTCTCTGACATTGCTGTTGCAGCTATTTACCTGCTTGCAAAAAACAACATCCGTACGATACTCCCCCCACCTTATCTCTGTTGCGGATTTCCTGCCAAGGTAAATGCTAAGAAAAAAATGGCTGGTGAGATTTCCCTGCGTGATACCATCATCCTTAGCCAGATTAAAGAAATGCTAGGCCATTTTGTGTTTGACAGTTTTCTGATCAGTTGCGGCACATGTCGAGAGTCATTGCACGAGATTGGCTGTGAGGAGATATTTAACTGTGGAATGGATGATGTTTCCAACTACGTGCTGGAAAACAGTGACTGGGATTATGGCTCCAAAAAGAACGTGACAGCACTCTACCATACTCCATGCCATGATTCCTTTAAGGGTGAAGGTGTTCCGCTATTGAAACGTTTTTACAATGATGTGGAGAGTGTCCCGAACTGTTGTTCTGAAGCTGGTACCCTTGCTATCTCCAGACCTGATATCTCTTTTGCAATGCTAGAGAGAAAAAGAGAATCTATTGCGGAAAAGACCCTCCCAGGCACAAAGCTTGTGATGGCCACCAACTGCCCATCCTGTCTCTCTGGTCTTGGGCGTAACAGTGACCTCAACATTGAGCCAAAACATATGGCCGTTTTACTCGCTGAAAATCTCGGTGGAAAGAACTGGAAGGATGAGTTTGAGAGTCTCGTTGCACATTCAGAAAAAGTCACCTTCTAACCCTGGTCAACGGAAAATAAGCCAGGATAAGTACCTTGATGATTAAGTTAAGCACTCAATTTCAAAAGAGTTTCAAGGTTTCTTGTTTTTTATGACAGGCTTTATGGAGTAAGGTACTAACCCCGGTCAACGGAAAATAAGCCAGGATAAGTACCTTGATGATTAAGTTAAGCACTCAATTTCAAAAGAGTTTCAAGGTTTCTTGTTTTTTATGACAGGCTTTATGGAGTAAGGTACTAACCCCGGTCAACGGAAAATAAGCCAGGATAAGTACCTTGATGATTAAGTTAAACACTCAATTTCAAAAGAGTTTCAAGGTTTCTTGTTTTTTATGACAGGCTTTATGGAGTAAGGTACTAACCCCGGTCGAACGGAAAATAAGCCAGGATAAGTACCTTGATGATTAAGTTAAACACTCAATTTCAAAAGAGTTTCAAGGTTCTTGTTTTTTATGACAGGCTTTATGGAGTAAGGTACTAATTGAACAAGGCCCAGACCATGTCAGTAATGGTTTGGGCCTCGTTTATTCGTGCATAAAGTCGGAATTAAACCTGCTGTTTCTCCTCAAGAGTTCTTTTAAACTGAGTTCTCAACAGATCAATATGAACCCTTAGATTATAGAGTTCCTCCGCATAGGAGAGCGGAACTTCAACTTCCCGCACCTCTTGTTCCATAGCATTCACCAATCGAATTGCTTCTGTCAGCGTTTCCACATTTTCGTCATTTTTCAACTCGCCGTCAAGGTCATGTAGCTCGCCGTACCACCTGTATATGCGCGAACGGATACTCCACCTGTATGTTGGTGGTAACACCTTCACGAGAGGAATGAGCAAGGCGATAAGAGGTAAAATCATAAACTTCAGACGATCAATAAGAGAGGCCGCCCAAAAAGGCAGATATCTCTGAAGAAAGGGAGGACCATGTTTAAAAAATCGTTCCGCTTCTGTACTCAAGGGGAAGTCAAGGTTTTCTGGAGATGGATAAACCCGGTCAACTGTAAGCACAGAACTCTCATCATGAACCTTTGTCGCTACTTGCATCAATAGATCCACCAGCGCTGGATGAGTTCCAGTATGGGCCACAAGGGTCGCAGAGGGAGCGATGAGGTGGTAATCTTTATTGGGGATATTTCTTGCCATATCAAGAACCCCCTCAACAAGCACTATATGCGAAAGATACCCATGAAGTCGTGCATAGGCCTCAGCCCTGTCTAGGCTAACGAGATCCACCTTCTCATTTTGAAAGAGCTCTTGAACAATCTCTGCATCTGCCCTGATTACCATAAATAACGCATCAATATTTCCAGCAAGAAGTTGTTCCGCTCCTTCTTTTCCACCCAATTCAACTATCTCAAGATCCTTAGTTTCATTGAGCTCATTATCTTCTAGAAGTTGTAGTACAATTTGCCGTGTCCCACTTCCTTCTTTTCCCGCTGCAATCTTTTTTCCCTTAAAATCGGCAAAGGTTTCAATCTCAATCCCTTTGCGGATAAAGATCACGAGCGGTTCCTGATAGAGACTAGCAAGTCCAACAAAATCAGGAAAATCCTCAGCGGCCCCAACACCTCCTTGTAAAAATGCGACATCTACTTTTTTTTCTTTGAGTAGCTGCAGGTTTTCAACTGATCCGGAAGTTTCCATCACCTCCAAAGTAATTTTTTCTTTAGCAAAATGATCTTTATACTCGTTGGCAAAAGCGTAGTAGGCACCTTCTGCTGACGCGGTGGCTATTTTCAGTGTTTTCGGAGGTGCTGGTTCTACAAACTGATAGGCAATTATAATAGCAGCGAGTGCGACTATTACTCCCAAGCCATATATTTTCATCATCTCCATAACGGTTTTGTTACTTCGACTCTTTTTTGCCCTTGCTTTCTTCATCTCTTACAATCTCCTCACAAAATCAACAAAAAAAAGGGCTGGGAAAAAATTCCCAGCCCTTTTGCATTACATTTATCTGAAAAAAATCAGGTCACGATCTTCTCGTAGTATTTTTTCAGATCATTATTCAAGAAATTCCGAATCTTAGCCAAACTCCGACCGTATCCTCTCCAGAGATCATAAGGACCAAGAGCTTCAAGATTTTCTTTTGCCTTCCCTGACATTTTTTCCCAGAGATTTTTACGGTAATCGTTATCCAATTCAAGAAATTCCGCGCCATTGGCGACGGCTTTCTTCTTGAGTTGTCTAAAGGCTATCTTGCTGTAAGCAAGAGAACCTATCATCAAAGTAGCCAACACAAGAATTGAAGGTAAAATCAGAGTTGACGGGGCAAAGGGGCCCACTCGGATTGAAGTGAGCATTGTCGTATCAGGGTATCCTGAAACCGCATTGAGAATAACGTCGCCAAAGAGAAAGAGAATGCCTGCAATAACCATACTGACATTTGCAAACTTCCAGTACACTGTATTGGCACGCTTTAGAAATGAATTAACGGACTCGGCGACCATTTCGACCTCGTTTACCTGGCGATCTATGTCTTCTAGAATATGGTTGATTCTATAACCTGAGGCCTTTTTGATTTTCTCAAGCAATTCTTCACGTTCCTGGGGCCAACCTTCGGCCACATCTCCAGGTTTCACTTCTGATGGAGCGTAGGTCAAATAGATATGAGGAATATCTTTACGTCCAGTCATCTGGGACATATTCCAACATAGGGTTCCGTAAGACCTGGTAAAATCACTGAGATTATCACACTCATCTATACGGCTCATTACAAAAACAATTCGGTGCTCTCCTGATTTTTCAGGAAGAGTATTACGGATTGCATCGTAGGATTCTTTTATTGTTCCAGCCTTATGAGGATCAAACATAAGAACAATGAGATCAGCCATCTTGGCAAACTCACCTAAGACCTGCATATAATCATAGCCACGATCTTTTTCACTGGTAGCATCAAGCATACCAGGACTATCAATGATTGCCATGTTGTCAAGCAAAGGGCTATTTACCTGCTTCATGCAGATATGGGAAATAAGCTTTTCTCCAAAACCTTTAAAATGCTGAAAAGGCAAGTTGGGATCATTCACCAGATTCGATCCAGGAGTTTCTAAATCAACACTACCGGTATCAGACGTTATGATAGTAAAAGAGTCGTCGGTGGGGGCCTGCCCGGTGCGCTGAATATCCTGTCCAATCAATTCATTAATCAACGTAGATTTTCCAGATGAATAGTTACCAATAATAAGAACAAGAGGTTTCCATTTCAACGTCGCGTCAATACCACCAAAATCCATATTATATTTGGCAAATAGTGGTTCCAGCTTTTTCTTCACCTTTGTCTGTAATTGCTTCTGCAGTTCTTTTTCGTTCATTACGTGACCCAGTTGTTGTTTAATCTGATATTGATAATGTTTAAATTATCGACGCATCTTACCCCAACTCACAAAAACTCTCGAACATTTATTGGGTCCTTTATCCTATAAAAAGACAAAACGGGTCAAACAATATTCGATTTCAACGAAATATCAAAATGTTACAAGAAAATACACGGAAGAGTAAATTTATGAACTTTTTAATAAAATCATTCCACTACAATCATATTCTTTACTTATTGAGATCTGGATGCACGATGAATATTCCGTTCCAGTCCAAGCAAAGAGAATTCTAACTCATATGAATACAAAGATTTTTCCAACATGTAAACAGAGTAACGAAGAATTACTCCAGGCAAGTGACGCAATCAATATGTCAATAAATTACAAGCCAATTATTCAAAACCTCTTTCCCTTTTATCATCATGAAAACCTTAACGAAGCTGCATTCTAATATCTGCTCTGTTATTTAAGGAAAACGTAATAACTTTGACATGGTAAGGCTGGAGGAAAAATCTGCCATTCTGCAAAAGAACGTGCCACAAACGGCAAACGTGATGTAATCTTGTTGGAATCTAATGATCTTTCTGCCTTTGCCCAACAAATCCAGGTAGCCAACAAGGTACCGGTCTATGACCTTAACTCTCTTGTTGAATATGTTGCTTACTCCGTCATCAGACCGAGTTACCCTTGATGGCAACGATAAGCAAAGAGAAAAATTACCAGGGAGCAGTTCAATAAGTTGCCCTGCTCCAAGTAATTCTTCTCTCTTTTCACCCGCTGTTAACGGGCATGAAGGGGTACATAATCATACTGCTGATCACCAGTATAAATCTGACGTGGACGGGCAATTTTCCAGAGTGGGTCATCTGTACTCTCTTTCCACTGGGCAATCCATCCGGGTAGCCTGCCAAGAGCAAACATCACGGTGAACATATTAGTGGGAATGCCGATTGCCCTCAAAACAATGCCACTGTAAAAATCAACATTGGGATATAGATTATGATCAATAAAATATGGGTCTTTTAAAGCTATCTCCTCAAGCTCTCTTGCAATATCGAGAAGTGGATCGTCTATCTGCATTGACTCCAGCAGCTCATCACACATCTTTTTCATTATCTTAGCCCGCGGATCATATGTTTTATATACCCGGTGACCAAATCCCATAAGTCTGAAAGGATCTTTTTTGTCTTTAGCTCTCTCAACAACCTTTGCACAGCTACCGCCGCCATTATGAATCTCGGTGAGCATTTCAATTACGGCCTGATTAGCCCCGCCGTGTAATGGCCCCCACAGGGCTCCAATACCGGAAGAAATAGCGGCATAGAGATTAACTCGGGCACTACCAACCATTCGAACCGCTGAGGTTGAACAATTCTGTTCGTGGTCGGCATGAAGAATCCAAAACACTCGAAGAGCATTGACGGCTTCGCGCTTGAACTCGTACGGTTTGACAGGAGTGTCAAACATCATGTTGAGAAAGTTTTCACAATAGGTCAGATCCGGTCGGGGAAAAACGATCTCGTGACCTCTTGAGATTTTATAGGACATCGCCGCCATGGTACGAACCTTTGCGAGCAGGCGAATAGTAGTCATGTTGATCTCCTCCTCCAGGGTATCGAGTGCCGGATAGAAACTCCTCAGGGCATTAACCATGGATGACAGGATACCCATGGGATGCGCGCCTCTTGGGTAGTTCTGGTAAAAAGCTTTTAAATCCGTGTGAACCAGACTGTTGTCATTGAGCATAACTGAAAACTGAGTCAACTCATCTCTATTGGGAAGCCTGCCGTTAATAAGCAAGTAGACAGTCTCTTTAAATGTGGACTGTTCAGCCAGTTGTTCCACTGGGATACCGCGATAGCGTAGGATACCCTTTTCACCATCCATGAACGTGATGGAACTCATACAGCTGCCGGTATTTGCATAACCGGGATCCATTGTGATAAGTCCTGTCTCTGCTCTCAGCCGGGAAATATCGACCGCATTTTCTCCTTCGCTTCCTGTAATCAGGGGAAGCTTAATTTCCTTTCCTTCATATGTAAGGGTTACGAATTTATCCAAAATACCTCCTATCTTAAAATTCCAATGCCGCCCCATGTGCAGGCGACATCTTTGAATGTAACGAAGCGTTCAACTTAAAATATATTGTTCTTTTTTGCCAACAAGAAAAAAGAAAAACCGTGTTCTTAGATGGTTTTGAACCATCAAATCATTCTTTTTCGTTACCAGAATGGTAAACCCAAGAATAATTTAAACCCTTCTGAGCAGCTCATCTACCCCATAGAGGAGCCAACACCACCCCGCCACACGAAAGAAGAATTAAGAACAAATGGGGCCCCTCTGTATTGCAATATAATGATTCACAATTTACCTGTATGAAAGTTCCAATCCAACGCCTACTTCATGCACATGAACTACAGAGGAAAGGGCAATCTTTGACTGTAGGTCTGTGCAGTGGCATGCATGGATATTTTTTAGTCCCAGGTTTCTTATATAGTTCAGAGTTCCTTCCAGTTGTACTGGTGCAGGGTTCATGAGGTGGAAACCACCGATGATGTCTGCAATCCGATCCTCCCCACATACCTCTTTGGCATATTCGGTAATATTGCAGATCCCTGCATGGGAACAGCCGGTAATAATCACCAATCCATTTTCAGCCACATAGACAAGGGCGCTATCGTCAGGCACCATGTCGACAGATGTTTCTCCATCTTTTACACCAAAGGACTCTAAGTTCTCAAATTCAAAACGTCGTGGAATTTCACCCAGCCACGTCAGTCGTGGTGTAACGACCACCGGTTCACGACACAAGGTAAGATCAAAGTGCTTTGATAATTTTTCAGCAGACATCAAAGATCCGAACTCACTGCCTCCCTCTCCTGTTACACTGGTAAATGCCGCTGGGTGAGCAACAAGTCGAGGACGATGAGACACCCTCTTTTCAAATTGGGCTTCATTTAATCTGCGGGCATATGGTTCGAGCCCCCAGGTATGATCAAGATGGCCATGGGAAATAATTACATCGTTTATCTGTAGAAGATTCAGCCCCATTTTCTCTGCATTCTGAAAAAAGATATCGGAATATCCTACATCAAAGAGCAGTTCGTGACCCTCATCATTAAGGTAAAATGAGAGACCGGGTTCAGCAAGAAAATATCTATCAATAAGGCTGTTATTATCTACGAGTACCTTGAGCTCCACATCTACTCCATAAATTAATATTCCAGATAATTATGATCGTTACCTCTATCTTTCCAACCATCGTTAGAAAAACAACCTCGCGGCTAGCCTGCTCTACCGGTCTTAAGAAATCCCACCCAGTCATTTCTTTGTAACATCTCACATTGCCTGCAGGCTAACTCTACATCATACGGCACACTTACGTGATCCACCAACCAACCCTGATCTGTTTTCTCCACCAATGCGTACGATGCCTGGGAAGAATAATTTTCCATAGCATGGGGAACAGGGACATCATCAGAATAGGCAGGAAGACCAACACTGCCAGGATTGACAATGAGTTGTCCTGAGTCAAGAAATATACTTCTTGGTAGATGGGTATGTCCGCACAAGATAACCGAAGAAGTCTGCCCCTTAAGTAATGGTAAAATTTCATCGTTTGAACGAACAATGGGGAGACCGCCATGAATATCTTCGAGCAGATAGGTAAGGTCATTGCCTGGAGCACCATGGCAGAGATAGATATCATCATCGAGTTGCAGCTCTCCTGACAGAGAATACAACCACTCCATCGGCTCTCCCTGTAGCTCATCAAGGACATAGGCCATGGTTGGGTTACCTGCTACTTCCTCAGCTGAAGATTCGTAGAGTTGACGATCCTGGTTGCCACAGATTGTGACAATCTCATAATCCATCAATATGTCATAGGTCGCCTTGGGCGCTATTGGTCCGTAAAAGATATCCCCAAGATTTACTATGGTATCAGCACCACGCTTTTTGATATCGGCCAGCACCGCCTTAAGCGCAAAAGCATTACCGTGAATATCACTGATAACAGCTAATTTCATATCCCTATTCCTTTGTTGCTCTTTGCGTGGTTACTTCACCCACTCTTTTCCATGAAGATAACATCATCCTCTACAAAATGAACAGTTGCCCCATATTTCCGGCCGAGGTAGATGAAGGTTTCTTGGCTGTAGAATGATATATGGGTCGGGTCCCGAATATAGTGCCATGTCTTAAAGGCAGCTTCATCACGAACCATTTTGGTCATCATTCCCAGCCAACCTCCTGGTAAAAGCATTGTGAAAATTTTGGCGAACTCCGCGCCTGGATCCCTGAAATGCTCGACCACCTCTGTTGCACAAATGAAATCATACTCTTTTTCCAGAACACTCTTATCATCTTTGTACATCGGGTCATAAAGCGTTACGACATATCCATGTTGTTCGATAAGTGTTGCCAATGCAGGCGCAGGTCCACAACCAAAATCCAGACCCCGTTTACCTGCATCCAACTGTTGCACAAACGGTTTACTAAACCTTGAAAGAAAGCGAAGATACCCTTCATCCCTACAGTTGTTTTCATGCAGGTCATATTCACTCTTTTCTCTTTCTAGCGTTACGTGAAATTGCTCTGGAACAAAGACAAGCTTGCAAGTAGTACAACGATGATACTGGCGTACAACATCCCTGTGGTAGAACCCAATTTCAGTTCCTCCACATAGAGGACAACACTCCACTCTGATAGCAACTAGCGAAGGTTGCTTATGAGAATTCAAATCCTTCACCCAAAAACTTTAAAAACTGATTTCAGTCGATGGTACTGCGGATATCGACACCCCAAAACTTGTTATATGAGATAAGGTTTCGTTTTCATGATCACGAATGGCTATACCTGAGAAATGTTTTTTATCATGGGTCGTATGTGCATCGGCTACTAAGGTGATCGAAAACCCAAGTCCAGCCCCTCGCCTTACCGTTGTATCCACACAGAATTCGCTGGCGTAGCCGCAGACGATGAGATTATCCACCCTCAGCGAGCGAAGCTTCGCTTCAAGGCCTGTGTTCATAAAGGAATCTGGCGTTGTTTTACAAATCTTAAGATCGTTGGCCTCAGATTCCAGATCTTCCTGAAGCTGCCAACCATCCGTTCCGTAGGAAAGCGCACTGTCAGGTGCCTCATGTTGTACAAAAATAACCGGAACTGATGCAGCCCGGGCCTTTCTTGTTATTTCATTTATCCTGGAAACTACTTCCTTAGCTTCTGCTGGAAGATCCTGCTTCAAAAAGAGCCCAGCCTGTACATCAATTACCAGCACCGCAGATTTCATAATACACCTGTTAATAGTAATTTTTGGTCTATATAAACCGACCCTCCCTGCAATACCATTTAGGCAACTATACCAGTGTTTACTCGCATTGCCATTTCAAACTAACCCTAGTAAGCGGAACTCTTTTCAGTACTCGCTCGGAGTCTATCACTTACCTGGAGTCTATCGCTTATCTGTCGGGTATTAGTACCTTAAGACAAATTATTATCTTTTTTAAAAAAACAAGGAAACAGTTTATAAAGCACTGATATGGTAGCGATAAGAAGCAACCTATCAGATTAACGAGACAATAGAACGGATACTTCTAACAACAATCCAGCTATGCTTGTTGGAAGTCATACTGAACAAAAGGTCTCTTTCGAACAAAAAACCATAAAATACCACCGATCACACCCACAGAGAGCTGGATACACCCCAGCGTCCCGATAAGATCGTCAGGGTTAAGTGAGACCAGATACATTCCCAGACTCCCCATAATCATACCGAAGAAATTGATAAGAGCAGAGGCTGAACCGCTGTCTTGTTGTTGTTGTTCAAGCATGAGATGCGTTCCGGGAACTCTCATGAATGTGACAACAAGAGTCGCCAACGCTGCAAACACGGCAAACGACCACGGAAATACATGCCCGACTGTCGAGATTGCAATACCACACAAGATAAGAAGAGGAAAACTCGCAGTGATTATAGTTTGTGGTCTATAATGCTCTGATAGTCTCATATATAACTGAGGTCCGCCCAGAGCAAATACAGCATTAAACGCCAGGAAATAACTATACTCACGCTCGCTCATACCAAAGCCGTTAATATAAATATATGATGATGCCGCCAGAAAAGACATTATCACCATCGATATTATAGAAAAAATAGCAAGTAAACTTGAAAAACCAGGATTTTTCAAGACGACCACAAGACGCCCCCAGGAGCGAAGAATAGACCCTTCATAACGCTTTTCAATGGTTTCCTCTAAAAAGCTACTCGCCAATATAGCGACCACACCGACTCCAGCCAATGTTATAAACACTGCCTGCCATGAGAGATATTCAAGTAAAATCGCTCCGATAACAGGCGCTACAATTGGCGCAATAATAACCATGGAAAAGACGAGGGCCATAACCCTTTCTCGCTGCCGCCCACTAAAGAGATCTTTGACAATAGCTGTCGCTACTGCCGTTGCAGCACTTCCGCCAAAGGCCTGAAAAATTCGACTTACTATCAACTGTCCTACTGTTTCTGAAATGCCACACATAAGAGAGGCAAGAGTATAGATAACCAGCCCAATCATCAGTATAGGTTTGCGCCCATATTTTTCACTTAAGGGTCCCCAGAACAACAATCCGCCTGCGAAAAACACAAAGAACAGACTAAGAGTAAGATTTACGTCGGCCTGGGACGTGTTCAGAATTTCTCTCATCTGAGGTAGAGCTGGTAGATACAGATCTGTTGACAGAGGAGGAAAGGCACTAATTAATGCCAACAAGGCAAGCATGCCCCTATCTGAAAAATACTTTTGTTTCTTCTGACTCATTTGACCACTGCCCATGCAAGAGAAATTTATTTTTGATTAAGGATCAGACATCAATGGTCTGAACAAGAGAGTATCACGAGATAAGAGTTGTATTGTCACGTCTCCCATACGCACATAGCTCCTGTCTCTTCATATGTCGAGCGATAAAAACATCAATGAAGTTGAGCCAAATGTGAAATTCAGGGAAGTTATGCTTGACTCTGTAGACGTAACCTATAAGCGGTATATCTGGCCAGCAGTGTCATGGCCTGACGACAGGTTGAAAATACCGGAATACCCTGCTGTCTCAACCTATTGTTGATTGGTTCATGTGTATTTCCCGCATCGTTAAACACGACCAAAGGTTTGGGGGAGTTGTTCATAATACCAGGAAGTTGACTGGCGAGGCTTTCCGCATCTGTAACATATCCTTGGGGGGCTTTCGTATTGGGTTTATCCGAAGTTGTAGGCGCCAATGAACCAAGAGAAGTTATGACTGCATCAATTCCACTATCAGCAAGCATAGTGCGAATGGATTCAGTATACAACAGGTCAGGAGCTGCCGGAGTCAGATCAAGAGGATTTTTAATATCTACAATTCCCTTAAGTCCCACCTTCTCAAAGAGTTCGGTTAAGTTCTTCCTGGTCATTTCATTAAATTCTGGCAGTTCAAGACTGGAGTTCCCTGACTGCAAGGAATCGGCAATGCCTACACTCTCAAATCCTGCCGGGGTTAACGCTCCGATTCTGTTTCCAGTTACCTTTTTCTTGTGCAGGCTTGATGTAAGATTCATCAGACCGTCAAACTCCTCAAGACTATCCGTCACCAATGCACCCGCCTGGCTCAGACATGAAGTGCAAACCATATAGTCCCCGGCGACAGAGGCTGTATGACCGGCAGTGGCCTTCTTCCCTTCCGGGGTACGACCTGCCTTATAGACGATCACTTCCTTGCCGTTCCCCACCGCCTTCTGGATCCCACGACAGGTATGAAGACCATCCAGGTCCTGAAAACCTTCAACATACATCGCGATCACCCCAATATCATCGGCATCAGCGAGCCAGGTTACACAATCGCCTATGGTAAGGTCCATCTGATTACCTACTGTGATATTATAGGTAGGATCTCCCGCAACAAGCGTGGTCATCCGCACCAGGGCAAAGGCTCCGCTCTGGCTCACCAGTGCCAGAGGGGCTGGAGCTATTTCACGCCTTTTGGGTGAGGACGACTCCGGTGTGAAAAAGGTATCAATCACGCCAGTTCGGGAAATCACACCCATACAATTCCCACCGAGAAATACGGGCCCACCTTCAGCACTGGAATGGGCGTGAAGAATTTTACCTACCACCTTTTTGGCATCTTCCTGGCCTTCCTCGGTCTCACCCATCCCACCGGAAATGAGGATTACACTCCGAGCTCGCTTATTGTCGATAATTTCGTCAATCAGCCCAGGCACCTGATTGGCTCCCACCGCAATAATCATAAGATCTACATCATCTACTCCAGTGATATCGTTTACACAGACCACACCATCGATCTCTGTTACCGCCTGCGAAACGATGGTCATGTTTTCCTTGGGGAATCCGGCCTTGATCATATTTTGTAGAATATTTCTACCAAAATTCATCTTCGTGGCACTGACCCCAATAATGGTTACGTGTTCTGGATGCAGCATGTTGCCAATTCTGGTTATCTCGCGGGGAGCCTTGGTTTGAAAAGGAAGTGAAAATCTACATAACCCATCCAACGGAACCATTTCATAATCAACGAGTGCAAAAGGATTCACCTCCAGTTCCTCGATTACAAAGGGCGCTTCGTTATTAAGGGGTGAATAATAATTTCCGACCTCTATTAAAGCGCCAAAGCATTCCATCAGTTGTTCATCAGAGACTAGCCGCGTGGCTCCTCGCGTCTGTCCTGATAGCTTCTGGTAGGCAATTGTTTTACGAAAAAGTTCAAAAAACTGCTCCCCGTTTGCGTGGACGGTGGATGCCGAAATTACTGCTTGGCCGATCCTGAGTCTTTCTGCGTAGAGCTCTGTGTCAATCCCGCCCAGTCCTGCGGTGATGACCATACCAAACTCTCTGGTCCATCGAAGACTCACCAGCAGTTCATTGCCAAGAGCATCAGAGGCCGGGGGCAGGTACTGGGTGATAAGGACACCTTTGATCCTGCTGCTCACGGCCTCCTGCAAGTCATCACCGTGAAGACCTGCATAGCCTGGCAAAACCTGATCAGGATTATTTTCGATGAACTCTGCAAATCGACAACTCACCATGTCCATCATTCGACGACTTTCGCTTCTGACTTTCCCGGCTATACGAGGAACAATTTTTACTCCACCCACATCGGATTTATGCACCACATCGGGGCTGACAATTTTGAGTACAACCTTATCTCCGAGAAAGGGACTCAGCATGTCCGAGGTTAATCTTTGATTCCTTTCGAAAACGAGGTGTTCAGGGACTGACTCAGATCCGAGAGCAATTAACATATCATACGCCTCATGTTCGAAGAGTTGAAATCGTCCTTCAGCAGCTGCTTCAGCAAGTATGCGGGTCATGTGTTCAAAATCTATATACAGTTGCATATCTAGTCCCTACTTTTTAGTTTGCATCAGTGGTTGAGATACGTATAACGGGGCAGTACGAATATTAAATAACAGCCTCCTGGTCAACTCAAAGCATTTCAAATCGGCTTCTATAAAGAAGCTACTTTGGTTTCTGTTACATTACTTTTGTTTCTACTTTTTTCAACGTACCTAAGATTTGAAAGAAGGTTATTATTTGACTTCTAATCTACAAAACGATCCGCTACAGTCTCAAATGGTTACGTGTTGTCTATTTGGGGAGCGACAAACAAATAAAATTACACATGTTATAAAGAATATGGTTATCTAAAATAATCGTGAGGGATCAATTACTAATAGGTGGAAATATGGAGCAGACCAGAAAAAGCAACGAAACAGGAATTGACAAAGATCAGGGCACAGCTCCCGGACAGCTCGGCACCTTTGCCGGAGTTTTCACCCCAAGTATATTGACGATCCTGGGCATAATCCTTTTTCTTCGTCTTGGTTATATTACCGGAAGTGGCGGGGTTGCCAACACCCTGCTCATTCTTGGGATTGCCAACCTTGTAACCATTATTACCAGCCAATCACTTGCAGCAATAGCCACCAACCTCAAGGTGAAAGGCGGAGGTGATTACTACCTCATTTCAAGAACCCTTGGTTACAAATTCGGCGGAGCCATTGGCGTTGTTCTCTACCTCGCTCAATCTGTGTCCGTTGCCTTCTATTGTATTGGCTTTGCCGAAGCACTGACCCAGATGCTTGGAACATCTTTTCCCCCATCAATGATTGCAGCCATTGCTGTTTCGGCACTTTTTCTGCTGGCCTGGTTGGGAGCCGACTGGGCCACAAAATTCCAATTTGTTGTCATGATCCTGCTGGTACTAGCTCTGGGGTCTTTTTATCTGGGCGGTATTGCCCAGTGGAACCAATCAATCTTTTTATCCAACTGGCAGGCTCCAGAAGGAGGACCACCATTCTGGGTGATCTTTGCTATTTTTTTTCCCGCCGTCACAGGCTTTACCCAGGGCGTAAGCATGTCCGGAGACCTGAAGGATCCAGGAAAAAGCCTGCCTATTGGTACCTTTGTAGCCGTTGGTGTGTCTATCGCCATCTATGTGTCGGTTATCCTTCTCTTTGCAGGCTCACTGCCAAACGAGGACCTGATGACGGATTATCAGGCGATGCAACGTGTATCAAAATACGGCTTTCTCATTGATGCCGGAGTTATAGCAGCAACACTGTCATCTGCCATGGCCTCTTTTATGGGAGGTCCACGAATTCTCCAATCGCTGGCCATTGACCGGATATTTCCGCTACTCACCTTCTTTGCCAAAGGATCCGGAGTAACAAATAATCCGAGGAGAGCAGCCGCCCTCACGGGGCTCATTGCACTTTTTACCATCAACCTTGGCCAACTCAATCTCATCGCCCAGGTTGTTTCGATGTTTTTTCTTATCTCCTACGGACTACTCAACTATGCCACCTACTTTGAGGCAGACACTGGCTCCACTTCGTTTCGCCCCCGGTTCCGTTTTTTTAACAAATATATAAGTCTTGCAGGTGCCCTTCTCTGTCTTGCTATTCTACTGGCTTTAGATGTCTACAACGGTTTGATCGCCCTTGCCATCATGTTTGGCATTTATCTCTATCTTAAAAACAGTGAAAAACCTTCCCGTTGGGCCGATTCAAGCAGATCCCATGCATTTAGCAAAGTACGCAAAAATTTGGAGCAGATGCAGTCAATACCAGAGCATCAGAACGACTGGTATCCACACATACTTGCCTTTACTAATCATCGTGATTCACGGGAAAAGCTCCTTCAATTCGGAGACTTGATATCTGGCGATACCGGCCTTATGACTGCTGTACATATAGTAGGAGGGGTGGAGACGCCATGGCGAAAATTGAAAAAGAAGGGCCTACTGGAACTCACAGAAGATATAGCAGACCTGGAAATTTTCTGTTTTACCAAAGTAATCACGAGCAACGATTTCCCCACCGCCCTGCCAATTCTTTTAGAAGCAGAAGGGCTCGGCCCGCTGAAGGCTAACACCGTCCTGTTAAACTGGTACAATAAACCGGACCAGCACGTACCTGGCATGGAACGTCTCAAGTATGGACATAATCTTCGAACCTGTTTTAAAAAGGGGTATAACCTGGTCGTCTTTCACTGTGATAATTCTAAATGGCAGAATACAATAAAAGAAGACGGCAAAAGAGACCAAATTGACATCTGGTGGCAGGACGAGGACAATAACAGCAAGCTTATGTTGCTCTTTTCCTACCTTGTGACAAAAAATCCGACATGGAAAAAAGCTGAGATACGCGTGCTCACCACAGGTAACAAATCGTATTTTTCCCAGGCCAAGGAACAATTGATGCAAATCTTTGATGAGGCAAGAATCCCGGCAGAACCTCAACTTGTAGATGACTTTAAGCCAGAAACGGTTCTTGCTCACTCAAAGGACAGCAGCCTTGTTTTTCTTCCCTTTAAAATAAAACAGTCCCGTTTGACCGATGTGACAGGATTCAGTCTCGAACGTATCCTGCCTCAACTACCTCCCACTGCACTAATAATGGCTGCAGAAGAGATAGATCTTGATGCGGAACCCGAAGAAGGGATTGCCGGAGAACTGGCTCGGGCCATGGATATCTTCGGTGAACATGAAAAACTTCTTCGCCTTGCCGAACGGCAGGAGACAAAAGCAAATGAAGAGGTCAAAAATATTCGCCAGCAGCTGAGAAAAGAAGTCGAGCTTCAAGATGGAACAGAATCAATTTCTGATGAAATAATACAATTACAAAAAACCCTCTATGAGGCAGAACAGGCAGTAGAAGAGACCTTTAGAAAAACAGCCAAAACTAAGGCTAAATACAATACTGCTCTAGAGAATATTGCTGATCTTGGCGGATCAGTTGAAAATGAGAGCAGGCAACCATAAAATAGAGCCTTGCAGCGCTTATAGGTCATCGTTTTTTTCTGTGTCGGTTTGGCTGGAAAAAACACTTTCATCTGAGGAGTCGACCTTTATATGAAATCTATGGAAAACTAGCTTCTGCTCACTCTGTTAACGCTGAAAAAGAATGACCCAGGTGAACCATGAGTAAGAATTCGACCTCTTATAATTTGGATCTTTTCTCACCCGCAACCGATTTGTTTATACAAGGTGAACAGGAACCACTCCATGCTGATGCCAGTTCGGCAAAGATACTGGTGGTTGGCACAACCTCCGATTATGTCGATTTGCTGCGGCAGTCATATACCGGGCGAGCTCTTTATCTGACGGCCCAATCGGAACGGGATAAGGCTGAAGAGTCAGATCCCCTGCAAGGTGAAGAGATAGCCTGTAATCTTAATGACGATGTATCTGTCATTTTACAGAAAATACAAGAACATCTCCGACTCTGGAACAGCTCCGTTAATGCAGTTGTTTGTTTCGATTGCGAATCTTTGGAACTTACTGCTTTATTGGCAAGGGAGTTGTCGTTACCCTACTCTTCGCCTGAAACTATTCGTCGTTGTCGGAACAAACATACAACCAAAGCTATCTGGCGGGAAAAAGGTGTCCCATGTCCACGGCACAGCCTTGTTCATTGCGCCGAAGAAGTAGTCGCATTCTGGCAGGAGATCGGTAGTCCTTGCGTTGTTAAACCCATCGGTGGAAGTGGGAGTGAACTTGTGTTTCTATGTTCAAACCGAAAAACATGTGAGAAATCGACACATTTGATACTGGAAGGACTGACAGAAAGAAAAGAAGTACATCTCTACAGTAATGCAATTGAAAAGTTTGTCGTCGAGGAGTTCGTTGCCGGTAACGAGTTTAGTTGCGACTTTACCATCAAGGGGGACCAGATTGAAGTTTTACGACTCACCAAGAAGTTGAAATACACAAAAAAACCCTTTGGGACAATTAACGGCTACATGTTAACAAACTGGCAGCAGGCTTGTCTCGACCAAAAAGTTCTCACCCCCATTCTCCTGCAAGGAGCTAAAGCCCTTGGGGTTGATTATGCGATCTGTATGGTCGATTTCATAGTCGACGGCGACAAAATTCTATTGCTCGAAATGACTCCCCGTCCCGGAGGAGACTGTATCCCATTTCTGTTAAATCGAGCAGTTGGTTTTGACATATTGGGTTGGTCTTTTAATTTTGCACAGAATCGCAAAACAGCTCCTCCCGTCACCAGAATATCAAATAATGGCCTGGTTGCATTACGGTTCCATGCTGAGAGGGGTGGGATTGTCACTAAAATCAATGGAAATCTACTTTTGCGGGATCCCCGAACACGGGAAGTATGCCTGGTCACAGCAATTGGTCATCAAATCACCATGCCACCATTTGATTACGAGTCCTGGTACCTCGGATACATGCTCTTCCAGCCTATACCAGACGTACCTGTTGAACAACAGTGCCAGGAACTGAGACATTTACTTGAGGTGGAGATATCAGGAATACGCTAAATGGTGACGCTACATTCCAGCCAGGGGTGGCCAAGAGACATCTCCCCTACTTGATCTACAGGAGATGTCTAAGATTCGTTAGAAACTAATATAGAATGGTGGTTCAAGTCTGTGTTTTTTTTGCATCTTGTACGATCAGTTGACTTTTGTTTTCTGCATCCATCCCATCCTGGGCCACAATCGTAAAAACCTCCAGGGTCTTTTTGTTAAGCAATTCATAATTGTCGCCACCAATATATTCAAGGAGCCAATCTCTCCATTGATGAATAATACGTCTTTGCATACTTTACCTCTCTCCAGAACTCTGAAGCTGTAAATGTTTTAATTGTCACCATTAAAAAGGTCTGTCACTTAGACTCTTTGACAGGGGTGAGTGTGAATATCATATATTCTATACCACATGATCACAGATGAAAAGATACCTTTAACTCGTGCCTGTCCATAAATGGCCTCTTTATCTTGTAGAAATCGAGACTCGATCTAACATTTTTTCACCGACAGGTTTTGATTACATCTTGCAAATCCTCATAATTTCACATAACCAACCTCGCGCCCAAAGGAGAGTTAGCCCGAATTTCTCATGACTTTTTGATTTGAAACTCAATTGTTTGTTTTTATAGTTTAAAAATGACTTCTTTAATTGACAGGGTGTTTTTCTTTTCAAATCAAAAAATTCACCCTTCGGGCCAACAGATTTATCAGCAGCTGCTACGTTACCGTGCATTTGCAGGTAGCGAAGACTCCGGTAGATTATTACAGCTTCATGCCCGGTGTCTCGACCTGCGAAAAACTTTGTTGGTGAGAAATCCGGGTTAGCCTCGCTTATGCAGGAGTCCTGAAACTTCCCGCAAAAAGCCATCAATTTCAATATCACCAACGAGATCAGGAATTTCTATTAAGGGCAGTTTGCCAACCTTCTCTTGCATTTTCTGCCGACATATCTGTTGGGCACTGAACTTAGCCTGCCAGAAAGGATGTCCCTGACAGACCTCTATCGGTAGCACCTTATTGAGGATAAAACCCTGTACCTCAATTCCGAAATCGCCAAATGATTCTGCAATATCAAAAGCTTGTTCAACCGGCAGAGGTTCTGGGTTGGCCACCACCCAGGCAGAGGTGTCATTTTGAAGGAGGGCGATAATCCGTTCAGTCAGAGACCGCCAGGTGTTGATTAAGGCCAGCGGATCAACGTTATTGAACACCTTTTTCACTTTGAAATAGAGCTTGTGGGCCTGGGTCAGGTGGGAATAAAACATCTGTTGAACAAACAGTAGATTCAAGGTGGTCACCGTGGGAGCAGTATCCCAGACAATAGTTTGGTATTCTCCGGATTCTGCCATGGTGAGGAGATAATCGAGCATAAACTCCTCATCGATGCCGGGTGCACCTTCAATATAGTCAATGATTTCCCTTCCCACTGGTAGAAAAGATGACAGTACTGAATAGATGTCTTCAGAAAACTTCTCCCTCCACAACTCCAAGACCAATGAACGGTTTAACTCAACGGCGTCAAGATTGGGAGCGACATTACAAACCTTGCGATCCAGCGGCATTGAGAATATTTCACTCAACGACCCGGAAGGATCTGTTGAGAGCAAGAGGGTTTTGCTGCTTTCCGCATGATGAAGAGCAGTCGCGACAGACATAGTGGTCTTGCCGACGCCGCCCTTACCAGTAAACATTTCGATTTTGGTCATGGTGAGAAACCTAAAGAATAATTTAATCTTTATCAAACAACTAAACGTCAATAACCAGAGTATATCATCTACCTGGGTTTTGTTAAGTAGAGTACTTTCGAATCAGGAACAAAAAAAGTAACGAATTTCATAGTGTCAGAATTAATCGAAACTCAAAATAGAACCTGTCAGAGAGGACCCCAGTTTTTACATATAAACAGTAGAGACCCTGCTACCACTTCAAGATATAATAACGCACATACAGATAGATCATAGACAAAAAGATGGTCAGGATCATAACTGGCAGGCCATATTTCAGAAACTGCATGAAGGTAATCTTGTGTCCTGCTTTCTCACTCAGCCCGATGATGATCACATTGGCCGAAGCACCAATAGGTGAACCGTTGCCGCCCAGACAGGCTCCAAGCGCAAGAGCCCACCAAACGGGCATCATCGCCCCATTTTGGATCTGCTCCACAGTGGCTTCTCCCGCAGGCACGTTGTATACCTGATGGATCATGTCCATGAGTAGTGGATTCATAGTCGCCACAAAAGGAATATTATCTACTATGGCTGAACTTACAGCAGAGAACCAAAGCATGACCATGGCCAGGACTTTCATGTCGTCAGGTTGTGGATTTGTTACAGCAATCATGGCTGTCGACATCTTGGCGACCAGCCCCACCTTTACAATGCCTCCTATGATGATGAACAGGCCAATGAAAAAGAAAATTGTTGGCCACTCCACCTCTTGCAGAATCTCTTGAGGCTCTTCACCGGAAATAAGGAGTAAAGTTGACGCACCCATGAGGGCAACGGTAGCAGGTTCATAGTGGAGAAATCCGTGCAACATAAAGCCGACAACTGTGAACCCCAGGACTATCAAAGACTTTTTGAGCAATAGTGGATTGTTTATCTGTTCGTTTTCATTGAGCGTCATGATCCGCAGTTTCAGTTCTTCTTTCACGCGTAAACGATTGCCAAAAACCATTTTCCAGACAAACATCCATATAAGAAAAATGATGATAATAGCTGGGGTCAGATGAACGATAAAATCCATAAAATCCAAACCCGCTTTTGAGGCGATCATAATATTGGGTGGGTCTCCGATAAGCGTAGCAGTTCCACCAATATTTGAGGCAAGGACCTCTGTTATCAGATATGGGATCGGATTAATCTCCAACAGATCGGCAATAAGTAGAGTCACCGGGGCAAGCAGAAGCACGGTGGTTACGTTATCCAGAAATGCCGAACCTACGGCCGTGATAATGGCAAAAAGAGCCATAAGCCGAAAGGGTTCTCCTTTTGCGATCTTAGCACATTTAATAGCGACATACTGAAAGACCCCAGTTTTGGTCATGATGTTGATAATGATCATCATGGAGATGAGCAGAAAAATGACGTTCCAGTCCACACCTAAATCAAGATCGAGAAAAGCCTCATCCTGCAGGAGCACCTTAGATATGAGGGTTAAGGCCGCCGCAAAAAGAGCGACCTTGGTCTTATGAATTTTCTCAGAGATGATAACCGCGTAGGCTACGAGGAATATACTCGTTGCTGTCCAAAACATAAAACAACTCCATATCAGAAACTTACACTAGAAAGATCGACCAGTTCATCCTTTACACGACCCGGTTCAAGATAATTATCAACAAATCGGATCAGGATATCTAGACGTGTTATTTCACCAAGCAACCTACCCTCTTCATCGACCACAGGGAATGCATGGCAACCTTTTTCGGCAATGAGTGCATCAACTTCAAGTAATTGGCTGTTGAGCCTCAGTGAGATGAACTCTGTTACCATAAGATCTTTGGCGAGAAGATTTTGGGCATTTTCAAACTGCTTTTGCATAAGGTCCCCGCCATCGGTAATGGACCTGGCAAGGTCGGCCGTCATATATGAAGGAACAATTTTTTTAAATAGATCATAGGAAGTGATAACACCTTGCAGGTGGTACCCCTTGTCGACAACATAGATCTGTCGAGGGTTAGGCGTTGCAATCTTGCAAAGTAGTGTTTTCAAATCGCTCTCAGGCTCAGCCAGCAGAACTTCGGTCCTCATACAAATGGAAACGTTCATAATATCACCTTGTGTAAATGAAAGGCCAATGAGATTGAGCAAATATCATAACTGTTAACGTACTGCATAACATCATTTATTGTATTTCTCTCTTCCAAAAAAAATGATCATTAATGAACCTTAATCAAATATTATTTAGGCCGTTGTTCAATACCTTTTTACGGAGTCTATCCTTTCCTGCTTTCATCCAGGATGGCCTATCTCCTACAATTCATATGTTTGAAACATGCTGCAGCCAACTGCAAGGAACACAGACACTTGACTGCTTCGGTTAAACAACCCATGAGAGACGGTGATCTGGCTAGATGATCTGAAAATCGCTTTCCAGAAATCCTTAAGGGCAGGGAAATCTACGCGACGCGAGGAACCTTGCTTGTGACCTGAGCTGACAAAAGTTCAGGCCACAAGTATATAAAGAGAATTCTATTACCTGCGGTGCGGTCGATTATGCCCCGAAGGGCGGTGATAATGCCCCCTGTATGAAGGGCGGTGATGGTGATACCGACGGTGAGGGTGATGGCCCCAGGATGGTCCGGAGTGGACACTCACTCCGTAATTGACCCTGGCCGGTGCGCATGAGCTAATGAAGAGTGTAGAAAAGATCATAACCGATATAAGCAGAAAGAACGTGAGTAGTTTCATTGTCAGTTACCTTTTGGGGAAGGATTAAGATCTCTCTGTTGAATGCCAAACACTGCCCCTGATGGATCGGCCAATATGGCTACTGCGTTATCTGGAAAAGCACTATCTGGTTCCAATATTAAGGTTGCACCAAGAGTGACTGCTTTTTGCACAATCGCAACAGCATCTTTAACTGACACATAGGGTACCCAGTTCGGCTTAACATCATCCCAAGGAATTTTGACTATCCCAGCTCGGGGTTGCCCGTCATGATTGAGGAAATGATATATATATCCGCAGGAAAGGGGTACCAAAACCTCTTCATAACCTGCGACCAGAGAGTAAAATTTGAGGCCACTTACGGTATCCGAAGTCCACAATTCACTTCCAACCCATGAGAAAGTCTTCATCTCCCCATCTGGAGGATCTCCTGCTGATGAAGCAAGGAGAGCAAAAATCGCTCCCTGGGGATCACGAACAACAGCCACACGGCCTCTGTCCGGAAGTTCTTTTGGGGCTGTGTGAATTGTTCCGTGATTGGTTTCAATTAAACGTACTGACTCATCTACATCAGATGTTGACATATAACTCAACCATTGGGCGTCGGCCTCATCTTTAAGACCCGAGGCAATCCCGACTGCGCTACCAATGGGGATTCCATCCAGCAGAATGTTTTGGAGATTGCGGTTGCTTCCAGGCACACTCTCAAAAGACCAACCAAAGAGCTCACTATAAAATTTTGCTGTACCGGCTATATCATCGGTAAAGATATCGTACCAAATGAATTTTCCCGTGAGTTGGTTATCCGTATCATATGGGGATACTTTTGGAACCTTGATCTGATTGATACATCCCGCAAGAAGTCCAGAGAAGATAAAGACTACAGTCATGAGGAGAAGAAAGGTACAAGGCACGTTCCGCTGTCGTGATATGATCTTTTTCATCGATATTTTCCGTAACGGGGCAGCAAGGTTTATCCCATATGTTCGGGTTTTAATATTGTTGATGATTTGCTCATATACTCATGCTGAGAGTATGAGAATTGTTTTAGTTCGTCAATAATATTATGAGCGTATACATTTAACTTTATTTGTATAAACATATCTAACTGCGTTTACAATTGTGTGGATAGTGTATCATCTGTACAGGAATATTCGTCTAGGGATGGTTCTGTTAAGCCTCGCAGACTTTAACTCTTTCATTGGTGAGAAGTTTGCTAGGTGCTATTCCCATGTTCCTCTCAAACAGCGTTCATGCAACAAGGCACCTTGATTTTAGCCCATGATACCGCACTGACCTTCACCGAGTCGACAATTCACGGTTTTTCTTGCAAGGCCACGTTTTTTGTATTGAGGTAATGACTCAACTCTGGTGGATCTACCGTAGGCACAGGACCACAGCTATTTTGGCAAATAGCTGTGGTCCTGTCTTTTCATCAATCATGTTGTACTCGTGGCGATGGCCTATCTCTGTCATACGAATCACCCCAAAGCCACATCAAGCATCATCATGACAGAAAAACCTGTCATTGTTGCCATTGTCACAAAATCGATATGCCTATGATCTCGTTGTGATTCTGGGATAAGTTCTTCAACAACGACAAAGATCATAGCTCCAGCAGCAAAACAGAGTGCATATGGTAGTATATTTTGCATTTTCAAAACAAAATATGCTCCTATAACGCCAGCTATTGGCTCCACCATGCCTGAAGCCTGCCCCATTAAAAACGCCTTTTTCTTACTCATGCCTTCTCTTCTCAGTGGCATGGAGACAGCAGTCCCTTCAGGAAAGTTTTGGATTCCAATACCTATCGCAAGAGCTATGGCTCCACCTATCGTAGCGGATGGCAGGTCTGCTGCCACTGCGCCAAAGGCAACTCCAACAGCAAGTCCCTCAGGAATGTTATGCAGTGTTATAGCGAGCACCAAAAGAGTAGAGCGCTGCCAGGATGTTTTGACACCTTCACTCTCGCTTGTATCAAGGCCAGGATGCAGATGCGGTAAAAACTTATCTGTCAGTCTCATAAAGATTCCACCACCCATAAAACCGATTACAGCAGTGAGCCATGGAATATGTCCTAAGTTTTCAGCCATCTCAATGCCAGGGGCAAGCAATGACCAAAAACTGGCTGCAATCATGACCCCGGCAGCAAACCCAAGCATTCCATCCATGGTTTTTGGTCTAATTTCCTTCGCGAAAAAAACGAGAGAAGCCCCGGCGGCGGTCACTCCCCAGGTAAAAAGAGTGGCCAATAATGCCTGGGTGACAGGGTGAAACTGTAATATAAAGTCTACCATTAGACTCCTCCATAAACATTCAATAAATAGTGCATTAGGTCAGTAAATAAAATCCCAATAACAGAGAGACAGGTTATCCAAGCAGTACAATTCCAGCGACCCAACTAAGCGGATCATCCCCAGACTCTTTCGCCTTTATATTCGATTCCCATCCGCAGCTCTTAAGGAGTTTAGATACGTTGACACCAAAACCGGACATAGAGGGCCTGGAGCGGGTAGGATTGCGACACTCTCCCCGCCCAGATAACACATTGCAGTCGTTTTCATCAAAACAGAAGAGGTCCTTACATGACCCTCCTGCAAATGCTTTTGACTTATTAAATCCTTTTTTAATGGCGGCCAATTCCACGGTTGCCACCAACTCATGAAGAAAAGCCATAAGCTCTCTTCGTTCGTCAGAAAAAAGAACCGTAGACGGTACAACAATACGCACCACGAGTACATGAGATCTTTCTTTTAATAATTGACGAAAACCATCAGGGCCAGAGACATGGGGAGGACAACCGGGTGAAAGCCCGTAATTTTCACAACGTGGATTCTTACAAAAACTTACAAGTTTACCATCAATCTCAATGTTGCTAGTAGACGTAATTGCCACATCACTTGCACCAAGAGTCATTGCAAGTTCCTTCAATTCCTCAAAATCTGTCGTATCTTTCATTCAATTACCATCGATGAACGGATTCAAAAAAATGTCCTGATTTTGTTTATTCTAAAGAAAATACCAGTTTCACACGTGCTCTAACGACCTCTTTTCCTGGCGATACGGCCTGTCTTCCTCCCGTATCACTCTCCATAGCCATGGCTCGAACAGGGCCCCTTGGGAAAGAGCCATTTTCGTCCATCTCTTCTATCACTAGAGGAGCACCGACCTTAGAGTTTAACGCTGCTGCAAACGTCACAGCTTTTTCTCTACCCTGTTTTATCGCCATGACCTTCGTCTGATCGGCTATCTCTGTTCTATTTGAAAGGTCAAAGCTCACACCAGAGACTGAAACATTCTTTAATGTAGTCAGCTGACTCCAGTAGTCTATATAGCTAGAAAAATCCTTCGTTTTAAATGTTATACTGGTAAGACCGAAATACCCGTTTTTTTCCCGGCTGTTATTTCGATACACCCAATTCTCATTAAGCTGCATATTCGTCGTTTCGACTTCATCTTTACCAAGGCCGAAACCAGCTAACACCTTGAGTACATCATCGACTTCAGTTATATGCTGCAGTGACACTTCAACTGCAGTCGGTCCAACGCTTTTCACACTCAAGGACCATTTCATTTCATCTGGACGTACCTCTGTTTCTGCGACACCAAAGACAACTATATGAGAACCATTAATTGCACCATGGGCAAAATGCAGAGGAAGAAGCAACATAAGAATTTGTACAATGAATTTCATTACTTTCTCTTACATGAATTAAGCCGTGGCATCGGACCAGACCGCATACTCATTACCGTTCGGATCACTAAAATGGAATCTTCTCCCACCAGGAAATGAGAACACAGGAGTTATGATGTTACCACCCGCCTCCTCTATTTTTTTCTCTGTCGATTCAAGTGATTCACTGTAGAACACAACAAGGGCGCTGCCGTTATTAGATGAAGAAACGAGATCTGATGTGAAGAATCCACCATCAAGACCAGCACCTGAAAACGAAGTATAGGCTGGCCCATAATCCACAAAGGTCCAGTTAAATACTGTACTAAAAAACTGTTTTGCTACGTTTATATCTTTAGCTGGAAACTCTACATAATTAATTTTCTCATGTTCATTCATAGCAAGTTCCTCTTTTTGAAAACCTCATTTAAATCATCAACATCAGAAACGTCTAAGCGACTTCAAATACAATAATAAACAAGTCATCACACTGCTGCATAGATATGTAATTACATATACTTCATATGGATAGGGTAGTACAGATGAGATTTTTGAAATCTGTCCAATACCCCTTGTCTTTTGACTATCTACCTTCATTCTTAGATATATGAAGAAGAACATCGGAATTACCCTAAAACTCTACCAAACCATGATTCGATTATTGGTCTGACGAACACACCTTGTTCACCAAATATTTCTTACCGACAGACACGTAAAACCCGATGACCTCGCGTGCCATAGGTACTTTTTGCATTATCCTACAAAGCACATTGCACGATATCCCTGCAAATATCATCAAAACCATAAGTCATTGATTATATTGCCGTATATATCAACTTATCTTCTGCCAAATATTCAAATATTCAAATATTTACTGTATTAATCATAGTTTCATGATAAAATATAACAATAGAGATGTATTAGTCATGGGTTACATAAAAACAATAGATCAACATTCTCGTATGAGGAATTGTCAGCAAGGAAATATCCAAAAAAACTTGGCTACGATTCAAAGAAAAGAATAGCCAAAAGGAGGTTTCTTATGGCCATATATGAATCAGGTGGAGTCAACAAGAGCGAGGAGGAAATCAAACCCAGACAAATCTGGCCCGAATGGCATCAGGCCCTAAAAGGTTTCAGCCATCCAAGCAAAACCAAAGTCACCTGGCAGCTGACAAACACATTAGTTCCTTATTTTTTTCTATGGTATCTGATGGTTCGGTCAATCCAACTTGGCTATTCGTATATATGGACTCTGACCCTTGCAGTACCTGCCGCTGCATTTCTGGTACGGGTTTTCATCTTATTTCACGACTGTGTCCATGGCTCTTTTTTAAAGTCAAAAAATGGGAATATTTTTTTTCGGCTACCTTCTTGGCGTACTTGTATTCACTTCGTTTGAAGACTGGCGCTTCACCCACCTACGGCACCATGGAACATACGCCAACCTTGACTCGCGAGGGTTTGGAGACATCTGGACCATGACGCTGACTGAGTATAAAAACTCTTCGACAATCAAACAATTACAATACAGGCTCTATCGCAACCCTATTGTGCTGGTTGGTATGGGAGCAATATTCAATTTTCTTTTCCACAACCGTATCCCTGACTTAAGGGTGAAAAGAAAAGAGCGTATGAGTGTAGTGTTAACAAACCTGCTCATTCTTGCTATTGCTTTGACTGCCGCACAGATAATTGGATGGCGGGCTTATATCCTCATCCAGTTGCCTGTGTTGTGGCTTGCAGGAGGTGCCGGTATATGGTTATTTTACGTGCAACATCAATTTGACGGGGGCTATTGGGCCCGAAAAAACGATTGGGAGCCGCTACGTGCAGCTATGGAAGGCAGCTCGTTCTACAATCTACCTGTTGTTATGCGCTGGTTTTCTGGAAATATCGGCTACCACCACATCCATCACTTAAACCCTAAGATCCCCAATTACCTCCTTAAAAGATGCTACGATTCGATTTCGGAACTGCAAGCTATAGAGCCACTTACAATCATGGCAAGCCTTACCTGTTATCGTCTAAAATTATGGGATGAGGATCTGCAGAAAATGGTTAATTTCCCATAATTTCGTCATATTACCAAAACACAACAGTGTCACTAACCTATCGTAAAGTTGCAGATACAACTACTATTAATGCTACCAAAAACACACAGCTTAGCCCGGATTTCTCACCAACAAAGTTTTTCGCAGGTCGAGACACCGGGCATGAAGCTGTAGTAATCTACCGGAGTCTTCGCTACCTGCAAATGCTCGGTAACGAAGCAGCTGCGGATAAATCTGTTGGCCCAAAGAGTGAACTTTTTGATTTAAAACGAAAAAAAACCTATTAATTAAGAAAGTCATTTTTAAACTATGAAATCAAACAATTGAGTTTGAAATCAAAAAGTCATGAGAAATTCGGGCTAGAACCGTTCAATTAAGTACCATTCCAGAACTCTATTCTGTTATCAGCTCTGGAACGGTAACAGACAGTGGCAATGAATCAGCAGTAATCTTCCATGATATAGTGCACTCCATCCAGCTTGACAAAATGGACTCCGTCAAACTTGGGTAATCCTGCAATTTTCCAAGCCTTTTCTGGATTATCAAATTCATTATAGACACAGCGACTCGGCTGCTTAACATGCTTGCAAACATTGTTTAAAATTGGCCAATGACTATGCTTGGCATAGTAAGAACGCATAAATTGTATAATCTTTTGCTGTTCATGGGATATAGTATCAATCCCCTCTTTTTTGGCTATGGTTTGAGCTACACAGTCATCCCACATTTCAGGTTCTGTCATAAACCCATCTTTATCGAGTGTAATTTTTTTCCCACAACATGATAGTTCTGCCATGACGTACCTCCTTTCCAATAGTACATCCGGATTTTTTGGATATACTCGAACGTTTAAGCACGGGAGAATTTCCCCTGCCGCACAGGAAAACAATAACCATTCAGCTCGATAAATATAGAGCAACTAAAATCTGAAAATGTCAGAAAAAGTAAGATGCACGTTCTGTCAGTGACATAATTTTATTTATGGATGGCCGCGGACCATAGAGTTTGACCAGTTTAATAAAGTAATATACGGTTGTATTGCCTGATGGCATTTTTCACAAATTACACTAGTTTCAGCATCTCACATATTCCCAGACTCCCTCCTCTTGACTTCACGAAATCGGATAATTACCTTTGAAATGTCGCGACAGCATTAATTTGTTAGTATCTTGAGATGGGTTGAGTTAGTGTAAATGACATCAGAATTTCACATAACTTCCGATAGTGTTTACATGAATGTCAATTCTTGACGCAGATTCTATATAAGAGTCTGACGCAAATTTTATAGGGGGGGGGGACACAATGATCAGAAAACTGGCTGTGGTAGTAATTGGGGTATTGGTGCTTGGCCTGGTGGGTTGTAGTCAAGATGAACGAGAAACTGCTACCGAAAAAGCAAAAGAGTCTGTGACCAGTGCGGTGGAGGCGACAAAAGAGATGGCCAGCGATGCAGCTGACGCCACCGAAGAGATGGCCAGCGATGCAGCTGACGCCACCAAAGAGATGGCCAGCGATGCAGCTGACGCCACCAAAGAGATGGCCAGCGATGCAGCTGACGCCACCAAAGAGATGGCCAGCGATGCAGCTGACGCCACCAAAGAAGCAGCGGAAGCAACGAAAGAAGCTGCCCTGGATGTCAAAAAAACAATGGAGTAATCCTTTCTCCTTTCATGGAACATCCCCTGATATATCCGTTCAGGAGCAGATTCTTAGAGCTTTTGACAGGAGAGTCATGGTCATCGGCCTCAGATCACAAGGGCTTTACTTAAATATAGCGAGGGAGTCAACCACGCGCAGTTTGCCCTTGTGTAAATCCAGACGCCAGAGACCATGTACGTGGGAAGCTTCGTAGCCTCTGACTTCCATCTGCTCAAGATGTAGCTCAGCTTTACACTCTCCTTTGGTTTTGTTACGGGGTGAGTTTTGCTTACAACTCTCTTTCATGCGCCTGCGCACACTGGCATATGATTGGGGATTGTTGGGCTTCCGTATTTACAGGATCTCTAGAAAGGCTCGAAGTGGCAGCTTCGGGCCTTTCATTCGTTATGATTACTTTCCTGTTATTATCAGTCAAAAAAAGAAGAAATATAATCTGGAAATATGTTTGACCAGTTTAAACGAAAAAGGCAGAGCCTGAAAAGACTCTGCCATGAAACTGAAACGCATATTTTGAGCTTATTTTCTCTTTCGTCGTCTCACCAAGGCGAGGCCGACAAGACCTGTGCCGAAGAGAAGCATGGTCGTTGGTTCGGGGACAGGTGCAGTCCCAACGTAGACTCCAGCCCAACTAGCCCCATCCTTTTCCATGCCGGCATTAATTGCTAAACGACCGTTACGAAAACCATCACGCTCGATACCTAAAGCAATTATGTCCAGACCTGTCGCCATGGGATCCAATACATCACCTATCCATCCCGTCTCAAGAAAGGTATGTAAATCGAAAGGTCCACTGGTGACATCAAACGCACCATAAATACCCTCTTCACCCGAAGAAGAAAGCCCTTTGAAGGCAACGTCATCACCATCAATAGCGATAAAGGCAGATGATCTCCATCGTGGTCCCTCACCCTCCTCATCACTATTGCCCTTGTCTTCAGGTTTACCGGAATAATTCCAGAACATAAAATCTTCTAAGACATCACCATTTTCTCCAATCTCGTCTCCAATTTGTGCAACAAGATACAGCTCGTTTTTTTCTGTATCAGCTAAAAAAATACCTTGATGTGCTTTGACATCAAAGGTGTATTCTCCATTGCCATCGACACTACCGCTATTACAACTAGCAGTCAAACTTGCATTACCATCAGCACCACAAGACACTGTCTTTCCAAATGTATCATCTCCCCAACCTGCCCAGAATCCGACGTATCGTCCATCAAAGGACAGTCCTTCACCGAAAGCATTGAGTGTGCCACTGTTTCCCGGAACCGATGTGTTAAACCCGGCAACTGTTGTCAGTTTTGTGTCTTTTTCAAGGTTTGCCATAAAGATGCCGCCCGCTTTCGGGTTCAGCTCGTTATCAAGGCCAGTGAAAACCATTTTCCCTGCTGCGGCACTCGGTGGTGCCGTTGAGTCAAACACTGCCGGTAGTTCTGATGATGGAAATGATGTTGGGACAGCATTATCCGGAATGAGATCACCACGTTCAGCTATTTTAACGACTGGAGAATTTGTATCGCTGGTGTCGCGATAATAAACGCCAGTCATGCCAACACCATCATCACCAGACGTGGTCCAATTCCCCTTAAAGGCAATAATATCACCCGTTGGTGAGGGAGCTCCTGGGAACTGTTCAAAACGGGTGGGGTCAGTTTGATTCGGTACCAAGTATCCGCTGAATCCATCTTCTGCTGAGATGTTGCGAATTCCAGTCATTAAAGAGCCTGGTGTTTTTGCATCTGCAGTGTACACACCGGCCTGACCGGTACGTTCCTCATCAGAATTTATCCACGAAGGTTTCGTCTGTGCGCGGAAAGCCAAGATGTTTGATTTTGCATCGACCCTTGGAAAGGCTGGAAATTCATTAAAGGTGGCATCCAAATTGTTTGGCGATGGAACAGTATCGCCCTTCAGTGCTACGGGTATGATGTCTGAATTAGCTACAGACATATCTCGAGTAAAGATACCACTTGTGATTCCACCGCTTGACTCATTTTCCGATTGACCCTGTGATTTTTTGCCGCCATCGCTCGCCTTGGCCCGGGCCCGCATGACGACAATCCCAGCATCGTTGATGGAAGGTTGATTGTAACTAAAGAATGTCTCGTCTTCTGTGCCAGGCGCGATGTCACCGTTGTTTACTACCACCTCCCATGTGAATAGCCCAGGATTTGTAGTAGTTACAGGGGTTGCGGTGGCTACATTAGTTGAAAGCATTAGCAAACAAGCTACCGTAAACGGCCTTACGCATACCATCTTTCTCATACACTCCTCCATAGTTTTAAATTAATATAAATAGATCTCGATGTGGATTGGTTATGCAAATTCTATTCCCTAACACCCAGTTTCATTGTTTTTTTTTTGCTGTGTTTAAAGCTAGATAGACAACTACTACAACGTAGCAGTCGGTGATAATTTATGATTTCGGGAATACTTTTCCGAATTTTCGGAAGTGCCAAAGTGCTCCTTTTCATGCATTTTTTTCGGCCAGACGAATATCTCCTATTAGGACAGGGGCACATTTTCACAATTCATCCCAGTGTTGTCTGGTTAAGAACTTGCATTAGATTTCTTCAATCTCTTCCGGAGTTTCATTTTCTGTTTCCGATGTTGTGGTACAGATTTCTCTTCAGCAGATTGCTGATTAGCTTCATTTCGTATTTGATTGCGGAGCTGTCGTACCCGGCGAATAGAAACAGGCTCCCCGTGTTGTTCGTGGCAGTAGATTGCTAAAAGGAGATAGGTGATGAGTCCTGAAAGAATTTGAACCATCAAACCATTCTTACTTCTAGCAAAAAGGTGATAAACCTTAAGGTGCCGTTTCCACCAAGCAAAAAAAGATTCAATGTCCCAACGAAGTTTGTATATCAACGCTACCTGTTCAGCCGATAGATCAAAGCGATCCGTGGCCACCCAATACGAATTGCCGTCAACAATGTAGCCTACAAGGCGAACGGGTTTTTCGGTTTGACTAACGTTTAGAGTTCCAAGTAATACCTTGGCGTCAAAAAAGACATGGGAGTTCTCCAGTACTTGATATTGTTCAAGAATGTCTTGTTTGGTAGCTTCTTTAATACGGCAAACAAAATGACATTGATCCTGCTGCCATTGATCAAACAAATGATGCGCCTGATACCCTCGATCTAATACAGCTGTTTGGCCTGGTTCGATAATTTTACCAACGAAGGGCCTTTCTGCTCCTTTGCCTTCTGTCAGAAACAGTTTGCGGGGAATACCATGGTTGAGATCAAAGCCAAGGTGCAACTTAGCTTTTTTTGAATTTGATCGGTATTCCGCCCAGTGCATGGAAAGTACTGAGTCAATAAGAGATCCATCTATAGCAACAAGATCTCCAAGCTCGTTATATTGGGAAGGCAAAGCTCCTGCAGCTTGTTTCTGCAATTCAGTAAATACGGCAAGAAGCTGCTCAACTCCACGGTCATTTACTGTATCAAAGAAAGTCGATCGTTTAAGTTCACCAGCAGGGGCGACGAATTGTCTGGCATAATCATCTTCTTGCAGCGCTTGGATCAACTCTGTACCAGAGGAGAACTCTTGAAGGTGGTAATATGTCAGAATGTTAAGCAGCTCTTCGGTGTTCATGGCCAGTGGTTTATTTGATCTTGATTTAAGTGGTGCTATGTTTGGCAATACTTGGTTTAGAGGTTTAAGAAGATCCTTTTGTGTTGGAGCAATATGCCAAACAGAGTAACGTTTTAATGATTTCATGGTAACCCCCCTTAAAAGATTTTTCTTTTAAGGGCGCGGTTGAAAAATTTCATTTCTTTGTCAAGATAATAATGCTCCAATTGTCTGAATTTATTGTGTTTCTACATGCAAGTTTCTAACCGGATACTACTGAATTCATCCACATTTATTACTCAATTTGCAGCTATTTTTCCTCCTATTCGCACCAAGCAACTGACGTTACAGGGGAACATTCGAACACAACCCCTAAAGGAGGGAGCCATCGTCTCCATCAAGAGCCCTAAAGTTGAGACCCTCTGCGCAACCTGCACAATGATCAACGGTAAATTGGCAGCGGTACCCGAAGGGCTCAAACAGCGTTAATCTTTAACTGTCAAACCCTGTCAATATAGAGTTGGTCGAAATATGAACTCAAAATTGTCACCACCAGGCTTTTCAACTGCGATGGTGGAAATCATACCGGTGTCTCTGTTCCGGTCGGTACCAAATAGATAAAATTATATTGACAGTTAGCTTGCTAAATTTTTGTCTGCTAATAACTGCTAAGCTAACAGATAAAGGAGAGGGGTACGTGAAACAGAAAGAATTGGATAGGCCATTGATGCACCTTTTCGTGCATATAGGAAAATTGCTCGAGGATAGATTTAGAAGCGTTCTAAGCGAGAAAGGAATTCACGTTGGACAGGCAAGAATCTTTTCAGCTTTACTTGATCATGAAAAATTGACTCAGAAGGAAATTGCCATTGGGCTTCATATCAAACCCTCAACGGTCACAAATATGGTGAAAAGGATGGAAATGTCAGGACTTATCAATCGCAGTCGAGACAAAAGCGATGATAGAGTCATCAACGTCACGTTAACTGAAAATGGAAAAGAGGCCGCGCGTTTTACCGAAAAAATGATAGAGCAAATTGAAGCTGATATCCGGGCAGAATTCAGCAGAGAAGAAGTTGAAGCATTGCGTAAACCTCTAGAAAAAATTCTTACCACACTCGGAGGACAAGGCCCGAGTTTCTGATATTAGAGAAGTATTGAATAGGATAATGTTCTAACTGAACACACTTAATAAGTTAGAATAACTTACAATGAGAAGCGTACATAATTGCGAGAAAACTATGGCTATAGAAAAGATACAAGGGTGTATCGGGTGCGGAGAATGTGTAGAGGCGTGCCCAACCGACGTAATCCGAACAGACCCTAAGACGAAGAAAGCGTTCATTGCATATCCGGCGGACTGCCAGATATGTCATCTGTGCAGGATGTATTGCCCTGTTGATGCAATAATTATTTCTCCGGAAAAATCCATTCCGGTAGTAGTTTCCTGGGGGTGAAAATGCGCGCATATACACAGAACAACTCCTTCAGACTGTCACTGCTGTTCCTTATCATCATTCCCATGCTAGTTGCTGGAATGACAAATAATTTTACGGAAAGGTCTGTTTTGAAAGAGGTCCTTTCCATCGTTACCATCCTGGCGTTTTTCCAGTTGATCGGGCAGTTCTTCTGGGCACGAACCAACAGGCCTGCCGTAAAGCAACTCACCATGTCACGGGTAGTAAAATATCATAAATTTATCGGCTATACATTTGTAGCCATAATGCTTTTTCACCCCCTGTATGTGGTGACACCAAGGTTCTTTGAGGCAGGTGTGTCACCTGTTGATGCATTTATCACCATGTTAACCACCATGAATACAGGAATCGTGCTTGGAATCATTGCCTGGTGTCTGATGCTTGCACTGGGGATCACATCCTTTATACGCAACAAATTACCAATGAACTACAAGAGTTGGCGGGTATTGCACGGAATCCTGGCAATACTCTTCGTGACAACTGCTGTTTGGCACGCAATTGATCTTGGCCGTCACGCAAACCTTTCAATGTCTATCCTTTTTTGCGTACTGACGGCAGGAGGAATTTCACACCTTCTCAAGACCTATTTTTTCAAAAATAAAAAACAAACCCAGTGAAATAGAAATGAAGATAACTGAAAATCCAACAGACATCTCACGGCGCAAATTCATGACAGTCGCCGGTGGAGCAGCAGGACTTGCCGCAATGGCTGCCATGGGATTAGCACCTAGCGATGGAGAGTGTAGTCCTAATATTGCTAAAATTGATGCCAGTAAAATAACAACTACTGAAAATGAGGCGGATGTGCTTGTCATCGGCGGTGGGATAGCGGGGCTGTTTGCAGCAGTGAAGGCCCATGATGCCGGTTCCAAAGTGATGCTTGTCTCAAAGGGTCGGTTGGGCTCGTCTGGGCAGACTCCTTTTGCAAAAGGAATTTTTGCCTTTGATCCCAGTACCTCCAAAATGAGCCTTGATGAGTATGTCGCTACGGTCTCCCGCTCCGCAATAGGGACCAACAATCCGGTCTATACCCGGCAAACGGCAGAACACTCCCTTGCCCGAGTCAATGAACTCAAAGAATGGGGATTTTTTGACTCCCCCATTTATAACAAAAGCTTTCTCAAACCCATAAAAGAGAGAAATATCCCTGTCAAAGAGAGGATCGTCATCACCCACCTCATCAAGGAAAACGGACGGATTGCAGGTGCTGCCGGTTTTAGTCTGGGTGATGAGAAGATACATTTTTTCAAAGCGAAAAGTGTTATTCTGTGTACAGGCGCGGGCGGCTTTAAACCCAATGGATTCCCCATCTGCGACCTTACCCATGACGGCACGGTTATGGCCTATGAGATAGGGGCCAAGGTTACCGGAAAAGAATGGAATGATGGCCATCCCGGTAGATCTGAAAACCCTGCGGCATGTTATGATGGGTGGGGTGGTGTGGGAGGTATGTTTGATCAAAAACCCAGCGTCACCGGTGTAGGAATCCGTCACGACCTTGGAGTGGACATAAATTACAGGGCATACAAACTGGGTAATCCTGCCACCGGAGGTCCCGGCTCCAGAGACCCACTACAAACAGTTGAAGGCGGCCCCTGTCGGCCTGCGGAGTTTGCTGAAACTGGAGGTCCCCCAGTTGACGCTCCTTCTGGTGATGGCGCACCAGGTAGTGACAAAGACAATAAAGGAGGCCCCCCTCCAGGATTCAGCAATAATCCGGTTGGAGGTTCATCCGCTGGAATGTCAATCCATAAGTCGGAGGGCCTGGTTCCCATAAACGATAAATGTGAGTCCAACATCCCGGGATTATACGCTGCCGGTGATGCACTTGGTTCATATATGGCCGGGGCAATCTATACCCAAATCGGATCCTCACTTGCCGGTTCTGCCGTACAGGGTGCAGTTGCAGGGAAAGCGGCTTCCGAATATAGCCAGGACATTGATAGAGCCAAAATGTCCAAAGCAGCAATGAAGAAGGTAGAGGATGAGATTCTTGCACCGTTAAAGAGAGAGGCGGGATATGGTCCTGCCTGGGTAACACAAACCCTGCAAGGCATCATGATTCCGAACTTTATAATATACGTAAAGAAAGAGAATCTTTTAAAAGCTGCACTTGCATATGTTGAAGAGTTACGGGATCATCACATGCCAATGCTTAGAGCTGCAGATATGCATGAATTACGCCTGGCTTTTGAAACCAGGAACATGATTATCAGCGCAGAGATGAAGCTCAAGGCATCAATCATGCGTAAAGAGAGCCGATGCAGTCACTACCGGCTTGATTACCCGGAGGTGGACACAAAAAACTGGAACGCCTGGATCAACATATTTAAGGGCAGTGATGGTTCAATGAAACTGGAGAAACAGCCTTTTGATAACTGGCCAGCTTAAGCGGGTAAGGCGGCTTTGAAAATTTCCCTGAAAGAGCGAGGCCAGGAGAACAGGCCTCGCTCTCCACATTTTCTCCAATTCCCAGAACTGAGGTCGGTCGAAATTGATGGACACAAAAAAGAAAATTATAAATCCTGGATTGTTCAAGAAATAGGGGTCGGGTGTACAGCTACCGTTGCATCACCCTATTTCAATTTAATCACATGAGTACAATCTGTTTTGAACGAGAGACTTTTCCTGTTTATCTATGAGAGTAGAACGGGTGTGTATACTTCACTAATTTCGCTCATATTCCCGGCTTACTTTTTCATAGTCCGCCTTTAGAGCATCGTCCAACCAATACATATAATATTGAGAAAATTGGTCTGTAATCGCACGCTCATCAAGGATAGCATTAAGCCTGTCAACAATCTCTCTACCAAAAGTGTTCTTGGCTGCACCAAAATACACAGCTGTTAAAACATCCATCTGGGACACAGATAAGTACTCTAACATACCCTGCATACCTGCATATTTTACTTCCACGGGAAAGCCAATAGCTGCATCCACTCTATTAGCCTGGACCATTTTAAACATACCCAGATGATCAATTGCTGAACGGGCAACAAAGCATTCATCTCCGTATTTTCCTATGATTTCATCTATGATACCATAATAGGATCGGCCTGCATTAATACCTATCTTCACTTGTCCGGAAACACACAGAGCGTCCAGGTCGATGCTTCCGTCTTTGAGAATGAAAGCTGCGAATTTGTCCTTCTCACCATCTGGATAAAGAAAACCGTTGGAATACACGAGATAACTTGGTTTCTTGGTGTAATGAACATACTTTTCTCTTGCCGGAATTTTAAACAGCGGGGTTATTATGCCGTTTCTGCCAGAACTAAGGTTACGCAGGATACGCCTATAATTCGCAACTTCATAAACATGCTCATACTCTGGCAGACGATCCACCACGGTTTGAACTATATTGTTATCTATTCCATGTTTTTTATCAGAACCATCGAGGATTACATAAGGCGGAAAATCCGGTTGGTACCATGTTATGGACTCAGCAAAAAGAGGAGCCGCTCCTACAAAAACTATTTCGATAATAAAAAAGATAAAAATCCACTTTTTCATCTAAGAGCTCCCCATTCTTTTTAATTTCCGGTTACCTGCGATTTGATTTTACACACCTATCAAGTAAATGGTTACTTGCTGCTGGCCCCAATAAGGAAAAAGGCAAACTCTTAAGGCCACTCAACAGCCATAATACATTTCAATTAATCTTCTTTATTGGCAAGAGCATCATGGACAATCCGACTTAAGTCGACACTCCGATATGGCTTGCGAATAAACCCTAAAAGACCCATACTTTTGAGTTCATTTAAGTTTTCTTCCTGGCTAAAGCCTGAAGAGATAATAACTTTCACATCACTGTCATACTTCTTCAATGCACTGAAGCATTCTCGCCCATTCATTACCGGCATCACCATATCAAGTAAAACCAGGTCTATTTCTTTTTCCTGCTTGCTGTAAATTTCCATAGCGTGCTGCCCGTCTTTTGCGACGAGAACCTCATAGCCGAGATTTTCTAATATCGCCTCAGCGGTCACCCGCATAAGATCTTCGTCGTCTACAACCAGAATCCGACCAGTCCCTTTCTTGAATTCATTCAAAGCTCTTGCTTTTTTAACAACAGAGCCCTCAGCAAGGGGCAAAAGTATATTGAACACTGTTCCACTGCCAGGCTCGCTATAGACTGTGATAGCTCCCTGGTGCTGTTTTATTGCACCATAGGCAACAGCCAGCCCAAGGCCAGTACCTTTCCCCTGTTCCTTAGTGGTAAAAAATGGATCAAATATCCTGCTTATATGCACAGGATCAATCCCCTGCCCGGTATCTCTGATTTCGATTTCCAGATAGCTGCCGGGAGAGAGATCAAAGGTTGAAAGCCTGCAATAAACATCATCAAGTTCGATGTTTATTGAAGAAATATCGAGGATTCCGCCCTCCGGCATGGCATGGGAACCATTGATACCCAGATTGAGGAAAACACTTTGCAGCTGTGACGGGTCCGCCACAACTGAACTATTCTCCGCCAACAGCTCTACCTGCAGCCTGATCCCCTTATCAAGGGTGTTTTCCAGCAGCTCATTCGCTTTTATTAAAAGTTCATGGATATTTATAACAGTCGACGCTCTTGGCGTCGTTCTTGCGAAAGTGAGTAAATTCTGGGTCAAACCGGCGGCACGTTCAGCAGCATCCAAAATCATATTGTGATATTTTCTGGCTTTGGGGTCATCGGATAAATACATGCCAAGCAGGTCGGCAGAGCCAATTATGCCACCAAGCATATTGTTAAAATCATGGGCCACTCCCCCTGCAAGCTGCCCCACCGCCTCCAATTTCTGACTCTGTAAAAGCTGATTTTCCAAGGCATATTCTTTGGTTACATCCCGAAACACCAGAACGACACCTATTATCTCACCGGATTCATCACGAATCGGCGCTCCACTGTCGGCTATATGGTATTCGGTCTTATCTTTTGCAATAAGCAGGGTATGGTTTGCCAACCCGACAATGGTTTCAGTGCTTAAGACAATCTCCACAGGATTTCCACAAAGATCTCTGGTATCAGCGTTAATTATGACAAAAACTTCTTGTAAGAGCTTCTCCCTGGCATCTTCGAGTTTCCAGCCCGTCAATTCTTCAGCAACAGGATTCATACGAACAATTCGGCCCTGTGCATCCGTTGCAATGACGGCATCCCCTATGGAGTTTAACGTTGTACTCAGATCCTTTTGGCTTCTAAACAGTTCGAAATTTCGTTCTTCAAGAGTTTGCAGTTGACTCAGAATAGAGTTCTTCATCGTCACCAGACTTCTGCTCAATTGGCCGATTTCATCATCTGAATCCAGCTCAATGTTGCGGGACAGATTACCATCAGCTATGTCCTGGGCTGCATTGGTCAGAGCAATGATTGGGCGAAGAAATCTGGATCTCACTACTGTAACGATAAAGAGGATCAGAATAATATTGAGAATGAGAATACGAAGTAATTCCCCAATCAGCATTTGGTGTAATTTATATTTCAGTTGAGTGATCGAGGCCTGAATAACTATTTTGCCAATGGAGCTGTCGTAGTAGCTAAGATCAGTTTCACTCACCAGCATACCCTCTTCCGCCACCGGTTTGACGCCCTGGGTCACAGCTCCGGCCCCATCTCTGTAATAGCCGTGGGATGGTATTTCTTTACCATTTTCCAAGCTATAAACAATTATGGACAGAAGTGATTCATTGTTCATGATTGCCCGAATGATTCCGTTTATGGTCGGGTCATCATAATTGTACAGCGGTTCAGCAATGGCCACTCTGGTTGAGTCAAGATCTCTTTCCACCTTGCCGGTGAGTTCACCGTATAACCTGTTTTTTATGGAAGTATACTGATATCCGCCAAATAACAGCATACAAAAGGTAGTTATTAAAACAATGGAGACTGTAAAGCGGGTAGTAATCGTCATATTTTCCAAGTGTAATCCAATCCAACCATTAAACCACGAGCAATTTGCGGTGATTTTTCACAACAACACACAAGAAAAATACCATAAAACAGACGGAACTTAAAAGAACTTTAATCAAACCTGTTTCCTTAAAGTTTCATCTCTATCAGTATCTATTTGATTAGAAGAGAAGGGATAGTATTTATCAATCCCTTCTCTTTGCTTTTATTATACTTTAAACCTGCCGACCATTTCATTCAGGTTTTCAGCCAGTTTTGATAATTCACCGGCGCTATCCCTCACTTGGGTACTTCCGACGTTCATTTCCTCCGTTGAAATATCCACCATTACAATTTCACGCGTGACCTCTTCCGCAACAGCAGAGCTTTGGGCGACATTTTCATTTACTTCGCCGATTCCCTGAGAAACCTGTCATAAAAAACACTATCCATTTTCCTGTTTTTCATGACAGAATTTCAGAAGCACGGCACTAAAAATTTACCAGAGCTACATAGCTTTCAGGTTGTAAGCTTGCGCCGCCAACAAGTGCACCATCTATGTCTGATTCGTTCATGATTTCGGAGACATTTTCAGGCTTTACACTGCCTCCGTATTGAATACGGACTCTCGCAGCTTCCTCACCCCCAAACCTACCCGCGACAACTTCACGGATGAACCTGATAACCTCGTTGGCCTGGCTACTTGTCGCCGTCTTACCGGTACCGATTGCCCAGATGGGTTCATAGGCTATAACCACATTGGCAAAAGCCTCTTTGGCCACACCTGCAAGGCCCTTTTCAATCTGGAGTCTTACCACATCCTTAGTTTCATCAGCATCCCTCTGCTTTAAGGTCTCCCCACAGCACAAAATTGGCAGGATCTGGTGCTCCAGGGCTTTCAGAACTTTCTTGTTTACTGTTTCGTCGGTCTCATTAAAGTATTGTCTTCTCTCAGAATGGCCGATGATCACATAATCCACAGCAATTTCTTTCAGCATTGAAGGAGAAATTTCACCAGTGTAGGCACCACTTTCCTCAAAATGCATGTTCTGGGCTCCTACCTTAATGGCCGTACCTGCTGTGGCTTCTTTGAGATCTTTGAGCATGGTAAAGGGTGCACAGATAACGGCCTCCACATCTTTTCCATCAATCTGATCTTTTATGGCAGTGACGAAAGTTTTCGCTTCAGCAATGCTCATGGTCATCTTCCAGTTTCCTGCTATAATTGGTTTTCTCATTATTTTCCTCAATTTTAAAAATACAAACTCATTAAGACCCCATTCTCGATGGCTAGGCAGATAAGCGTAGACTTCGGATAAGCATAGACTTCGTGTGAAGATTTTTTACAACACCATCACATAGGATTATTTATCATCAGAGGCATCGATTCCCGGCAGCACCTTCCCTTCCAGGAACTCCAATGAAGCGCCACCACCGGTTGAGATATGAGACATTTTCTGACCAAATCCAAGTTGGTTAACAGCAGCAGCGCTATCTCCGCCACCAATAATAGTTGTCGCTTCTATTTTGGCCAGAGTCTCAGCTATAGCCAGGGTACCTGCAGCAAAGTTTTCAAACTCGAAGACGCCCATCGGACCGTTCCAAACGACTGTTTTGGCATTTTTCAGTTCATCTTTGAAAATCTGAATCGTCTTTGGTCCAATATCAAGGCCCATAAAACCGTCAGCAATATTCTGATCATCGGTAACAACAGGCTTGGCATCAGCCGAAAATGCATCGCCACAGATGTTATCAACCGGAAGAAGCAGCTTTACGCCTTTTTTCTTGGCCTTATTGACCATTTCTAGGGCATAGTCCAGCTGTTCTTCTTCCAGTAAGGATGTACCGATATCATAGCCCTGGGCCTTAAGGAAGGTGTAGGCCATACCACCACCTATGATAAGTCCATCAACTTTTCCGAGTAGATTATTAATAACTTTGATCTTATCAGAGATCTTCGCCCCACCAAGGATTGCCACAAAGGGTCTTTTCGGGTTTGCCACGGCTTCCCCGAGATATTCGAGCTCTTTTTGCATAAGATAGCCACAGACATTGGTATCCAGAAACTTAGTAACCCCAACGGTCGATGCATGGGCGCGGTGGGCTGTACCAAAGGCATCGTTGACAAAGATCTCGGCAAGAGAGGCCAACTCCTGAGCATAGCCTTCTCCATTCTGTGTCTCTTCCTCGCGGTAACGGACATTTTGCAAGAGAATCACCTCACCGTCAGCCATTTCGGCTGCAGCTTTTTTGGCATTGTCCCCAACAACTTTGTCATCTGCTGCAAACTTCACTTCCTTGCCCAGCAATTCAGTGAGACGTTTAGCCACGGGCGCAAGCGAAAGCTCCGGTTTGGCTTCACCCTTTGGTTTACCAAGGTGTGAACAAAGAATCACCCGTGCCCCATTTTTTATCAGATATTTGATGGTCGGCAGCGCGCCAATTAATCTGTTTTCATCGGTAATCACCCCGTCTTTTAACGGGACATTAAAATCGCATCTCAGGAGAACCTTCCTACCCTTTACCTGAATATCTTCAATCGTTTTTTTGTTATAAGTCATTTTGTCTCCTTCAGTTTTTTTCTACACTAATGTCTGTTACATTGAATTATGCTAATTCTTTGGATCTATTTTATTTAATTGCTTTTCACCGTAATCATTCTGGCGGCACTTATCGATAAAATACATCAGATATTCCGGGGTGCCAAAGCGACGGGTTGGCGTTAAAAGCCCATGAGATAATGATCAAGGTCAGTTGAAATCGTTGTAGTATTCAAGGATACCGTCCCCTATTCAGACACATAGGGTCTCTATTTGCGGACAATTTCGGACTCAGCTTCAGGACTCTACTCTGGACAATTGTTCCTTTCTCATACGCGTCGTGAAATGCTCATTTCCCTTGGGCAGGTAGTTCATATATTAAGCCAGCTGTTTACCTCACTCGCCCCCCATTTGATCAAATGAGTTTATATTCTATGACACCTTGGGTAAATATTTTATGCTTGTATAGGGCAATAAGCTTACCCAGGACTGCCTGGGTAAGCTTAGGTAGAGAAAAGAGTTGGTTGGCCTGTTACATGAAAACGTCTTGGTGCAAGTTTTCTTTCCCGGTCATTGCTGGAATGCTCGATAACAGTAAACCAGTCGAGGCTCCAGATGGAGCACAGGCCCTACCCCAGGCAACTGATTCCAGAGACACGTCCGCTCCTACAGTAGGATTACCCCGTGAATCCATTACTTCCCAAACTCGTACAAGGTCAAATTACACGATGGCTCTGTAGATAAGCGTAGATTTCCGATAAGCTTCGACTTCGGATGAAGAGTTTTTACGACGCCATCAAACTGCCCAAATGGTCTAATGTTCTAATCAATTGGCTGACATAGCTCATTTCATTGTCATACCAGGATACAACTCTAACCTCATAAATATTGGTACCACAACGTTGCGCAAGTGTTTGGGTGGAATCGAAGAGCGAGCCATAACTCATGCCAATTGTATCGCTTGATACCAGTTCCTCGTCAGAATATCCAAAGGATTCATCAGAAGCCTTTTTCATTGCTTCATTGAGCCCCTCAACAGTTACAGAATCGGTTTCATCTTTTAAGGTAGCATCAAGAATAGTAAGGGAACCGGAAGGAACTGGAACGCGTTGTGCTGATCCAATCAACTTTCCGTCAAGTTCTGGAATGACAAGACCGATCGCTTTTGCAGCACCTGTTGAATTAGGGACGATGTTAATTGCACCAGCTCTTGCACGACGCAAATCACCTTTACGATGCGGCCCATCAACAATATTCTGGTCACCAGTATATGCATGAATCGTTGTCATGAAGCCTGTCCTTAACTCACGATAATCATTCAAGGCCTTTGCCATAGGAGCAAGGCAGTTGGTTGTGCAGGATGCACCAGAGACAATGAGATCATCACTTTTCAGTATATGGTGATTCACACCATATACAATGGTTGGCAGGTCACTGCCTGCAGGAGCTGAAATAAGCACCCTCTTTGCACCTGCATCAATATGCGCCTGGCTTTTGTCCTTTGAACAGAAAAATCCGGTACATTCTAAAACAATGTCCACCCCAAGTTTGCCCCAGGGAAGATTCTTCGGATCTGGATCGTTATACACTCTGATATTCTTGCCATCAATAATAAGAGAATCCTCATTATTCTCAACAGTATGTCCTGAAAAACGACCCTGAACACTGTCATACTTCAGAAGATGAGCAAGCATCTTTGGATCTGTTAAATCGTTAATTGCAACAACTTCAAAACGATCATCTCCACAAATTTTTCGAAATGAAAGTCTTCCTATTCTACCGAAACCATTGATAGCAATTTTAAGCATTATATTTCCTTTAATTATATGTATCCGAAAGTCTCTTGGGAGAGGACGTCCCTTACCCCCAAGAGACTTTCATGTTGGGTTGTGGCTGGGCAAACTCGTCCAACCATACTTGTTTATTAGGTGAATTGGATGAAAGTCCGGCTAGGCCTTGCTGGTCGAATCAACCTTTTTCGCACTGCCGAGTACATCTTCATTTTTTGTTTTTATCAGTTCGATTAGTTCAGTTCGTGCCGGACCGAGATACTTCCGTGGATCGAATTCACCGGGCTTTTCTGCAAACACTTTTCTTATTATTGCAGTCATGGCAAGACGCCCGTCGCTATCGATATTAATTTTACACACCGCTGATTGTGCAGCCCGGCGCAGTTGCACCGCTGGTATCCCCACGGCACTTTCCAGATTGCCGCCAAATTGATTGATCATGGCGACATGCTCCGGCGATACGGAGGAGGCTCCGTGCAGGACTATCGGGTACCCTGGAAGAAGTTTTTCGATTGCCTCCAAAATATCAAAGCGTAGGGTTGGAGGCTCTTCACCCGGTTTTAGCTTAAACTTATGGGCACCGTGGGAGGTGCCGATGGAGATTGCCAGGCTGTCGACCCCGGTTTTTGCGACAAACTCTTCCACCTCTTCAGGTTGGGTATAATGACTCACCTCAGAGGAAACCTCGTCCTCAACACCTGCAAGAACACCTAACTCCCCTTCAACGGTCACACCTCTTGTATGGGCGTATTCCACCACTTCTGCAGTGAGTTTGATATTTTCTTCAAAAGAAAGGTGAGAGCCGTCAATCATGACCGAGGAGAAACCGCTGTCGATGCAATCCTTTGCCAGGCCAAAACTGTTACCATGGTCAAGGTGGAGAGCTATGGGGATGTTGCTACCCATTTTTCTGGCCATGGCCACCGCACCTTCTACCATATAGGGCATCATAACAGGATCAGCGTATGTTCTGGCACTGCCGGACACCTGTAATATAACCGGGGAATCAGATTGCACACAACCGATCACGATGGCCTGCAGCTGTTCCATATTGTTAAAATTATAGGCAGGGATGGCATATTTCCCCTCCATTGCCTTGTTAAACATTTCCTTGGTGTTCACTAACCCAAGTTTTTCGTATGGAGCAGAAGCAGTCATTATAAACCTCCGTAAATATGCTTTGGATATATAGTGAAACGAAACTTATCTGTCAGACTTCTTGTAACTGCACCTCAGTGAGCAACTGGTTCACCTGCTCCAGAGAGCCAACCGAGGTGCCTTTCTGGCTGGCAGTAGCAGCACCACAGGCAATCCCCTTACAGAGGGCGTCCCGCATACTGTCCCCCTGGCTCAGTCCCCAGACAACCCCGGCAACCATGGAATCACCTGCCCCGATAGGATTGGCCGCTACTATTTTAGGGCTGGTAGCCAGCCACGCCCTACCGTCATCGACCAGTACGGCACCCTCTTTTCCAAGGGAGATAATCACACTGGCAGGTCCCATGACGGAAATTGCTGCGCCAACGGCTGCAATCTCTTCCTTGGTGTCGACGGGAAGCCCGGTGAGTTGATGAGCTTCTTCGTCATTTGGTTTAACCAGCAGGGGTTTTGCTGCACAGTTTTGACGTAAAGCCTCGTCACTTGTGTCGAGGAACACCTTTGCTCCAACCGACTGAATGATATTAATCAGCTCTGTATAGTAGGTAGACGGTACCCCGGGAGGCAGGCTGCCAGCTAGCACCCACCAGTCTCCGGCCCGAGCTCTATCGCCAATCGTTTTCGCCAGCTGGGCAAGATCAGGCCCCGTGATAGTTGGACCCGGCTCATTGACCTTTATATACTGTCCACTTTCAGAACTAACAATGGAGACATTGGTGCGGGTTTCCCCCTCGACCCAGACAAAATCAGTCTCAATACCAAGGGACTGGAGCTTATCATCGAGCATTTCCCCACTCTTTCCGGCTGCAAAACCGAGAGCCACACTCGAAACACCAAGAGATTTGAGCATACGGGCAACATTAAACCCTTTCCCACCGCAGTCTACCCGCCAATCTGAGGCTCGCAGGACAGTATCAAAGGCAATGGTGTCAACTGTCATTTCCCGGTCAACTGCTGGATTGAGTGTAACGGTGAATATCATTTTTTCACTCCTTCCAGTATTTTTCAAAAAGCGCTTCTTCCGCTTCAGCTGTCCACATGTTGCCGGGTTCAAGTTTTTCAGCAATATCAGGGTGGATGTCTTTTAAATCATCGAGCCCTATCAGCGGCAGATCAAGGAATTGTGGGAAGATAATAATCTTGCCTGCATAGCGGCCATCAATCATTGCCTGGATACCTTCTTTTGCGACATTCATTCCGCCGATTGCTCCAACACTACGACCCGGATTGAGGCTTCCTTTTGCGGCCTGATCCAACACCTGAAACTGGTCTTTAAGGCTGAGGCCGGAAGTGCCGGTATATTGGGCATTGCTCATATAGACCGTACTGAGATTCAAATGGGCCATCGTTCCATTTGGAACACCTGCGAAAAAGACCATCATGCCATCCTTGTGCATCAAGGTATCAGCCTCGGCCATCACTCCAGCAATGGGTACACTGACAACCACATCCTCGGCACCCTGCCCACCAGTCACCTCCATGACAAAATCATGCAGTGATTGCCCACTCGTCTGGGGATTAAAGGTCAACAACTCGCAATTATTGCTGGCTGCCAGAGGTCCAAAACGCTCCTGAAGGGCAGCTAACCGTAGATCACTGACTTCGGTGGCTATAACCTTGCTTGGCCCATTGGGAAGTTCAATGGCTCTTTGCACATGCATTTGCCCCATTGGGCCACCGGCACCGACAAATACAGTTGTTCCACCCGCTGTCACTTCACAACGGTTTCGTTCTTCACCGTAGGAGGCTCCGATATCCGGGCCCTGGCCACCAATAAAGGCGATATAATCATAGTGAAGACGACCAACATCGGCATTGACCAATCCATCCAGTGGCGTCTGGCCTACCAGATTCAAGGTTCCCCTGCGAATGATATACTTGGCAACGTCACTTACCAGTTCTGCGGACCGGGGATCAAGCATGACAATATCTTCAAAACCAGCACCACCTGTGAACTCTCCTGCGAGATCACTGAACTGGTCTGGACCAAGCTCGTTGCGCACGACAACTGTTGCCGAGGTTTCTTCCGCAAGCTTTGCAACACTTTCCGGAACGTCGGTTAAAATAATGGTTGCGGGTGCGTTGAGACCTTTGGAAAATTCATAGACCCGTTCATCACTCGATCGGCCAATGATCCACATAACCCCGCCATCTTTGGGGTCAAGACGTCTTCGCTGGGTGTAGGATGCGAGGACACAGCCCCAGGGCTCAAGAAGAGAGGCCTCGGCATAACCCATGTCACCGGTTATCGGTAGAAGACAGGCACCTTCATCTGTTTCCAGCATCTCCGGCCCGATCAGGTGATACTGAATAAGGCCACCTGGGATAGTGTAGCCATACGCCGTACTTTTGCCGTCCTGGTAGATATCAGGCTGTACCGCAACACGCTGGCCGGCACTGTACTTCCCCTGCAGTTCCTGGCCTACCTCAACAATGGTGAGAGCCGCTTCGTGGCCAAGCCTGGTGGGCTCCTTGGTAAGATCCCGATTGTACAGTTTGGGGTGGTCTTTCCCCATTCGAATCAGTTTCACATCGGAGAAACACAAGCCTACGCTGTCAACACGTACCAGCATCTGATTTGACCCCGGCTTCGGTACCGGAAAATGCTCAGGTTTACCGTCTTTACCTATGTTTTCTTCACCGGCTCCATACATATTCCACACCCAAGTTTCTTCAGGCGGAGTAATTTTTTCGAATTGGTATTTTTTATATTGTGATGTCATGATTATCTCCTAAGAATGGTACTTGTCCCGGTATATTTCGAGTTTACCGGGGTTAGTTGCTACAGCAGATCGTCATTATTTTTATACAACTCCATAACGGCTTCTGAACTTTCCAGCTGTAATGCTTTATTCGCTTTCTCTTGTAATTTAACGTAGTTTACTGCGCGGATTATATTTTTCACCGACGCCACATTGGCGGGGCTCACTGACAATTCAGTCACTCCCAATCCGACCAGCAGTGTGGCTAGATTTGGGTTCGCAGCTGCATTGCCACACACACCAACCCATTTACCATGGGCCTGGGCAGCTTTCACCGTCATTTCAATCATTTTAACCAGGGCTGGGTGGTAACTGTCCGCCTCATTGCAGAGCTCAGGATGCCCGCGATCTATGGCCAAGGTGTACTGGGTTAAGTCATTGGAACCGATGGAAAAAAAATCTACTTCTTTCGCCAAATGCTCGGCCACCATCACCGCCGATGGCACCTCAATCATAATACCCATCGGCAACTGAGGAGCGTTTAACTGCAGGCGAACCCTCTCGGCAATATCTCTTGCTCTGTTCCACTCCGACATTCGACCGATCATGGGAAACATAATGTGCAGCCCGGTTGACCCACTTGTCTCTTTCTGCCAAATCGCTGTCTGGTAAATGGCCTCCAGTTGACGCCTGAACATATCTTCATATTTGAACGAAAGGCGGATCCCTCGCATACCCAGAAAAGGGTTATCTTCATGGGGGATATGCATCCAGGACACAGGCTTGTCTCCACCAATATCCGCTGTACGCACGATCAACTGCCGACTGCCAAGTTCCATTGCGATAGCTTTTAAACTCTCGCATTGCTCTTCAACCGTTGGTTCTGAAGCGGAAGATTCAAAAAGGAACTCTGTTCGTAACAAGCCAACACCTTCGCCGCCATTTTCCAAAACGAGTTTAGCGTCTTCCGGTTTGGCGATATTACATACGACATCGACGTGGTGACCATCCAGCGTTTCAGCGACCTTATGTTTTTCCGCATCTTCTGCTTTGCGGATCTGATCCCACTGTGCTTTCCATTTCATCGCCAATTTCTGCGTTGCTTCATCCGGATCAACATAAATGGAAGATGCCTGTGGATCGACTATAATCAATTCACTATCATCAATATTCGCAAGGCTTCCGTCGCCCAGGCCAACTACCGCAGGAATCCCTAGAGCACGGGCCAGGATCGCCATATGACTGTTAGGACCACCAAGCTCCGTACAGATGCCGCGAACCTTCAGTCCTTGCAATCCGGCTGTTTGTGAAGGAGTGAGATCTTTAGCCATCAAAATGAAATCTGTCTCGGGATAAACAACTGCAGAAACAGCGGGAACCATGAGAGCCAATACCCGATCACGCACATCAATAAGATCTGCAATCCTTGCCCTCAACCGCTCGTTGTCCACAGTTTTTAATGACTCAACCTGTTTTTCAATCGCTTGATTAAAAGACCAGGCAGCAGTTTTTCCGTTTATAATGAACTTTTCACTATCGGTTAATACCAGTTCATCCTGTAACAATTGCTTTTGAGCATGCAAAATAGCGGCTTCATTTGGAGCCCTGGTTTGCAGATTGGCTTTCAATTCATCCAGTTGCTGTGCAGCCTTGGTCAGGGCAGTGCTGAAAAGTTTGGCTTCCTCTTTGGGGTCTTGTCCCTCCTCCTCATACTTTATCTTTCCCGCCTGCAATCGAAATGCTGAGGCCATGGTAATACCAGGTGATGCAGCGGAACCACTTATCGCCAGCCGACACTGAACATCGGGCAGAGCGGATAGAACGTCTAAAGGACGATAAGACGCATTTTCCTGCTCCTCCTCATTGTCCAGCCCCTGATTAATCATTTCAGCCAAAACCTGAACGGCCTGTTCTGCCTCAGGCCCTTGTGCGGAAATTATCAGAGCATCACCAAGACTTGCGCCCATGGACAAAAGTGATGCCATGGATTTTGCAATTGCTGTCTTCTGACCGTTTCGAATGCGAATATCCGTTTCTGGAAATTTTCCAGCCTGTTCTGAAATCAAGCTTGCAGGGCGGGCATGCATCCCTTGCGCATCGACAACCTTTGCCTCGGCAGTAACTGAATAATCTTCCAGTTGCTCTGACACTGTCTGCTCCACCCCATTCAGCGCATTCAAAATATCGTTTTTATTGGTTGTGGTTGCCAGTTTTTCGGATAATGTCTCATCCATAACCACATTCGTCAGCCGGGTAAGCAGGTCCAAATGATCCTTGCCTTTGGCTGCTATGCCGACGATCAGGCGAGCCACGTCTCCCTTGTCATTCCAAACGACCCCCCCAGGTACCTGGACAATAAAAACTCCGGTCCTAAGAACCTGATCTTTTGCTTCATTTACACCGTGTGGAATTGCCACACCATTAATGAGATAGGTGCTAACCTTTTCTTCACGCCCAGTGAGAGCCTCCAGATAGTTTCCACTGACAAGACCTAAGGAGGACAAGTTCTGAGAAATCAGTTGAAGTACCTCGTCTTTCGTGGCTACCTGTGCACTTAACAGAATCTGCTCGGGACTCACAGTCAGGGCATTTACCCCTGTATCATTGTTTATTTGGGGCGCAGGTGGTTGAACAACCTCTTCGACTACTTCCGGCTTCTCGATGCTCTCCGACTTACTTTTGCCACCGATCAATTTTTTAAAAAAAGACATCATGATCCCCTTTTTGAATTGTGTCAATCATGGAGCAGGCCCACCACCGCCCACTCCACTATCAGCCACCATCAGGTCTATGGGTGCTTTTTAAAAGCCCTTATACCAGTTTGGCCACAAGCTCATCATAGAAGCTTGCGTCCATGAAGTTATCGATACTGAAATGCTGTGCATTAGGCAATTTAGCCCGAGCACGATCTGTCAATTCATTTTGGGTAATGACGATATCCGCATCTTTCAGATCATTAATAGCTGCGTTGGTGACCTCAATATTTAAGCCGGCAGCTTTAACTTTGCCGCGCAACACCGTTGCACCCATGGCTGAAGATCCCATGCCGGCATCGCAAGCCACAATAATTGACCGAACACTTCCTACCGCAATAGGGGTCGCCTGCCCTTTTGCCTCAGACTTACTTGCGGCAACAGCAGCAGTGGCTGCTTCCAGGTCATCAGTTTCTGAAGCGTCCATACGAATGATTACTGATCCAATGAGAAACGAAGTCAAAGCGGAAACAGCAATGGAACTCAAGGTTAAGACAATACCCATTCCTTTTGTGGACATCAGGGTCAGGGCAAATACAGAACCAGGAGATGGAGGACCAACCAGGGCGTTACCAGTGACCATATTAAAACCAACACCCACCATACCACCGCCTATCACGGCAATAATTAATCTTGGCTTCATTAAAATATAAGGAAAGTAAATTTCATGAATACCACCGAAAAAATGAATGATGGCAGCACCATAGGCTGATTTTTGCGCAGTACCTTTACCAACCACCATATAAGCAAGAAGGATTCCCAAGCCGGGTCCTGGATTGGTTTCAATCAGAAAATAAATGGAAGATCCGAGTCTAGCTGCCTGTTCTGCACCCAGTGGTGTGAAAACACCATGGTTTATGGCATTGTTTAGAAACAGAATTTTTGCAGGTTCGACAATGATTGACACCAGAGGCAAGAGAGACATGTCCACAATCCAACCAACACCCGCACCCAATGCCGCAGTAATTGCGGAAACCACCGGACTAATAAGTACGAAAGAAATTAAGGCTGTCAACATGGCGATAATACCGAGAGAGAAAGTGTTGACCAGCATTTCAAATCCTGGTTTGATTTTTCCCTCAACCTTCTCGTCAAATTTCTTTATTGCCAGTCCTCCCAGTGGACCAACAATCATGGCCCCCATGAACATTGGGATGCCGGCACCAACAATGACCCCCATCGTCGTAATGGCACCTGCTACAGCACCGCGTTCACCACCAACCATCTTACCACCGGTATAACCAATCAAAAGCGGCAACAAGTACGTAATCATGGGACCAACCAGTGCCGCTAAATTTTCATTCGGCAACCAACCGGTTGGTATAAACATCGCAGTAATCAACCCCCAAGCGAGAAATGCACCAATATTGGGCATTACCATACCACTTAAGAATCTTCCAAAAGACTGGACACCTACTTTCAAAGCCATAGCTGACATAAACAGACCTCCTCGTTACATGGGTTAGCAAATTCTCCATAATCAAACCCCAGGCGATAAATCAACCAATGTTCGGGAGATGATCATTGCGGCCATAAAACCACCTAACCGCTGGAATTTTTATTTCATTTTCAGACTCACCTTTAAATGAAGTTAGTCTGAGTTGGCCAAAATCTTTACTTTACGAGAAAATCTTCATCCGGCCTCTTTTTCTGCAAAATCACAGATGATCTATACTGCTATTATTTATTTGTAAACGATTACAAAGGACACTGTCAATTGTTTTTTAATAATTTTTTATTGCAAAAATAACACAACACACCGTACAACACACTTTCAGCCATATAGACAACACATCACGCACTAAACCACGTGAAATGAGCTTTTATCTTGAGATAAAAAGCAAGATATCTCCCTAGATATTTCGGTAATCGATTACATAGATATTAAATTTACAACTCAACCAACGAAAATCTTACCAGACAGAATCCACACAGCCTCCAGGCTGATGAACGTTAACGATCCCATCACTTCTCACCCAAATAGCGCAATAATATTAGACTTTTTGCCAAATAATTAAATTTCCACAACAACGACGTCTCAAAAGTCTCTCTCCCAGAAAAACGCTTTCTGTTTGATATACTTGAGGGGATAGTTTATGCATATCCTAAGAAACAGAGCGAAGTCATAATGAATTTGACAGCAAAACAGTAAACGTTTACAGTAAATAAACAAAGATAACCCCAACCCATTGAAAAAGAGTGAGATTCAGATGGTTAAAATAAAAGATGTTGCCGAAGCCGCAGGTGTGTCAACAGCAACTGTTTCAAGGGTTCTAGCGAATAAGCCCCATGTACGGCGTGAAGTATATGACCACGTCATGCAGATAGTAGAAAAACTGAATTACAGACCGAATAGAGTTGCCCAGAACCTGAGATCCAACAGTTCGAAGATCATTGCATTAGTGGTGGCTGATATAGAAAATCCGTTCTTCCAGCGGGTCAGCCGGGCAGTTGATGATGCCGCCTATGAACACGGTTACATTGTGATGCTCTGCAACACCGATGAAAATCCCAAAAAAGAGCTGGCATGCCTCAATCTTCTTCGTGATGAAAATGTTGCCGGGATTATTCTATCCCCCACTCAGCAGATAATCAAAAATTTCAAAGAAATAAATGCGTTGAACCTACCCATGGTGATGATTGACCGGCATGTTAACAACTTAGACTTTGATAATGTTCTCATAGACAATGTCCAGTCTGCCTACAACCTCACCAGCCACTTGATAGAGCAGGGTTATAAACGGATAGGAGGCGTTTTCGGTTCAGACAGTATCACCGGCAAGTTGCGCCACGAGGGTTTTACACGTGCTCTAAAAGACAACAACATTAAACCGAGCAGTGATCTGGTAAAATACACCAATCCCAGAGAAGAAGATGGCTTTAACACCGCTATGAAGTTGCTGGAGATGAAGGATCATCCAGACGCCATCCTTACCAGCAACAGCCTGTTGGCCGCAGGCGTGCTGCTGGCAATCCGCGAAAGCAAGCTGAAAATCCCAGATGATATCGCTTTCGCCAGTTTCGATGACACCATCTGCTCACAGTTGCTGGAACCAGCTATTACTGTTATTGAACAGCCCACCTATGAAATAGGCAGAACTGCTGCTGAACTTCTCATCAAAAGGATTCAGGACCCAACACGTTCAAATCGTGAGGTTGTTCTCAAAACAAAGCTCATTATTCGCCAATCTTGTGGTTGTAAATAATTTACCGCCATATACTGAACGTATCGTAAGACACGTCTGATATTTGAAGCAAAAATTGTTCCTTTTCTAGAAGCCATTGGACTTGGAGCTGTGTGGATCCACCTTTTTCATTTCAATGAACGAGTAACTGTCGTTTCCAACATAGCTCTCGCTACCGAAACATCTTATTCCAAAGAATCTGCTCCCCGTTGGAAATCCAGCAGAGCCATCAAAAATCATAGCCAAATTTGATTCTTCAGGAATTAATTGAAACGATTGGAAAAAGAGCTGGAGCAAGGCTCTGAAAATTAATATTTCAGTGAGTAGAATGTAGTTTATACCCGACACAGACCTCTTTCCTCAGCGATGAAAATGTCCATGTAAGCTACAATATGTAGTAAATCATAAACGACCCAAGTTTAAATTATTCCTGACAAGTTGTTGGACTCCAGTCGCTTAAAAAAAAATCATTAGTCGACGCCCTCCGGTTTAGGAGGACAGGAAGCACCTCAAGTTGGAGCAAGTGACAAAACAGATTAACTTCGTCATGGCAATGTTAACTTCAAGGACAAGTTTCAGAAATCACCTTCTCTTTGGAAACCTTAATTTTGGAGTTACTCCATTTCTGATTAATTTTCTTTTATTAGCCTATCAAGTACTCACAGGAAGAGCTCAAGCTAACATCATTGAGAGGTCGTTAGGATTACCAACTGTAGGTGTGAACGTTTGGGCTGAGCGTGGATGACGTAAATTGGCTTAACTGACTGTCCACCATTCTGGGGAAAGATCATATTCACTATATTTCATATCAGCTTGACTATCTGTTCCTTACCATTTTACAAACCAATCGGCGGTAAGATGAAATCATGACAAATTCTTTTTGAGAAAATAATTATTAAAAAAACAATCCGTTATCAAGAGCCAACGCCGAAATCGTACATTTCTGTTCAAATGCCCAGCTGGTCCTCATTGTGCCGTCACCTTTTGCCTTGGAGTTTGAGTAATATCAGAAGACGTTCGTAGAGGTCTGTAAATCGTTTTACCCAATACTTATGGACGTAGTTCCGGAACCTCCGTATGCATGGGGCGGGGTGAAAGAATTGTGGGATGGTTGCTTGTGAAATTTGTCAAGTTGTTCGGAGCTTCTGCATCTTGTTGTACAGTGCCCGGCGGGAAATACCCAGGATCTCACTGGTTCTTGTTCTATTCTGGCCTGTATATTCAAGAGTTCTGACAATAACTTCCGTTTCTATCTCAGCAAGTCTCATTCCAATCCGGATCGGAATAGTTATATCTGCATGACGGCTGTTCATCAGCCGAGCAGGGAGATGGTTGATCTCAAGAATATCGCCCTGGCAGTTGATCACAGCTCTCTGGATGACATTTTTCAATTCTCGGACATTTCCTGGCCATGTAAAGGATTCGATGCAGCTGAAAAAGTTAGAACTAACCCCCCGGATAACCTTTTGAAAATCGTCACATGACTGCTTGATAAAATGGTCCACAAGTAAATGGAGGTCACCGTGGCGCACACGCAGTGGCGGCATGATGATGTGGAGAACATCAAGCCGATAATAGAGATCTTCACGAAACCTGCCCATACGGATCTCATCCATTAGGTCTGCATTGGATGCAGCTATTACCCGTACATTAACATCAATGTCTGTCTGGCTGCCAATCCGGTGAAAAGATTTTGTTTCCAGGAGCCTGAGCAGACTTACCTGCATTTTCTGGTCAATGGTGGCTATTTCATCAAGAAAAATAGTGCCGCCGACAGCCTGTTCAAAACACCCTTTGCGAAGTTCATTGGCTCCGGTGAATGCACCTGACTCATGGCCGAAGAGCTCACTGGCAACAAGGTCGGATGGCAGGCTACCAATATGCACTGGTATACACGGTCCGTTCGTGCGGTCGCTCAGTTCATGGATAGCCTGTGCTGCAAGTTCCTTACCGGTTCCGGTTTCGCCGGAGAGCAACACCGGTATGTCTGTAGCTGCGGCCTGCCTGATCAGGCGGTAAACCAGGTGCATGGAAGTGGACTGGCCAACCATACTCTCGAATGTTGTTTTCTCCACCTCAGAGCGAAGCAGCATATTAATGCCGAGTTGTGGTTTTCTTTCAATCGCCGTTCCAATGAGAAGTTTCAGTTCCTCGTCGCTGACAGGAAGCAGGGAGTAGTGAAACGCACCTGCCCTCAATGCCTGATTAGCGATCTTTAGACGGCCTGGATGAGCAAAAAACAGGATCTGTGTCGCAGGGCATTTGGCTGTGATGATCTCAAGGATTTCCATCGCGCTGGATGGTTGATGGTGGGTAACTGAGCTTGAAAAAAGCATGATGTCGAATGATTCATGCTCAAATCGGTCAACCACCTCCTCTATGGTACGTTCGTAGGCGAGGTGCAGCTGGGTCTCTTGGTATATTTGTTTAACCTGTCTTGCAAGTTCTCGACCCTCATCGACACAGATTATTTTTAGTTTAGGCAAAATATCTTCCATAGTACACAGGTTGAATTTAGGTACGGAGATTTTCTTAAAGGACAGACTTTCAGCAGCACATGCTATTGATTGGGAAGATACTTTACATATCCGATTTGTGGGATTTTGCAAGCTATAATAAGGTCGCGCTCTTAGTTGTGTTTGTTTTAATCATGTAATAATATGTAGTTAAGTAGATATTCTTAATATGTGGCAAAGTGTTGATGGCAGGCAATAATATTGTGGCACGTTTAGCGGGCATGTTAGGTTTGGGAATAAAGTGCTCACTTTACTTTGGTCCTGATAAAAAGATGGCACTATTTTCCCAATCTCCAGTTTCTCTCTCCATATCTGTCTGGAAATATTTTTTTCTAAGAAAAACAAATTCTTGTGCCTCCCCCTGCTGTAGCAGGGGGAGGGTAACTTCTTACACAGAGGAAAAAGTATTGTGGGGTAAGCCTGGCATGTCGATTGCAGTAAGCTCGTCGTGAACCGAAAGGGAGTACAACCGGCATAATGTCCGGTCAATTTTCTTAATGCTTATCACTCAGGTGCAAAGCAGAGCAAAGGCAAAATATGAAAAACCCGCGGATTAATGTTGTTATTACATCAAATACGGTCAATGAGGCCCCCTTCAATAAGGTGTTTGATCGAATATCAAACGCTGTGCTTGATTCTCTCCTGGTAGAAAATATAGACAGCAAAGTAGCTTATGAAACAGCTGTGACAACCGAATTACTTCGTGAAATGGAGGCGGTGTGACAGTTAATAATGATGTTAAACCAGTGATATGCGTTGGTTCACCGGTGGTCGATCAGGTCGCTCACGTTCAAGATGGTTTCCTTGCCAGGCTAGGCGGGGAGAAAGGTGGCATGGAGCTGGTTGACGCGTCAACGTTCTCCAATCTTCTTAAAGAACTGCCAGAGTGTACCAACTACAGTCCAGGGGGAAGTGCTGGAAATACAAGTTTTGCGCTTGCCCGTTTGGGAATGCCCAGTCGTTTTCTTGGAGCGCTGGGGAATGACCGTGCCGGAACATTTTTTCGTGAGCAGCTGATTCAGGCAGGGGGAGACGATAGGGCTATTCGCGTGCTGCCGGATCTACCAACGGCGCAGTGCCTGAGTCTTGTTACCCCAGATGCAGAAAGGACCATGCGGACGCATCTCGGTGCTGCCATGACCTTTGCGCCTGAACATGTAACAAAAAAGGATTTTGTCGGCTGCCAACATGCTCATATTGAAGGGTACATGCTGTTCAATCCGGATCTTATGCTGGCGACACTCAAGGCAGCGAAAACTGCCGGATGTACCATAAGTGTTGACTTGGCATCTTTTGAAGTGGTACACGCGAGCCGGACGATTCTCCAGGAAATACTCGCTGAATATGTTGATATTGTTTTTGCCAATGGAGAGGAAGCTGAAGCTTTTACTGGCAGCTGTGATCCCAAAAAAGGGTTGGATGCTCTCGCACGTCTTTGTAGGACCGCGGCAGTCAAAATTGGTGAAAAAGGGGCCTTGTTGTGCCACGAACAGGAGTATTGTCAAATTCCCGCTATACCGGTGCAAAAAGTTGTCGATACCACGGGGGCCGGAGATTTCTGGGCAGCCGGCTTCCTCTATGGGCTACTTTCCGGATTTACCCTACAGCAGAGTGGCAGTCTAGGTGCGACGCTTGGAGGGACTGTTGTTGCCTGTGAAGGTTCAGTTCTACCGGATAAACAATGGCAGGAATTGCGTATTTCTGCCAGTTCCCATCAGTTGCGCAATTAAATACGATTTAAGCACCCCCTCGAATGGAACACATCTGTCCGGTCCAAATTTCAGAATATTTTATTGGATAGCGTGCATCTGCATACCGTTGGGGGGGGAATTTTAATAATTACAATGAGGATGTCTAATGTCTTTTGATGCTGATGAAGCAACTGTAGTAGAGAAAAAAAACACGAATTATTTTCAGTCAATTGTGGCAGAAGCAATGGGCGATGATGCCTCCGATTATAAAGTCGCAGATCTCAACCTGGCTGAGTGGGGTCGCAGGGAAATTGAAATTGCTGAGCAGGAGATGCCTGGACTGATGGTAACTCGGGCAAAGTATGGACCGAGCAGACCTCTGGCAGGGGTAAGGATAATGGGCAGTCTACATATGACGATCCAGACGGCCGTACTCATAGAAACGCTGGTTGCCCTAGGCGCTGATGTAAGATGGGCGAGCTGTAATATTTTTTCTACACAGGACCACGCTGCTGCGGCCATTGCTGCAACGGGGGTACCTGTCTTTGCATGGAAAGGGGAAACGCTGGAAGAGTACTGGTCATGCGCCTTCAGGGCTATGACCTGGCCAGACGGCAAAACCCCGCAGCTGATTGTGGATGATGGTGGAGATGCGACCATGTTGATTCATAAAGGTGTAGAAATTGAAAATAACCCCGACATTCTCCAGGAGGATACGGGGAACCGGGAGAGTAATGTCGTGATGCAACTGCTGCAGGCTGTGCACGCAGATGACCAGGAGTTCTGGCAGCGAGCTGCCGCTGCCTGGCATGGCGTCTCGGAAGAAACGACGACCGGTGTCCACCGTCTGTACCAAATGCAGAAATCAGGTTCCCTGCTCGTTCCCGCAGTGAATGTGAACGACTCCGTAACCAAATCCAAATTTGATAATGTTTACGGCTGCCGTCATTCTCTGGTGGACGGTCTTTGTCGGTCCATGGATGTGATGCTTGCCGGCAAAACAGCTATGGTATGTGGTTTTGGTGATGTAGGCAAAGGGTCTGCAGAATCCCTTGCTGGACAGAAATGCAGGATTCTCGTTTCGGAGGTGGATCCAATCTGCGCGCTACAGGCCTGTATGGCAGGGTACAGCGTCTGCACTGTTGAACAAGCTCTGGCGACTGCCGATATCTATGTCACAACGACCGGTAACAAAGATATCATCACTGCAGAACATATGAGTAAGATGAAGGATCAGTCAATAGTTTGCAATATTGGGCACTTTGATAATGAGATTCATGTCGACGCACTCAATGACTGGCCAGGAATTACCCGTACGACGATCAAACCCCAGGTTGACAAATACACTTTTGAGGATGGTCATTCCATTTATCTGCTAGCTGAAGGCAGGCTGGTAAATCTCGGATGCGCAACCGGCCATCCAAGTTTTGTCATGTCAAACAGTTTTACTAATCAGGTACTGGCTCAGATTGATCTGTGGTTGAAAAGGGACAATAAAGAAGTGGGTGTCCATGTACTTGACAAAAAACTCGATGAAGAAGTTGCGCAACTGCATCTGGACAAACTCGGTGCAACGCTCACCAAAATGACTCCGGGCCAGGCCGAATATATTGGTGTTTCCGTAGACGGTCCATTTAAACCGCACACTTACCGTTACTAGACAATCTTGTTTTTAATCTAATAGCGATCGCCGTCGACGGACCAGTCGACGGGGTGTACGAACGTGTTGAAATCGGAGGCCGGCGAACTTGTACAAGGATGTTAGGATGGGAACATGCTGCTCATCACAAACATACGGCGTTTTCCTGCCATGTAGGGTTTCGAAAAACCTATGTAGCTGTAACGACCTGTTATTATTGTTTAATACATAAATGATCATAACCCTAACGAGTAAAGATTGGAATGCTACGCAATAAGTTGAAAATCATTGTTGGGTATTTTGTTCCCATGTTTTTCCGATTGTCGCTCGTCATTCGGCACTTTTTGCCCAATTTACTTTGTATGCGGCTGATATCTATTTGATTTTTCGTGAATTTTATGAAAATTATTTAGCCCTATCCCTCAAGGCTCTAGGACCTTTTGGCGATATTGGAACCTCAGATTTTCCCATGACAAACAAGGTTGGTACATAGATTGCTTAGGCTTGAAGGACGTTCAAATTCTTCCCGTTTTATCTCCGGCACATTGATACCAGAGAGTAATGAAGCGAAATATCAGAAAGGAATAATATGAGTAAAATGCAGAGTAATCACGTGTTTACATCAGAGTCTGTCAGTGAAGGACATCCCGATAAGGTCTGCGATCAGATTTCAGATGCCATTCTTGATGCCTGTCTCGCGAAGGACAAGAATAGCAAAGTAGGATGTGAGACAGCAGTTACAACGGACTTTGTCGTAAATCTAGGCGAAATCACCTGTAATGGCTGGTCATCGATCAATCCAGAAGAGATCGCTAGAGCGGTGGTAAGAGACATAGGGTACGATCGAGCAGAGCTTTTGTTCTCCTGTGACACTTTTGAGTATCTTTGTCACATTCACCCCCAATCAGCAGAAATTGCCCAGGGTGTTTTAGAAGGTGAAGGTCTCTATACTGAGCAAGGTGCCGGTGATCAGGGCATGATGTTCGGCTATGCCACCAGTGCCACTCCGTCGTTGATGCCTGCACCAATTCATTACAGCCATCTGTTGCTTGAACAATTACAGAATACAAGGAAGAAAGGTGACATTCCTTATCTCCGTCCGGATGCGAAAACCCAGGTCTCGGTAGAGCATGTGAATGGTCTTCCTTCCAGAATTACCAGTATAGTTGTCTCTCACCAAACAGATGATATTCCCCTGGAAACTATCCGGCAGGATCTCATCGAAGTCGCCCAGAGTGTACTTAACCCCACCGGCCTTATTGACGAACATACCCAGTTCTATATCAATCCAACCGGGAAATTTGTTATCGGCGGTCCCCATGGAGATGCCGGTCTAACTGGAAGGAAAATAATAGTTGATACCTATGGTGGCGTAGGTTGTCACGGTGGAGGAGCATTCTCAGGCAAGGATCCTTCAAAGGTTGACCGTTCAGCCGCCTATTACGCAAGATATGCCGCTAAAAATGTTGTTGCTGCAGGCCTTGCCGACAAATGTGAAATCCAGGTCGCTTATGCGATAGGAGTTGCCAAACCTCTCAGCATAAATGTCGAAACCTTTGGAACCGGAAGGATCGAAGAAGAGAAAATCCAGGCTGTGCTCGAATCAGGAGAGGTTTTTGACTTTCGTCCTGCTGCCATCATTGAGGATCTGGAACTTACCAATCCAACTGGCTGGAGTTATAGACAAACTGCTGTTGCCGGTCACTTCGGTAGAGATATTTTTCCCTGGGAGCAAACAGATAAGGTTGAAAACCTGCGAGAAGCACTTGATTGCTCAGAAATGGCAGTTGCATAAATCGCCTCTAGAGGAACCTTGTGAAACCGGCTGGCCAGGACGTTTCTTGATGCCAAAAGATTCATACAATTGAGATTGAACAAAATTATTACGGAGTCATGTATGTCCATGGATTTATGGTGGGAAAGAAACGGATTAGCTTACAACCAGACAAACGAAATTGTCTTTTCCGGGCGAAACGTACAGAATTTGGCAGAAAAACTCGGAACTCCGGTTTTTTTGTATAGTGCAGACAGAATTTTAGAAAATATAGAGCGGATACATCTCGCTTTAGAAAATACAGGTATTGGAAACAGGATCTTCTATGCACTCAAGGCCAACCGTTTTGCTCCGCTTTTGACGTTAATAAAATTATCAACGTCGTGTGGTGTGGATGTCTGTTCACCTGCGGAAGTACGCCATGCTATGAGCTGCGGTTTTCAGCCGTCCGACATATCGTACACAGCCACATCGGTCTCCAACTCCGACCTTGATTATCTCATCCAATTTCCCGATTTAAAGCTCAATGCTGATGGTCTCAGTATGATCAGACGTATTGGTGAACGCGCACCTGGACGATCCATAGGTATTCGTGTCAACCCGGCCATGGGGACGGGATATACCTCCAATGAATTATTGCGTTACAGCGGAGAAAAACCCACAAAATTCGGAATATATGTTTCGGAACTTGATGATGCTCTGAAGCTTGCCCAGCAGTTTGATCTTCGTGTGACCCGGGTGCACTTTCATACCGGTTGCGGGTATCTTAACGAACAGCTTCCGGCATGGGAGAAGATTCTTGAAGAATGTCTCACTATGATCGACAAAATTCCTTCCGTTGAAGCAGTCAACCTCGGCGGAGGACTGGGCGTGCCGCTTACTAAGGAAGATAAATGCCTTGATCTTTCTGAATGGGCTGCGGTGATACAACGGGTATTTAGCACCAGATCTTACGAAATCAACGTCGAACCAGGAACCTATATCGTGAAAGATGCGGGTGTACTGGTATTGGAAGCAAATAGTGTCGAGACAAAAGCCGGAAAACGTTTTGTCGGCGTCAACGGCGGCTTTAATCTAATGATGGAACCGGTTCATTACAAACTTCCCTGTGAGCCGGCCCCATGTGTTCTGCCCGCCCCAAAAGAAAAATTCTTTGCCGATCATTCCCTGACCCCTGCCACCTTCGCAGGAAACATTAATGAGGCATTAGATGTTTTGCATGAAGATTTTATGTTTCCTGAGATCGAGGAGGAGGCCCTGGTGGCCTTTATCAATGCCGGAGCTTACACATCGTCAATGAGTTCAAATCACTGTATGAGAGGTGAATTTACAGAATATCTTTTATTGAACGAAAGGGCAGCACAGGAATAATGACTTGTCAAATAAAATATTTATCAAACAGGAGAGTAACAATGCTGATATACCCTGAAGAATATGGTCTTAACCCGAATGACGGCTATCCCAAAAAAATCGACTTTACTGTCTGTCGACGTGAAAACGGCAAAGGAGCCGGTGCGTACACCAAAAAAGATATCAAGCGCGGAGAACTCGTTGCAAGGATTACTGGCAACATCGTTCCGACTATAACTCAACATACCCTGCAGATAACCCCCACCACGCATATGTACGATCCGCATTTCACCGGATATCTTCTCCATTCATGTTCGCCAAACATCTATCTCGACATGAACGAATTCGAAGTGTGGGCGTTGCGGGATATTGAGGCTGGACAGGCGCTGACCATGGATTATGCCTCAACAGAAGACATTCTCTTTAGGCAGTTCCCTTGTCTTTGTGGAACTCCCAACTGCCGCAACTGGATAACGGGTCGCAAGGAAGAGGTGAACGATGAAGGGGTGGCCTATATTGAACAGCAGTTGGAATTTCTTGGACGTGAATCCAGTGAAATTGTAACTGTGGCATGTTAATTGAGAGAAAATATATGAGTAAACCCAACATTACAACTGAAGAAATCAGCGCAAAAGACAGGCGCCACACCCTCCATCCATGGGCAGATCTTGCCACCGCTCCGAAAAAAGGAGACCTGGTAATTACAAAAGGGTCCGGATATCATGTGTTTGACAGTAATGAAAACAGGTATCTCGATGGTATTTCCGGTATGTGGTGCGTCAATATCGGATATGGTAACCGGGAGATGGCGGAGGCGATAGCAAAGCAGGTAGAGGAGCTCGTCTACTATACTCCATTTGGCGCTATGACAAATCCACTCTCCGCCGAGCTCGCCAAAGTGCTGGCTGAACTTGCCCCGGGAGATTTGAACCGCGTCCAGTTCACCGCCAGCGGGTCTGGGGCTGTTGATTCTGCAATTCGTTTTGCTCACTTTTATTTTAATGTCATCGGTAAACCGGAAAAGAAACATATCATTTCCCGTACCGAAAGCTATCATGGTAGTTCTTATCTAACTGCTTCTCTTTCGGGAAAAGCGGTCGACCGGACGTATTTTCATTATATGTCGGATATTGTTCACCACATATCAGGGCCCAATTTATACAGGCGGGATAAAGCGGTTTCTGAGTCTGAGTACTGTTTGCAGCTGGTTGATGAATTTGAACAGAAGGTACTTGAACTCGGCCCTGAACGAGTTGCCTGTTTTATCGCTGAACCCATCATGGGATCAGGAGGTGTGTTGCTTCCGCCTGCTGGGTATCACAAAGCAATGAAGCAGATATGCGATAAATATGGCATTCTCTACATTCTTGATGAAGTCGTAACCGGTTTCTGCAGGTTGGGTCATTTCTTTTCAGCCGAAGAGGTATGGGGAATTATTCCGGACCTGATTACCTGCGCCAAAGGAATTACCAGTGGGTATCAGCCGATGGGAGCGGTAATCATATCGGACAAATTGTTTGACCGGATCTCCGGCAATAACGCTCCTGAGGCTGCCTACTTCACCAACGGTTATACTTATTCAGGTCATCCTGTCGCCTGTGCTGCTGCATTAAAGAATATTGAAATAATGAAGAGGGATAAGCTGCGTGAGCATGTCCGGGAGATTGGTCCTTACTTTATTGAGCAACTGAAAACACTTGAGCAATACGATATTGTGGGGGAAACACGGGGAAGCCACCTCATGGCTTGTGTCGAGTGCAATATCAGCGGAAACATGGTCGCAGCAGAAGAAAAGGACATGGTCGCAGCACAGACTGTTGATCAATTCTGTGAACAGCAAGGACTTATCGTCCGGCCCTATGAGGCTCTTTTGATTTTGTCCCCACCTCTTATAATTGACAGGGCGGGAATTGATGAAATAGTCACGATACTCGCACGAAGTATAGAGAATGCAACAGAAGTTTTACAGTCCCAGGGACTAATATAAGTCCATTTCATGAAATCAATCTCATTCGCTTACATTTAGCGTTATGTCAGGCCTGTATCCTGAATAGAGCAACTCTCCTCCAGGCATGCAATATATCCTGTCTCGTTATGTTGAATGTGACGAAGTCCCTGATGTTACAAGGTAGTTATAAAAATGGAGAATTCCATGCAGCAACGTTTATTGATTAATGGCGCACTGATTGAAGGTAAAGGAAGCGTCGAAAATATACTCAATCCCGAAAATGGGGAAAAGATCACCGAAATAAAAGGTGCAGATGTTGCACAGGTTGATGAAGCGGTGATGGCAGCAGAAAGAGCTTTTACTTCATGGTCACGCGTAACTCCGGCCGACCGGAGTGGTCTTTTAATGAAAGTGGCGGACGTAATCGAAGAGCGGTCAGAGGAACTTGCTCATCTCGAATCCCTTAATACTGGGAAGCCATATGCGCGCATGCATGATGATGAAATTCCAGCAATTGTCGATTGCTTTCGTTTCTATGCATCCGCCTGCCGTCTGTTGACAGGTTCCGCATCTGGAGAATATTTTGAGGGGATGACCAGCATGATCCGCCGTGATCCTGTCGGAGTTGTCGCCCAGATAGTGCCCTGGAACTATCCATTGTTGATGGCAGCGTGGAAAATAGCCCCCTCGCTTGCGGCAGGAAACTGTGTCATTCTTAAGTGTTCAGAAAACACTCCCCTTACCATGCTGGAACTTGCACCGTTTTTTAAGGAAATTTTCCCGGCCGGTGTGCTTAATATTGTTACTGGAAACGGTCCTGAAGTTGGCGCGGAACTGGCAAAACATCCACGGGTAAGGATGATCTCTGTCACCGGCTCGGTCAATACCGGGAAAGAGGTTCTCCGTCTCGCTGCAGGGAATCTTAAAAGGACACACTTTGAGCTAGGTGGCAAGGCTCCGGTTATCATTTTCGATGATGCTGATATTGACTCCGCGGTTGAGACTATTCGCACCTATGGTTTTTACAATGCAGGGCAGGATTGTGTTGCCGCATGTAAGGTATATGCTGCCGACAAGATATATGATGAATTTTCAGTAAAGCTTGCGAAGGCGGTTCGGACTATCAAATACGGTGATATCAATAATTCGGAGTCGGAAATTCCACCTCTGATCACTGCGCAACACAGGGAACGGGTAGATGGCTTTGTTAAGCGTGCTGTAGCAACGGGACACATAGAGGTGCTTTGTGGTGGAAAAATTGCGGAGAGGCCTGGCTTTTTCTATGAACCGACGGTCCTTGCAGGAGCGTTACAGCAAGATGAAATTGTCCAGCAAGAAGTTTTTGGTCCTGTCGTATCGATAACGCGATTTGATAACTCGACTGAACAGGCAATTACGTTAGCCAATGATTCTGAATACGGGCTGGCATCATCGGTATGGACCCGAGACGTCGGCAGGGCCCACGTAATGGCTGCCCGGTTGCAGTATGGTGCGACCTGGGTAAATACGCACTTCATGCTACCCAATGAGATGCCACATGGAGGTATGAAACAGAGCGGATATGGAAAAGATCTATCCATGTATGGCCTTGAAGATTATACGGTGGCCAGGCACGTGCTGGTTAAACACTAACAGATAATTGGTGTCGATACGAATATTAAAACCAGTAAGATTGGAGTAAAAGTTTGATATGGGAAATACAGAATGACGAAAACCTACTCTGAAATAAATGAAAAGATTGCTTCGGGTAAAGCTGTGGTTCTTACCGCCGAAGAGGTGATTGGCTATGTGGACAAAAAGGGGCTTGAAGCTGCAGCCAAGGAAATTGATGTCGTAACCACGGCAACCTTTGGCCCTATGTGTTCATCCGGCTGTGTTTTAAACTTTGGTCATTCAAAGCCCAAAATACGTATGACAGAGGCATGGATTGGTGATGTTCAGGCCTATTGCGGTATTGCAGCTGTGGACCTCTATCTTGGTGCCACCCAACTTCGCCAAAATGATCCGGCAAACATGTATCATCCTGGAGAATTTCGCTACGGGGGGGGACATGTTATAGAAGATCTGATTGCGGGTAAAAAACTTGAGCTTTTCGGTCTTTCCTACGGCACAGATGATTACCCGCGCAGGGAAATCAGGACCATGTTTGATATCAATGATCTCAACCAGGCTACCATGACTAACCCGAGAAATTGTTATCAAAATTATAATGTGGCTGTCAACACCTCGAACAAAACCATTCACACCTACATGGGTATTCTCAAGCCCAATATGCGAAACATGACCTACAGCTCAGCCGGGCAATTATCCCCCTTACTCAATGACCCCTACTATGAAACTATTGGTATGGGCACCAAGGTCTGGCTGGCTGGCGCCCATGGAATTGTCTATTCAGAAGGTACTCAACATTGTAGCGCAGTTGAAAGAGGAGAAAACGGTGTCCCCGTTGAGGGCGCCGGCACCCTTGCCCTGAGCGGCAATATGAAAGACATGAATCCTGAGTTTGTCCGGGGGGTAAGTTTCAAAGGCTATGGTGTATCACTGTCCCTTGGAGTGGGTATTCCTATCCCCATCCTCAATACTGAAATCCTCAAACGGACAACGGTGCGGGATAGCGAAATCATTGGTTGTGTTACTGACTACTCAGTAGATTACCCTCAAAAGACCGGTAATATTCTTGCAAGGTACACATATGAACAGCTTCGTTCCGGTGAAGTTGAGCTTAACGGAAAAAAAGTTCGGGTCTCCTCCATGTCCTCATACAATAAGGCCCAGAAAATCTGCGGCATACTCAAGGCTGAGATTGAAGAAGGAAAGTTTTTACTGTCCCAGCCCTGTCATGGGCTTCCCTTAAATCAAGGAATGAAAGGGCTGGAAGTGAAGGGGGCGGAAAAATGATAACGAAAAAGGTGCATCTTTACTTCCCAAAGAGTGAAACGGACAAGCCCATTGTTTACCAGTTGATCAAGGAATACAATCTGATAGTCAATATCTACAGGGCCAAAGTGACCCCTGAAGAGGAGGGGTATCTCTCTCTGGAAATGACCGGTACAGAGGCGGACATGGAACGTGCCTTTACCTATCTTGGTAAATTTGACGTAGATATCCATGCAGGGAACATTGGTTTACAATGGGATGCGGACCGGTGTGCGCACTGTGGTAATTGCATCGTACATTGTCCTACCGGCGCCCTTGACTATGTTGATCGAGGGAGCAGAACCGTTGGCTTTAATGAGGGTAAATGTATTGAATGTTTGGCCTGTCTTACCAACTGCCCCTACGGGGTCTGCAGCTCTGCATTTTGATCTGCCACAGGTAAAATCAAATAGTAAAATAGTCCCTGTTCTCTTGCATTTTCTATCATGTGTAACCTATCAAAATGAACCATCTATTTACGTTGTCAATTGAGTGTTCCACTACTGAGAGCACTTGGATGGAATCCAGTCGAGTTTCCTTCCAAACTACCTTTTTATAAAATAATAGAGTTGGAGGAAAGTGACTGTGAACATAAGAGATTTAAAGAAATTAGAACATAAACGCAGGATGAACTATGGCTATATGTGGGCTTTATTCTGCGCCGTGTTATGGGGGATCTGGTACATTCCAGGTACAATTATCTGGGCGCTACCTCCATTTGATGCAATGTATAGTGCTATTGCAGACCCTACTGGGGCAGGAACAAACGAGAATGCGATATCTGCAACGCTAGTAGTCGCTGTCCTAATATCCTCATTCAATGCTCTGACTGTTATTATCTCAATGTTGGTATGGAACGGGGTGCTTGGTAAGTTTGGAGAAATGAAGAGGACGATGAGAGAGTTCAACTCATGCAGTAAATGGTTCTTCATTGCTTCTATCTTTGGTGGCCCAATGGCTATCCTTGGTTCCTTTATCGCCATTGGATTTATAGGTGCTGGTTTCGCAGCGGTTGCTGCCTTACTCTATCCTGTTATTGGTGCAGTTTTAGCCTATTACTGGTATGGCGAAAAGATAACTAAACGTGCAGCCATTGGTATCTTGGTCATTATCGCTGGTGGATTTACTATTTTTGTTGGCGGCGCTATTTCAGAACTATCTGCAGGGAATGTCCCTTGGATTGGATATGTAGGTGGATTAATGGCTGCATTCGGTTGGGGTATTGAAGGCGCTATCGCGGGAAAAGGACTCGATATTGCGGAGCCTGATGTTGGTCTTGCAATTCGTTTCATTGGTGAGAACGTTCTTTGGTGGATAGTCATTGTTCCTGCAGTCGCACTTTCAGGATATCCAATCTTCAAATATGCACTTCTTGCATTCAACCCACTTGCGATCTTAGTCCTTTCATTTGCTGGTATCACTTTTGGTTTCTGCTACGTCAGCTGGTATAAATCTTTCCCACTTATTGGGGTTGGAAGAGGACAGGGTATCGGAAACCTTTACGGTTTGTGTGCTGTGATCTTCATGTATCTTTTCTTTGCACAGGTGCCGGCATGGACAGTACTTGTCGGTGGTGCACTTTGTCTTCTCGGTGGTTTTGTAATGATCTCCGAAGAATCAGATGACATCGAATCTCTGAGAATAACTGTTGGTGAAACACAATATATGGAATCCCTAAGAGGTGAGTAATATGGCTAAACTACGACCATTAAAATTTAGATTGCTTGAGCTATTCTCTGATGACAAGGCGCACTGGGACAACGAGATTATCGGCCAGCTACAGAAAGAATACGGTATGAACAGTGATTTTGGCAGGGATTCAATCAATTTTGATATCATTGAATTGGCCTCAGGCTGCTTGCTTGAGGCGGTGGAAACAAAAATAGACAAAGATGGTATATGTAAGAAAGGATTCCTTTTGCACAAATATATCATCACCGATTTCGGTAAAACCCGTGCGTCAGATGCAGGTCTAAAATAGGTAGAAGGAGATTAAAGTATGAAATCAATTAACGACTATATGGTTGGTTACTATGGCGAAGCTTTCAACATGGCCAATGCTCCTGTACCAGCTGCAGAATACACGTGGATGGTCGCTGTCATTGTTATCGGTTTGGCTGCATTGTGGCAGGCTAGATCATTTGTTTCCAAATTCTGAAGGACTTGGGCACGATATAAATGTGAGGAAAGTTGAAAAAGGGGAAACCACAGCCATGTGTAAAAAAACACATGCGAGGTTTCCAGATGGCAAGGCTACCCTACGGGAAATACAATAAAGAGTTCAGAGAAAAAGCGGTAAAACATGATGTAGCTGGAAAATTGTCAGTCGATACAGCGCCTTCAATCTTTCTTTACCGACGCCATCATGTTTGGTTTGTGATCATATTCCCCTGCGTCAGCCTTCTTTTCGTCCGTCGGGTTGGCCTGTGCCCTTGACGGCGCCCGGCTCTCCCGTGACGAAATCGTTCTTCATATAGCTAATCAATTCATTAGTTGAAACCACCTTTGCGACTGTACCGCCAGCAATCTTCAGCGCGATTTCCTGATTTGCTGTTGCTGTTGCGACTGCGTCACCTACCACCACGACATCGTAACCACGCGAGTTGCCTGCGTAGACCGTGCTGAGAATACATTCATCCGTCCAGAGACCGACAATTACTATAGTATCGATACCGGCAGCCTTCAGTTTTTCATCCAGATAGGAGTTGCCGTTCTCATCGAAGGTCCAGAACATATCCAGATGTTTTCCATGGTAGAACCAACCGTCGGCAACCTCCTCCTCTGTCGGGGCAATTTCTGATATGGGCTTCATGCCTGGTGCGCCGTTAAAAACATACACAGCGTTCTCCGGATCTTCTGGACGCAACCCTTTTGAACCATACCATCGATCCATCGCATTGCTGATGCCGTCGTCAAAGGTACGGGTCCAGGCACTCCACATAATGCGAATTCCGTCACTCTTCGCTTGAACCACTCGAAACAGATCCACCAGTTTGATAAGATTCGGAAGAATACCTCCTGCATATGGTCGGTACTCTTCCTGACAGTCATCTAGAAGCAGGGCGATTCTGCGAGGTCGTTTCTCCAGATTCCAGGAAGCCCAAAAACTTAGCGGCTGTTTATTCGGACCACCTGGGGTGCTTGTGTAGTTGTCCATAGGCTTTAGCGCCTGATCCATATCGCGATGCTTGCACGGCTCCTGGAGCGCTTCCTCTAGTGTCCGAACCTTGCTGTCACTGTTGTTCATAATCAAGTCCCTCTCGAATAGTATGATTTTATAGGCAACCGTCGCTTCGACGGCCAATTAGCGTGGTGGCGCTAACTGTTTCTTTAATTTTTTCAGGACTTTACGTTATCTGATACCGAGCACGCTGTCAAGAAATTAATTGGATCGAGCCACACCAATTCTATGAGAGGATTCAAATCGGTAAATGCATTTTTTACTCGGGGATTCTGTATTTTATTATAATTGCACTATTCTGACTTTTCGGGATGATCGACGGCAGAGTTACGGACCATATTCAAGTCGATGTAAGCAATATCAGCGTAAATGTCGATTACTTTCCACTGTGGTCGCATGATAGCGATCCTGCCAGAATGCCCTTTTTCATTTTTCGGAGAATTTTATTCCTGGGCGGTTCTGCCAGGGACCAGCTTGATCGAAACCGGAATGACGTTATTCCCGCCATTGTCCAATAACAGCAGATGGATGTGGTTGGAGGCGAATGCTTCATGGTCTATTACAGCAGGCTTCATCGTGAGGTTGATAACTATCGGATCAATCTAAAAGAGTGATAATTGAATTCGACGACATTATTTCAACAAAAAACACAAAAAAAACAAGATATTGAATAAAATTGATCACGAGCAATTAGGACACACAGAAGATATAGAGTGTTATTGGGATGAACTATTAAACGATTATGGAAAAACCATTGGCTGGCTTGGAACAAAAAAAAGAAGTAAAACAAGCAGAGAAGAAAAGGCACAACATAACTGATCTCGCACCATAACTACTGTTTATACGAAATTCTGTTCTCTCCAAGTCCTAACAACCAATCAGGAGTCTGAGATTTGAGAGAATCCATGAGATGGTTACAGAGTTACAAGATATCTCGATGACAGAAGCTCGTATTGGCAATGTTAACCATTTAAGCAAACATGCAACTTAGAACTATCCCTGTGAAGTTACCGTTTCAGGTCGTTGAGCAATTGGCTGGCCTGGAATAGAAGGGATACAGGAAACACCTGATGAGAGGCTAGGTGCTGGCTCCTAATCTTTCACTTTTAAACCTATGCTTCTGGGTCACTAAGCCCCAATTTCCCGACAGCCCATGAATGCATCATCTCTAATATGGGAAAGGCACTTAGACCAAGATCAGTCAAGCTATATTCTACCCGTGGTGGTACTTCAGGGTATACTGTTCGTGTTATTAACCCGTCTTTTTCTAATTCTTTTAGTTGCTGTGTTAGCATTTTTTGACTAACTCCTGGCACAATTCTCTCCAACTCTTTATAACGTTTTGTTCCTTCATTCAAATGCCAAAGCATAAGGCACTTCCATTTTCCACTCAGAAGATCCATAGAAACTTCAACTGGACAATGATACTGTTTTTCGTTCCACCTGATCATAATATCGTTTGCCTCTCAAAAAAAATATTAACCATAGATCTCACTAATCTCGGCTATACGAACCAATTGGTTCGTGCCGAACAAAATTGTGCCTTCTTGTTGCTCTATTTCTTGGCTTTATAGTGTCACTGTACTCAGGATAGCATCTAAGCATCAATTAGAACAGAAACTAACATAAAAGTGAGGTCACTATGAAAATGAGTCATGTCGGAATTATGGTTGGAGAGATGGATAAAGCTGTAGAGTTTTATACTAAGGCACTCGGTCTTCAAATAGTCATGGACAAATCTGAAGTGATGGAAGAGAAGGAAACAGCAATCGGTAAAATGTGTATTGCGGTATTTGGGGATGGTTTCAAAGGGTTTAACATAGCGCACCTTGTAACTGAAGATGGTGTCGGATTTGAGTTGTTTGAAATGAAAGAAAGAGAAGAGAAGCATGTTGTCGATTTCACAAAAATCGGTATCTTCCATTTTTGTTTGCAATCAGACGATTTTCAAGGAGTTATTGATAGAACAGAACAATACGGCGGAAAAGTGAGAATGGACATTATGAGATATCATCCTGAGGATGAGAGTAAGCCATACAAAATGGTTTATTTAGAAGATCCATTCGGAAATCTTTTTGAACTATATTCTCATTCGTATGGAGAAACATATTCTTCTGAATATGAATAATCAACCTACTGATTGGCGGTGTTAAGCCGCCAATCAGTTCAACCGTTAAAATTGCATAAAGTCATACTATTAGGGTTATTCCTGTACATCTGATTTCTATCCAATTGATCGCACGTTAACGGTCCAGCTGTTGGTGTACAGGAAATATACGCAGGTTCTGATGGAAGATGGCCTTCACAAAATAAAACCGATGTCCCATCACTTTTCTTCACATGAGGTGGCATTCTCGGGGTTTTCAAGATCATTTATAAGGTCTTCGAAGCTGGATCGAATATCTTTAGCGTCTTCATCTACCGCAGCTTCAATTTCAGCCAGATCAACATCCGGGTTGAGAGATACACTCAATGGAATCGCTGCCATCACCACAAAATCACCCTGTTCTGCTGTATCAACCGCGGCCCGTTGCATTGAACGCCATAAGGCAAAGACTGAAACCGAACTCAACATTACACCGATACATCCATAGAAAGCCTGAGGGCCAAAGATATCCATGGCCAAGGCGGTCACAGGTGAACCAATTGAAGCCCCAATCGCATTTAGCAGCACCAAAGTCCCACTGGCAGCAACCATTTGGGTGGCTGTCAGGTAATCATTGGTGTATACGCCGCAAAGAGAATACAAAGGCATAGCCAAGCCACCAACAGTTGCTACCATTGCATAGAATATCAACCCTTCCCCGGTGTAATACAGGGCGACAAAGGAGACTATAGCTCCACCCGTGGAGCTGATTATAATCACAACGCGTGGCCCGAAATAATCCGAAAGCCAGCCCAAAGGGTATTGGAACAGAAACCCACCAAGAATAAGTGTACTCATGAAAAATGATACATCTTTCACCGACAATCCAATTTCGGTTGCGTAAACAGCCCCCATGCCTAAGAATGCGCCTATCGACATACCAGAGACAAACATGCCAAATACGCCGAGGGGTGACACACGATAAAGCTGTAAAACACCTACGTTTTCCAACACATCAATTTTGGGTGCGCGTGCCGTCGACAAAAGTATCGGAATCACAGCCAGACTGACCAGAAGAGATACCAGCACAAACAACTCAAAGCCGGAAGGGTTAGAAAGGTTCAGCAGCATTTGCCCACCCACCATCCCGCCAAGGGAAACCAGCATGTAAAAGCTCAGCAATTTTCCCCGGTTGCCATTGTCCGCTGCCTCGTTTATCCAGCTTTCTACAACAATAAAGAGACCAGCATAGGCAAAACCTGTTACAAAACGCATTGCCCACCAGATCCAAGGAGCAACAAAAACGGCTTGTACCAGGATTGAAGTCGAAGCTAGGGATGCCAGGGCACCGAAGGTGCGAACGTGACCGACCCGGCCCACCATTTTAGGAACAATATTGCATCCGACCATGAGACCAAGGAAATAGCCGGACATTACCAGACCGGTAATGGTTGTGCCAAAACTTTCCATGGTGGCACGCACCCCGGTCAGGGTTGCCTGTAAACCGTTTCCGAGCATGATTAACCCCATACCCAGAAACAATGCCCAGCAGTTGGAAAGAACACTCAGCATTTTTTGCACTTACCCTTTTGATAAATTGTTAATGTCAATTATCGTTGGAAACGCTCTCCAAAGATATTTTATTAAAGACCTCTCCCTTTCCGAGAAACTCATCAAGGCAGAGAATACCGAGACGAAGCATCGGCTATTGGCATCCATCAATGCACATTTTTTTCTCCTTCTGAATTCTAATGCGAGATACGTCCGTAAACGTCCACAAGACTGACAAATTCATAAAAGCTCGTCTTCGGGATTCATCACACCTTCAGCCCCAGACTCCACGACCTGCAAAAAGTGCATGGGAACGAAAAATAGGAGCAGCGGATAAAGTTTCTCATTGAATATATCTGTTTCCGGGAAGAATAATGTGTCAAAAGAGTTCATAATTTCAACCTCAAATGAAAATAGATTAAGATAAGGGGGGTATACCCGTAAGATCCCAGTTGAGGACCTCATTTAAACGATGAATCTCCAATATCACGAACACTTCTTTAGGGTCCGCAGGGACACCTTTGGCCATCCTCACATCACTCTTTCTCTACCTGAGCTGTTATGTTAACTACTTGTACCTGGATATAATTGAGTCAACCGTAGTTTTTAGTAAATCAAGACCTTCTTCTATACCTGCCTTCAGGTCTACCCATGAGTCTTCGCTTGCCTCTTTTAACTGCGTGAGTTTTTCGTTGACGGCCTCCTTTTTCTTCCGTAGTTCTTTGATCTGGTTATTCATGTTAATTTGCACTTCGGCCGTGGTTTTTGAGGCTTGTGCCTTGAGCTTTAGAATTTCGGCGTCCCACTCATCAACTTGAGCTTGTATCTTTTGTTCATAGGCTTCTTTTGTATTCATGTTGTCCTCTTTGATATTTTTAACGTGGTAGTGAAAAACACTCTTGTGAGAGCGAGCTACATTCTGCACTTGAGTTCCTCATGGTCGTTTCAATTTAAAACGATATAAACAACTATGATGCAAAAGGAGGTGTTCTTCCATGGGGGCGACAATGTATAAAGCTTTGTTGTTGAGGGTATAATGGGAAAATACAGGTCTCTCGGTTAAATCGAAGGGTTGTGATTGTGCGGAAAATGCAAAATATTGCAAAAGCAAACTTAGTACACTGTTTTCTATTGATAGTGGATGTTATTTGGAAAGAGTGGCTGGGGGCTGATTATCTGTCAGGCTATCTGAAATACAATGGAGAGCTATTTGATGAGTGGTGGCGATTTAAAAACACCTTAGTTGTTATACCGAAACTCTGGTTTTGCTGGAATCACTTAAGTGGTAGAATAGCCTTAATTCGTGTACCTCCATCCGTTTTTGAATAAAGGTGGAAGGAACCTCCAAAGATTTCACAACGCTCCCTCATGGCAACTAAACCATAGCCACCAAGTGGGTCCTTGCGAGCCTGTGTCTTTTTGACATCAAAGCCACATCCGTTGTCTATGATTGACAAAGAGACCCAATGTCCGCCATCACAGTATTGCATAGATAGCTCAACTTTACTTGCCTTGCTATGTCGTTCAGCATTAGCCAATCCTTCCTGAATAATACGGTAGATATTAATTTTCATCGCTTCGGGAATGTCTTGTTCGGATATTTCAGAACTATAGTCTATTTTAATATCCCCATACAGGCGGTGGAATTGACGAAGGTACCAGGCAATGGTTGCGACCAATCCTAAATCATCAAGGGTCGAGGGCCGTAGATTGGCAGAAATTCGTTTTGTTTCTTTAATGGTTGCGGCAAGGTAGCCAATTTCCTTATCTAAAGAGTCATCGAGCTGGTTCCCATTACGGTTTCGCACCATCTCTTTTTCTTCAAGACTGAATTTTATTGCAGCAAGGCTCGCCCCAATACTGTCGTGGAGTTCTTTTGAAATAGTTCGCCTGTCTGCTTCAAGAACATCTAAAGTATGTCTGGATATCTTTTTTAACCTCTCTCTTGAAAGTGTCAGGGCATTGCTGATACTGTTTTTTTCCAAGATTTCCTTTTCAAGTTCAGCGATTGTATTATTTAACGTCTCGGTTCTTTTAGAGATTTGTTGATCGAGTTGCTCCATCAACTCCTCCATGTGCTGTTGTTGACTAACCGTGCCCGTTATATCCCGTCCCAGGCAGAGAACAGTTTGTGAACCATCTCCACCATTACCCAGCAGTACAGTAAAAAGCTCCCAGATTATAAGTTCGCTTCGGTGAGTCTTTACACTGACTTGGAAAGTTTCTGAAGATTCAGCTGCATTAAAAAAATCTGACGCTTTCAGTTCATCATCTTTCGAGGGATATGGCGCAAGACGTCCAAGTAAGTCACTGAAAGTTGTTCTATCGTCAGCCACAAATCCTGTCTCATGTTTGACAATACGATTAGCGAGCAGCAGGGTATCGTCATCGCTGGCTACAAAAACAGGAATGGGTGCATTGTAGAGCACTTGCAAAGTTCCAGCTTCCAATATCAGGTCTTTTTTATTTGTCAGAATTTCATCAACCATAGGTGTAGTGCTGATATTGTAGAGATGCATAGTGACTGGGTCAGTTTACCAGGACTCAGCGATATTTCAATCGAGGTGTTGAGAAAAAACTATTACCTAAATCTTGCATACGCAAAACAAGAAAATAATTTTTCATTGCAAAACAATGCGTTACCTTAGCTGTATTTAGGTACTACTTGATTTCTGGTTCAATAAGTCCTTTTTGAATAGCAAAAGTTGTCAATTGGGCAACATTGTGTATATCCAGTTTACTAATGAGATTGGAGCGATGCTTCTCAACAGTTTTCACACTGATATGGAGAAAATCAGCGATCTCCTTGTTTGAATACCCTTCAGCCAGAAGTTTCAAAACTTCCCTTTCCCGCTGTGTAACAGTGTCCCAGTCACTTTCTTTTTTGAGTGTTTTTCGGCCGTTTAAATATCCATCTATCACCTGGTCCGATATTCCCGGGCTTATATACGATTTCCCTTGTAAAACACTGTCAATTGCAACCATCAACTCCGGCCGGCTTGCATCTTTTATACAATAGCCATCTACTCCGGCATCAAATGCTTCAAGAACATACTGGTCCGATTCATGGATCGTCAAAACAAGGATTTTTATTTCTGGAAGATCTCGTTTGATCTCCTTCATCACCGAAATGCCACTGACTTTGGGAATAGAAAGATCGAGCAATACCATTTCGGGTTGAGCTTGTCTGATCTTTCGGATTGCATCTAAACCATCTTCCGCTTCTCCAACTATTTCAATATCACCACGATTATTAAGCATCGATTTCAAACCTTCTCGAAAGAGTTGGTGATCTTCGACTATAAAGACTCTATGTTTTTTCGCCATATGCATCACAATAGATGAAATTTGTACTGTGTAATCCTTGTTCGTATGAAACAAAGGTTAAACATAGAGTTGAATCAGGAAGATGTCCATTTAATTTTATTATGTAATACTTTTACAGGTGGTTAACGTTTATTCTCTGTTATTCGCATAGAGCGTAAGACCAGATGGAGGCAGATTACCAATAATACGGCAGACCATAAAAATCATAGAGGGTTGTTTCGTACCCACGATCCAGGGTTATGTTTGAGTGATACTCAGGGCTCTTTTCAATCTTTTCACTGGGAACAGACACCTCAACACTCCTGTCACTCCAGTCAACACGCTCAACCCAGTCCAGTGAAATGATGACCTTTCGACTACCTGGCAACCAGTTGCTGGTATCAATAATAAGATATCTTATTGCCCAGGTTTCCTCATCGACGATAAAATCTTCAACGTGGCCGATATTCATGTCAGTTGCCTGAATGGAGTATGAAAGTATTTCGTTAGTTGACCGAAGGTGATTTTCATCTTCTACTACCGCTACTTCCTTGTGTAAGTTCTCGGTTTGTTGCAATAGACGGGGAAAAGGATGGTTGCCCCAGGTCAAGGGGCCATCCCAGTAGTTACCCCAGTCATGGTATTGATTGAAAATTATCTCATATTGTCGTGAAATCGGTAAATTCGATTCAAGAGGAGGAGAATCTTTTATTTGCTCTTTAGTAAGACCAATGCTTAAAGATTGAGTTGATTCTTCGGCTGTACCGACAGCGATAGGGGAAATAAGAACCTTGCGTCCTGGAAGCCATTTGTGAGTATCACCAACAATATAGCGTACGGTCCAACTGCTATCATCAAAGAGAAAATCACTGCATCGTCCTATCTTACCATCCTGGGCACCCATTTCATATCCCTGCATCTCCTTAACACTTTTCAAATTAGTCATTGTTCCCTCCAGTTATTTTTATGGCATCCTATTTCTACTTTTGCAGAAATAAAAACCAATCTTCTCTTTAGTGCCTTACTCCAGAAAACCTGTCATAAAAAACAAGAAAATTGAGAGTTCTCTTAACATCACTAACTTGAAGTTAGCACCAGATAGCGAACGTAGAGAAGACCTTCGGGGCACTTATACCCCTCAGGTAAGCAATATACTCCGAGGGTGTACTGAACTGAGTCCCGGCTTGTTTCCCGTTTACCAGGGTTTGATATATAATAGCTGACGGCAGGTATCCTGAAAATGGGTAGAAGAATTGATTTTACTGCAATAAATAGTGTATTTGCATGGAATAAGACAATGGGGGCCTTTTTCATTGGGCACAGTTCCTCCTGTACAACTCTCCTCCAGGTGATAAAAATTGTTCCGTGTAGAGTGAATTTTTAAAAACCATATTTTTAAAAGGCCGGCAACATAGCCATAATCTGGGCTGAGAGTTTAAAAAGGTCTGTTTAGTTCTTTCAGGTGAAGGAAATTCACCTGCTAAACTTGATGAAGGTAGGGTGTTCTGCGAGTACTAATACTGAGTCTACCTTATATCTAATTTCGTTATGAGTGATTATATTTCTTTTAGATTTGCAAAACGAATTCTGCTCTTCGCGGCTGGTACCAGCCAGCAGAGACAGGAGCATTACTACCTGGAAAACACCTTATGAACCCTCCCGCACCGTCAACCACCCATAAAGGCCGTCATGAAAGTCTTCTCGATATTGTCTCAACCGATGATGTCATCTGTATCCCTATTGTTGCTGATCCAGATGCTATTGCCAGTGCTCTGGCTTTAAAAAGATTGTTTTGGAGAAAAGTGCGGAAGACTCTTATCTGCCGGGTCAATGCAATCAAACGTTCGGATAATCTCGCTATGATCAGAGATTTAAAGATTACCGTGCCATACATTACCAAGGTAGACACCAGTGAGGTGACAAAGTGGGCCATGGTTGACTCACAACCGCATCATCATAAATCTTTAAGCAATATAGATTTCAGTATTATCATCGACCATCACCCGGCCGATCCTTCTCTGAACGTCCCTTTCAAAGACATACGTGAAGAATATGGTGCTGTTTCATCCATTATGACAGAATACCTTAAGGCAGCTGGTGTTACCCCTTCAACAAAATTAGCAACTGCTCTATTTTACGGCATCAAAACAGATACTGACAACTTCACAAGAACGTCGATCTCCGCTGATGTCAGTGCATTTCGGTATCTTTATCCGCACGTTAATATCAATATTATTAAGAAAATAGAATCATCTGAAATAAACAAGCAAAACCTGGTCGCATTCCGCAAGGCTTTCGAAGAGCTGCAATTTATCGGAGAGACGGCCTATATCCATATGGATGTTGTAAAGGATGCTGATGTTCTAGTGATTCTCGCTGATTTTTTTCTGAAGATGGTGGAGGCCACCTGGTGCGTCGTTTCCGGAGTTTATGGCAAGAAATTAATTATTATTATGAGGAATGTCGGTTTTCGGCTAGATGCGGGAAAGGTGGCAAAGCAACTGTTCGGTGAGCTTGGTTCAGCCGGGGGACATAAGAGCGCTGCAAGGGCAGAGATCCCAATCTCAGCTTTTTCGGAGGACACAGAAAATCCATCGATAATGAGTGAGTATATTGCCGATAAAATAAGAAAACATTAAGCCATAGCTCTAATAAATGTATTTATTTGGATTTTGTTTCCCTTGTTAATCCAAATTCCGATACAACCACTTTTAAGATATATGCAATTGCATGAAATCACGGCTAATGTGAATTAAGTAAATTGCTACCATTTTTGTATATGGGACCCGATGAAGTAGCGGAAAACGGTAATTCCGGAGCAGATTCTTTCAGCAATTTTGACCATTACGATCATGGTAATGGGTTTATGCTCACCGCTTACGAAGAAGGACCGGCTGAAATATTTGGTGAAAAAGTGGACCAGGCAGTCGAGAAGACAATAGAAAATATCCAGCAAATTAAGGAGGATGATATCAGTAATCTAATTGTAATTGGTTTTAGTGATGAAGCTACTGCTTTTGCCGAGCGAGCTGAGCTTGTCAAAATGCAAAAAGAATATCTTATAGAAATGGAAGATGTAGTTGTTGTAACCAAAGATGAAAAAGATGAAGTTAAATTGCATCAAGCACTCAACCTCACTCCATCTGGCGCCGCGGGCGGTAGCTTCTGGGGTCTGCTAATTAGTTTTCTTTTTCTCAACCCTGTTGCTGGTGCAGCTTTCGGTGCTGGAGCCGATGCACTCAGTGGTAAACTCGCTGATATTGGAATAAACGATAAATTTATGAAAGATCTTGCGGAAACTTTTACTCCAGGTACGTCTGCTCTTTTCGTACTTGTTCGAAAAGCTACTCCTGAAAAAGTCCTTGATGGCTTAAAAGGATCCAAAGGTAAAGTTTTACAGACTTCTCTAACCAAGGATATTGAAGAAGAACTCCGCAAAGTTCTGGAAGATAAAGTTACGGTGCTTGTACAGCAGTGAGTTTTCCCTCAACCTCTTGAAAAGTAATTCACTGGCGGATACGCAACAATTTTAATATTGTTATGCAAATTAACCTTCTAACTCGTTATTTGAGGTGACCCCATCTACAACTATAATTTCACGACCGTAGGTTTTCTATCAGATTTGAAGCTTACGGTTAGGTAATCCCTTGTTTGTATTACTTTTAATCATCCATGGATGATATGAAGGATGCGATATTAAGATGCAAAGAAAAGTCGAACTTTAGTGTCAAGCTCGGATGATAAACCAAACTCAGTTATGTTGATCCAAGTGTGTATTGTCGTTTTTATTAACCCTGACGGAAAATATTTTATTCATGCAGAGAATAAAGGCTATATTCTCAGCATGAGGTGCGTGGAATGAATATCTATGACAGAGAGGATTGGCCCAAGTTCCGGTGGGACCATGAACGGCTGAACGGCCCGCTTGCAGCTGTACGTTATAAACAGGGGAAATTGATCGGGCGAATGGAAGCAATTGGGTTTTCTCTCCGCAGTCAAGCCTCTTTGCACACCCTGACGTTGGATGTTTTAAAATCCACCGCAATTGAAGGCGAAATACTTAAAAAGGAACAGGTTCGATCTTCCATAGCCAGACGCCTCGGCATTGATATTGGATCTCTGACACCAGCAAGCAGGAACATCGAGGGCGTCGTCGAGATGGTGCTCGATGCCACGCAAAACTATGACAAGCCTCTAACCAAAGAAAGATTATTCAGTTGGCACGACTCTCTCTTTTCAACAAGGTACAGCGGGATGAGAAAAAAAAAGGTCGCCGACTGGTGTGATGAGACCTCAAGAACAATACAGATTGTTCCTGGTCCCATCGGTTGGGAACACGTACATTTCGAAGCTCCGCCTGCTGATCAGTTGGATAAGGAAATGACAGCCTTTCTCGACTGGTTTAATAGTGACGATGGCACGGATCTGGTCTTGCGGGCATGTATCGCTCACCTCTGGTTCGTGACCTTGCACCCTTTCGATGATGGCAACAATCGCATCGCCCGTACGATAGCTGATATGACACTCGCCAGATCAGAACAAAGTACACAGCGTTTCTACAGTATTTCAGCACAAATCCGGCAGGAGCGGGATGTTTACTACAGAAGTCTTGAAGCTGCCCAAAAGAATTCACTCGATATTACCGAACACCTGGAATGGTTCCTGGACTGCCTGAACCACGCTTTCGACAGCGTGGAAGAAACACTTTCAGGTGTATTCAAGAAGGTCCAATTTTGGGAATCCTGCGTGGCATTACCCCTCAACGAGCGTCAGCGACTTATTCTAAATAAGCTGCTAGACGATTTCGAAGGTAAGCTCACTTCATCTAAATGGGCTAAACTTGCTAAGTGTTCGCAATTTACAGCGTTACGAGATATTCAGGGTCTCGTAGAAAGTGGCATCTTAGCTAAAGACCCCGCTGGTGGCCGCAGTACCAGTTATTCCCTGACAGAAGGAGTCTGGGCAGCAACGAGAATGGAATAATTTTCTGTCGATTTTTTAGTTAAACAATCGGTGTTTGTTTAGATATGGGGAAAAACCCAACAATCTTTTTCCAATCAAATCCCTTTTGGCCCGACGGATATCACCAAGCGGGTTTATCTGCAATCTTTTAAGCCATCAGCCCCTGAACTATCTGATGGGCAAAGGTCTCGTGGAGCCGACGTCCAGCTTATTAGCGAACATAAAAACTGGTGCGCCTTGGCGCTCTACAAAGAAATGAACGAAAATCCTACGAGCTAAAAACGCAGCTACATTTTAATTGGGCCCCTTAGGAGAATAACATTCTCGAGAAACCGGCAAAAAAGATATAGACTGCCCCGAATGGTTACACAAAGATGGGTTTTCATGAGAATCTTGGGCTGCGATTACTAAGAGATTGCCTATCAACATCACACCCCAGTAACTATACTATAAGTGGAGATTGCAATGAACAAAGAATTTAATGTAGAGATTTTATCTTTTCTGAAAATATCTGAAATTGAAAATGCTTGGATGGCAGATGATTATAAAGCGCTTTTATCGATGATGGATATACAAGAAGATGAACTTGATGGCATGAGTGAATCTGAGTTGAAAGAGATGTGTTTGATGTCACTTAATGATTTTGAACATCATGAGTCAGCTAAATTTCTTTTAATACATATTTTAAAAGATGAAATTACTGAAGGCAAGATAGATCAACTGAGCCATCAAATGATTGAGAATAAGCTTTGGGAAGAACATGCCGATTCAACATATCACAAGAGTCTTTTTAATGCTTATGGGCTGTTGAGAGAAGCATACAATGGCATATTTAAAGAACCAACAGGAGTGAAATTTACTGTAAAAATTACAGCAAATAAAAATGATTCATTTGAGATTTTTGATTCATCCCTCCATGCTGTAATAGTGAGGTTACTCGCAAATGGTTTGAATGAGGCCGCAATTTTAAATCGTCTTTATGAAGAGCAAATTAAGGGAGATAGTTTCCCAGATGCACAAAATTTTCTCTGGATACTAAAAGCGCTCTCCATAACTGAAAATGAACGTCAGTATGAAATCACAAGTTCAGATCTTTGGTTTGGAGAATTAGAAGAACGGGTGACTTTTGATGCAAAAGCTCATGCCGATGTTGTGGAGGAAGGAAGTGAAGATTGAAGCGTCGCTTTAAAAAAAACGATCTGAACGGTGAGCTGCTCAGAGTACAATTAACAGGAACGATTATAAGCAATGACAGCTAAAAGTAATATTACCAAAGTACAGCCATCAGAAAACCGCGAATCTAAACTTTTGGTCAATCATTGCTTTGGTCTTGCGCGCCAGCTGCGCATTACCAAGATTCTGGTATTTGCTGAGTCGGTTCTGGACCAGCGCTACATCTTGGAAAACAGGGAGCAGGAGACGATAATATTGCTCACGAAAGATAAGGCAAAAATTCGGGAGGAATTCCTGCCATATTGCACAGTTATTCCTCTTCCCGGTCAAAACCTGTCACGCTCAGACCAGTTCCAGCTTGGTTTGCTCATTGCTGTTTTGCATAATTTGGTTGAGCATGATGAAACCGTACTCTGTATCACTGGCCTGGTAGGCTCTCTTCGACTGGATAATCTGCTGATAACCAATTTGTTACGGGATAATAAATGGTTCCAAAAGCATACGTATGAAAAAATACCTAAAAAAATTCTTCGTTCCCAGGAGTTTATCGGTAGGTGTCAAGATACTTTTCGCCTCATTTGCTCATTGATAAAGTTTAATTTGGCATCCTTGTAATAATCCGCTTCAGCAAAAGCCAACTCTTCTGACGAACATCCAGTAGGGGCCCATTCTCAGAGTTAGCTTCTACTTCCGCTCATCACTGTGCTTAAATTGAATCGCATAAAAAATAATATTTCCTCTTATGCGGCAATTTGATCCTCACTATTTTCAGGGGCCTGATTTACAGGGTTAAGCTCAACTGTTGTTTCATGATTCCAGTTTCTGATTTTGCCGGACCAACGTTCAGGGTGCAGTTGCTTTGCAGCTTCATAAACCCGTTTTCGTCCTTCCAAGATAGCCCCATCTTTACCATTGTGGCGCTGTACAGGTGTTACAAACTTCAATCCACTATGGCGGTGTGAGTAGTTATACCAGCGGCAAAAGGTTGATACCCATTGACGGGCATCAACAACACTATCAAAAGGTTTAGTTGGATAAACCGGCACATACTTGAGTGTTTTAAACAAAGCTTCTGAAAACGGATTATCATTACTTACTGAAGGACGACTAAAAGATGGCACAACACCCATTTTCTGCATCGTAGAAAGCATAGTCGCACCCTTCATTGGGCCACCATTATCAGAATGTAAAACGAGATCATGATTAATTGGCAAAGCTTCTTTAAGTCTTGTCTTTCTCAACACATCAGCTGCTTGCTCGGAAGATTCATTCTCATACACTTCCCAACCAACAATCTTGCGGCTATAAATATCCATAAATAAATACAAATAGAAGAACCGACCTTTTATGGTGCTGGCTAAATAAGTAATATCCCAAGACCACAATTGACTAGGTCCATTTGCTGTATACGGTTCTGGTCGTTTTCTTGAATTTGGCTTCGCTGTACGTCCTCTGTGATGTAGTTGGTTTGCAGCTCGAAGGATGCGGTAAAAGGTACTCTCTGAAGCGATAAATTTCCCTTTGTCAGCCAAGGTTGGAACAATTTGCTTGGGTGATGCGTTCATAAATTCTTTGCTGTTGCATATCTCAAGAACCTCATTTCTTTCATGCTCTCTGAGTTTGTTGGCAGGCTTTTTCGTCACCGTTTGTCGCTGATCTTCCAAACCCTTAACACGCCAATATTGCAGGGTACGCACGGTGATATCAATAATTTTACAGGCTTGCTGTTGCCGTGCGCCATGGCGCACGGCGAGAGCTATGGACTCGATGGCCATCTGACGTTTCTCAGAAGAAATTAATCTTCCTCGTTTTCCCCCAAGATGGCTTCCCACTTTTTTGACAACACCAACAGAGCAGCCGTTTCTGCCAAAGCCTTTTCTTTGCGATTTAGCTCACGCTCTAGTTTTTTAATTTTCTGCTTATCTTCGCGATGATGCAGGCTTTGTGACTTTTTAACCTGAGTGCTTTTTTCATATCCTGATAAGGCTTCTATTTTCCACTGAGTAATTTGCTCTTTGTAGAGTCCTTTGCTACGACAATACTCACTCAGCTCCACTTCATTGAAAGAAGCTGTTTCGATGACAACTGAGAGTTTGTCTCCCGCGGTCCAATTTTCAGGTTTACTTTTATCTCCTGGCACAGCCACCCCTTTGTTTCTGTATGATTTTCTCCATTTATAGAGTGTAACATCTGAAACTCCTGTCTCACCACACAATTGTCGAATAGATTTAGGGTTGGGAGGCATCATTTTTTGGATTACTGATTCCTTGAATTCATCTGAATAACGTTTTGACACTGTTGATTCTCACTTCGCCCATTTGTTATATGTGTAAATATTTGAGGTGCAAACTATTCTGACACATAGGGTTATACGTCTACTCGACATTGCATTACGGCTTGCAGGCCAAGGACGTGAAGGCAAGAAAATCGGTACAATTTTTGTACTTGGTGATTATGAAAAATACGATAAATACCTGACCCAGCTGGTACTCAATCCCTGCAAAGGGCATCCGAGAAAAAGCCGCAACATTCATGACAATGATTTTTTTGAAACAATACGAGAGTTTGCAGCACTTGACGGGGCGTTTATTGTTGATAATGCAGGGGTGGTAGAAAAAGCTGGTGTTTACCTCAATCCACCGGCAAGCGAAAAAACAAGCATGCTCAAAGGTTTCGGCGCAAGACATGCTGCTGCAGCCTCACTCACGGCGACGACCGAAGCACTTACAATTACAGTGTCAGAATCCTCGTCTTCTGTCGTAGTATTTTTTGATGGATCACCTACCTTACGGTTCAATCATCACTAAGTCCTCGTCTGAGTACTACTATTCCTTAGCAAGCAATCTATGAGGCGGTAAGGAAATAGTGGACACTTTCCGTAGATTGAATTCACCGACCTACCACGTAATTAAATCGTAGAGCTTAGAGCCGTTGCATACACTTACCGCGGGTAGGTAAACATTATTAGCTGTTGGTTTATGAAACTTTTCTAATCATTTTGTTTTCAGCCTCTCATGCAGAATCGCAATATGTTCTGGTCCAATGCCGCAACATCCGCCAATGATTGTTGCACCATGTCGACACCAGGTATCAACGAAATCTAGATATCCTGCAGGATCAAGTTCTTGACGAGTTTCCTGGGTGGTGACATTGGCCTGGGCGTCTTTTTCTATTGCCGAAAAAGCATTCGCGTAAACCCCAATCGGTAGATCGACCTTCAAACGCTTGAGTTCGTTAATTGCTGTATCAATTGCAGGCAACATGACTTCAGGTTGACTACAATTAAAAAGAATGGCTGATACGCCAAAATCGATTGCAGAATTTACGGCGCTAATCACAGTCTCTTTAGAGCGGAGGCGTGGTGTTTTTCCGTGTGATTCAATTTCATCCAGAAGTGTAAATGCAAGCCATAATGGACGATCGTCACCAGAAAGAGCTTCTGCAACCGCTTGTGCTTCGCTTATAGAGCTCGTAGTTTCGGCTAACCAGAGATCAACATGAGGGCTAAGCCCATCAATGATTGTTTTCAACAGTGCCGGAGCCTGCTCATGGACAAACAGATCGGGCCTGTATGAACCGAAGATGGGAGGTAATGAACCTGCGACTTCACATCCAAATGCCGATGCAACCTGACGTGCAAGTAGCCCAGAGAGGGCCGTCAGCTTGCCTCCTTCAGTAGAAAAACGTTTTTCACCAATATGAAAAGGAACAACGGCATAATTGCTGGTGGTCAAGACGTTACTTCCCGCCGCAGCAAAAGATTCGTGTGCTTTTTTTACGAGATCAGGAGTCTCCATAAGTGCGAGAGCTGACCACTCAGGCTGTCGAAATGGTGCTCCCATCCTCAAGAGTTCTCGCCCCATTCCTCCATCAAGAAGAGTAATAGGTGATGGGTGGTTAGTCTTTACCATGGCATTTTACCTTTGCAAAAAAAACAGAAATTGTTCATTACGATCACACATTTTATGACCTTCTAATACGGAATATATACTAGCTATATCTCTTTGATAGTTTTTCCAGCAAAGGATTCTTACTCAATAGCACACACGACCATCACCCAAACTGCTCAAGAATATAATTGTGGGCCAAGCTCTATTCTACGCTAACACCAGAAGCATTTTCCTCAGACCGGAATGCCGGCTGTGTTGGCGTTGAAGCGCGAGTGTAAGAACAGAGCGATCAGCAGCTATCCGCACCTTCTTTTTGGCCCGGGTAACAGCGGTATATATGAGTTCTCGGCTGAGTATTCTGTTATCTTCTGTGGGTAGCACCACAAGAACTTCACGAAACTCAGACCCCTGACTCTTATGGATCGTCATGGCGTATACTGTCTCAAAAGTGGGAAGCATATTTATTGCACAGCTTTTAAGACTTCCATCAGAACGTTCAAACCAGACACGAAGTCCATTCTTTGCGCTGTCCCATAGGCATATTCCAATGTCTCCATTGTAGAGATCCAGCCCATAATCATTTCGAGTAATTAGAATGGGACGCCCGGGGTACCACTCATTATGCTTACAATTGAACCCTCGTAAAGCGAGGCTTTGCTCCACCAGACGATTAATAGCGAAGACACCACGCTCTGTAAAGGCGACACCACAAAGAACCTGGAATTTGCTAAAGAAACTAAACACTTCAACGACATCAGCTTCCTCAGGAGAGGCAATGCCTTGCACAAACGCCAGATATTCACCATAGCGGAGACTTAAATAACTATACAATTCCCTGTCTTCACAAAGAGATACATTACCATTTTCGCCTCCTGTGAGTTGCTGCCACACAGCCCCATGGTCAGAAATATTAACATTTGTCGCTAACTGTTTAATATTATCATCAAACCTGTATGTCTTTCTCAGTTCAACACAGTTATCAGAAATGGTATGGATAAGATCACCCAGCACTGCACCAGACTCAACTGAGGCCAGTTGGTCTTTATCACCCAGCAGGATCAAACGACTTCCTGGTTTTAAAGCATCAACGAGCTTACTCATCATGGCCAGATCAACCATGGACGCTTCATCAATCACCACAACATCATATTCCAGTGGTCTTGCACTATTGTGTTTGAACTGAGGCGAATTTTTCCTAACTCCAAGAAGGCGGTGAAGGGTCACAGCACTCTCTGGCATGGCCTCACGGACTACCTCAGGTAATGAAAGCTTCGCAAGACTATTCCCTATTGATTCGCTCAGTCGCATAGCGGCCTTACCCGTGGGTGCAGCCATACCTATTCGCAGGTTCTTCTCACCACTGGCAAGCATAATAGCCAACATTTTTACTACTGTGGTCGTTTTTCCCGTCCCTGGCCCACCATTTACGATAATCAAGGCACGGCGAAGGGCGATCAGTGCTGCGCGCATCTGATCACTGCTTTCTGGTGATTCACCAGGAAACAGCAGCTCAAGCAGACCTGCGTTGCCCTCAGCTGTAAAACGAATATCCGCCAATGATCGTATCTGGCGAGCAAGTCTATTTTCATAATGATAATATCTTGCGAGATAGAGATTTGTACCATCCAAGACGAGAGGCGTTGGACCCGTGGCCTGCTCGCTATCAATCACTGTGACAAGATTTAGCTGACGAAGTAGTGACTGTTCGGCAAGCGTTACTTCAAGGCAACTGTGTCCTTCTGACAGCGACATCGAAAGACGGAGAACAAGTCCATAAAATTCATCCCTGTCTGTTGCCGCAAGACCTGATCGATTGGCCAGGAAAGTGGCAAAGCTTTTATCTAAATATGTCTCTTCCTGCCTACTCATCGTCGTCACTCTCCCCAAGTAGAGCAGCAAGCCGCAATAAGGTCTCATAGTCGGGTATGGTACTGAACACCCCACTTCCGGGATAGTCCGGTGACATACCACGAACAAAGAGATACATAACACCGCCAAAATGGCTTTCGTAGCTATAATCTTCAATCAGGTTCTGCAGGTGGAGATGCAATACGAGAGAATAGATCCAGTACTGTAAACCATAATTGTGGGACTTCATGGCGAGCACGAGCTGATCATGCTGATACGCTGACAAATCCCCTCCGAGGTTGTTTGTCTTATAATCCATGATATAATACTTACCGTTTTCAAGACAGATAAGATCAACAAATCCTGTGAGATAGCCCCTCATTTGTCGAGGTCCAACTGGCAGCACAGTGGGGTCACTCTTTAATATGTCACCTATCGCACTCGTCTGAAATAAAGAGAGTTGAAAGTAAAACGGCATCTCTTTTAAACAATGCTCTTTGGGAAGATCCATCAGACAAAAATCACCGGCCAAACAACTTGAAACCACACAGCTCAGAAGCTTTTCAATATCTTCAACATGGGCATCTACGCCAAAGCGTTCGCATTTTCTCTCAATCAGAGACGAGATCTCGGGTGAGGATTGAATAGAAGAAAAATCAAGCTCTTCAAGCAGGTCATGGATCACATTGCCAAAATTCGCCCCGGCAGGAAGACCCGGAACCGCAATAGGATTTTCTCCTGCCACCCTACCCTTCGATCCACCATGGTCATATTCATAGTCACTCAGTGTTGCAAGACCTGAAAAACTCGACATCTGCCAATCTGTTTTAAGAGATCGCGTGGAGGGAGACAAAGGAGAAAGATCACCATAATCCTTATTTAATTCATACTTCTCAGCGACGACTACGTCATGAATTTGACAATGTTTGATTGGAGTGGTGGCAACTAAGCCTGCAAAGGCAGAAGCCTGAGCGTCACCATCACATGGTCCGCCCGCAAACATCAGATAGCCCAGGGCGGAATCAAAGGAATCAGCAACAGAAGTATGTTTTTTCACATCGCCCCACATGGTATAGCAACGCACCTTCGCACGCGTAAGAGCAACATAGAGAAGACGTAGATCTTCAGCTTTTTGGTCACGTTCTGCCTGCAGCTTTCTTTCCTTAAATGAGTCAGACCCCAGATCTATCACATTCTGACCGTTTTCATGCACTGAAACTTGGTATTTTTCAGAGCTGATTCGGTTCGACGAGTACCAGAGGTATGGGCAGAACACCACCGGATACTCCAAACCCTTTGCGCCATGCATGGTAACTATCTGTACAGCATCCTCATCACTTTCCAGCAGAAGTTCTGCGCCGGCAACTGAACTCTCCTGCTGATACATTCTCTGAAGCCACTGGAGCACCTGGCCCATTCCATAATTTTCAGAACTTTCCTGATCCTGTACCAGTTCTATCAACTGATACAGATTGGCAATGGCACGTTCGGCACAATCAGTACCTGCAATATTGGTAAGTATTTTTTCCTCTTGAATAAAACTGTTCATCATAGAAAACAGACCGTAATCCTGCCATATTCCATGATATAAAATCATTTTCCCCTGCCAGATGCTGAGTTGCTCCTCATCCTGCCAGATATCCAAAAGCATATTCCCGGTTAGCTGAAACCAGGAGATGGTCATGGCTGATTTTAATTTGGAAATCTCAGTTGGTGAGGCCATGGCCTTAAGCAGCACAATCAGTTGCCAACACTCAACAGTGCGGAAAACAGAGTTTCTACTGCTTACCACGGCAGGAATTCCAGCCTCTATCAAACTCGCCTGATATTTTTCTGCCTGCTTATGGCTACGAACCAGGATCGCAATATCTCCCGGCGCAAGTTCTCGTTCCACTTCATTGATATGATACCTGGCCCGTGAACTGGATGTAAGCAAGCCAGATATTTCGCCAACGGTGTAGCCTAGAAAGACATCAGCAGCCTTGCCTGAGGACCATCTCCCGTTTTTATCTTCGGAGTTTTCCGGCAGACTACAATAGACCATTCCGGCTAGACTCTCACCCCTCTGAACAATATCAAAATTGGAATCAGAAAGCCCAGGCGATACCCTGTTATAGTCAAGCATCGTTTCGTCATACAAAAAGGGCCGCGACCGATTTTCAAAAAGTCTATTTACTTCTTCTACAAGTAAGGGGTGAGACCTGTAATTTTTTTCTAAGGTGAGTCTCTTGTCAGCACTATTTCTTGCGTGGAAATATGAATGAATATCCGCCCCGCGGAATTTATAAATAGCCTGCTTCGGATCACCAATCAGATAGAGGTGGTGTTTACCACCACCAAAAAGCTCTGAAAATATTTTATACTGGAGACTATCCGTATCCTGAAACTCATCGATGAGAGCAAGTGAGAAGCGCTGACCAATAACCTCTTTAAGTTGTCTCCCCTTATCACCATCAAGACCTGCCGCAAGATTTTGAATAAGGCCATCAAAACCCATTGTCCCCTGTACAAGCAACCTCTCACTCACCTCACTTCGAAGTGAGGCAAGCGCGCAACGATAGGAAAGAAGTAGAGCCTCCTTTGCCAGACAAAACGCAGCAACCTCTCTGGTAGGCAGTGACCACTCAGCAATATAGTTGTTCTTTTTTTCATCGCCTCTAAATTTAGTACCGTTCAGTTCTCCTAAAAGATTCTCATCCATCAAAAATTCAATGTTTTCTGGAACCAGATAGGTCGTCCCTTCCAAAAAGGCATCAATTGAGGAAAACCAGTGTTCAAAATTATCACAGAGCCACTTCTTAAAATGTTTGTTCGCAACCGCTTCTGAAAACATCGTGTAAAGCTCGGCCCTCCCCTCTCGCCACCACCCTTGCAAGCTGGCCATAGTAGCCTGAAACACTGCAATGGCCTTATCAGCTGGTTCTGCTTGAGGTTGAATCTCTCCAACACTTCTATAGGCCACCGACACACTTGCCAAAAGTTTTTCCGGAGTGTCAAACGCAGCCGTAACTATGGCACAGGGCAGAGGTGCAAGTGGATAGATTTCATTTCTCCAAAAATCATCCACCACCTGGGTGATCATATGATCTATGTTGGTTACAAGTTCCACATTAAACAACTGGCCACTCTCCAAGGCCTGATCCACAAGCATCCTTTGACAAAAACCATGGATAGTGAAAATACTTGCATTATCTATGTCATAGAGCGCAAGCTGCAAACGCTGAATGGCAAGAGTGAAATCGCTTAAGGTTGCAACCCAATCAACAAGTGTTGCATCAACCTGAGCTGATTTTTTTTGTGATTCAGGCTCCAGACGGTCCTGCAACAGGTCTCTTGCTTCTACGAGACGACTACGGATACGAGACTTCAGCTCCTCTGTTGCTGCCTTTGTAAAGGTAACTATGAGGATTTTTTCAATGGGGATTCCCAGCTCAACAATCCCTCTTAGAACCAGCATGCCAATGGCGTAGGTTTTACCGGTCCCAGCACTTGCCTCCACAAGGCTCGTTCCTCTTACAAATGGAACTCTGGCGGCATCAAATACAATTATATCGTCAGCCATTGGTATTCTCCAAAAGTGGACACATTATCTCAGTTGCAAGTTGTTCAAATAATTCCCCAAGAAGGGAGTCGTCGACTTTATTTTGCAGCAGAAGTTCAAGCTCAGGCTCATAACCTTTTTCCAACTGGTCATTGAGTTTTGCCGTCGCCTTATCAAGGGGAGATATTGTCCCTCGCCCACCCATCTGTTTTGCATAGACAAAGGCCGGTTCAACATAAAACTCCGAGGGGTGGGACTGGCCAGCAAAAAACAGATCCAGTAACAAGGGGAGACTCGGACCATCTGCAACTGAGATAAAGGTAAACACCTCATCTTTGGTCACAAGGACGGTACGTATGTCTCCTCCAGAAGAAAACCTGTTCGCAACAAGGTGGTGCAGCCAGGCCGAGACAAGATCACGACCACGCAATGCACCATAGCGTATGATCATCATTCCATTTTCATAGATGTTGTCCAGCGGCCCCTGCACATGGTAGTCATCCACCATAAAATTAACAGTGACTGCGCTGCATCGCCCACCCATCTCCTGCGCACTTACCGTTTCCATGAATCTTTCGATTTCATTATTTTTGGCAAGAAAAGTAAGTTCCCCCGCAGCACCGAGGGGCCAGTTCGCAGCGACCTGCGCTTTTTTTAAGAACCCATCTCTCACCCCATCATTGTTGGGGGATGTGATTTTACTTTTAATAAGCGCCTGTTCGATATGATACTTAGCCAATCCCTCAATCTGAAAAGTTTCCCGGTCTTCGGGAAGTTCTTCTATCGTGGCAAGCTGCACACCAAGACTGTGACGCACGAAATATTTTTGTGGGTTGTTAAAAAAGAGAAAAAGAGAATTGAGTTCAACTTTTTTACCTGGCGGCTCAAGGTTTCCCTGCCACCATGCTGGAGTCTCATTTTTTTCAGCTCGCAGCCGTTTTGCAACCTCACAGGAATTATTGTCATAGCTTTTAAGGCGTCTGCTCCCATCTTTAACAAAATACTTGCTACTAAAGCTATGGAGTGGATGATGGACAACAAGATCCTTAGCCCCATAATACAACTCCAGTACTTCAAGAAGTTCTGTCACAACAACTGAGGGCGGTATCTTCTCATTGGTTTGAGCGGACTGGCCAATATAGCTGAGATACAGATTTTCCCTCGCAGCTAAAATAGCTTCAAGAAACTGGTAACGATCATCGGCCCTGGCAGACCTGTCCCCCAAACGAAACACCCCAGCTTCTCCCATGAGATCAAAATTATCATGGGTATCAGGCGTTGGATACTTACCGTCGTTTAATCCTAGAAGACAGACTACCTTAAAGGGAATGGACCGCATGGGCAGCATTGAACAAAAGGTGAGCTGCCCCCTCAGAAAGCCTGAACTTGTCCTCTTCTCCTGGGCAGAGCCATTAAACCATTCACGAATGATATCAAAACTGATTGTCGTCGCAGAAAAACCGTCCATGGTCCGTCCGAGATCGGCCACAAGCATGCGGAGCTCCATAAGCTCCTTATCACCTTCTTCTCCAAAAAGATGACTGACATAGCCTAAAAGTAACTCAGACCAGTCTCCGAGACTACGTTCGACTCGAAATGAGATTCTTGCCTCATCTATGATATCTATAAATCTGCACAGACCACCAAGTGGGGCAGCACCTCGACCTTCAAGTTCTGTAAAGGGAAGTACCCCATCAATAAAATCATCGTCCCCACTGGCATAGCCCATGAGCAATCTATCAAGACCGGCTCTCCAGCTGTTTTCCTCAAAAGAACGCAAACCGGAATCTACTCTCTGATCAGCAGATAGTCCCCACCGAATTCCTGCCTCGGTCACCCAATACTCTATTGAGTCAAAATCATTGAGACTAAGATCAAACTGCGGGAATATTGCTGGTTGCCGCAGTATATCAAGAACTTCACTCCAGCCAAAGCGTCCGGAAAAGAGTTCAATAAAGGCTAAAAACCCGGCGAACACAGAGTTTCTTCTACGCACACTGCGATCAGCAATGGAGTGTTGTATTTCAATAAACAGGGCCGGAATAAGTGGAGCATACTCCTGAATATCAGGAGCCATAACAATGATGTCACGAAGTTCCAGGCCTGGTTCCGTATGAAGTAGGTGGAGCAAGTGGTCCCGCAGGACCGTCAACTCTCTAAGCTTGGAGTGGCAGGAAACAATCTGTATTGAATCATCAATAGATAAGGCTACAGGCACCCCTTCACGTATTTCCCCCTCCAAGAGGTCTGCCTGCACCTTTTGCAGTAGACGTGCCTCCCCATAACCACCATCCTGTATCGGGCTTTCATAGCTTGTAAACTCCAACGAAAAATCCGCGCCCTCCAGCATCATGGATTGCAAATCCTTGCCCTGCCGCCCAAGGCTTGCGAGAAGAGGATGGTGATCGGAGAATTCACCAGCCCCCGGAGCGACTCCTGATCGTATCATGCTCCTAAACTGCTGCTTTTTAGTCTGTACATCTCCCCAATAGTGCTGGCATGGAGACAGTAGAAAGAAATGCACATCCATATGAAGAGAAAGAGCATTGAGATACTCAAGGAAAAGCGGTGGCATGGTATGCAAACCGATTACTGCAATACGTTTTGGCAATTCTACTGTCAGTCCATCCTGGCCCGTTAGTGCCTCTATGACAGAATGTAACAACATCCCTCTATGAACATCACCACCCGGCTGTGCGATGAGCCTTCTCCATATTGCCATCTGCCAGGGTTCAGAAACGTGACCGGTGGTCAAGACTCCCTCTTCCCAGCTCAGCAACATATCGGAACGCATCAACTGATACTGATCAAAAACATTGGCCAGCCTTTTTGAGAGCTGAAATCGTTTCAAATTGCGGTTATCACCTTGAAGATAATAGTGGAGAGGCTGGTACTCAGTACCTTCAATATCAGTGAGTAGTTGTTCTATACGAAAAGTAAGGGTCTGCCTGCCAAAACCATCCGGAGTGATCCCCATATCCAGACGGTCAGCAATCATGCTCAGGAAATCAAGGGGAAGGTGAAACTGAAAGTTACAGAAACTTGAAAACTCATCCGCCAGGGTCTGGGCAACCATGCGCTCCATCCCTTGGCTCTGAATAAGAAAGAGTTCTCCGCTAAAAAGATCAGGCTGCTTGTCGACACGTATCACTTCCGCCAGCTGATGCAGCAAATTTTCCGTTCGGTTCGAGACGTGTAGATAGAACATTAATTGGTCACAGTAAGATTTGTATCACCTAAATTTTGCATGCCAAACATTAAAAAACACATTTATCAAGTGATTTCAACGTATTCACACACAGAATAGCTAAAACACTAATCACTTATTAATAACTTTAAAGCAATGTGTTTTTATTATGTTTACCACCCTTTGGGATCACCAATTTTACCGAATCTGCTTCGTTAACAGCCATTTGAAGTACACAAGTACTCCTGCATGTCTGTTGCCTGTCATCTTCAGCAGGTAAGCGGCGACTCCGAACTTGGCGATTGCAATATTTAGGTATCAGACAACCATTTCTTGCATTTACAGACGAAGACAGTGCAGGTATTATTTACCACCGGTCATATCAACACCGGCATATTCATATATGCCAAAGACAAGACCAGCCATTATACCTATTGCAAAAAATAGGCGAAGGCGACGGTCCCAGGGAAGTCTTGATCCCCCTGCCATGTACTGTAGTAAGGCAATAATGACATAGGTAATACCAACGACATAGGGTACTGTCTGTACAAGCTGCCATCCTGTTGCTGTTACGGTGGTAATTGCATCTGCCCCAAGGCGCAGGTTAAACAGCAGATAGAGAACAGCAGAAACTGTAAAGGTAATTTTACTTCGAAGATCTGACATATGAACTCACTTAAAACTGTTTTATTTCCGGCAACCGTAATCCATACGATACGCCAGTATCCAATATTTCTTTTATTCTCAAAAATTAACATCATCTCTCCGGTGGAGTCCCATGGACAAAACCAGGCCGAAGAATCCACAGATACTTTCATTAATTCGGGTTTATGTCAAGTAGATACTCCCTGTCCACTGGGGGAAAATCTTGACCGTTTTCTCCACCTCGTCGGTGACATCAAAACCCGTAGAGATGATTACGCATCCCAACTCAGTTCACTCACCTTAGCTGCAATGTCCTCATCGAGTCAATCAGGGGAGCAATCAGAACGGGCAATCATCAATGAGTTTCTCACCCCAAAAGACTTGAGTGCCGAAGAAAAACGACACAGTCATGAGGCAAAACTCTGGCAGGCTCGTCTCGTTCTGGCCATCGGCGAAATCCTCGACCAGGCAGAGGAAGAAATTGCCAGAAACCTCTCCATGGTAGACGATGACACCTCCGGTATTTTTAATGCCCTCAAGGGGGATGCTGAAGATTTCGAACAGGACAGTCCTTTTGCTGAACTGAGTCAACTCACTGGTAATTTCAATGCCGTCCATAGTGGGAATATGGATAAACGACTTACAAGTTGGACCCATATATATAGAGAGAGCAATCACACAGATTCAGATATATTTTTAACCACCAGCGCTGATGTTCTTGATACCTTGGCAGAAAGATTTGAAGAAAAATGTAAATCCAGTCCTGTCACCTACCCGGGACTTGAGTTACCAGGGCTTATAGGTTGGAGTGAGCAGGAAGCTCTTGTGGCAACGAAATCGTTTAGGCAAGAAAGCAAGCAACTGGTTTTGGATCTTGAAAATCACCTCACAGCACTTTGTCAAGACGATGATTTATCAGAGATTGAGTGGAACAACTTTACAGAAAAATGGAACCAACAACTGGAAAAACAATTTCCAGCAGCCAAGTGGGGACGCCTTGGAGTAACAGTGAATGTATTTAAGGCCTGCAGTGTAAACTCACTGCTCTCTGTTGAAAGCGCAGAACAACAAGCGACAAACGGAATCGTTCTCGTCGCTTGTTAAATCTCTAGGAGCTTGGGAAAAAGGCATAGTCCGACAGACTCCTAGTGTCATGTCATGTGTTAAATGTTAGTTTAATATGGTATGGTTAAAAGAAACGGAGAGGACCATGCCCAAAATCAAATACCGATTTGTATTAACTCAAGAAGAACGTGATGAACTTGAAGCCA
>JBLHNA010000008.1:0-166365 GCA_047619065.1 Desulforhopalus sp.
CCTGTCTGGAGCAGAGATTGGTCGGATGACAATGCGTCTCTGTACCCCGAAAGAACAAGCCCGGTTATAGATGGGCTTAAATAATGTGCACCATTCATCACCTCCCTTATTCCTCTGACTAAATCTTCAGGGACACTCTCTTTGAGAATATATCCTGCAGCACCAGCACGGAGCATGTCTTCGACAAATTTTTTTTCAGAATGTATTGATAAAGCAATAACTTTTGTGTCAGGATATTCAGCTGTAATACGTTTGGTTGCGTCAATTCCGTTTAACCCTGTCATGGAGATATCCATGACAACTATATCTGGTGCAACCTCACTCATGAGTTCAATCCCGGCTTCTCCCTCGTCGGCCTCTCCGACAACGGTAAAATCATCCTGCCGATCCAGTAGAAGCTTGAGCCCTTTACGTAGAATTGCATGGTCATCAATCAATAGGATTTTTGTTTGCTTACTTTTTTTAATATCCATGGTCCATCATTGACGAGTAAGTGGTATATTCATTGTAATTTTAGATCCTTTACCAGGTTCTGATTCGATATCCAGGAACCCGCCAATGTCTTCAACCCTCTCCTTAATACTAAACAGGCCAAATCCCTCTCTAGACATAACCATTTCAGGTGCACGGTTAAAAACAAAACCGACACCATCATCCTGAACAGTTATCATCAGGTTATCTTTGTTTTTTTTGTCAAAAAAAACCCGAATTTTTTTGGCAAATGCATGTTTGATAACATTTGCTAGAAGTTCACGGATGCTGCGAAATAACAGTGCTTTCATTTCATTATCTAGAGAGAGAGTTTTGCAGTTATCAATACACTCAGTTTCTAGACCATATTTCTCACCAATTTGTTCGACCAGCCACTGAGATGTTGCTGCTGACAGCCCTATTTCATTAAGCAGGGGAGAGCTAAGGTCAAAGACCAGATCCTTAGTGTCTTTGATAATTCCGAGAAGTGATTGAGACACCTCATCAATTGACTCTATAAATTCCTCGTCCGATGTTTGCTCTTTTAGACCAGCTAATTGGATACGAGAAAAAACAAGGGATTGACCGACATGATCGTGGAGGTCTGTAGCAAGTCGTCTCCGTTCTTTCTCCTCGGTAATTGTCAACTGTGAGGCCAGTGCTTTAAGGCGCTTCTGGTATCTCAGGATATCCTCTTCTGCCTGCTTCCGATCAGATATTTCTTCGACCACAGAGACAAACCACCCCGGTTCACTCTCTTCCATGTGAACAGCCGCAACAGTCAGGTTGACCCAGATAATTTCAGAGTCCTTACGGACATACCTCTTCTCTATGGAGTAACTACTTCTTCTCCCGCTAAGAATTTCCTGCACGTAACCAAGATCCCTGGCTAAATCGTCAGGATGAGTAATCTTCTGGAAAGTAAGAGACTGCATTTCTTCCTGAGAGTATCCCACAATGTCGCAGAACTTCTGGTTGAGACGCAGGAACGTTCCATCAGGTGCAACATGAGCAATTCCGACCGCTGCCTGCTCAAAGGTTGCCCGAAAACGCTCTTCACTCTCCTCCAGAAGTGCCTTCCCTTGCTTTTGTTCCGTGATGTCGACGTGACAGCCTAGTATGCGAACCGGATTGCCGGCGTCATCCAACTGCTTCTCCCCGCGGGTGTAGACCCACCGGTAGGAACCGTCCTTGTGACGCAGGCGGAACTCCATCGCGTATTCCGGGATCCGCCCGGCGAGGTAGTCCTCGACCATCCCGATGGCCTCTTCCCGCTCGTCCGGATGCATGCGGGATTCCCATTCCTCGATCCGGCTCTCGAGTTCGTCATCCTCGTAGCCCAGCTGCTGCTTCCACTCGGGGGACAAGAAGACAGTATTGGAACGGGGGTCAAAGTCCCAGATCGCCACCCGCGCGGCGGCGGTGGCCAGGCGCAATCGGTCCTGGCTCTCGGCTAATGTGCTTGTACGTTCCTTAACCCTTCGAGTTAAGCTTCTATTCCAGAATAGAATAAGAAATAATATTAATGCTACGGTACTTCCAATGATAAACACCCATTTCTTAACATCATAAGGACTTATTCCATAATCAAACTTAACCGAAGCCCACTTATTTATAATAGCTGTCTTTTCGGAGGCCGGCATAGAGTCAAGTACCTTGTCAATAATATCACGTAATTCAGGCCAATCGCTTCTTATCCCCATAGCAGTTTTATGTTCCTGCAAGGAGCTTGGAGAAACCGCTTTTAGATTATTTAGCCCAAATTTGTTTATCATTGCAGGTGTGGAAATCAAATCACCGATAAAAGCAAAAGCCTTTCCCGAAGAAACTGCCGAGAGAGCTTTTTTATTGTTTTCTAAGATCAACAGCTCAATATCCGGGTAATTCTTAACAAGATATTCATGAACAAGGTAATCTTTTACCACTGCTACTGTTCTGCCGTTGAGATCATTCATAGAAACAATGAATGGTGAGCTATCCCTTGTGAAAATAAACCATGGCGAAGAAATGTATATATTTGTAAACAGAATATCCTTTTCCCGTTCCGGATTCGGCATAAGTGTTGCGATAAGATCCGGGCCTGTATGTTGTATTAATCCTTTAAGATCTTTAGCAAAAGAAGGGGAAGGAATAACAAAATGAAATTTAATGCCGGTCCTTTTAGAAATCACTTTAAGCAAATCAACTGTAATACCAACGGCCTGCCCCTTTTCCGAATACAAGTAAGGAGGGCTATCTGTTACCCGAACTCGGATTGTGTGGTTCTTGGCGATCCAGAGTTGTTCTTCCGGAGTGATCGATGTTTTGATTTCTTTATCTTCCGTATTAAGCCCAACCCATTTCTGCTTTATTTCAGAATGCTGCTTTATTGTAATCGCATCAATTGCTTTGTTGATGATGCCTGTAAGTTCAGGCCTGTCTGAACGAATACCGAGATAGGTATTTCTTTCCAACTCGACTGGTAATGCCACAATTTTTAAATTTGTGGTAAAAAGTGTGTTAATCCAGTAACTTAGAACAGGTAAGGTGTCTACTATGGCATCCACTTCACCGTTGGTTAATGCTCCTAGAAACTCTCCGTATGTCGAATAGGCGATAATGTCTGTGTCTGGATAATCCTCTTGCATATAATTATGAACATAAGTCCCCTCCATCACCCCGACACGTTTATCAGATAAATCTTTAAGAGATTGAATACTTTGCGTCTTTTTTTTAGTTATAATGGCATGTACCATTTTTGTATATGGCTTGGTATATTCCAGATATTTGTCTCGGTCCTTGTTTTTAAAAATCAATGGGATTGCATCGATTTCTTTCGCTTTCGCCATTTGTTGAACATCAGACCAACTACCGGAAACAAATTTATATTGGATTCCCAGCGTGCGGGCGATCAAGATAGCATAATCAATTCCATATCCAGCCGGTTCGCCATCCTTATTGATAAAGTTAAGGGGGGGAAATTCCTCAGCTACTCCAAAAGTTATAACCGGATGTGCCGCCAGCCAGACCGTCTCTGCAGAAGTGAGTTCTACTGTTTTTTCTTGTTGTAGAAAATGGAACCACTTTGTCATAAATTCATCAATTTCTCTTTCCGTAAAACTCGTTATACCTTTATTTAAAATAGAGACCAACTCAGGCCAATCAGCCCTGATAGCCATTCCAAACCTGCTGGGTAAATCGAAGAATACGTGTTTGACAGCGAGATCGAACAAATGATACTTGACAAGAAGGTAGGAATTAAAGCTGGTCCCTATAAAAAAGTCTACATCTCCCTGGCTTATGAGCCTCATCCCTTCGAGTGAATTGCTTACTTTTACTATGGTCGACTGCCCGAAATATTGTTGGGCGATTTTTTCAGAGAAATAGATCTTGTCACTGATAGCAACCTTCTTGCCTGCAATATCAGACAGACCCATAACGATATCACTGCGACGCCCAAATACCGCAGGATAAGCGGTCAGATACGTTTCAGTTTTCAACAATCCTAATTTGTCGGCATACTCCGGGAGCATCTCCAGAATACCGTCAACCTTATTTGTTTTCGCCTGCTCAAGTATTCCGGGTATTGTATCGATTTTGAGGCCAATTTGCGTTCCGAGTCGCCGGTTTAACTCTGCAAGAAAATCAACCAGCATACCTGTATGACTTCCGTTCTGGCTAACAATAACCTCCGGTTCAGCCGAATCTATGTAACCCAAACGAATATTCGGATGAGCGGCAAGCCAGGCCTGTTCTCCGGGGGTAAGTATAATCTGCTGATTTGGCTGGCCGAATGATGCGTCTATTTTAGGGAGAGGATTTTGAGCAAAGAGAGGTAGGGCGCACCCAAGAATGAGAAATACTGTGGTTAGGATTATTGAGGCAAGGTTTTTCATCTTACATGTCTTATTATTCGTCAGGTTTTAATGTGATTTATAAGTATTTGCTCTGAAAGCCTGTACTAATTTTTCTACAATTCCTTTCCAAAAAATCAAGAACTCCTTTAACCTATCTTCTCTTTGTCGATTATTCCAGAATTATTCTCTCAACTTTAATCAATTCTGTTATCGCCTCATTTCAGCAAGAATGTTTTTCTGATGATCACTTTTGATGTGAAGTGATCATCAGCATGAACCTGGCAATAAGGTTTGCAGGAATATGCAACTACGCCTAGCTGATACCTATTTGCAACCTCCGAGCAATGCATCAAGCGCCTCTTCCTTGTCTACAACAATAGATGTCTTCAGAACCAACGACTGAGAATTATCTTCTGCAAAAAACTAAAATGAAGACCTGGTTCCTGTTAATGCTAAGAATATCAGCAACGCCAACAGTTAATATAAAACCGTTTGTTAATATTATTCCTGATCAGGTATTCTCAGAAATTGAGGCATCCATTTAACCTTGCCAAATCGAAGGTAATGAATTTTGTCACCGACTCAAACGAAAGGTGTTTCCTGTATCTCAAAAATTCTGCGGCCCCAAAACCTAACAACATAAGTTCAATGTGATATCAGAGCTTATCCATAAACACCTTCACCTCAGTCATTATGAGGCACAGCTGTGCTTCCTGATAGTGCCAGAGTTCCGATTTCAGATAAGATCTGGTCATATGGTAGCTAAAATGATCCTTCTTTTGTGTATTGTTTCAATGAACGATTATACTTTCAGGGATTTCGCAACAAATGAAGCTATAGTTGTTAGGCGCGATGTGATACTCTAACTGACAACACGGTATGTAAGAAGAAAAACAGCAACGATTGAATGTGTCGCTTGTTTGTGTAAGTGGCCAACTATATTGTCCACCTACAATAGAGCCACAGATTTTTCTGTGACCTTATTCTCTTTTACTACATTTCCAGCCAATTGATTTTAGGCCATGCAACACTATAATTTAGCACAACCCCGCCACATTGTAGGACTTGCCGCCTGATCAGTTTAAGGATATTATCAAATATTCTCTTATGAACAGGTTGACCTACTATAACAGGAGATGGGCGTGACATTAACAGAACCGAGTGACTCTGAACACCTTGCCAGCGGCTATGTAATTGTTGATGACGAGTGGGTGGTCACAGCCTGCAACCAGAAAGCCTCTCATATTCTCGACATATCGAAAGCCGACATGATCGGTAAACACTGTCGAGAAATATTTGCCGATGACCTCAGGTTTAAAAACATCTGCAACCATCTTAGACCACTCTCAAAACAGAAAAAGAGTCAAAACATTGAGCTGACCTTAGGCAATCCTATCAGCGGTGAAAAAAATGCGATTCGCCTGCGTATCATCACTATCCCTGGTAAAAACACGGGGATTACTGGAGCCATTATCGGGTTTGCCGACCTTACGGAGCCACTAGCGGCCAGTAGACTTGCACTCAACAGTATTGCTGAAGGCGTTTTCACTGTTGACCAGAACTGGCAACTCACAAGCTTTAATAGAGCAGCAGAGAAAATCACCGGTTGGACAGAAAAAGAGGTGTTAGGAGAACCCTGCAAAAAAATTTTCAAGGCAAATATCTGCAATTCAAACTGCGCCATCTCTGAATCCATTCATACGAAATCCACAATCTCCGGCCGTAGCGCATTCGTTGAAAGTAAAGATGGCAACTCTATCCCGGTTCGCTTAAGTGCCTCTCCACTGCTTGACACATACGACAACATAATCGGCGGAGTGGAAACCTTTGTAGATATAACCGAGACTCTGCAGTACGAACTTATTTTCAACGCGGTAGCTGACGGGGTGTTCACCGTTTCTCCCGATGGACGTATAACCTCTTTTAATAAGGCAGCAGAAACAATTACCGGTTACAAGGAAGCTGAAGTCCTTGGAAGAATCTGTTCGGAAGTGTTACTTGGCAGTACAAATTTTGCCAGCTGCCCACTCAATACCTGCATGAAGGAGCAAATCAGCATCCTCGACCAGGAGCTTTTTATCATCGGAAAAGATGGCTATTCCATTCCAGTCAGTGTCAGCGCAGCACCCTTTCTTGGTCACAACGGCACAGCCATTGGTGGCGTTCAATCCTTTAGAAATAACACCCACCGCCTGCAAAAGGCTTTGATCCTTGATTCGGTGGCCGATGGTGTCTTTACCGTTGACCGTGACTGGCGCATTACCTCATTTAATCTATCGGCTGAGCTCATAACCGGCTGGAACAGAGACGCTGCAATCGGGCAGTTTTGCAGTGATGTCTTCTGCTCTTCCATCTGCGGGAGAAATTGCGCCATCGCAGAAGCACTCTACACAGGCCTTCCCGTCTCAAACAGATCTATCACCATTAAAAACCGGAAGGAAAAAAACGTCTCAATAAGCATCAGTGCCGCTCCTCTTGTCGACCAGGACGGGAATGTACTGGGAGGGGTGGAAACATTTCGGGATTTAAGTGTAGAGGTGCTTCTTCGCCAACAACTCACACAAAAATATACCTTTGCACAAATTATAAGTAAAAGCCCGAATATGCAAAGGATGTTTCAAATTATGCCGGAGATTTCCAAGAGTGAAAGTAACGTACTCATCCTGGGAGAAAGCGGAACGGGAAAGGAACTTGTGGCTAGTGCCATCTTCAATGAATCGAGCAGAAATGATAAACCATTCATCATAGTCAACTGTGGCGCCCTGCCCGATACCCTTCTCGAATCCGAACTCTTTGGTTACAAGGCAGGTGCCTTTACCGATGCCCGAAAAGATCGTGAAGGCCGTTTTGCAGCTGCAGAAGGCGGCACCATTTTCCTCGATGAAATTGGTGACATCCCACAATCGCTACAGGTTAAACTCTTAAGAGTCCTCCAACAGAAGGTGTATGAACCCTTAGGCTCAAACATCCCTGTGAAAGCCGATGTACGTATAATTGCAGCCACCAATAAAGACCTGCTTCAACAGGTTGGTCGTGGCGAATTCAGAGATGATTTGTATTATCGGCTTAATGTCGTAAATATTGTTCTACCCCCATTACGAGACAGGATTGAAGACATTCCTCTCCTGGTTGACCATTTTGTTGAAAAATTTAGAGCAGAACAACAAAAAGACATTGTTGGTGTCAGCGATGAGGTCACCTCAATGCTCATGAAATACGACTATCCAGGTAATATCCGCGAGCTTGAAAATATAATCGAATATGGTTTCATCCTCTGCCCGGGTGGTTTTATCAGACCAGAGCATCTACCTGAAACATTTATTAAGACAGAGAACCGACTCAAGTCGCCACTACTTTCCGCCTACGAGGGACTTTCCCTTGAGGTGATTGAGAAAAATGCCATTGAACTTTCTTTAACAAGAAATAAATGGAAAAAAATGATTACTTGCAGAGAACTCGGTATTTCAAAAGATACCCTCAGAAGAAAAATTGACAGGTATAAAATTGAAGGCCCACTCGATGTTACCAGTTAAGAATGGCTGTAATATCGAATGCACAAAGAACGGCATTGGGTGCTTGACAAAGTGCTGGTTAGCTATACTTTTTGAACATTACGTGGCCATTTTAAATTAATCCTTCATAATAGAAATGTATATGAGAGTGTTCCTGCACTACACGTTTGCAATACTTGCCCTCACCTATTATGGAGGTCAGGTCTGACCTTTCCTCGAAGCCATGCCCCCCGTGAAGCTGGGGTCAATCATATTTTTAAGTTTTCTTATTCCACTTCTGTGTCGACCATACCTGTATAAAACCTTCATACAGACCACGGGTGTCATAAACCAACCACAAAGGGCCTTCTGGCTCGATTTTTCAATCTGTATCCTCGCAGGAATTCTCATGAATGCTCACAACTTGATTCGCTATGAGGTCCCATACATATTTCTGGTATCACCTATGATAGGCTCTATCATTGCAGGACTTTTTACAGGAATAGATTCAGCGCTTGCTCAGGAACGGAAGGTGATTTTACGGGCAATGCAGGAACAGACCTTTGCTACAGTATCTAAAAAGTTTTTCTCTGTGACCCAAAAATTCACTGTGGTATCTGTCACTGCCTCCATTTTTGTGGCCATTGTTATCATCCTTGTTTTTTCAAGAGACATTGAGTGGCTGGCAAACAATGTCCAGAATGCTAATGCCATCCACGATGCGACGATGTCCGTAATCGCAGAAGTGTTCTTTATTATCCTAGTGCTCATAATTTTAATAGTAAATCTCATAGTGGCTTATTCCAGAAATTTGAAACTACTATTTAATAATGAGACCGAAATTCTCATTAAAGTGAGCGAAGGCGATCTCTCCACCAAGGTACCAATCGCAACTCAGGACGAATTTGGATTTATAGCGAGTCATACAAACCATATGATTGACGGTCTGAGACATCGGTTCGAACTCATCAATTCACTGAAACTGGCCGAAGAAGTGCAGCAGAACCTACTACCGGATGCGAGTCCATACCTGAAAGGCTTTGATATCAGCGGTACATCTGTCTATTGTGACCAGACAGGAGGAGATTATTACGATTACTTTCTCCTGCCCCAGCAGACACTTGGTGTAGTTGTAGCAGATGCAGTGGGCCACGGAGTAGGAGCCGCCATTCTTATGACTTCAGTGCGGGCATTTCTCACATCAGCCATTCAGCGCTATACAAATCCCGCCACTCTGATCACTGAAGTGAACCATTATATTTCAGGTGATTGCTCTAAATCAGGAAGATTCACTTCACTGTTTTTTATGGAGATAGATCCTGACAATAGAGCTTTGAAGTGGGTTCGCGCAGGACATGAACCTCCGCTTTTCTATCATACGAATACAGATCTTTTTTCGCAACTTGATGGTTCAGGTCTCGTACTTGGCGTCGACAGTAATTACAACTTTGAAGAAAATGTTACGGAAGACCTTGTTTCTGGAGACATTATTCTCATCGGAACGGATGGAATCAGTGAGGCTCGTAACCAAGATGGGGAGTTTTTTGGTCGAGAACGTATTCAAAATTGCATACGACACCTTGCACAAAAATCAGCAAAGGAAATCCAAGTTGCACTCCTCAAGGAGTTAAACCTCTTTTGCGCAAACCACAAAATTGAAGATGACATCACCCTCGTTTTAATAAAAGTCACATCATAAATAAAAACGATAATCATTACCATTGACTATCGATTATTCCGCACTATATTTCACTTATCATCCTAACAACCTGAATGCTCGTAAAACTGAGGTCAGGTCCTCAATCAACCTAACAAAAAGAGAGGTATCTATGAAGAAATTGATTCTATCACTGGCAGTACTTTTAGTCTCATCTGGATTGTTTCTATCTCATGCCCAGGCGCATTGCGAAATTCCTTGTGGAATTTATGATGACGAAGCCAGAATCAACATGATTTTTGAGCATGCTGGAACCATAGAAAAATCTATGAAGCAAATCACAGAACTCGAAGGTGGAAAAAACGCGAATCAACTCGTGAGATGGGTGACAAATAAAGAAAAGCACGCAGAACTTCTTCAGGACATTGTTACCCAATATTTTATGACCCAAAGAATTAAGCTTGATACCGCAGACTACGACAAAAAAATCACTGCCCTACACAAAATGCTTATCTATAGTATGAAATGCAAGCAGACTACAGACCTTGCAAATGTTGAAAAACTACGTGGAGCAGCAGAGGAATTTAAAATGCTCTACTTAAAGCATTAAGCAATAAACCTCTTTTCACCAAACACAAAACCCCTGTAAACAGAATACTGTTTGCAGGGGTTTTCTTTTTAAAAAAAATAAATGGGTACCGTAATAGATTAGAAAATCCGTCAATTCCAACTCGAATTGGTTTTTTCCAAGGCCATAAAATTTCAATGTTTGGAATGCTTATAGAGCAACTCCCGTAGGAATTGAATATGATTAACCATTCCTTTTCTAGCCAGCTCTGGATTGTGAGATTTGATACCATCTAAAATCACAAAATGCTGACGTTCTACTTCTTCTAAATTCGCCTGAACCTCGTAGAGCAATGAATGCATTTCTTTAATGCGAAAAAACATGTATTCGTAGAACCGTTTGGTCAGATCAACATAAACAGAATTGTGCGTTGCATAAGCAATCCCCATATGAAATGCGATATCCGATTCTGTTTCGCTCTCGGCGGTAATTATATCACCTTCCGTTCTGATTAAGGTCTCTTCAAGAAAAAGGATATCGCTTTCCGTGGCCCGTTCCGCAGACAGTGTAGCACCTTGGATCCCCAAACCTATTCTAAACTCTAACAATTCATCAATAGTGGACTTACCTGGTGAAATAATAGAGGCAAAGGGGTTGTTGGAATCAGAGACATCTCGGTCAACAACAAAAGTGCCTTTTCCCTGACGATTCTCCAGATAGCCCATGGTGATAAGCTGGGTAATCGCATTTCTCACAGAGGTTCGACTCACTTGCATCGTCTCTGCAAGATCCCGCTCAGGCAGCAGTTGCTCTCCGGGCTTAAGTTGTCCACGGAAGATACTATCTCTTAACTGCTCAAATACCAGTGTTGATACCTGTTTCTGTTTTACAGGTAAGTATGCTTTATGTTTCATATATTATATTTTACTTATTGTACAATTCCTATTGTATCTCACTTTTCATACGTAATATCTACCCTTCAAATCCCTATCCTAATGCATTTTTTTTCTTCTGAGAAGTATCTTCGCATTTTTCCCAAGGATTGTATTCACCTCATTCATTGCCTACGGGGCTTCTTTGTTGCATGAGGTATTATGAACGTACATTTTTTCAAGAACCTTTGCCCAATCAATACCGATGTAGATTATTGAAAAATCCACTGAACCCGAAAGAACAACGGCCCGTTTCTTAAAAGAAACGGGCCGTTGTGCCTTGTGCAATTCATATTGTACAAGGTATTTCAACGCACTTTACGATCATCTGACTGTTGTTCTTCTTTTTCTGATTGTTTTTCTTTACGTAGTGCAACATCCTTCTTTTTTGCCTGTTTTTCCGCAACGAGATCCCCTGCAACTCGTAAACTGCGGGGAACAGCCTTATCAACCACCGCATCGCAACTGCACTGAATGTCCTTAGGACATTCTGCAATTTCATAGCATGTTGCATAACGAAGAAGCTTTTTTATTCCCTGAATAGAAATACCATCGGTATGAATCATCTTCCGCAAACAACCGATCCACGTAATATCATTGGTGGAATATAGCCTGCGATTACCGCTTCTCTCAGGTTTTATCAACCCTGCATCTTCATATATCCTTAACGTTCGCGGATGCACATCAAGTAGCTTTGCCGCAACGCTAATGGGATAAATTGGAAGATCTTTTTTTAATGGCTCAACCCCTGGCTTCTTCCGCACCATATACAATCTCCTCAAACATTGACTTGTTGCTAGCATCGCCGATTTCCTCTATCCAACAAAAGAGACAGGTGAGAAGCCCTATGTATTAATGATCCTCAGAAACATGACCTCTAAAGAGACGCTCACCAATGAGAAAGCACATACCGCACAATGCGACGCCGCCAATAACAACGAGGGTTTCATGAAGACTCGGCACATAGGTGAGAAGTTCAGGATAATCAACCAATCCCATTCCATGATAAGAAGGTATCAGTTGGCCTACTATAACCAGATCGTATCGCATGAAATAGATACCAATCATCCCAGAAATAGATGCGACAAAGAGTGCATTCATATTCCGGCCTTTGACCGCCAGAATAATGACAAAAGGAATAAGCATACCAAGAAGGACTTCACCAACCCAAAAATTCATGGCATAAGGTCCGGTTAAAAGTGCCTGCATGGCTTCATATTTTCCTGGTGGCCGTCCTGTAATTCCAGTTATCATCTTCCAGGCTGTAAAAAACATGATGATAGCCATCATGAGAGCGCCCATTTTAGCAACGCTTTCCATGGATTTTTTCATCTTGTCACTCATCTGCCATCCATTTGACTTATAGGCTAGATAGGTAAAGAAAATAATAGCAACACAGCCAGACATTGCAGCGGATGTAATAAAATAGATAGGCATGTAAGGACCGTGCCAGAATTCACGACCGTTCAGAAGTCCAAAAACAGCACCAAGATTTGAGTGTGCAACCACACCTGTCAATAGCCCGGCAAGCCCAAAACTCATAGCAACTTTATGTTGATTTCTCTGGAGCATTACAAATTCGATCATCATAAAGAATAGATATGCACCGTACAATGTGCCCATCCACCAGATATTCGATGTAAGATTTGCACCTATCACGTTTCCAACAGGCATTCTCCAGGAATTTTCAATCTCAAACGCAATGACCAAAAATCCCGCAACAATAGTTGCTATTGACATGAAAACTGCTCTTTTGGCGATAGGATTAAAATTCTCAAAACCAAATACATGCCCAACAGAAGAAACAATACAGAGTCCGGTAGAAGTAACTACAAAAAATACATAAGCAGCAATCAGCACTCCCCAGGGAACTCCACGACTCACACCAAAGGTATGTTCATGTCCAACATAGATTGAATGGACTCCTGCTCCAATTCCAACCAGTGTCATCAAGGCCAGCAATCCAATAGCCACATTGTATTTCCCGGAGCCTGTAGCCTCTAGCCCCCCTTCGGCGGGGAGAATCCCTGCTAAAACATTGTTCATAGTACGCCTCGTAAAATAGTTTTTTATCTATTTAAGACCAAATGGTTACACAAATGGCCATTCATCAGTATTTTTCCGATCACCCATCAAATAGGGCTTTATCTTAAGATCATAAAGTGTATGCACAAGAGCGCTACCCACCCATATTATGAGAAAATAAATACCGTCCATATTACCTCCTTTAGTCAACTCCATTTTTGTTTGATTCACCCGACTGCAATCAAACACTATGATTACAACTATACCTATCAATTGCTATTGTCAAGTTAATGGTACTTACAAAAAGGAGGTCTAACAGAATTTATCAGGACATGGCACAACGCACACTCACCACAAGCACCTAATATTACGTATTATTCAACAAGTTTATTCAAAACAAATGAGTGAGCCACATTTCGTAAATTTAATGGCGTATTTTGCGCCCATTTCTCCGAGGACGCATTTTACGTCCTTGTGGTGTTTATATAACACAGATATCAGATACGAGAAACGACCTTTTTGAATCTATGCACAAAAAGAGAGGTCTAAATAGCGAGGGGCCACAGACAAAATTGAAAAATCAGAACGCTATTAATTTTCAAGATGACCTAGAACAAGAAAAGCCATGAAGAGATCAGTAATAATCTCCCCACGGCTATAATTTTGAGAATACGAGAAAGAACAGAAGTCAGATACTTTTTTTATGTTTTTTATCAGGCTGCGATATCTTCATGCAAAGGTGAAGGAGCTATCCGGATAATTTTCTTTGGAACCAGTGTACTTGAAAAAAATGCTGAACATCTTCTTCTCTTTTCAAATGGGCAATCGACTATATTCCAGCATGGGGTGAATTTGAGAAGCTTCTTTACAGCGTTAATACTTACGCCATGGACATGAATCATTTCCCGTAAACATTCTATCCATTGAATATCGCGCAACGTGTAATAACGCCACTGCCCTTTTCGCTTGGGGCTTATCAACCCAGCCTCTTCGTAATTTCTTAGCGTTCGAGGATGAACTTCCAGCATTTCCGCCGCCATTCCAATGGTTAACAATGCTTTGTTTTCTTTCATTAGCCTCACTCCTCAACAGGTTGTCCTAGGGACAGCTAACTCTCTCTGTCCCTAGGTGTACATCGGCTCGGGTTAACATATCTAGATCAATGATTGCTTGTCTCACTAAAGGATTTGTCCAAAAATCTCTCACCGATCACAAACCCAAATCCAACAACTCCCATTCCTGCGACGACAATCAAATACTCTGAGGCGGTCGGCATATAGGAAAGATACTGAGGCACACCTACCAAACCATAATCAGCAGGCACTATCTGCCCGGAGACAACAAGATTAAAGCGTGAGAAAAATTGTCCAACCAGGACCATGAGCGCTGCTGCAGACATCGCGTGCACTGAAGAAAGTCTGCTTCCGACCAGAATAACACAAGGAAGGACAAGACCAATACCAATCTCAAAGAGCCAAAAAGATGTGGACAAAGGGCCTGACACTAATGAATCTGCGGCCATAATCATCTCATCCGTTCCACAATAGGCGTTCGCAAACTTCCATCCCGTTGCAAGAATAACTAGAAATGTCATCAAAACCATTATCTTACCTGCCGTTTGCAAGCCTTGAAACGTATTAGCAGTCATCTCCCGCTTATGCAATGCATGGGAATAATGGGTAAAGAGCACAATTGCTGCTGCACCTGACAAAACCGCACAGGCCAGAAAAAATATGGGCAGTTGCGATCCGTACCAAAAGGGCTTTGAGTTAAGTGAGGCAAACACTGATCCAAGATTACTATTGGCAAAAGCTTCAGTGACCGCGCCAACCACACCAAGAAAAACAGCTGCGGAAAATCTTTTTGTTACTATAAGGTAGAGTTCAAGAAACATAATCCCTACGGCCATACCATAGAGAGTACCCATCCACCATATATTCGAAGTAACATTGGGGTGCAAAATAACTCCCAGTGGCATCCGCCATGGATTTTCTATTTCCAGACCAATAACAGTAAAGGCTCCAAGTAGACTTATAATAGACAACCACACCATTCGATTGGCCAGCGGAGCCATCTGGTTACCACCAAAAGCGTGACTAAAAGCGGCAAGTACACATAACCCTGTCGAGATGATTGCAAAATATGCATAGACCCCGATCAACATACCCCATGGCATCTCTCGAGTATTAGCAAAGGCGTGATGATGTCCAATCCACTGTGCGTAAACTGCTCCTGCGACACCAATACCAATCATCAACAAAGTCAGCCACATAACCTTATTATTAGGTAATCTTACCGCCGGTGAACTTCCTATAGTTAAATTGCCTTCCATGCTAAATCTCCTTGGTTAGAATCTTGTTAAACTTTGTTGCTATGAACACATTTATTTCTGGCGATCAGCCGACAGGTTCCGGAGACACCCGGTCACTTTCCTCACACCCCAACTGCAACAGAGCAATAAGTGCAATCGGAGCACTAAATGGCCCCAACACAACAAAAAGAATGAAAGAAACGAGAAACCAAATTACCCCACCAATCTTTTCCAACATTCCTTCATGACGAGACGAGATGGGCTTACTTTGATTATTCACTGCATCTTTAAATATCGATATAGCCATGATGTTCTCCTTTTGGATGTACAGCTTACTTGTAGTCTTTTAGCTAATTCTTAAACAGCAAGTGCTGTGCCAATCAGATCACCACATCAACGCTTCCATACTGAGAAGGATAACATCTTGATTTTATGTATCTTTATACGTTTGCACAACGATACACGCACGGTTTTTCACATGTGTACCCTCCTACGCAGGACACGTTTCGCGCCCTTTTGTCTTTTTCCACAAGGCGCATATTGCGCCCAGTATGTAAAGCATTTTTATACAGTGCTTTCAGTCACTTAGGTTTGCCAGCAACATGTAATCAGAAAAATAACAAAGGAAAACCAGAAAGAAGCACACAAACATGACGCCATTATGACATGCAATAACAATGACTTACGAGGAACAAACCAGGGGAAGACGTATAATACGCCCAAAGAGAGCTAAAGTATTAGAAACGACGGGAGGTTTTTGCAGCATTTAAGACCAAACAAAAAAAATTGGGTGCCAAATGGCACCCAACAGGTAAAGCTACTACAGAGTAATGTCGATACGAACAAACAATATCAATGTGCCTTTTCGACGCCATTATCTCCGAGCAAACGCGCATGACCACGAACACCTATATGACAGGCAGTACAACGGGTATTTGAGGCAAATGCTGTGGAACCATCATGACACGCTCCACAATAGCCACCCTCATAAAGAGTTTGCATGGTGAAATCCTCATTTTCTTCAGCAACACCCGACTCCATTTCAAACAGCTCATCATGACATGAATCGCAGTCAAGCTCTGCCCCCATGGTGTGAACCTTATGCTCAAAGACCACAGATTTCACTGGTTTCACCCACACAATAGGATCTTTCGGACCATAGGTGTCTTCATCATACTCTTCATCTGGTGCACCATTTCCACTGGCAAAAAGCATAGCTGCGGAAAGCAAAAGCACAGCGAAAACCGTCAATATCTGAATATTTTTCATTTTTTTCTCCTACGTATCACAACCACTCCTCTCTGTGCAAAAGGAGCCGATTAGTTAGTTCCCGTCCGAAAACTGTTATTTGGCTCAATTTCATCGTTACGCATCATATTTTTATCCTCGGAGGTAAGCGTAGACTCCGATATCAATTATATAACGATGGTAAAAGTTATCGAACGCCTCTATTTCGAACAAAATGTCTCATCTATGGACAGAAACTCGTTAGCTTTCCACACTATGAATTTATATAAAACACATTTGGGACCGCACCTGTTTGAGGACGCAATACCCAAACCATAGTCTCAGGTGAATGCACAAGTTGAAAAACGCGACTCTCAGGATCGGCAAGATTCCCAAAAACTCGAACATCTGCAGGACAGGCTTCAACACAGGCTGTCGTGGTTTCACCTTTGGAAAGCCTGCTCTCCCAGCAAAAATCACATTTGTCGACGGCTCTTGTTTCTTCTTTAAAATACCGTGCATTATATGGACATGCAGTCATACAGGTTTTACAACCAATACATCGACCTGGATTCATAACTACAATTCCCGTCTTCTCATCTTTCCAAGTTGCAGTTGTTGGACAGACACGGACACATGGAGGTCTGTTACAATGGTTACAAAGAACAGGCATAAATATTGTTTCATACTTGTCTCCGCCTAAGGAACGTTTCTTTTCAAGAATCGTCGTCCTGAAACCGTAACTCGGAACATTATTGGTCTTAACGCAGGCATCTTTACATTGTTCACAATCGATGCACAGCTTTTCCCTTAAAACCATACTATAATGGGGGCTGTAAGGATACTTCCCAGGTTCGGGAACAACACCACCTGAAGCATGGGCATTGGTCACAGTAGAAAGAGAAAGAACACTTCCTCCCAGGTACACTCCAGTCACAGCAAAACCCAGCTTCAAAAAATTCCTTCTCTCGGCTGATGACAGACTGCTGACATCTTCACTTTCCATTTTTTCTAAATCATCAATTTTCATTCTCAAGCCTCTTGATTTACTCTACACCCTGGAAATTACATAGATTCGGGACCTAACGCATCCACCGTCTCTTCCACAACAATAAGAAGCGACAAATAACGTTCTCTCTGAACAGAGCTTTTCGCCAACAAACCTATCATATATTCAAACCATTACAACTACATCGTTCAGTCGTGAACGAGACAATTCAAACAATGTAACAGATGAAAAGCGCTTCAAGACGCCTTTCTCGAACGCACAACACGACCAACTCGCCATCAAGAAAACAAACAGTGCGTTCCTGCTCAACAAAGATGCACCACCCGACTCAAAAAGACCGTCACCAAAAAACAAGCACAGCCATATATTTGATATCGGACAAGCTCCCAGTGTACATCTTCGTTGATAACAATTGCGTACTTTTGTTTATGACATCACAGTTATTAGAATATCAAACATGGTTTTCAACTGAAATACGCAAAAAGACCATGATACTTAAGAACAGTGGAATTGTTCAATTACACGTAACTGTAACGTTTTAAATGATAGCTCGTTTTTTGTCAATAGCCTCACAATGGTACACATAGCTCCACTACAGTAGACCATTTATCTGCAAAAACCATCCATCCACCTAACACACTGTTATTAAGCAATTCCTTTAACATGAAGACAAAAACCATAATTTCAGCTGCAGTGCACACTTAGCACAACATCGCAACAGTCCTTTTGTGCCAAAAAAAACAGTTCAACAAACAACAGAAAATCCTCTATTGTTTACTCATACAACATGATATACCATTGAGAAGTTGAATATTCCGTTTTTTCAATTCAAATTAAATATAAATTCAAATGTTTGGTAGACCTACCAGCCTTAGAGGGCGAACAGCACTCTACATTCTTGCCCCTGTGTGCATCCTGCTCATCACTGTTGAAGTGATTGGTTTTCGTTCCATCCGAAATATACTACTACACCAGATGCAAAACACAGGGATAAGCCACCTGCAAAGAACAGCAAACCATATAGAAACACGCTTACACCTCCCAAGGACATTGCTTGCAAAAATCACTGAGCAATCATCGAGTGAGGTGAGATCATTTCTTGCGGAAACAATACGAACAATTGAAGGCGTAGTGGAACTTACTCTCACACACCACCCCTCCCCTTCCACTGACTTCATGCCGACCAGTGATAACTCGACCAGGACGTATTACGAACCAATTTTCAATAACAACACAATAACTCTCCATTCTGAGACCACACAACAAAACGTTAAAACAAGTTATAGCGCCCAACTCACTATCTCATTTTACGATCTTATAGGACGCATTCCTCAAGCACACTTACGGGGGGGGCTTAACACCTTCATGCTTGACGGCAATGGCAATATTCTCGGCCCTGACGAGAATGCCCACTCAACCACCTCCAATCCCTATATTTCAAATGCGAACAAAAGAAAACTTCAAGACCTGATAGCCGCGGGCGCAACCGGTACAATGCCCGCCGATGATAGTACAACGCCTGAAATAATATATGGCTATCACACATTAAAAGAGGCTCCCTGGACGATGGTGGTGATTGCTGATGGGGCTTCGATCCTTAAACCACTCAACACTTTTAGACTGGCTTATATTGCCTCGTCTCTATTGATCACAGCTATCATACTTTTTCTTCTCAATCACATGGCAAGCCGAATTATCCGCAAAACAAAACAGCTTACAATAATGGCCGGTCACCTTGCGAATGGACAATTTGACGCACCTCTTGAACTTGACCGGGATGATGAAATTGGTCAACTTGTGGCAAGCTTTAATGCCATGAGTTATCAGTTGCAAAGAGGAGCCCAACTGCAAAAATCTATGACCCTTGCTGGTGAAATCCAGCAGCGCCTACTCCCGCAATCTGAGTATAAAAACGATACATTCGAAGTTTTTGGCGTTTCACTCCCCTGTGATGAAACAGGAGGTGATTTTTTTGACATCCTCCCCTGTCCTAGCGGTACACTTTTCCTTGTTGTAGGAGATGTCGTAGGTCATGGGGTTGGCGCAGCCTTACTCATGGCCACCACCAGAGCTCTCATCAGAAGTGAAATCGACCACGCAGCAAATCTTGCCACCTGTGTGGGCCGTGTGAACAGTCTTCTCTGTCGCGACACTGCCAATTCTGGAAATTTTTCCACCCTCTTCCTTCTCTCTCTTGACAAATCAGGTCGAACCCTCCATTGGGTCCGCGCTGGACATGAGCCTGCAATGCTTTACAATGTTAAACAGGATTCTTTCACTGAATTAAAAGAAAAAGGTGTGGCGCTTGGTATAGACCCTACAATCAGTTTCCAGGAAAACACATTAGAACTTCTTCCAGGGGACCACCTGATACTGATTGGCAGCGATGGGTTGACTGATGTGGAAAACAAGCACGGAGAACGTTTTGGTAGACTACGCCTACAGCAACTTATTAGACGTAGCGCAAATTCTTCCGCAGAAGATATTCTCTGCGATATTTCTTCTGAGATAAAAACATACGCAGACAACAAACGCCCGGATGACGACATCACTGCTGTCATCGCAAAAATTCGGTAATATTGGCACATGAAAGAAACAAAAGCAGACACCAGAGTTACTCAAAAATCCCTTTTCTACTGGGTATTTGCGGGTAATTTCAAACTCCAAATCGTATTGCTTCTGGTTATCGTCCTTATAGTTTTTGCCAGAGTTGTACCTCTTGAAATGCAAAAGCGGATAATCAATGATTCCATCGCCCTTAAAAATCTTGATGGCCTGGTTGTCTACAGCCTTATATATATAGCCGCAATCACAGCAGCAAGTGCACTTAAACTTGCCATCAACTATCTACAGGCAATCATAGGCGAACAGGCCATGAACCTGATGCGTAAAGAACTGTACCAACATATTCTCTCCCTACCCCTCGGATTTTTCCGCAACACACAGCCGGGTATGGTTGTCGCCTCTCTGATGACCGAACTCAGCACCGCAGGAACATTTGCCGGGTTGGCTTTTGCCGTGCCTATCACAAACATACTCACCCTTCTGGCATTTGCCGGATATCTCCTATGGCTTAACACAAAACTTGCCACGGCAACGCTTCTTATCTACCCAATCGTTGTTTTTGTCGTTCCAATCCTCCAGAAGAGAGCCAACAAAGCAAACAAGAAACGAGTGGACTTATCACGCTCCACATCAAGCCAGATTGCTGAGACCATTTCCGGGATTAACGAAGTACAGGTCCATGGTGCCTATGCTGAAGAAAATAAAAAATTTGGTGATTTGACAGACCAGTTAAAAAAAATCAGAATTCGCTGGTCTCTTTTTCGCTTTGCAATAAAAACAGCTAACAATTATTTCGTTGGCCTGGGCCCGTTTATAGTTTTCATCTTTGGCGGCTACCTTGTCATGAACGGCCAGTTGGCACTCGGAGCAATGGTTGCCTTTCTCTCCGCTCAGGAAAAATTGTTTGATCCATGGAAAGAACTCATAGATTTTTATCAGGCCTATCAGGACGCCTCGGTCCGTTACACAAGGACCATGGGTTACTTTGATGCTGTTCCTGAATTTCCGCTTTTATCCGACGTCAGCCTGCCCACAAATATTTCAGGTGGAGTAGAGGTTCATGATCTCTTTTTCAAAACATCAGACGGCCACAAACTTCTAAACGGAATGACTTTTTCCCTAAAATCTGGCGAACACCTGGCTGTAGTTGGCTTTTCAGGTAGTGGAAAAAGCACTTTGATCCAGTGTATTGGAAAAATGTACACCTATACGGGAGGATCCATAAAAATTGATGGCGTCGAACTGTCAACACTCAGCAAGAAAGAAGTGATCCAGAATATCGGTTACGTTTCCCAAAATCCATTCATTTTCACCAGTACCATCCAGGACAATCTCCTCTATGCAAAAAGAGCAATGTCTCCAGATCCTAAGAAACAAAAAGAGTCTGAGGTTATAGATCTTGACAGAATGATCCTCGTACTTCAACAGGTTGGTCTCTTCGTTGATGTAATGCGCTTTGGACTTGATACCATCATTGATACCAGCGACAAGAATTCCATGGATACAATCATCCGAATCAGGACGAAACTGCGGGAAAATTTTGGTGCTAAACTGGAAAAATCAGTAGAGTTTTACACGTTGGAATCATATCACCACAACTCCAGTATCGGTGGAAATATCATTTTTGGTTCGAGCACAAATCCAAATTTTGGTCCACACCTTCTTCCAGAAAACGAGAACTTTCTCATATTTTTAAAACAGGAAAAATTATTACAACCCCTATTACAGCTTGGTGTTGTGCTTGCGAGGGAAGCAGTTGATCTGTTTTCAGGGCTCGATAGCATGGATTTGTTTTTTGAAAAAAGTCCCGTCCCATCCAAGAGTTTAGACGCCTGTGAGCAAATCATCACCACACTCAAGTCTAAAGAAATAGAACACCTTTCAAAAACTGACAAAACTCTCCTTCTTTCTATTGCTCTCAAATTTACTCCGGGTCTACATTCCATGACCAGTCTTCCTGCAGAGCTTAAAATACAAATTCTTCAGGCGAGACATCGATTCCCCGGCTGGTGTGACAATGTCGCTCCCGGACTTTTTAACTTCTACAATGAAACAAGTTACCTGCCAAACCAGTCTATTCTTAACAACATATTTTTTGGTAAAATACGACCCGGCCTGCCGGGTGCACAAGAGTTAATAAACCGATCCATCACTCACTTACTCATAGAAGAAGATTACCTTGAAACAGTTGCCAAAATTGGTATGGAATTCCATGTGGGTACAATGGGAGATAAACTTTCGGGTGGGCAACGACAGAAACTCGCAATTGCGAGAGTCCTATTAAAACAACCAAAAATTATTTTGATGGATGAAGCCACCTCAGCACTCGATAATAAGTCTCAGACCAGAATTCAGAGATTAATGACAACGAGGTGGAAAAATAAACGTACTGTAATTGCAGTTGTACATCGACTCGATATCATAGAAGATTTCGACAAAGTCGCAGTAACAAAAGCCGGGAAAATTATCGAATTTGGTAGTTACCAAGACCTTATATCACAAAAGGGAGCACTTCATGAGCTCATCTATGGACGACAATAAACAAATTTCTAAAATGCAACAAAACCTTGAATTGCTTCAAGACCGGGCATTTTTCTCCGCACTACCCGTAAAAGCAATTAAATTGCTTGCTTTTGTAGCAGAACGTCAACATTTTAGTACTAATGAGACGATATTTGAAGAAGGTGATGACTACGGCAGAGCCTACATTATTTTATCTGGGCAGCTGACTCTCATGAAAAAAAAGCATGATGAGATGACGGTGGTACAACATTTCCACCAGGGAGACCTGCTTGGCACATTCTCCCTACTCGGGGTAATGCCATCTCTCTTTTTATTAAAAGCAGGTAGTGAAACAACTGTTCTTACTATTGCTCGTGAACATTTCACAAAAATACAGGAACAGTTCCCTGAAACTACCGCAGTCTCTTTAAAAGCACTGCTAAGAGAAGTCTATCAATGGGAAAGGAAGAACCTGACTCAGGCAGAACTTTGCTGCCTCAACCAGACAGGAGCCACCATACTGTAAAATGATTCATTTATTTCAAATTCTAAAAGATAGAGAAGGGCTCACGACACTCGCCGAACAACTGGAAAGTATCAGCAGAAAATGGCAGATCCCCAAAAAGGATACCCTTCAACTCAATCTGATTCTTGATGAACTGATTTCCAATATTATTGACCATGGAGGTGGCTGTGCAAAGTGCCCCATTGAAGTTCGTATGGAAAAGACTGAAAATAAGTTCAAAGTACAATTATCAGATGGTGGCCCACCTTTTGACCCTACGCAGTGTAAACCAGCCGATGTAACTCTTCCCATGGACAATAGAAGATGTGGAGGTTTAGGAATTCTTTTTATTCGTAAATTCAGTGACTGCTGTAGCTATGAACGATTGGATGGGAAAAATATTTTTAATTTCACAAAAACCTATGAAGGGAGCGCAGATACTTCATCTGCAAAATGGCGATGAAAACAAACATAACACAACAAAACGATGCAACAATATTTAGTCTTTCGGGCCGTCTTGATTCAAACTCAGCCCCTCTCTTCGAGGACGAACTGCAGTCATTTTTAGCCTCACCGGAGCACCACCTTGTCTTTGATTTCAACGATCTCGACTACATCTCAAGTGCTGGACTGCGCGTCATCCTTAACACGGCTAAAGCCTATAAAAACGGACCTTTTGACTTTATAACCTGTGCCATGCAAGACCATGTGCTGGAAGTTTTTGAAATTTCAGGATTTGACACTTTTATCACAATACACAACTCTGTTGATCAATCCCTTTCCGTTCTAAAAAGACACAACAAGTAAAAAGACGATAAAGAGATGGTCCATCTTCTTTACGTTGGCGACCCAACTGCTATAATTAGATTTGCATCTGTTTAACAACAACTCATCAGTAACATCTGAAGCAGTATGGGTTGAATTGACTAGGCCGATTCCTTTAGCGTAAACCACGACGAACAGGACAACCAGCAGAAAAAGCTTATCGACCTCTACAATGAGCTCCATGAAAAAGTGTTTCATGGCGCTCATGATCAACAGCTATGTTGATACCTCATCCCAAAAGTGAAGATCTACTATAAAACGTCACCTGAGAAAGAACCTTCGCTACTGAATAGTCACGCCTACAGGCCCCTGGCTCACCTCACCCACAAGTATAGCCTCGTCTATTCCCGCTGTATTCAGCTCTTGTACCAGCTTTTTTGCCTGCTCCATTGGCAGTGCCAACAACAACCCACCTGAAGTTTGAGGGTCATACAACAACTCTTCCTGAAAGGAAGAGAGATTTCGTTCAATACTTACGGAAAACCTGGAAACCAGTGCTCTATTCGCACCATTACTCCCGGTGGTCTGCCCTTTTTTATACATCTCGAACGCTCCGGAATAAAAAGGTAAGGCATCATAGTTGAGAACGGCATGAACTCCACTGCCAACAACAACCTCAAGCAGGTGACCCAAAATACCGAATCCTGTCACATCCGTACAGGCATTGAGATCAAATTTCAACGCCTGCTCCATTGCCTTGCCATTAAGAGATGCTATAATAGGCAGGACATTTTTTTCCAGTTCGGCGAGTGGAAATTTCCTGGCCCTTGTGGCATTGAACAAGACCCCGGAGCCAAGAGGTTTGGTCAGCACTAAACCATCACCCGGTTTGGCGGAGGCATTGGTAATGATACGATCGGGATGGACGATACCGTTCACACACAGACCATATTTAGGTTCATTATCATCAACAGTATGACCACCGACAAGACAGGCCCCGGCCTCGACAACCTTGTCATTTCCCCCACGCAATATCTCTTTTAAAATTCCCATATCCAGGTGACCTGCTGGAAACATAACCACATTAAGAGCGGTCAGAGGTGTTCCTCCCATGGAGTACACATCAGAGATCGAATTTGCAGCAGAGATCTGACCAAACCAGTATGGGTCATCCACAGGGGGCGTGATGAAGTCCACGGTATTAATCATAGCAATGTCGTCTGACATCTTGTAGACAGCAGCATCATCTGAGGTTTCAATGCCTACCAGAAGATTTTCATCACGATTAAATTCTAAACCAGATAGCGCGTCCGACAGATCCGCCGGACCAATTTTAGCCGCTCAACCACAGGTTCTGGCAAGGCTGGTTAATGTCTTTTTCTTAAATAATCTCATCTATATATCCTTTTATGTTACGTTCTTTTTTTCAGTATCTATGAGTCTGTTGATTTACTAGGATTTTGGTTCGAGATCTAGGCCTACGAAAAAAACAACCACAGGCATATAATTGATATTCCGAGGATTGTTATTTTCGTATAACGAAGATATCGGGGCAAAAGGCAGTAAATCAACGGGCTCATTTATGTAACTATCTCTTAGACGCATAATTTATGGGTGCCTTGAAAATGAGATAATCGTACAGGTTAGAGGTAGCCTTACAACACCTGTGGCCTCTCGTTATTCCAGATAAACCTTTCTCCGAGCTGCAAAGGGATATCTAGAGCCTCATTGAATTTCTTTTCAGTGTGATTTCTAGAGCGTATCCAGACAATACCAGAACCCACCTGAAAATAGAGTAGCCTCGACTCACTATCCAGAAACAACTCATCGCTTATTGAACTTACGTTGAGAAAACATGTTCCCCCTAAATTCTTTCTGATACTAACAGCACCAGACAGTCGTTGAGGCAAATGAGTATGTCCGGAAATCCAAAGAGCAACATGCTCATTTTTAAGGACATTTTCAAACCGTTCAGACCCAGCAATAACCCTACTATTAATACTCGACCCCAAAAGACCGCTACCTGCGAGTTGCCCGTGGGTGACTGTCACAATAATTCGATCTTTATGACTGCGCACCATTTCCTGCCACCAGCTAAAGGCATCTTCTGAAATATCGGTGCGCGAAGAGACTGATTGGTCTGAGAGGCAGAGGAACAGAAGGTTACCAATTTCTACAGCGTAATATGCTGGCAGTGGGAAATAGTCATAGAAAATCTCACCTGAGCGTGCATCATGGTTTCCTGCAATCTGAAACCAATCTGGAATGTTTGCACCGGATCTCACACCCATAAACCAGTCAAAGCCTGAAACAGGACTTCTCGATTTCAGCAAATCACCGGCAACAATTGCCATACTAACAGGACCTACATTTTCATTAACATCGGCCACTGCAGCCTCAAAGGTTTTTCGATCTTCTACCGTTTTGGGATGAATGTCAGAAAGCATCCACACCACAAAATTGCTGGCAGATCCGTCCTCAAGAGTCCTATCCGCGAAGTTACCAAAAGGTACAGCAGCGCATCCTGCTAGCAGGACGTTACATAAACATATCAGAATAATTCGTAACATTACAAATGCCTTTTTCGATGCTACCCACAGCAACTCTCCTGATGGCTCTTAGTCCCCGGTAAACTACATGGCGGATCAACTGCTCTCACACACAGTATGATCACTTTTCCCAATCCACAAGAGGCTCAACCCAACAGCGCCCGCCCCTTGTATCTACTTCATAATCAATGTAATACTATGAGTAATGTAAATTAACCACCCCAACTATAAGGAATTCCACAATGAATCGATCACTGTTTAGACCTGTAGTACATCTTACCCTCTGTGTCCTTAGTCTGGTCCTCGCACTTGGCTGTACCCCAATAGTACAAAACAACCAAACAGGTAACACCGCGTCAAACAGTCTGGCCCCACTACGCGTTGGTGTCTCAACAAATATGCCACCACTTGTGTACAAGTCGGGAGGACGTCTCCAAGGACTAGAGATAGATTTTGCCAGGCAGTTAGGCCAGCATCTCAACAGGGAGGTTAAATTTGTAGAACAGAGCTGGGACAAACAGATTCCATCCCTTGAAGCTGGAAAAATTGACATCATCATGTCCGGTATGACCATCACCCCCAAACGTGCCTACAGGGTAAGTTTCGCTCAGCCCTATATGCATTCAGGCCAAATACTTCTTGTTAGAATGAACCAGGCCAGACTCTATTCATCCGGCATATATAGCCTCATGGGCAATAAACCGAAAATTGGGATCATCAAGAATACGACAGGGGATTATTTCATTACCAAAACCATCAACCGTGCAGACATAACCAGATACAGTGCCTCAGAAAAAGCGGTAGCAGCCCTTATTAATGGTGAGATAGACGTCTTTGTCCATGACGCCCCGGTAATCTGTTACTTTGCCGCTAAAAATGAGCAGGCCAGACTCACCCCAATTTTAAAACTCTCAAATGAAGAACAACTCGCATGGGCAGTAAACAAAATGGATCAGAAATTACTGGGTGAAGTCAATAGCTTCATGACCACCGCAAGTGGTAATCAAGTGTTACACAATACCATTAAACGTTGGATTCCCTACATGGATCAGTAAGTTGACATTCACTCTTGGCATTGGCAGATGGATACCTTGATAAACCAGGGTCAAGAGTTTTTCTTAGAAAAAAACAGCGCAACACCCAAATCTACAAAAACTACTTCCGCAATACAAGTTGCTCAAACTCATTGGCCGGAACGGGTGGAGAAAAATAAAAGCCCTGACACTCATCACAACCATATTCTTTCAGGAAATGAAAATGTTCCAGCGTCTCCACTCCTTCTGCGACAATTTTCATACCGAGACTATGGCCCATCGCTATGATCGCCTTAATAATTACGCGATTTTTATCATTATCAGTGCAGCCCATAACAAATGATCGATCTATTTTAATTGCGTCCACCTGAAAAAATGTGAGATAGCTAAGAGAAGAATAGCCGGTTCCAAAATCATCCAGAGAAACTCCAACACCCAGTTTTTTTATACCACTCAAGGTTTCAACAATAGCTTTTGTATCGTGCATGAGGACATTTTCTGTAACCTCAACTTCAAGGGCATCACCTTTCACCGCATAGTGGACCATATTTTTCTGCAAGGTTTCAACAATAGCCTGTTCTGCCAACCGATATCCAGACAGGTTTACGGCAATACGTATGTCCGGTAACCCCTGATCGCGCCAGATACGGCTCTGCTCACAGGCTTTTCTAATAACCCACTTATTAATATCAACGATTAATCCACAATCTTCTGCAATGGAAATAAATTGATCGGGCGCAATAAATCCCTTTTCAGGGTGTATCCAACGAATCAAAGCCTCTGCACCTACAATCTTCTCATTTAACAACTGTAGTTGTGGTTGAAAATAGAGGACGAAATCACCCTGCGCAAGAGCAACTTTTAAATCTTGTTCAAGAGAAAACCTTGCAACGGCCGCTTCGTTGAGTGATTGTTTAAAGAACTGAAAATTGTTTCGACCGGATTTTTTTGCATGGTACATCGCAGTATCTGCGTGCCTGAACAGAACATCAGTATCACTGCCATCTTCAGGGAAAATACTGATACCAATACTGGCGGTAACCGATATTTCGTGATTTTCAATGATCTGGGTCTGGGGGATTGCTTCAAGAAGCCTTCTCGCTACAAGTGCCGCACTTTCAGGTGAACCAATTTCAGAAAGAATAAGCACGAACTCATCCCCACCGTGTCTTGCCACCAGATTATCGGGGGCATCAATCCCATTTACGCCAACAGTATCACTCCTCCTGACACATTGCTGAATAATTTCTGCAGTATTTTTAAGAAGGATATCTCCAGCATGATGCCCCATGGTATCATTGATCTGCTTAAAATTATCAATATCCATAAACAGCAAGGCAAAGGATCGGTCTTTGCGGTCCGAATACTCAATATTTTTTTTTAGCCGGTCAAGAAACAGTGTTCGATTGGCGAGGCCTGTTAAATTATCATAAAAGGCGAGATACCTGATCTCCTCCTCGGCCCGCTTCATTTCTGTGCTATCCTGAATAACACCAAGCAGGAAATCCGGGATGCCCGTTTCATTTCTCAGAATTTCACCATGCATATAAATATGACGTTCCGCGCCTGCAGGGGTCTCCTTTTGAAAATTGATAATGAAGGGGTCCCGATCTCGAATCGCATCCACAACCGATGTATAAACTTCCGGTTTGTTTTGACCAATGATCACATCCAACATTTCAGAAATTGAGAGATCTTCCTTACTGTCAGGCTTCAACCCAAGCAAAGACATGGCTTCAGCGGAAATTGAACAAAGGTTGTTTTGAAAATCTATTTTCCAGTTACCAATCTTTGCCACGTCCTGGGTCTGAGCCAGAAGTCTTCGACTCAGATGTGCATCTTTTAGCGCCTGTCCGGCTCTGAGCATGTACCGGGCACGATGCCCAAAAACGGTCCAATTAATCGGTTTTGAGAAAAAATCATTGCCTCCGGCCTGAAATGACTCCTCAATGGATTTACTATCATCAAGACCTGTTACCATGAGGATCTGAACATATTCGCCCCCAGGACATTTTCTAATTTCCCTGCACGTGGTAAAACCGTCCATTCCTGGCATCATAACATCCAGAAAAATCAGCTCAGGCTGTTTTTCCAAAAATATAGCTATAGCAGAGTCCCCATTACTCGCCTGCTCTGTTTCAAAGCCTGCTTTTCTAAGCGCTGCCGCCATGGTAATCCGTGATGCGTTGTCATCATCTACAACCAGCGCAAGTGGCTTCTTTGTGCTACTACCAGCCATAGGTTTCATTTACACCAATTCCTTCTCCAGTGCATTTTTTGTCCTGGCATAATCATCACGTATACTCCTAATAATATTCCCATTTTTCTCCGGACTATTATCTTCACATCCATCTTCAAGCGCCTTAGCTTTACGCGATAGCGCCATTGCACCAACATTCGCGCTACTTGACTTTAAAGTATGCGCATTGCTTTTAACTGTCTTTATATCACTTTCTGACAGCGCAACAAGTAAACGTTCCATTATGACGTCAGTATCTTGAAAATACATACTGAGCACCTCAGATACAAGATCAGGATCATCATCCATCTGCAACTCCCGTATCTGATCCAGCACCATACGATCAAATAGTGGTACATCTCTGTTTTTTATATGACTTACCTCAGCCATATTAACCTGCGCATGTACGTCAGGCAAGTCCGTATTCTCCATATTCACTTCAGAAAACCAATGGGATAGAGTAGAAGCCATCTGTTCAAGTAAAAATGGCTTACTAATATAGTCATCCATCCCTACCTCCAAACATGCATTCCTATCCCCGAGTAATGCATTCGCCGTAAGGGCTATAATTGGAATTCTGTGGCCTCCCGTTAATCCATCCTCAATTTCACGGATACTCTTTGTGGCCTCAAAACCATCCATCACCGGCATCTGACAATCCATCAGAATAAGGTCATATCTTGTTTTTTCATAGGCTATGACAGCCTCTTTGCCATTATCGGCCAGATCAGCTTCACACCCCAACTTCCTTAACATTTTCGCTGCAACAATCTGGTTCGTACTATTATCTTCAACAACTAGTACCTTTAAACCAAAGGTTCGTAACTTTTTAACCTCTGCTTCCACTCCTGTTATGAGTTCTTCAAGTTGAAAGTTTTTCTCAGGAGTATGTATTGCCGAGTAAATTGCGGCAAAAAGATCCCGCTGACGTACTGGTTTGGTAAGATAGAGATCAATACCTACATCTCTACTTTTTTGTATATCACCATAGGCACCAACGGATGTAAGCATGATAATTGGAATAGATCCTGTCTCGTTGCCCATCTTCAGGCGATGTGCCACCTCCATCCCATCCATCCCAGGCATATCTAGATCAAGCAGAATGAGATCATAGGATTCTTTGCCCAGCGCTCCCCTAACCTTTGCAACACCCTTCATTCCATCTTCAGCAATATCACAAATCATATTCCAAGCCGCAGTTTGATGACATAATATTTCCCGATTGGTCGCATTGTCGTCAATGGCCAGAACCCTTAAGCCACTTAAACTCTCCTTATCTTCCTCAATTCGTCGTCCAATCTGTTCAGAAGAGAGCTCCACTGGAATTGAAAAAGTGAAGATTGAACCTTTACCCTCTTCACTCTCCAGAGTAAGTTTTCCACCCATCAGTTCCACTAATTCCCTGGAAATGACTAACCCCAGCCCGGTTCCCCCATACTTCCGAGTACTTGTTCCATCCGCCTGTGAAAAAGGTTTAAAAAGTTTCTTCTGATCCTTTAGACCGATACCAATTCCTGTATCTTTAATTGAAATCGAAAGATTGACCCCGTCTGCAGTTGTGGTGGTCGCAACCGTAATCACCACCTCTCCATTTCGGGTAAACTTCACCGCATTGCCAATCAAGTTAACAAGTATCTGTCGTAACCTGTGCGAATCTCCAGCAATATAAATATAGGACCGGGGGGGAATGAGTAGCGCGAGTTCATTTCGTTGTGCTCGACTTTTCACCGAGAGCAGCTGGACAACGTCTTCTATGAGCTCCTGCAGATTGAATGGACGGGATTCCAACTCAAGTTTTCCCGCTTCAATTTTAGAAAAATCGAGGATGTCATTTATGATCTCAAGAAGTGCATCACCCGAGTCTTGGATTGTCGTTGCAAACTGTTTCTGCGATCTGTTCAGGTCAGTATCGAGCAGGAGTTCAGTCATCCCAAGTACTCCGTTCATTGGTGTCCTGATTTCATGGCTCATATTGGCCAGAAACTGACTTTTCGCTCGGTTTGCCTCTTCAGCTGCATCCCTTGCTCTCATCAGATCTTCGACACTTTCCTCCAGGTCTGTCTTGGCCGCGGAGAGTGCATCTGTTCGCTGGGCGACTTTTTCTTCCAGATCCTGACTATAGCTGCGGAGTTCTTCATCCCGATCATGGATCTCAGTTATCATTTCATTAAAATGATCGATCAGCGCACCGAACTCGTCCTTGCTCTTTTTTTCCACATAGGCGTTGTACACCTTCTCTTTCGTGACCTTTTCCATGCTATGAATCAGCCGGGTTAAGGGGGCAGTAAAGAGTTTTTGCGCCCAAACAGATACCACAAAGACGACGATAAGAATTGCAAGTATTGTAAAACTAAGTTGCACAAAAAAACTATGCAGACGTTCTTTCTGCTGACGCATATTGTCAACAAGAAGTAAAGAACCCTCAACAATCCCGCTGACAAGAACTGGCCGGATAACGTAACAATAGTCTCTGCTCATTGCCGTTAAAACACCTTTCTTTTCCAGTATTGATAGCTTCCGCTGCTCTTTTGGGAAGAGCCCATTGAGTTCATCAAGGGGAAAAGAGTCTCCCTTGATATTCTGAAACCGGGCATACATATTTCCCTCCTTATCATAGATACAGGCGAAGGCAATATCCGGCTTTTTTTCCAGAGACGCGAGGGCTTCAGTCGCACCCTTTTTATCATCGAAAATCAGGTTCACTCCGCTATTCCAGGCGACTACGTCGGCCATGGTTATCAGCTCACTGACCAGCCTCTTGGTTGAATTGTTTCGCTCTGAGATTACCAAGGTCGCGCTCAGTAGGCACAAGCCTAAAAGGGCCGTCATAAGAAGAGCCAGCTGGAGCTTTGTCCGAATGGAAGAGAGAGAAAGAAAGTTCGTTAAAAAGCTATCGTTGTTTTTTATCTTAGTCATTTATTAATGTAGCAATTTGTAGCAGCCGTGAACTCATTTTCAGGCGCTGCTCTGTTAAAACTTTTGGATTAATTGCAAACCTGAGTTGGCCCTTATCCTTGAAAAAATGTATGGTTCCCCCGAGTTTGGTCACATTGCTTTTTTCACCAATTGTCAAGACCGGCCTTGAACGTAAAGCACCAAGCGTCCGCACCAGGTGTTCCGTGTCAACGTCCTCCATGAAAAAAACCACATGACAGTCCGGCAATGCAGTTTCAACAGCCACAGGTACAACCCGGAGTACCTTAGTGCCGACCTGCTTTCCATTAAGGGCATGAAAAGATTCAGGCAGAGAACTGTTGCCAACAACACAGAGTGTTATCTCCTTCGAGGAGTTAGCCCCACCATCTCCCGGCCACTCTGTCAGGATAATAAAATTTGCAATGAATGCAGACTTAACCTCATATTCACCCCTAGATGCAGCAAAAACGGAGTTATGCAGCGTAATGCATATGAGTAAAAGCCACACGCAAGAGAACCAGTGGTGCCTGTGTTGAGTTATTCCAGTAACAATCTGGTTCATTCATCCACCATACCACTTCAATCGCATATCATTTCCCTAAAACCTGTAGGTTGTCTTAAGATACACGCCTCGCTCAACCTCAGTTGCCTTCGACCAGAACTCCTGAACATATTCTTCATGGCTTTCTTCAATAAGATTTTGACCAACAAGAGAGACATCAAGGTTTTCGCTAGGACTATAGGTTATCTGTACATCTGCGGTGAAATAATCTTCAATGGTATAGTAGTAGGGAGCAGAGTAGGTCTTTACGTGCATGCAGGCAGCATCATCAACGTATCGTCCCCACACATCCAATACCAGTTTATCGGTTACCTTCCAGTTCGCTCTCAATGAAAACTGGTTTGTCGGTGCCTCACTCCCCCAACTCGTAAAAATATCTGTCAGATCTTCTTTAATATAGGTATAGGCAAAATCAAATTTCAATGCCTCGAGCATCTGCCAGGCAACGGCAAGCTCAAGGCCGTGGCTTGATCCTTCCGCTTCATTATAAAATTTATTATACACCTCAGCGTAACTCCCATTAAACGTAGGCGTTATTGCAAAACTACGAAGATCTTCATAATCATTATAGAAAACAGCCAAATCAAAACTCAGATTTTCACTTGCCAGAAAGCGATACCCGCCCTCGTAGGCAACCACAACCTGTGAATCAAAATCTTTGTTGGCAGTCACGCCTCCGACCGCCTGTACAGGTGAGGTATTGGGAGAGATTAATGGAGGCAGAACGACGGTGGTTATTGTAGCATCCCGTTCAACCCTGTGGGGAGTCCTCACCGCCCTTGCAATGGCACCCCAAAATTTATGATGCTGTTGAGGACTAAATAATGCACGTACACTCGGCTGCACCTCAAAACCGGTATAATCATTGTGCTCAAATTTTGAGCCGATTGTCACTGTGAGCTTATCTTTTAAAGCCGTGTATTCATCCTGAACGAAGAAACTTACAAGATTGGTTGCATCTTCTTCCGGTTCGAGTCTTGTCCAGAAACTGTTGTTAAATCGCATATTGATGTAACGATAATTCAGTCCCCAGATCACATCATTTTTATCTCCAAGTGCGACATGATGTTTGAACTCGAAATCCAGAGTATCGGACACCTCATCTTTCGCTAACTCCTCACGGCTGGCACGGTCATAATACAACTGTACATCCATCTCCCCCCACTCTTGGAGATACTGGGACCAGGACCCTAGGATATTGCCTCCTGCCGTATCAACTTCCTCGTCGTCAGTATAGGAATAGGGTTCGAAAAGGACAGGGAACTCTAACTGCTGGTTGAGATCACCCTTATATATGTCTCCCTGGACATTGAAACTATTGGTTGACGCCAGGCTTCCATCCACCCTAAATCCAGCCCGATACTCCTGCCAGGAATCCTCGGCATCCTCACCTGTTGTAAATTGATAACTATCGCGGGAATTACCTTTGCTGTAAAACCTGCCGTAGATTCCTTCGGCCAGAGTCATACCATAACGACCTTCTGCAAAAACACGTTCTTCTGTCCCACCTCCTACTGTTACAAGCCCTCCGAGGGTATCTCCCGCATGTTTGGTAATGATATTAATAACTCCATTTACCGCATTGGCTCCCCAAACCGTTCCTCCCGGACCTCTGATCACTTCAATACGCTCGATATCTTCTAAAACAGTATCCTGTACCTCCCAATACACACCAGCATAGAGAGGGCTGTAAATACTTCTACCATCCATGAGTACCAGTAACTTATCAGAGAACCGCGAGTTAAATCCCCTGGCACTGATAGCCCACTTACTCGAATCAATCCTGGCAACGGTGAGGCCTGGCACCATACGAAGAAGCTCGGGAATAGCAGTGGCACCGGACTGAGCAATATCATCTGCAGTAATAACAAAAACAGCCGCCGCACTGTCAGAGAGACTCTGGGCCTTTTTACTCACCGATGTAACCTGAATGTCCATCAAATCTTCTATGGACATATTTATCAGATCACTCTCTTGTGCCATAAGGGGGGACGCTAAAAATAGCATTGCTATAAGTAAAAAGCGGACAAAACTGCGCCTGTTATTTTGCACTGACGCATTCGGGTAAAAAGCAAACATATTTTCAGTACCTTCTTGTATTTTGTAATTTAGGACGATGCACATAGGAATAAGTATCTCGAAACTGTATTTGATTGTCAAATATCCTCGATAGAAAAGAGCAAATAGACCAGATATGATGCGACCTCCTGCAATCTTAGAAAAATTCTTTGTGGGGGTAACACTGGGCATAAAAAATATTGCGGAATTCCTGCCCCCATGTTAACACCTGTTAACATGAGGGATACAAAAGAAATAATTTTGTCAGCAGCATGTGATATATATCTGCAGGAAGGCTACAAAGGCATGAGTATGCGCCAAGTTGCCAGGCGTGCAGGAATTTCAGCCACCGCAATCTACCGTCATTTTGAAAACAAAGAAGCACTGCACCACCAGGTACTGCGGGAAGGGTTTCGAACCTTTGATTCATATCTGCAATCGTCACTGAGGGGTAACACAGCTCTTGAAAGACTCACCCATGCCTCTGAGAGATTTTTTGCCTTTGCAACCGAACAGAGAAAATACTATGAAATCCTGTTTCTCAACATGGATCACACCGTTGAACACAAAGTCAAAGGTGCCTTAACCCTGGACGCAACCATAAGTCGACATTTCATGGTAGAGCGAGTTAAGGATTGTTTAGTGGAAGGAAGCTTAAAATCTGATGATGCCGAAGAGGTTGCGATGCTTCTTCTAGCTACCTGTAACGGTTTTTTTGGTTTGTATGTGTCAAAAAAAGCATCTGACACCCATGAAGAAATGCATAAAAAATATCAGCGAATGTTCCATAGATTATTGGTTGGCCTGCTAAAATAATAGCTGGCATTTTTTACCCTGCAAGTTAACACACGTTAACGACGGTGGTATTCAGACTACAATATAAATGAGAGGAGACTGTTGTCATGTTGTTAAATTCTACGAGTGATGCCGTGCAGACCAAAACTGCAAAACAGGACAAGATAGCGGTAACCAGAGGCTTACTTTTAAATCCTAGAACGGAATCATATGCACACCTTGATCCCGAATCCAGAACTCTTGTGCAAAAAACGATCGCTTTTTTTGAAAATAAAGGCAAAGAAAAGCTGAAACATGACGACCACGAAAGGGTCTGGTATGCCGATTTTCTCGAATTTTCTAAATCAGAGAAGCTTTTTGCAACCTTTTTGACCACCCAACAGTATGGAGAAGGTGCAAAACGCTGGGATACCAATAGAAATTGCGCTATAAATGAAGTCCTCGGGTTCTACGGCTTAAGTTATTGGTACACCTGGCAGGTTACCATACTTGGACTCGGCCCTATCTGGATGAGCAACAACGAACAGGTCAAACAAAAGACTGCTCAGCTCTTAGAAGAAGGTGCTATTTTTGCCTTTGGTTTATCCGAGAAAGAACACGGTGCGGATATCTACACCAGTGATGTGGGTCTCACCCCCAATGAGAATGGGGGCTATGTAGCTAACGGATCTAAGTATTATATCGGCAATGCCAATGAGGCGGCTTTAGTCTCCACTTTTGGAAAATTCACAGATACCAATGAATACGTTTTCTTTGTAGCCGAGTCAGCCCACGAAAAGTACGAACTGGTCAAAAATGTTCTCAATTCACAAAATTACGTCGCCGAGTATAAGTTAAACGACTATCCCATAGAGGAAGAACAGATTCTGGCCAAAGGCCGTGATGCATGGGACATGGCTCTTAATACGGTAAATGTTGGAAAATTCAATCTCGGTTGGGCCTCCATTGGTATATGTACCCATGCATATTACGAGGCGCTCAACCATGCCACCCATCGCCGCCTCTTTGATCACTATGTGACAGATTTTATCCATGTCCAGCAGCTATTCGTTGACGCCTATGTACGGCTTGCGGCTATGAAACTATTTGCTCAAAGGGCCATCGATTACATGAGAGCGGCATCTCCTGATGATCGACGTTATCTGCTTTTTACGCCTATGGTGAAAATGAAGGTTACCACCCAGGGGGAAGAGGTGATAAATGGTCTCTGGGATGTCATAGCTGCAAAAGGTTTTGAAAAAGATATGTATTTTGAAATGGCAGCAAGAGATATTCGCGCTCTGCCAAAACTCGAAGGGACTGTCCATGTGAACATGGCCCTCATTGTCAAGTTTATGGCAAATTACTTTTTCAAACCGGGAGAGTACCCCACAATTGAAAGTCAAACCGGGACCCAAAATGACGATTTCCTCTTCCAGCAGGGTGCAACTAAAGGGCTTGGCAAAACCAGATTCCACGACTACAAAAAGATTTACAGCGAGTACAACCAACCAAATATTAAAATCTTCAAAAAACAGATCAGATTACTCAAACTCCTTCTCATCCTTGGAAAGCCGAGCAAAGACCAGATAAAAGACTTTGATTTCCTCCTCAATCTCGGGGAACTCTTTACTCTTGTTGTGTACGGACAGTTAATCCTTGAAAATGCCAAATCACAGGGCATTGATGAGCAACTTCTTGACCAGATTTTCGATGTAATGATCCGAGACTTTTCTAAATTTGCACTGCAGTTATACACAAAAGGCTCAACCAATCTTATCCAGCAGAACATCTGCCGTCGTATGGTAAAACGTCCTGCAAAGAACAGTTCAAGAATGTCCTACTTGTGGGAAACATATGTGTATGAAATGAAAGACCAATATGAGATGAAACCGTAACTGCACGTTTTCTCCCACCTGCCACTGTTACTTCCGTCTACCTTCTCATTTCCTATCGGGAACGGGAAGATAGACGGAAGAAGCTCAAGAAAAACCACTCACTGTGCAGTCATCCGAGTAACGAGGCGATTTCCTCTTCTATCTCTTCTGTCAGTTTTTCTAAAATAAAAGAATTCATACTATACGGTGTATGGTCGGCGATATATTTCAATTTCATATAGAGGGGTTCGGGCAACCGTAACGGAAGGTTCTTTTTCACATCCTCGCGAATGCGTGGATCCTCCCATGGATAGAACTCCTCTTCCGCAATCTTCCTCTTGCCCGCGGCAGCTGCAAACTGATCCAGGCTTGGAGTTTTCTTTATGGATGGAGTGGAACGTAGAGCCGGTTTCTTTTTTTCAGCCACGGTATATCTCCTCAAAAAGTTGATTCATTTCATTCCTCGCCTTCTTGTCCGCCTTCCACTCAGCAACAGACAAACCGTCCCTTGCCGATTTTCTATACGCTATTCGCTCATGGATAACTGGTTCCAGTATCGATAAATTTTCAAATCCTTCTCCGCTGAAAAAGTCTCTGGTCTCATTATCTTCCCTCACCGCTGGATTCGTTGATACTCGGTTAAGTACGATATGGGCACGCAAGTCGGGGTTAAAACCTTTGGCCATGGAAACCAGTTCATCCATCTGCCTGATAGTCCAGATATCAAACTGAAATGGTTGAACAGGAATATAGGCGGTATCACACACACCAAGGGCATAACGCAACTCCATGGAATCCCGACCTCCTGCATCTATTATCACCTCATCATAGCGGGTAGCAAGATCCTGTACCTGGCCAGCAAGACCTTTGCCAAACTTTTGAACACTGGCTATTCGTGGCTCCACCTCAGCCTCTTCACGGACAGCAGACCAAAACGAAGCGGTACCCTGGCGATCAGTATCCATCAAGAGAACATCTTTTCCCTCCATGGCCAATATCGCTGCTAAGTTTGTGGCCAAGGTTGTTTTCCCTGTTCCGCCCTTTTCTCCACCAATCAAAACTATAGACATAACCCTTCCAATTCATATTATTTAATATAGTATCATATCACACATAGCACTCCAGATGATATGATATCATTTCAGATCAATATTTCAACAATCTTCTACATTTTCTTTTGAGGTAATCGACTCATTTATTGGGTGATATTCTAAAGAGATCCCTTTTGAACATAATGATAAACTTAGGCTAATTGGCAGTTTGTAGAAAACTACCCGTTCATTGCATCACTGCATAACGGACGCCCCAGAAAACCATACCAAGATGTGGTACGGCTCCAGCAGAAACAAAAACATGAAATATTTCATGAAATCCGAAAATATCCGGCCAAGGATTCGGCCATTTAAAGCCATAGATAATGGCACCCACGGTGTACATAACACCCCCCACAATTAGCATTGTAAGGGCAGGACCTGCCATTGTATCGACAAGCGTTGGGAATGGGATAAGGACAATCCACCCCATGATAAGATAGATAAGCGTGCCGATATAGCGGGGAGCATTAATGAAAAACAATTTAAAAACAGTACCGGCAAAAACGAGCCCCCACTGAGCGCCAAGTATCGACCACTTCATTGTTCCATCAAGGTAGATATAACAGATGGGAGTATAGGTACCGGCGATCAGAAAAAAAATCGCTGTATGATCAAGTTTTCGCCACAGACTCTTATCGTTCTCTCTTTTCTTGTTGGCATGATAGAGAAAACTGCAACTGAAAAGGAGAATAGCTGAAAATCCGTAGACAAGAGCGACAAGCTGAAGGGCACTATTTCCTGCTCCAGTAACAAGAAGGGCCATAAGACCAATAATAAACACGGGGATAGTTCCTGCGTGGGAATAGGCCGCAACCTTCTCAGAGGCGAGAATGTTCTTCATCGTCCCCCACCTGCAATACCCCTTCTATTATAAGTTGCTCAATTTCATTTTCACTCAACCCCAACTCCTGATATATACGCCGAGACCCCTCACCCACCTCAGGAGGTTGATTGCGGAGTTCAAAGGACTCGCCTCCCATACGAAGAGGGATCTTGGGAAGTTTTACATGTTCCCCACCAGGTGTCTTAACCAGACACAAGCCACCAGATTCATTCATATGTGGATCGTCCATGAGGTCCATTGGTTGATTGACTGGGCCAAAAGGAATCTCTGCTTTTTCTGCAAGCGCCATAAGCTCTTTTTTAGAAAGTAAACTAAACCGCCTTGCAAGTTCGGGTAAAAACCAGCCTCGGGCATCAAGTCGGCCTTCATTGGTAGCAAGCCTTCCTTCCACCTCCCAGTCGTCAAAAGCAAAGGTTTTGCACAACCTCAACCAATGCCTGTCAGAGGTAATACCTACAAAAACTTTTTCACCATCGGACGTATCAAAGAGATCATATACCCCCCAAGACCGACCACGCTCTGGCATAGGTGGAACTGCTTTTCCTGTTACTGCTGCCACAGCCATATGCTGTCCTAATAAAAAGGCGACGGACTCATAGAGGCTCGCCTGAACAAGCTTTCCTTTGCCGGTCTGCTCTCTTTCATACAAGGCTGCCAAAATGCCAATGGCTCCAAAGCTCCCACCAAGAATATCAGTAACAGAGGCCCCAGCTCGAAGAGGTCTCCCAGAAGGTCCGGTCATATAGGCAAGACCACCCATCATCTGCACAACCTCATCCAAAGCAGGTCTTTTTTCATAGGGCCCTGGCATAAAGCCTTTAAGGGAACAATAAATGAGCTTCGGATTAACTTCACGACACACATCATATCCAATCCCCAGGCGGTCGACTGTTCCTGGCCCATAATTCTCAATAAGTATGTCTGATAATTCTACAAGTTGCAGGAATATCTCTTTTCCTTTCTGATGTTTCAAATCAACGGAAATTGATTTTTTATTCCTATTAAAATAAGTGAAAAATCCAGACCCAAAACCTTTCAACCACCTGGTGTCATCACCCTTACCTGTACGTTCAACCTTAAAGACATCTGCGCCCATATCTGCGAGCACAAGACCGCAGGTAGGACCCATAACGGTGTGCCCAAGCTCCAGGACGGTTATCCCTTTTAACGGCAACTCCGTTTCAACGGACATAAAGCACCTGAAATAACGTATAGTTTCTGCAATTCATCATCTTAACTCAATCATATTTTCTGTTGAACATACATAAATCACCGTTCCCAGTTCCATTACGTCGAGTCTACTTGACATAAAAGCCAGACAAGCACGCATAAAAAGCAAGAAGATAGTACTAAGAGTCGCCATAGGCAATGCTAAGGACCCAAGATTCAAAAATATCTACCTTGGTGTACCCCAAGAGAAATACCTGCCAATATCTACACTCCAGTCCCACGCCCGAGGGAGGTGCGATGCCATCTCAAAGAAATCCAAGAAAAAAATCTCAACTTATTCATTCTTTAATGGGAAAGGCATGCGTAGTGTAGTATACATCCCTGATTAATATACTCTCCAAAATACTCCTTTATACATACCGAATACTCGGCAAAAGAATACGCATGACAATAGATATAAGGTCGTTTTTATGAAAACAGAACAGAAAAGAATTCTTGTCACTGGCGGTGCAGGTTTTCTTGGCTCACATTTATGCAAGAGACTGTTAGATGAGTCCTGCGAGGTTCTCTGTCTCGACAACTACTTCACTGGAACTAAAGATAACATTGTAGACTTGCTGGGACATCCATATTTTGAGCTTATTCGGCATGACATAACCTTTCCACTATATCTGGAAATAGATGAAATCTACAACCTTGCCTGCCCTGCATCACCTATTCACTATCAGCATGACCCTGTACAAACGCTGAAAACAAGTGTCCACGGTGCAATCAATATGTTGGGCCTTGCCAAAAGAGTCAAAGCCAAAATTTTTCAGGCTTCAACCAGCGAGGTGTATGGCGATCCATCTGTTCATCCACAGCCCGAATCATACTGGGGCAATGTCAACCCAATCGGAATAAGATCCTGTTATGACGAGGGAAAAAGATGTGCAGAAACCCTCTTTTTTGACTATCACAGACAACATAATGTGAACATCCGTGTAGGTAGACTGTTCAACACCTACGGACCAAACATGCATCCAAATGACGGGCGTGTTGTTTCAAATTTCATTATCCAGGCATTACAAAATGAACCGATCACCATCTATGGCGATGGAAGCCAGACCAGATCATTTTGCTATGTTGATGACCTCATCGAACTGATGTTCCGCTTCATGTCCGCCAGTGATGATTTTATAGGGCCCATGAACATGGGAAACCCGGGAGAGTTTACGATAAAAGAACTTGCAGAACTCATCATCAAGATGACGAACTCCAAATCGCCCCTGACTTTTATCGATCTACCACAGGATGACCCAAAACAGAGAAAGCCTGAAATCACTCTTGCCCAAAATAAGCTTGGCTGGACCCCTAAGGTTACGCTTGAATATGGGCTCGTCAAAACTATCGACTACTTCGACACGCTGCTTAAAAACCGTGTAACCCCATAGAAGGCTGGACCAAAATCAAGGTTCATTAATCAGAGATAACATACAGTGCAGGGATTTGTTTCTACCTCTCTGCACTGTGGTATCCTTTTTACCCGACAAAAAGCCCTTCAAAACGGTACAAAATTAAACAGCCCTACAGCATCCATCCTTTCCCGTACAAGCTTCGGGAAAGACAGATGATTTACCCTTATTCACAAGTACACCATGAAAAGATACTCCCCTGACAACGACACACAAATCCACGATCTTCTTGTTATTGGCGGAGGAATTTACGGCGCCTCAATGGCGTACACATCGACGCTCAACGGGTTACAAACTGTTCTCGTAGAACAAGATGATTTTGGTCAGCACACATCAGCCAACTCCCAAAAGGTCATCCACGGCGGTCTTCGCTATCTGCAGACCATGGATATTAAACGAGTTGTTGAATCTATCCGCGAAAAACAGCGTTTTTATCATCTTTTTCCCCACCAGGTAAAACCACTCCCCTGTCTTTTACCTACTACCGGCTTTACTATGAAGGGAACCGAAGCCTTTAGAATCGCGTTTCTCCTCTACAGCATGATAGAAAAACTCGTATGCAGAGGAAAACTGACGAAGAACCTACACAAACGCCCCACGATACTTACAAAAAAAGAGGTCGACGAGCGTTTTTCTCACATGAAAAAAGAAGATATTCGAGGCGGTGCCCTCTGGTACGATGGCATTTGCGAAGATCCCGAACGAGTTTTCATCGCTCTTATGGAGAGCGCAGCAAAACTCGGGGCCGAAATCGCCAACCAGATGAAGGTTGTAAAGATTGAGAGAACGAAGAACAATCACCTTGCAGTCCATCTTTACGACAAACTCTCCAAGAAAGAGATCCGCCTTTTCACAAAAAAGATCGCGATCTGCACCGGTTCCTGGTTTAAAGATGAGTTGGGCCTTGGAAGCATCCCAAAAGAACTTGAAAAGCTCACTCTCATCAGGGGCATGAATGTGATCGTCCCCTCACTTTTCAACTCTCCAACCTCCTTTGCAACCAAAGTGACAAAAGATGGGAATTCCAGATTTCTCTTCATTGTACCCTGGAAAGACTACTCCATCGAAGGTACACACTGGGAAGACTGCATTGACCCTTCAGAACCATGGGCAACTCATCAGCAAACCGCTGACACCTTCCATGAAGAGACTCAGAATGCAATTTCAGGCAATAGCTATCAGACGAAAATAATGTCCACCCATCATGGGTTTGTACCGGGGACAAGAGATGGCAAACCGATGGCCTCGGATCGCATCCTGCCCCACTACAAAGTGGTGGACCGTGAAGAAGACAAATCAGGCGACATACTCCAGATTGTCGGGGTGAAATTTACCACAGCATTTGATGTGGTAAAAAAGTCTTTGCAACAACTGTTTCCGGAAGAACAGATAAAGGACGTCCTCATGTTCAACAACCTTCCCTACGGAAGTCCTGCCCAAACGCCTTCTACACTCTTGGCACTCTACCGCCAGAAATATAGCAATACCCTAAGCTATGATCAGTGTACCATCGCCTTTCAGCTCTTCGGATCAAGCCTTCCAACAGTCATCCAATCCTATATTGTGCCACTGACAGAAGATAATAAGCGGATTGACGAGACCTCCTTTTACATTGGACTTACTCAGTACTGTGTAGGTGAAGAGATGGCGTGCCACCTGGACGACTTGGTCTTTAGAAGACTTTTCCCTGACTCTCCAGCCACTATCTCCCCCATAGTACTAAATACCCTTGCCGGAGAAATGGCCAATTTGTTACAGTGGTCCACAAGGCAGCAAGAACTTGAAATATCGAAGGTAATCTACAAACAGGAAGCATGTTTATGAAAGAGATTTTAGTCGTCGGAGGAGCGGGCTACATTGGCTCCCATATGTGCAAGTATCTCCATCAGAATGGAATAAAACCCATTGTTCTGGACAACCTGAGCTACGGACACCGCCAGGCCGTCCTGTGGGGTCCTTTTTACGAGGGCGAGATGGCTGACACGACCCTTCTTAAAAAGATTTTCGCCAACCACAAGATAGAAGCCGTAATGCACTTTGCCGCCTTTGCCTATGTTGGAGAGTCGGTGCAGGAACCTCTTAAATATTATAAGAATAATATCAGCGCAACTCTCGACCTCTTAACAGAGATGGTGGAACACAATATTTTCAAATTTATATTTTCTTCTACCTGTGCGACCTACGGAGAACCCGAACAACTGCCGCTCGTAGAGGACTGTCCGCAAAACCCGATCAACCCCTATGGCCGTTCCAAACTCATGATGGAACAAATACTAGGCGATCTAGATCACGCCAGTGGGATGAAATCGGTCTGCCTGCGCTACTTCAATGCCGCAGGTGCAGACCCTGACGGCGAGATCGGAGAGGACCACGACCCAGAAACTCACCTCATTCCTCTCGTCCTACAGACCGCACTTGGTCAAAGGGATGAGTTGAAGATTTTCGGCTCAGACTACCCCACTGCCGATGGCACCTGCATTCGAGATTACATCCACATCCAAGATCTGGCCCAGGCCCATCACCTCTCCCTCCTCCATTTGCTGGAAGGTGGTGAGAGTAAAAAATACAACCTCGGCAACGGTAACGGCTACTCCATACTCGATGTAATTCAAACCGCAGAGACAGTAACCAACAAAAAAATACCGTACAGCTACGCACCAAGGCGTCCAGGTGACCCGGCAGCCCTCGTTGGTTCCGCCGCACTCATCACAAAAGAACTCAACTGGAAACCGGAGTTTAACAGCCTTGAGAGTATTCTGACCACAGCCTGGGATTGGCATGTTAACCATCCAAAAGGTTTTCAAGAGGACTAGATGACCACACAAATGAGTAGTGAACAATTAGATGTGCTGGTACTGGCACCCCATCCATTTTTCATAAACAGGGGAACCCCCATTGATGTGCAGCTCGTGGTGAGGGCCCTGTCTGAAAGAGATGATACCACGATAGATATGATTGTCTATCCAGAAGGTGAGGATATCGACCTACCGAAGGTTTCTGTCTATCGTGTTCCTTTTACTCGTAATGTCAAAGGTGTTCGTCCCGGTTTTTCCCTAAAAAAGATCTATATCGATTTTTTCATGGTCTTTTACACATGGAAAAAAGTTCATTCGAAACGATACTCCCTCATCCATGCAGGAGAAGAGTCTGTCTTTATCGCTATGTTGATGAAGATGATTTATAAGATCCCCTACATCTACGACATTGATTCCTCCATCGCCCAGCAAATGGTTGAAAAGAATCCAAAGCTTAAACCAATTGCAAAGATCTTCAACTGGTTTGAAGCGCGTGCCATGAAAGGGGCTCTTGCCAATGCTCCCGTGTGTCACGCTCTTCGGGAGTTATGTGAGAAGAACCAATCGTCTAAGACAGTCACTCTTCACGACATTTCACAGCTTAAAAATCCAGACCTTGCGCCCACTGGCCTTGTAAGAAAAGAGATTAACTCAGAAGGTTTAATCCTCTTGTACTGTGGTAACCTCGAAGAATATCAGGGGGTAGGCCTTCTTGTTGAGAGTATGCCCTACGTGGTCAAAGAAGATGTCAAGATAGAATTGGTCATTATTGGTGGCATCCCCGAAGATATTGACTTCTACACCCAAAAAGCAGAGGCCCTGGGCGTTGGACAAAATGTTCACTTCCTTGGACCTCGTCCATTTGATCAACTTGATGCACACCTAGCCGATGCAGATATACTTGTCGCTCCCAGGGTCAAGGGGGTAAACACCCCCATGAAGATTTTCCCTTATCTGCACTCAGGCAAACCGGTCCTCCTCACCAAGCTATACACACACACCCAGATAGTAACTGATGAGGAAGCCTATCTTGCCGATGCAAATCCAAAAGCGTTCGGTGCTGGCATAGTTGAGCTGGCCAAAAGCCCAGAATTACGTTACAAACTTGGCAAAAACGGTCGAGCCTTTGTGGAACGAGAGCACGTATACACAGCTCACAAGAAAAGAGTAGACGAACTGTATAGCTGGGTCAAAACCCAGCTATTTACTTAAACAGATTAGAGAGCGTAATGAATAATTCCATACCACAGGGCACAAAAGTCATGGTTACCGGGGCGACCGGATTTACCGGCAAGGTACTCGTCACAAAATTATTGGCACAAGGTCTTAAGGTCAATGCCATTGCCCGAAATTCTTCAAACGTACAGCCTTTTGAGGGCATGGATATCACCTGGTTTCGTGGAGAAGTGTACGACGAAGCTACGGTGAAAGCCGCAATGCAGGATGTGGAGTATGTCTTCCATGTGGCTGCAGCCTTCAGAGAAGCCAAGAGCACCGAACAGGACTATCGAAATGTGCATCTGGTCTCTACTCAGCTGATCGTTTCAGAAGGGCTAAAGAATCCAAATTTCAAACGACTGGTCCACGTCTCTACCATGGGAGTTCATGGACACATTCCAAATCCTCCCGGCAGCGAGGAGTCCCCTTTCAGTCCTGGTGACGGCTACCAGAGAACGAAGGTTGAGGCGGAGGAGTGGCTCAAAACATTTACAGCAAGCCAACCATTCCCATACACGATTATCCGGCCCTGTGCCATTTATGGACCGGGTGAGCCGCGACTCTTAAAACTCTTTAAGATGGCTGCGGGTAAAGTCTTCCCGATCCTCGGTAAGGGCAAGTGCTGGTATCATCTGGTCCATGTTGAAGATCTTGCAAACGCAATTATTCTTGCCGCCACGGCAGAAAAGGCTCTTGGTGAGGCCTTTATCATAGGAGCCACTGAGCCCATTCGTCTAGAAGACATGGCTACCATTATGGCAAAAGAATACAATACACAGTTACGTGTTCTGCGCCTTCCCATAGGACCCTTCTTTTTGCTGGGAGATATCTGCGAACTACTCTGCAGACCCTTTAAAATCGAGCCCCCCATCTATCGTAGGCGGGTCGCTTTCTATTCAAAAGACAGAAATTTTTCCACCAGAAAAATGCAAGAGGTGTTGGGCTACACTCCTCTTTGGAGCAACGAAGAGGGAATCATTGAATCAGCTCGCTGGTACTTGAAAAACAACTGGTTAAAACTGAAAAAATAATTTTTAAGGACAAGGCCAGAGATGACTGAATCAAACCAGCGCGATACACAGACAATAGAGAAAGAAGTCCTCTCAAAACAGTTGCACCATGGAGGAAACCCGCTGTCGAGATACAGGGTAAAGGTTCTTGGTAGGAGTTCAAGTTTTTTCCAACTCGTACAATTTGAGGTAGCTCAACTTCTCTTTGCCAACCTTGGCGGGGGGCTTGGCTACCTTACCAGGAAGATATCGCTGTCATCTCTCTTTAAAACCTGCGGAAAAAGCCTCATCCTTGGCAAGGCAATCATCCTCCGCACCCCGGGGCACATTGAATTAGGAGACAATGTCGCCATTGATGATCACACTCTTCTTGATGGAGGCTCCGGCCCAGATTGCACTATGACCATAGGCAGTCATTCAATTATCAGCAAGGGATCTGTCATCCAGTCCAAAGTTGGTTCCCTATACATCGGCGATGAATGCGATATCGGAGCCCACGTCATCATTTCCAGTATCAGTTCCATTACTCTTGAAAACAACGTACTCATTGCCGGTAACTGTTACATCGGTGGTGCCCGCTACAATCTCGACGACCTTGAAGCCCCAATTATGTACCAGGGAATTTATTCCCGTGGGCCTATCACCATAGGAGCCAATACCTGGATTGGAGCATCTGCAACTATTCTTGATGGAGTCACCATCGGTAAAGGTTGCGTGGTTGGTGCAGGGTCAGTGGTAACAAAAGATGTTCCCGATTATTCAATTGTTGTGGGTAATCCGGCGAAGGTCATAAGGAACAGAAAAAAATAACCCGATCTTACAAGGCAATCCTGATACCATTATAAAATAATCAGACACCTTACCGGTACCATAACCGCGGGATTCTGATATTTCCCATAAACTACTACTCCTTTCGTTTGGAAAATCGTAAGCATCTCGATTCAATAGCTTGATTCTTCAGCAAATCTGCCATAGTATTACAGCCATAGAGAAGTACAACTTCACAACCACCTGACCGACTAACTGAGTCATTTTAAGATTACTGCAATATGACACCGAGGTGAAATATGACGGACCTAATCTTCAGTACCCTCGAAGCGATCGGCTTCGCCCACCCCCTCCACCCTGCTCTTACCCATATTCCCATGGGTATGGTGATAGGTAGCTTCTTCTTTGGCCTGATGGCGCTTATTACCAAAAAACCTGCTTACACAAAAAGCGCGCTCCACTGCTCTGTTGTTGGTATTCTCTTTATCGTTCCAACTATTGTAGCAGGCTACCTTGACTGGCAGCAGTTTTTTGGTGCAACCATGAGTGTTTTTATTATTATTAAATTTATCCTGGCCGCGGTACTTACGGTCTTACTGGCGGTTTCAATTCGAGCCAACCTGCAAGGTGCCGCCCCCGGAAAAATGTTTCTGATTTACACCCTCTGCCTAGCTTGCGCCGGTGGACTCGGCTTCTCAGGTGGAGAACTCATCTATGGCGGATAAGCCTAGCTACTAAATCATATAATTATTCCAAGGAGAAAATTCATGTTCAAGAAGACTTTTGCTGCCGCTGCAGCCACAATTTTTGCGCTATTTTTGATGGTAACCGTGGCCCAAAGCACTGAGTATCAGCACTCTCTCACCGAGAAGAAAATTACGTTTGCCTGGAGTGTTGCAGGGGACCAGCTGGCTGTAAAACTTTCCGCCCCCACCACGAGCTGGGTCGCAGTAGGTTTTAACCCAAGCAAAAAGATGAAAGATGCCAACATCATCATCGGCTATGTAAAAGAGGGTAAAGTAAAAATTTCTGACGAATTTGGAACAGCGGCCACCCAACACAAAAGCGACAAAAAAGTAGGCGGTATTGATCAGGTAACTGTCGTTAGCGGCACAGAAGAAGGTGGAGTAACAACTATTGAATTTACCATCCCACTCAACTCAGGCGATGCAAAAGATGGTGTTATAGATCCAGCAGCAGACACCACAATTATCCTTGCCCACGGTGAAGGAAGAGACTCTTTTAAGGTAAAACATAAAGTCCACGCCACTTTGGTTGTAAACCTCAGCACCGGTGCAATAAAATAAATATGGTGCGATGTCCAAATCATCTTTGGCTTACTCCTCTCCTGCTTGTTTTTCTTATTAACATCTCAGGAGAGATAGTTTTTGGTTCATCAGAACCAGAAGCTATTGAAGAGCCAACGGGTGTTGTTGAAAAAGGAGGAGAATACCTCCCCCTTGAAGCCACTTTTACAAACGAAAAAGGTGAGAAGGTGAGCCTTGGCCAGCTCATAGACAAACCAACGCTGCTGTTGCCTGTCTACTTTAACTGCCCCAGGATCTGCTCCTTTGATTTAGCCAACCTGGCACTGGCGCTCCAGCTAACAAAAATTGATCGCGACTCTTTTAACATCATAACCTTTAGTTTTGACGATCAGGAAACACCAAAAGATGCTGCTAAAGCAAAGAGAAATTACAGCAACATGCTAAAAGATTATTTCTCAACAGATTCTTGGTCTTTTCTAACAGGTGACCTACACAACATTAAACTGGTCACCGATAGTATCGGCTACACCTTTAAACCGGCAGGCGCTGGTCTTTTTCTTCACCCATCCGCCATGGTGGCTGTGGCCAAAGATGGTAAAATAATAAAGTATGTGTACGGCGCCTTTCTTTCAGGAGATATAGATCTTGCCCTGTCGGAAGCAGACAAAGGAACTCCAACAACTTCAATTCGTCGCTTCCTCGCCTATTGCCTGAACGGCGACCCAAAAAGAAACCAGCAAATCTTTACGATCATGAAGGTCTCCATCCTCCTGCTTCTTGGACTTGGCGGCTTTTACCTCTTTAGGTTGCTAAGAAAAGATCGGCTATAACTGACCCGATATCTACACGGGTTAAGATAACAACCGCCTGAAATATTATGACATTAACAATTGATTGTTGAAATGGTCATGGAATTTTCGGGCTAATGGAAATCACACACCATGTCTGATGTAAAATCTTTTTATGAGACCCCCGCCCCGGCGCACCTTACCGGAATCAAAGCATGGTTGCTGACCCATGACCACAAGCGGTTAGCCATCATGTACTTCTGGGCGGTTATGTTCTGGTTTACCCTGGCCATCACCCTCGGATTTCTCCTTCGAATGGAACTGATGACAATAGGCCCCACAATCATGGGGGCGAAGATGTACAATTCCACCTTCACCCTGCATGGGGTGATTATGATTTTCCTCTTTGTCATCCCAGGTATACCTGCAATTTTTGGTAACTTTATTCTACCTATCCAACTGGGAGCCGATGATGTGTTTTTCCCAAGACTCAACCTGCTCTCCTGGTATCTATATATGTTGGGTGGCCTGATGGCCATAGTCTCACTCTTCACCGGAGGCGGTTTTCCCGATACCGGCTGGACCTTTTACGTGCCATTTAGTGTGACCACCAATCACAACGTCCCACTGACCGTCATGGCCGCCTTTATACTTGGAATGTCCTCCATGCTCACGGGGTTAAACTTTATTACCACCGTGCACAGAATGCGGCATAAAGATATGGGCTGGATGCAAATTCCTCTTTTCACCTGGTCGCTTTATGCTACAGGCTGGGTGCAACTACTGGCAACACCAGTGGTTTCTATCACCCTACTGCTTGTTGTCTTCGAACGACTCTTTGGAGTGGGGCTCTTTGATCCAGATAAGGGCGGCGACCCTATCCTCTACCAGCATCTGTTCTGGATGTACTCTCACCCCGCTGTATACGTGATGATTCTTCCTGGCATGGGTATTATTTCCGAAATCATACCGACATTTTCCAGAAAGGCAATTTTTGGCTATAAGGCTATTGTTGTTTCTTCCATGGGAATTGCCGTTGCGGGCTCTTTGGTCTGGGCTCACCACATGTATACAAGCGGAATAAGTGATACTGCCGTTTTTGTTTTCTCCCTGCTCACTTTTCTTGTGGCCATCCCAACCGCTGTAAAGGTTTTTTCCTGGGTTGCCACCATGTACAAAGCATCAATCGAGATGACGCCGCCTCTGCTCTATTCACTGATATTCATCTACCTGTTTACCGTTGGTGGTTTAACCGGTCTGGTGATTGGTGCAGCAGGAACTGATATTCATGTGCATGACACCCAATTTATCGTGGCCCATTTTCACTTCACCATGTTTGGTGGTACCGGCTTTGCCTTCTTTGCCGGTCTGCACTACTGGTGGCCTAAAATGTTTGGTGTGATGTATGATTTTAAAAAAGCATATATCGCAGCAACTCTTTCCACTGTTGGTTTCATGTTCCACTATGTACCGATGTTTGTTCTCGGAATGCAAGGTATGCCACGTCGTTACTATGATTACCTTCCACAATTTGCTCAGGGTAATGCACTTGCAGCCATTGGTGGCACCATCATGTTCTTCGGCCTACTGCTCATGCTGTTTAACCTGATGCTGAGTCTTAAACAGAAACACGTTGCTCCTGCTAATCCATGGGGTGGGGTGACCTTAGAGTGGACTGTTCCCTCCCCTCCACCAGTGCACAATTTCGTAGATGAGCCAGTAATCAAAGACTACCCCTACGATTTTTCTGACATACTGAAAAAAGCGGCCGCAAAATCATGATATTTTTCAATAATAAATCAGATCATCGTAGACTTCATATGAGATGCTTTGCAATACAAAGGGAAGTTGTATGAAAAGTTCCAGTGACTTTTTAGGAATCCGCTTGGGAATGTGGCTCTTTCTTTATTCGGAAATAATACTATTCGGAGGACTTTTTGTTCTCTACGCTGCATATTTTCACGCCTACCCCGAAGATTTCGTGGTAGGCGGGAAACAACTCAACAGGGTTATTGGTGCTATCAACACCATCATCTTACTACTGAGTAGTTTTACTGTAGCTGCGTCCATTACCGCCGTTCGCCTTAAATCAAAAAAACTTGCACTTGGGCTCATCGGGTTTTCCATCTTCTGTGGAGTCGTCTTTCTTATTAACAAGTATTTCGAATGGGGTGCCAAATTTCATCACGACATCTACCCCAACTCCGAGACACTTGTGAACGGGCCCCCAGGAGAAAACATTTTTTTTGGTCTCTACTACGTGATAACCGGACTACATGGGCTCCACGTCATCATTGGCATGACGCTTCTGTCCATCAGTTTTGTGCTGGTTGCAGCCAACAAGGTGAATGAAAATCGCTTTGCCATGCTTGAAAACTCTGGACTCTACTGGCATTTGGTGGATTTGATCTGGATCTTTGTTTTCCCGTTATTTTATCTTGTTCTGTAAAAGGCGTAATCGTAGTCACCTTAAATTGAAAATGGTTCGATTAAAAATCTTCATCTATTAAGTCTATGAATTACTACAACATCTCAGCACATCCAAGACTTTGGATGAAGAGTTTTTGGGACACCATCAGAGGAAACTATTAATGAGTGCCAACACCCAACATATGATGAGTTATACCAAGCTTGCTTCGGTCCTTATAGTCCTGATCATCTTTACAGGTGTGACCGTAGGAGTCAGTTACTTTGACATGGGGGTTTTCAATGTCCCCATCGCTCTTGGTATTGCATGTTTTAAGGTCAGCCTTGTTTTACTATTTTTCATGCATTTGAAATATGAAAGCAAGGCCATAACCATATCATTTCTCAGTACCATCTGTTTTCTGGCAATAATGATCAGCTTCACCTTTTTTGACGTCGCATTTAGATAGTATTTTTCATAACTTAACCTTTATGAACAGATACTTAATTATAAGTTTCCCGATATGATTTTATGAGGATTAATGTATGGATCCGGTAATAGGGGTGGATCGCGCCTTCTGGTATATTTTTGTGGTATCCATTGTTTTGCTTACAGGCATCACAGCGGTGATGATCTATTTTGTGGTCAAATACAGGCGAAGCAAAAACCCGGTTCCAGCAGATATCCGTGACAACTGGAAGCTTGAAGTGTTCTGGACCATTGTCCCCACACTCATCGCTCTTTCTATGTTCTGGGTCGGTTGGTCCTCATATACAGGTTTACGTAACGTACCCGACGATGCCATCGAGGTTGAAGTCCTGGGCCAGATGTTCTCCTGGATTTTTATCTATGATAACGACAAGGAGACGGAGAATGAACTAGTGGTACCAGTTGGCACTCCTATCAAGCTCAACATTGAATCCCTCGACGTCATCCACAGTTTCTTCATTCCAGCGTTCAGAGTGAAGGTCGATGCTGTCAAAGGTCTTCCGACCTACCTCTGGTTTCTACCCAAAGAAGAAGGAGAATTCGACATCCTCTGTGCAGAGTACTGCGGAACAGAACACTCTTACATGACAGCAAAGCTCAACGTCGTTTCACAAGTAGCATATGAAGAGTGGCTTGAACAGGAAGATGATTAAGAGTATCAGTGCGTATGCCAGGCTTGGTAAGACACCTCTTGTCCTCATGGTTGCGTCGTCTACCTCTTTTGGCTACCTCCTTTACCACCCTGAACTCACCAATCAATTATTACTCAGCTTTCTGGGAGTATTTTTCCTTGCCTGGGGTGCTGCATCTTTTAATTCGGTGCAGGAAAAAGAAGCAGACTCTCTATACCAAAGGACCAGGAACCGACCTGTTGCAACGGGTGAAATCTCAAAAGAGACCGCGTCTATCTTCGCGTTTGTCAGTTGCATACTTGGACTGAGTCTGCTCTATTTTTGTGGCAACAACTACCTGCCGATGGCACTTGGCGTTGCCGCCCTTATCATCTACAACCTGATATATACACCACTCAAACCAATCTCAGAGTTTGCTCTTATTCCGGGTGGTATCTCCGGCGCACTTCCTCCCTATATCGGTTGGCTCAGTGCAGGCGGTGAAACTTCCAGCCCGCTCATCTGGGCAATAATGGCCCTATTCTTTCTCTGGCAACCCCCACACTTCTGCCTCATCCTGCTGGAATATGCAGAAGACTACCGAAAAAAAGGCAAGTTTCAAAATCTTATAACCAGATTTAGCGTAGTACGAGTAAAAAAGATTATAGCTGTCTGGCTGCTCGCCTTTTTATCTATCGTGCTCCTTTTAACAATATTGCCAAGCTTTTTACCCCAGTCAGTTCGTTTAACCCTGGCCGCAGGTGGCCCTCTTTTTGTGGCAGGATTTTTATTTCACCTTTTTATGGTAAAAAAACCTCGATACAAAATGCTCTTCATCTCACTCAACAGTTTTCTCTTTAGTATTATGGCACTTCTCACTTTCTCATCAATTCTGGACACCCTATGATCTCGTTTCCAAAGAACAACAGCTGTAGAAAACACACCTTTCACGACCTGACTATCACAACGCTCTTTCTCATCCTCGGCCTACTGATCACGGGTTGCGAGAAAAAGGTTGATGAAAAATTTAAGGTCTATGGCCAGGTCACTCAGGATTTTCAATTTTACAATCAGGATAATCAGCTCGTCACAAAAGAGATATTTACAGACAAGGTCTACGTAACCGATTTCTTTTTCACCACCTGCACCACCATCTGCCCTCTGATGAAAAGGCAGATGCACCGGGTGTACCAGGCCTTTGCCGACACCCCGGGAGTGCTCCTCTTTTCCCATACCATCGACCCTGAACATGACACAGTTGAGGTATTAAAAAATTATGCCGACGGGTTGGAAATAAAAACTGATAAATGGCAATTAGTTACCGGCCCGCAGGAAGAGATCTTTGCCATGGCAAAAGACTATATGCTTGGCGTATTAAAAGACGACGAGAACCCCGATGGTTACATCCATAGTGGTCATTTTGTTCTGGTGGATACAGAGAGAAGAATACGCGGTTACTATAGCGGAACCGATGCCAAGGATGTTGACAGGCTGATTGCGGACTTAAGGGAATTTATCGATGCAAAATAATCGTCAAAGAGCAATTGCTCTAATCATTGTTGTTCTATTTGTGTCGCTCTGTAGTCCCCTTGTCACCCTCGCTCAAGACAATGAAAAAGGTGCCCTGTTGTATCTTGCCAACTGCGCAAAATGCCATGGTCGCGAAGGCGAAGGATTTTTGAAACTCTATCCACCCATCCGTGAATCCCAATATCTAAAAACAAATGTTTCCAAAATCCCCTGCATCATCCGAAACGGACTTAAGGGCGAAATTACTGTGGGCACCACAACATTCAACCAGATCATGCCGGCCATTCAACAACTCACATCTGAGCAAATTGGACAGATAATACATTATATGCAAAGTAGTTGGGACTATTCTGTTACAAAAACTGATGTGGATGGTTGGCTTCAAAATTGTACAGACTAAAAAAGGCTAAAAGTTACTTCTCAGCTAAAGAGTAAGATACATTTTCTCACCAACAACAATGCCTGAAAACTGGGGGTTGAATCAGGGTTGTGCTAAGACGGTCAACCTGTTCGTAACCCCGCTCTACTGCAAGCGGGATAAGATCGCGCACTAAAAAATCTCCTTAGATGCAGGACGTTTTTTATAGCTCTCTAATCACCGATATGTTTTTCAGTGAACTGGGCCATAAGTTCATGGATGTTGTACGGCGGGCGGACTTTGAAGTAGTGGTCGACAATAGCGTGGCCAATCTCGTGTGCAATAACGCGGAGCTTAGTGTCATCGACTGAGACATAGATGGTCTTTTCTTTTAAGGAGTAGTAGGCAATGTGATTTGCTCTTTTACCATACTTGCTCTTATACATTGACCCGACGTCCCTGCGTGAAGCCAACAACACAAAGGTAATGTGTAGATTTGCAGGAAACATGTCTAATACGACTTCTGCTTTTTCAATAATAATATCTAGTTTGGCTAGCACTTCATCCTGAACGGTGACAATCTCTTTGCTCTTCAGGTAATAACGTAGCTTACGACCAAGCTCCAACTCATCGTTGAAGTCTCGCAATAGCTGTTGATTACTATAGCGCAACGTCACATATCTGCTTTGCACCGTAGCCCAGGCGTCCAAAGGAACCAGCACAAACAGCAGAAGAGACATCAATATACTGATGGTTCGGCTATTCATCCCTGCCAGTATAGTAGTTGCAGCTTTTGGTTATTTTACGGTTATGCTCCTGCATTGACCAACAAAGACTGGCAAGTTGCTCTTTTTCTTCTTCTGGCAACTCCAGAGCTGCCGTCTGTTCAATCAAATTTTTCAATGCGCTATTATTCTTTCTTATCTCACGAAATGAACCAAAAACCTGGCTATTGAAACCATTGATTTTTTGCGCCAGTTCTTTTCCTTGATCTTTATCACGAAGATGGATTGTGGTGCCCAATTCTCCTTTCAGCATATCGTCCAGAGTAGCTTCAAATCGATACATAGGTCCCATCACTCTGTGAGAAAGCAACAAAGACGCCACCATAACAAAGCCCCCTCCGAGGATGATAAGTATCCAGTTTGCGGCTAATCCCTGTTTAAATAACATAAAGGGTGTCCGTCCCAACTGCAGCTCCTGGTTGGAGTAAGAAATGGTGACAGAGTCAGCGGACAACAGGCCCAGCAAAACATTAAACAGCAGACCACCTCCCACAACAATGAGAAAACAGCTCAGAAGTAATTTCCCCTGATAGTCTTTTTTGATGAAGTATTTCCTACGCTTAATCGTTTTTCCCATGGGACTCTCTTACCCGTTATTAATTTTGATAGAAGCCTTATTACGTAGCTCATGGAGCCAATTATCGATCTGCTGCTGTTGCTTATATCCCTCTAGAATTTGCCTAGCGTGCTCATGATCCGGTTTTTCGATCTGAACGTTTTCAGAAGCGTCTACCTTGTCTAACCTTATAGCGTATCGCTCGGTACCAGTATCAAATTTTATAGTGTGCTCTCCTGGCTTAAGACCTGCGAGTAGCACCTTCATAGATTCGGCGAGATCGTCGAATAACACCTCGTTTTGTGAACCTTGATCAGAGACAATCGTCTCAGAATTGGATGCTGAAACCTGCAACCTTGTGAAGGTAACTATTTTCCCATAAAAGGAGAGGTAAACATCAATTTCTGCCTCTGTCATCGCTAAAGCAGGCTTATCATACTGGCGATCCATGAGTGTTTTTATTAAAGATTCTTCATAGAATGTTTTAAGAGACAACCTGAAACTTTCTTCCTGGTCGATATTTTGTCGCTGTGCTTCCTGAATAAGTAGTTCGCGGGTTATGGCCGAATCGAGGAGCTCAGGATAATCTTCACTATGATACCCCACTTTAGCGCCCTGGCTGGTAACCACATTTTTGGCAAGATCATGTCCATTGACGGTGGCCGCAATATTGTTCGACTCAATAGGCTGGTCTGGCCAGACAAAATAGAGAGTGACCAATGTAGCAGTCCAAATGATACCAACTATTGTTATGATATATTTCATAGTAAATCTGCTTGTGGGTTTGCTAAAATTAAAAGCGTTACAAAAACTCTTCTCACCAATTCTACGTTTATCTGAAAGCTCTGCATATTCCTCGCGCTACGCCTCACAGTTTCATATGTTTGCATCTATTGATTTATAACAAAATTGATCAATTTTAGATAGACATGTGTCTTATTCCCAATATTCTAGATACACTTCTATAAAGAAGTAACCTATCTCTTTTGGTTACTAAATATAATTTGGGAAATATAGCTTTTTTCACAAACATAGTTTGTGTGAAAACAATTTTCATATTTTGACAGAACAAATGTTCACCCAAGACAAGCGGATTCTCTGAGGCGAAAGTAAAAACAATCCGTCCATGTGAAAAATACTACAGCAATTGTTATACGTAGTGTTATTATATTTATTGCGGCACTCGCCAAGAATCCGAATTTAGCTAGATATGATCGGTTCTTCGTTACGCATACATACAACTATAGCACAACACCGTTTATCTCTTCACAGAAAGTAGAAACATTTCGTCAAACATATTAAAAAGCATGTTTCAATTTACCATTCAATCCTCTCCCTGGGAAATCAATGCTCACATACAAAAAACGTCTGGAAGCTCTGCAACAAGATCCTAAAACATGGCTCATTACCGGTGTTGCCGGATTTATTGGCTCAAACCTTCTTGAAACCCTGCTGAAACATGATCAACATGTTGTAGGCCTTGATAATTTTTCAACCGGATTCCAGCATAATTTTGATGAAGTTAAGCAACTGGTGAGTAAAGAACAGTGGGGACGATTCAAATTTATTCAGGGAGATATTTGTTCTATAGAGGACTGTAACGCTGCCTGCAAAGGCGCCGACTACGTGTTGCATCAGGCAGCCCTTGGATCTGTACCAAGATCAATAGTGGATCCTCTTACCACCAACGCCAACAACATTTCCGGCTTTCTTAATATGCTGGTCGCCTCAAGAGACGCAAAGGTACAGCAGTTTGTCTATGCGGCTTCCAGTTCCACCTATGGTGATCATCCGGATTTACCAAAACAAGAGGATGTTATAGGTAACCCATTATCCCCGTACGCCGTCACAAAACTCGTGAACGAATTATATAGTTCTGTCTTTGCCAAAACATATAATTTCAACCCGATTGGACTCAGGTATTTTAACATCTTTGGGCAACGCCAAGACCCGGATGGTGCATATGCTGCGGTTATCCCTAAGTGGTTTGCTGCCTTACTTGAAAATGAGACTGTGTTTATCAATGGTGATGGTGAGACCAGTCGGGATTTTTGTTTTATTGAAAACTGTGTACAGGCAAATATTATGGCCGCCACAGCTGATAAGGAAGATGCCAGCAACCAAGTCTACAATGTGGCCTTTGGTGAACGCACAAGTCTCACGGAACTTTTTACGCTCATAAAAGACCGGGTCTCTCCCATCTACCCAGATGCCAAAAAAGCAGAACCAACCTATCGAGACTTTCGAGCCGGTGACGTTCGCCACTCTTTAGCGGATATTAGTAAGGCTAGGGATATGATCGGATACACTCCGGAGTATTCAATTTCCGAAGGATTAGACAAGGCTGCCGCATGGTATATTAAGAGATTTCTATAACCACGAGGGCCAATCCCTACACTGTTTAGTCGTTTGATATTTCAGCTCCAACAGCTCTTCTGCAACGAGCCGCTTATGGTTCGCCTATAAGCGGCTTTGATTCCCAATTCTATACAATTTTCCTCTCACTACCAGGCAGAAATTTGTTTTTTATCTGACGTATAGATCACTTGATGATACCTGGTCCAGCCTGGCTGGACTTGCATGCTTGCCTAAGAAAACACTACCGCACACGACCAGAGACAGTATCGAAAAAGTCTTCTCCTGGAGAACGTGATAATAATGAGCTACTTCATTTGACTAACAAATAATGTTCCTATAAACTTCAATTATCATTAGGCATATGCAGTTCCATCAACTCATTGTCCTGCCTGGAGTTATTAATTGGAATATTTAAGATATTTGAGATACCAGTCTTTCACCATTGTTATTCTTTCGTTATTTTTCACTGGTTGCTCTGAGCCCGCCCCACCCTATCAATGCAGCGACCCCTTAGGGTGTGTGAAACTCGAACCCGAGGCACCGCTGAAAATAGGTGTCATCCAGGCAATAAGCGGAAAGATTGCTCCATTAGGTCAAGCACAGCTCCGGGGCTTCGAACTTGCTCTGGATAAAAGGGAAAAGAAACTCCTAGGCCACAGCGTGGAAATCCAGCTCGAGGACACCGGTTGCACCGCAGAAGGAGGTGCAAATGCGGCACTAAAAATCATAGCAGACCCTCAGACAATGGCAATCTTCGGTACAACATGCTCTGGAGCCGCCGTCACCACCTCCGAAGCTATGTCCAGTGCAGGTTTGACGATGATATCAGGAAACAACTCTGCACCATTTCTAACATCAATTGCCGGAAAAGCTGCTCCTTCGTGGCAAAAAGGATACTTCAGAACGGCAGCCAATGATGAAAATGCAGGGACCGTTGCGGCAAACTACGCATATAGTAATCGAGGTCTCAGAAAAGCAGCCACTATTAATGATAGTGATATTTACACAAAAGGCCTCACTGAAAGTTTTCGGGAAGCCTTTCTCGCTCTTGGTGGAGAAATGGTTTTAGAATCCGCTATCAATAAAAGAGACAGTGATATGCTACCTGTACTGACGGCGGTTATCAATTCAGAGGCGGACCTTCTCTTTTTCCCCCTCTTTCAACCTGAAGCGAATCATTTGCTGATTCAGGCTCGACAATTCCCCGCCTTGGATCGCCTACTACTGATAGGATCAGGTGCCCTTGTCGAAAAAAGTTTCCTTGAAGCCGTAGGCGAGTCAGCAAGGGGGATGTGTTTCGTCGGCCCGGAAACACCCCATGGACTGAAAGTCGACGAAATGAATCAGCGCTACAAAGACCTCTTTGGGGAAGAGCCCGCGGTAAGTTATTATCTGAGCGCTTATGATGCTGCAGAATTGCTTTTTTCCTCAATAGAAAAAGCGGTAATCCATACTGAATCTAAGACCCTTTACCTTGGCCGCCAGAAATTGCGGGACGTATTATACGAGTCAATAGACATGCAAGGTGTGACTGGCCCCCTAAGCTGCAATCAATTTGGTGATTGCGCCAGCGCCCCCTTCAATGTTCTGCTTTTAGAAGATCCTGCCCAGGGGCTCAGAGGCCTGGAGGCAAACATTGTCTATCCATAATCCTAAAGGAATTACTCTACGGTGAAAAAACAATTTCTTATGGGATCTCTCATGTCATATTGGAGCCGACTGGGAATAAGCAGAAAATTCAGTCATGTTTTTAGCCTCCTTTTCGGACTCATTTCCCTCATGGCTATGATTATAGGGATCTCCATCATTTATATCCAGAATGCTGAAGATGATATCCGCCAAAGCTCCGAAATTGGCCATCAGGTGCTTATGATGGACCGTGGGTTAGAACACTCCAGGCGGCTACTCGGTGATTTTTTCCTCAATTATAATTCTCTTGGCCTACAGAAGGCCCATGTTCAATATGCTCAACCGTCTGTCCGTCAGATCTCTAAGGTTATATCTCTGAGCAGTGATCTTGAAAAAACTCTTTTCCCTTCAGATCTCAAAGATAAATCGTTCATTAACCAGGTTGATATTAATATATATCTGGCTTCCGCCAAACGTTTTGCCGACACATCAATTGTCGCAGTCGAACTCATTTCCAAACGTGCAGCGCCTGCATGGGGCCTTGAATCGAAAATCCATTATATTTCCTATGAGCTGGAGAAAAGTCTTTCACAACACCCCACTTTGTTGCAACAACATGTCAAGGCATCCGTCTTTTACAAGGATTATCTGCTTCACAGACAACGATCACTTTTACAATCTGTATTTAATATCCACAGTACTATCGTTTCAGATTTGCAAAAATCTACGGATATTGCGAGGGACAGAGTCGCACAACTCATTGGATTGTTGACCCAGTTCCGTTCACTGGCCGATGAGCTATTAATTCTGGATTTTGAGATCCAAGCTAAAATGAATGATTTTTCTATCCAGGAAACGGTGCTCGCCCCCATCTCTGTGGCACTGATCAAAGCCTCGCAGCTGGAGGTAAAAACATCTCAACAAAATATTGATACTATCTATCAGACGGCGGGAATCATCATAGCAATGATCACAATTCTTGCACTTCTTGTTATGTTTTTTATTGCCAACCTCCTGCACCATACCATCACGCTCAATATAGTCCGGTTGACGACTTCAGCCGATGAATTTGGGCAGGGAAATTTGGATATACAGCTGAGAGAGAACAGCCAGGACGAATTGGGCCAGCTGACACGTATTTTTAATCAGATGGCAGCAAAACTCAAAGGCCTCATCGAGAATCTTGAAAATAAGGTTAGTCAGCGCACCTCTGAACTTGCAGAAAGTGAGGCACGCTTTCGCAATCTGATGGACGATCTGCCTCAAATTGCTGTCCAGGGCTATGACAGGGAGCGGCGGATAACCTATTGGAACAAGACATGTGAATCACTGTACGGCTTTACGAAGTCCGAGGTCATGGGGTGCAGAATTGAAGAATTACTACCTCCTGAAGCTACAGAAAATACAATTGTCAATGGCTTGACACAGTGGTTTGAAAATGGCAGTCCTCTGTCCCCGTCAGAACGAACATTTCGCCATAAAGATGGGAGCGTGGTTCCGATATACTCAGCTCAGGTGATGATGAACACCGGGGACGGAGACAAGATGATCTACTCCGTTGATCTTGACCTTTCTGACTTAAAACTTGCCCTGGCAATGGAACAACGCATAGAATCTTTTTACCTTCAGCTCTTCAACCATTCCAGTAGTGGAGTAACGGTCTATCAACCTTTGGACGATAACGATTTCCTAATTAAGAGTATCAACCCTGCGGGCCTCCAAATCTGCAAGGCCACATACGAGAATGTCATCGGCAGGAAACTTACAGAAGTATTTCCAGGTGTTGTAGACATGGGCCTGTTGGACGTCTTAAGGCGTGTACTCTCAACAGGTATACCTCAATCCCTTCTAGCCAGAGCCTATCAGGACACAGAGCGACATTTCTGGTCAGACAACCATATATATAAACTCCCAACTGGAGAAGTCGTTGCCGTTTACGATGATATCTCCCAGCGTAAACTGGCTGAAGATCATCTCATACGAAAGACAGAAGAGTGGGAAAAAACCTTTGACGCAATTCCTGATCTCATTACACTTCAGGATGAAAACATGCGCATTATAAAGGCGAATCGAGCGACTTTTGACTATTTTCAGATGGAGCCCGAAGCCCTCTTAGGTGCAACCTGTCACAGTTTGTTTAGGGGCACCACAGAACCATGTGAGGACTGCTCTCTTAATGATCCGAAAAAAGATTGCAGCTCTAATATGCTTGTCATCAAGCACCAATATCTGGATAAGACTTTCCACATTTCTCTCACCCCAGTTCCTGGAATAGCAGAAGATTCAGGATATTTCGTACACGTGGCAAAGGATATTACTGAGCAACAGCGACTGGAAGAGCAGGTCGCCCAATCCCTGAAGATTGAAGCTATCGGCAGTCTTGCTGGTGGCATAGCCCATGATTTCAACAATATTCTTATGGCCATCATTGGCTACGCAGAGCTTGCTGAAAACAGTATTCCTGCAAATCACCCGGCAAAAAGCGATCTACGAGAGATACTCATCTCGGCGGCAAGAGCGGCCGATCTGGTTGAGCAAATCCTCACCTACAGCCGAAAAAAAGAGCATCGATATCTAAGAGTTAATCCATTTAACATCGTCAAAGAAGCGTTGAGACTGCTCAAACCTTCTCTGCCTGCAACGATCGAAATAGTTGAGCAACTGGACGTAAATTGCGGGGATATTCTAGCTGACCCTACAAATATTCACCAGATTGTCATAAACCTCTGCACAAATGCGTTTCATGCCATGGAAGACCAGAAAGGCACCATAACAATCAGACTATACAGGGACGATATATCTTCAATAGATGATCACGAGAGGCAGGAAGTCGGCACCCCGGTTTCTTCTGTCATCCTTTCCGTAACTGATACAGGTGTGGGCATGGATCAGCGAACCATTGACAGAATCTTTGACCCGTACTTTACCACAAAAGCAGTTGGCAAGGGCTCAGGTATGGGACTTGCTGTAGTACAGGGTATTGTGAAAGGTATTAAAGGTGTTGTTGAGGTGAGTAGCAGCCCTGGAAAAGGAACGACATTAAGGATCTCTATCCCCAGGTTACGTGGTGACAGTCTGCAGCGTGAAATCATCAATAAGTCTATCCTACCGACGCCACCGGCTTCCCTGCCCCAGGTGAAAAAAATCTTTGTGGTCGACGATGAACCTCTGCTGGTCAAGCTTCATAAGAGACAGCTTGAAAGACACGGTTATATTGTTGATACTGAAACAAGCAGTGAAAAAGCACTGCTCAGATTCTCAGAAGCCCCCGATCAGTTCGACCTTCTTATCACCGATCAGACGATGCCCCGACTTTCCGGCGCTGAGCTCTCCAAAGCAATCCTACAAATCAGACCTGATCTTCCGATAATCATGTGCACAGGGCACAGCGATATCGTCTCTGCAGAAGATGCGATATCCCTTGGAATCAAAAAATATGTGATAAAACCGATCCAGAGTAATAAGCTTCTCCAGGCAGTAGAAGAAGCAATTGGTACAACACCGGTTACCACTCCCCCTTAAGTACTTCTTTCACGGCCTGTCTCACCTGGCTTGGATAGGCGACGGGAAGATACCAGACCCCTGCGATATCAGACAAGCTCAGCCCCCTGTCTTTCGCTGGCAAATCTGTTCGGAGTAAAAACATTATATCGCTGCTTGCCCACGGGTGTCTATGCCAGTAATGGTGACCAGTGATATCAAAACCCCTCTCATCACTACCAAAGGAAAAATCGACGATTTCAAAATTATCAATTCTATGTTCGGTGGCGAACTCTTCTTCTACCTGTATTGCCTTTTCCGTACCAATCCGAGCTTTTCCCCCCATCACTATTCCGGCAAAATGCAAGGCACTATCACCATCTGATACAGTCACAACAACCTGCTGGACCATTTCGCTAATGGCCGGTAGTCTATCGAGAAAACGATCTACAGCAATATCCGCCGCAGCAAAAAGAACAGTTCCCAGTTTAAATGATTTTCGCAAAGCCTGAGCGTCTAGTAACCGATACTTCTCCCTCATTTCACTCAGTGCTCTCGACACCAATTTCCCACCAGCACTATAACAGATCACATTTATTTGCTTTGCATCTGTATATTCCGCTAAATATTCAATTAATGTTCGAAGAGATGCGGTGGAATGCTCAGCCCTTTTAACATCCCTGCCAATAACATAGCTGAGTATGTTCTGATGTGATGGCCAGGCGAAGGCAAGACCGACAAAGTCCCGACCTGAAAAATGATCAATCTCAGCAGTCAGGGCAACTGATTTTATAAAGCTGCCCTTTGCCCCATGCACATAGATAATTATCTCCTTATCTATAACTTTTGCCAGCTCTTTATTAATACGAGCTGCATATTTTTCTAGAGCGATTGATTCTGTCAGTTGTGATGCAAACAAGTCTTCACCATCAATCCTGGCCAGCTCATCTGTGCCCATAAGACGCAAATCTATGGAAGATGGAAGATGGAGGATCGAGCTCAGTGGATGCCAGATACAGATCATCCCAGTTTATCAGGTAGTCACCGAAACGAATAACACTTACGCCAAGATGCAAAGAGTCACTCATATCGTTGCCATACTGAACTCCATAGCCGGACTCGATGGGTTCACGGTTTGTGGCATAAAAAACTGGGATCACAGTCGTCTTCTTCTCATGTTCTAGATGAGCGTACGGATCAACCTGAGCATTTTGATAAATTACAGGTGCCTCCATTAATGGGACGGGCCTATTGGTAGCGCAACCGCTTAGGCTAAAAAGGATACCTGCGATAACTAAAAAATGACAAAACGTATACATATGTTTAGTATCATTGGATATGTTCTTTTCTAATCTGCTGACTTTCATATATCCTCACCGGCAGAGTGTACAGTTAATTGTGGGAACGGAATTTCCCATCCATATTCACTACAGGCATCCACACAGTACCCCTGAATACAGCGTCGCAAGCGGTTATATAGTGGCGCGGCACCCCCTTTAAAATCAACAATAACGGCGAGATCAAGTGATGAGCCCCCTGCCTGATTCAGCATTACCTGTATATTCAAAACCCGATCTTGATAGCCCTCCGTATCAAATCGCCCTTCGATATATTTATGAAGTGTTGTGATCACCTCTCCTATTTGCTCCTGCACATTGTAGCTCAGTCCAAAGAATTCTTTAATTCTAAAATTCATGGACAGGTTTTTGGGAGCGAGCGCTAAAAAATCAGAGGTCTGATACGTTTTCCGGGCCCCTCCTCTTTCCAAAAGAGTAACCACTTCATGGGAAACACTTATGGCCTTTCCGAAACTTGCATCTGAGAGCAAAACCCAATCATCTCTACGACAAGGAAACCAGGTTTCATCGGGTGCAGGCCGACGCGAACAGTGATCTGTCAGCTTTTCGATGGGTAGACGCAGTTTGATACCAAGATCAGGATTTTCAAGCGTTGTGAATATATTAATGTTGTTAATCCTCCAGGGGACACCATAGAGCATAATTCGTTCACCTTCACGAACCGACCCGACATTTAATAACAGTTTGACCTGTATATAAAACTTAGGTAGGACAATACGAAATGTCCAAACAACAGCGATAACCAGTACCACCAGAAGACTGAGGAGGGTCCAGTCTTCCACCAGGTACAACACAACAAAGAGTGACAGGATGGCAACCACCACTGTGGAAATGCGGTAGAAAATATCAAAAAGACGGATAATAAAGCTTCTGTGCTGACTCCTAAAAGCTGGAATTAATCTCTGAAGAAGACGGTATGCCAGAGAAAAAATGAGTAGGGTAAGAAAGAAAACAGCAAGTGCCTGGACGAGATAGAGGCCCCTGTTTCTAAAAAAATGGCCTGTGGACTTTTGCAGATCATCAATAAACGGTTTATCTTCTGCTTCGATCTTTTGGAGTTTTAGCTCAAGGACCTCAAGCTTTGAATTCAGTTCTTCATTAATATTGCGCCAATCAGGATGCAATTTTTTAAGCTCTTTTTTAAGGGCGGGATTATCCGTCTCTTCAATCTGTAGTTGCAGGTTATTAAGGGCATTTTGGGCAATCGGTTCCAGCTCTGTTAATCTTGCAATATCTGCCTGCAGGCTCGTTCTTTCCCTTGCTGTAATAGTAAGGTTTTGCAACTCGCGTATTGCTGGTTTAAGTAGACTCGTTAACTCATCTTGCCAGGAAAATGTATCTTTTCTTTTTTCAGAAAAAGTTGCTGGATCAATTCCTGTAGCGAGCCTTTCAAAATCTGCAGTTGCCTCCGAAAGACTTTTATCAAGAGTTACGATCTCATCTTTTATTCTTTCCTGAGCTACCGGTGACTTTTCTTTTTTAAGCTGTGTTTCTCTATCTTTAATGCGGTTTTTAATACTGGTTTCCAGATCCAAAAGCGAAAGTAGGGTTTTCTCACTGGCTTCACGTTGTGTTAGTACTGTAGAGCCCGCCCCCCCACCTTCAGAATCCTCTGCAATAGCTCCAGATATGGCAAAAACAATGCAGCCTACGACAAAGACAAAGAATATTTTTTTCATATGAAAGACCTATGATTGTTGAGTGGATCATCAAAGTAGCATTATTACAATTGAATACTCTCTCTAGTTATACCAACAAAAGCCGCAGACGCAAATCGCCCAAAGCTCTCCTCAACTTCATTTACCTTTTTACTAATTGTATATTAACACCTAGGACTACCATTTTTTATTGACGGATCTTTACATTCCGTTATAAATAAACTTTACTAGTCCTTATAATACTATTATCAGAGCTCAATAAAAAACAATGACAGTCATTGTATTCTAAAAAAATCGGTGAACGTATTAAAATATCGCGTTATACGACGTTGATTGTGCACCCGCGATGGCTTTTCCTTAAAATTGAGACTGATGCCGGTATAGTTGGCTGAGGAGAGCCGTTGATGGAAGGTAAAGCTCATACTGTTGAAGCCGCTGTACACGAAATGATGGATCCATCACAGAATGGTAGAAAACATAAAATGATGACTGCGACAAATGCATTTACATATAAGAACCCAGTTTTTGTAAAACACCCTAAGATACGCTGGCAGGTAATTGAATATCTGCTCCACCAGGTATTATCGCAATCCCTGAGGGTGGGCGAGCAACTGCCAGCGACCGTTGATCTCTGTCAAGACATTGGGGTCAGCCGTACGGCAGTCCGCGAGGCCATCAGTGTCCTGGTTGCAAAGGGAATGGTTGCCTCAAAACAGGGAGAAGGATCAACAGTACAACCACTTTCTTCCTGGATGCTGCTTGACCCTGAAGTATTATGCTGGCTACGAGAATCCGACATGGCGGTATCGATTATCGAACATCTTGTTGAAATCCGCCTGATTATCGAACCGGAAGCTGCAGCCCTTGCAGCCAGCAGAGGGACAATGGAACAGTTTATGACTATGTCAGAGGCACTGACACGTATGTGCGAAGGTGAAAGCCTCCGGACACCAGGCTCCATTCAGGGTGATATTGACTTTCATAACATTATTCTTGATACCTCTGGCAACATTTTTCTAGCCAGAATGAAAGACCTCTGCATGATCTCGGTGGAACTAATAATACGACTCACCTTTGAAAAGGTTGAATCTGTTTCTGCCAGTATTGAAAATCACACCCGGTTATATGAAGCTATACGAACGCGAAACCCTGATCTTGCGCGACAGGAAGCACGAGGTGTATTAGGAAAAACAGTAATTGATCTTCAAGATCTGAACATCCCTTTTAGACAGGATATCCTGCAGCGAATCAATGAATATGACAACCCGTGAAATTTTCGGGCTAAGACCCAGTGACCTACAGGTGTATATTTCAATATCGGTTAATCAACAAGACCAGGTACCTAGGAGCTTGTTATGCTTAAGGGAGTGATTGGCAATATTGCAGTGGCACTTGGCCTCGTGGTTCTCAACCCTCAAATAGCCCTATGGCTAGTTAACCTCTAAATTACAACGACATGGTTATTGTACTCATGGGCCCAATGGGCTGCGGAAAAACAACTATAGGATTGCTCCTTGCAAAACGACTGGGATGGCGATTTATTGATGCTGACGATTACCATCCAGCTGAAAATATTTCCAAAATGAGCGCTGGGGTTCCACTCAATGATACTGATAGAAAGCCCTGGCTGGAGATTCTTCATAAGATGATTGCAGCCGCTATCGAAGACGGCAGAGATCTGATTTTAGCATGTTCTGCACTCAAACAACTCTACAGAGATCTGCTCGGGGTAAATCAACAGACTGTTGTAACAGTATTTTTACAAGGTTCTCCTGAACTTTTGAAACAGAGGATTACAGATCGCACACATCAGTATATGAGTAAACAACTGATCGAGAGCCAACTCAATACACTGGAGGAACCGGTGGATGGGATGATTGCATCAATTGCGGGGACTCCAGAGGAAACGGCAAGTGAAATCATTGCCCAGATATCAAAATTTAACTACAAAGCAGGTCAATAATATGAAGTATACAATTGGGATTGCCGGACTGGCTGTCATGGGTGAAAACCTCGTTCTGAACATGGCCTCCAAGGGGTTTTCTGTGGCTGTCTATAACAGAACCTTTGCCAAGACAGAGAAATTTCTTGCAGGAAGGGCCCAGGGAAAAGAGATTGCAGGTTTTTCTGAGGTCGAAGCTTTTGTAAAAAGCCTGGCTGCCCCTCGGAAAATAATGATGATGCTTAAAGCGGGTGAGCCTGTCGATCTTTTTATAGACCAACTCCTCCCCTTTTTAGACAAAGGAGATATCGTGATTGATGGAGGCAACTCTAATTACCACGACACCATTCGCCGACTACAATATCTTGAAGATAAAGGACTACTCTATATTGGTACAGGTGTTTCAGGTGGAGAAGAAGGCGCATTGAAAGGCCCTTCCATCATGCCTGGTGGAAGTGCAGCGGCCTGGCAACATCTGGAACCAATCTTTACACCAACAGCAGCTCTGGTGGATGATGGTTCATCATGCACTGCCTGGATGGGCCCCGGTGGTGCGGGCCATTTTGTAAAAATGGTTCATAACGGTATCGAATATGGAGATATGCAGCTCATCTGCGAATCCTACCATTTCATGAAGACTGTACTTGGTATGGATACGGCCGAAATCCACTCGGTATTTACAGAGTGGAACCAAGGGGAACTCAGTAGTTACCTCATTGAGATTACGGCAGATATTACGGGTTACCTTGATGGTGATGGTTTACCACTGTTAGAAAAAATTCTTGATGCGGCAGGTCAAAAAGGCACAGGAAAATGGACAGTGAACGCCGCACTAGATTACGGGGTGCCACTCTCGCTTATAAGCGAATCAGTTTTTGCTCGCTGTCTTTCAAGCCTCAAAGACTTGCGTGTCTATGCTTCTACTGAACTTGATGGTCCAAAATATGTATTTGATAGCGACCGAGGACAGGTAATTGAGGACCTGGGCAAAGCATTATATGCTGCAAAAATCATTTCCTACACCCAGGGTTTCGGTCTACTTCAGGCAGCTTCTGTTGAGTATGGATGGGATCTTAATTTTGCTGAAATTGCACGAATATGGAGAGGAGGATGCATCATCCGCTCGGTATTTCTGGATCGTATTTCTGAGGCCTATACCACCGCTCCAGATCTTGCCAACATGCTTCTTGATCCGTATTTCAAAAAGAAAGTAGGCGACGCTCAGGCCAACTTAAGGCGAATTATGAGCACAGGTATTGCGGCTGGCATTCCCCTGCCCTGTCACTCAAGTGCTCTCAACTATTTTGATGGACTGCGTACAGCTTGCCTGCCAGCCAATCTGCTCCAGGCTCAACGTGACTATTTCGGCGCCCATATGTACGAACGAGTGGACAAAGCACGGGGAGAATGGTTCCACACCAACTGGACTGGGGAGGGAGGTGATACGACTTCCACTGCCTACAACAAATAGAATATATGAATAAACTCTACTAAGAGTTTAATCTACAAATCAAAAAAGGACTTACAGGATTTCTAGCCTGTAAGTCTTTTTTTTCAAACGAGTACCTCTCAAACAATTTGTAACGTACGACACCAAGATGAGGAATAAAAGATTATTTCGTTTTTTTGAGTGCGTTGACATTGAGCTTTCACACCACCACTGCACTTATTATTCTTATCAAAAGGCCACCCCATAATGGGTAAATCCATTTGACAATATTCAATCTGTTGCACTTATTGAACAAAACCGGCGATGTTTAGCCCACTTTTGGTTCATGGCCTATTATTTGCTTAAAGATAGCTGTATACTTAGCGCAACAGGTTTCGTTTTATCTTTCTATTATCAAATACCTAAATTTTGCAATTGACTAGCCCGGAGTCTACGGTTACCTGCCGGAAATGCGAGGCAGCGAAGCTGAAGACGTATAAATATACTTCAAAGCTTCAATAACAAAGCAGATTCGGTGGAATTGTTAATCCCGAAAGGTAGCAAATAACAGAAAAATTGTACTCATGCAAAAATGAGTTTCAAAAATCATTTTTATGAAAGCAACATGTTGTTTTAAGAGATGGATTATATTTTCTGTACTTTGTGTATGCAAGATTTAGGTAATATATTATTTCAACAAAGAGTGAGTACAAAATGGTTCGGCCTATTGAAGATAAGGACAAGTCAGAAACAGAGAATACCGAAAAGAAAGTCATTATTCTGCTCTCTGATATGGTGAGTTACTCACAGAAAACGGCAGACATGCGTCCGGCCGAGGTAAGAGACTTTATTGTTGATTACCACAAAAACCTGCAAAAAATTATTAACGTAGGCAGTGAGTTCTTTCAGGATATTGAACCATCTGCTGGAGACGGTGCTATAGCTATTTTTGAAAGACATAAGGGGGAAAGTAATACCGAAGTTTGTGACAGAGCCATCAAAGCAGCTGTTAACATGAGCAAGGCCATGGAAGATGGGGTCATTCCACAGACGCGCATAGGATTGTTTGCCGGCGATATAATCGAGGCTCAGATCGGTAAAAGAACAATGCAGTTTGGAGCAAGTTTTTCTGTTGCAAGCAGGTTAGAAGAACTCTGCGGGTACTTTGGTGTGAGTTTTTTGATGGATAGACAGGTCGCTTTCTGGCAGAAGGAGGAAAAAGAGTTTTTAGTCTCCATTGGTAAGATTACTCCTAAGAACTTTACTCATGCTATCCATGTTTTCTCAATATACAAACCCGGTATCAATAATTGTCCCAAAGATGTGGACTTGGATCAGCTTTACCAGTTTATCGAAGGAAAAAACCGGGCAGTAGAGTTCTTCTGTGGCAACAGATTGCAGGGTATACAACCTGACTACCCAACGGCACGGGAAACGCTCAATAAAATCCAGGAACTTTTTATTCTCATGACAGGTAAGAAAGACGTTCCTTCTGAGAGATTACTCGAATACATCCGTAATTTTCCTTATCCCAGTGACGATTTTCAAAGTGTTGGCATGCAAATCAGACAAACAACGACAGACTCGTTGGGAATTCGCCTACTCCATCTTTCTAATGAACTACTCAAAGCTATGGATGTGGACTTTTATCAAACTCTTGTCGTCGACACAGAGTGGGAGCGTCTTTTCAAGCTGGTGTGGAAGAAAAAAGGAGAGGTCCTTGTCAGAATAGATGCTACACCTGATGGTATCTACTACATCGACAATGGTAGCGTTAACGCCATCGATAAAAACGGAAACCTTATAACTACTATGACTGCGGGCAATGTCTTTGGTGAGATGGCCTATTTTTCCAACCAACGCAGAAGAAATGCAACGATTATTGCCAATACTGATGTGGTCCTTCGGAGGATTTCTGGCGAAGACTTTGATAAACTTCCGGTGATAAAACAGATCTTTCAACGAATTTCTTCAAAACGTGAAAAAGGTCTGGATATATAGACATATTTGTTGATATTTCTCCTTTTTCGGCATTTAACCATTTACGGTTAATGCGCTTGTTGATGTGTTCCCCCCCCTTTTTTAATGAAATATTTCTTAAGGAAAAAGCAATGAAACGAATTGTCGTAATCATTTTTCTTACTCTGTTTGCTTCCCCTGTAATAGCTCAAGACAGCATTGAGCTTGTCTACAATGTTCAGCATCCTGGTGGGGATTATACAAGTTTTCAAGCAATCAATGCTGAGGAATGTGCTCATAAATGTGAAATTTCGAGCCGTTGCCAGGCGTTTGACTACCATAAAAGTGACAGTTCCTGTTGGTTAAAAGACATGGTGTATCAATCGAGAGCATACCAGGGAGTCGTTTCCGGTATAAAAAGACGGCAAAGCAATGTAACAACAGGTCATTCTATCCAGCTACAATCTGTACAAAGGGCATTGACTGAGCAAGGCTACAATCCAGGGGTTGTGGATGGTATGATGGGTCAGAAGACACGAAAGGCTCTGAGAAAGTACCAGCGTGACTATGATGTACCTGTCACAGGTCGTGTTGATGAGGCCACATTGACTTCTCTCGGGATTAATCAATCTTCCCAGACTCCCCGGTCACCTGTCAACATACAAAATGTAAACCAATTTCCCCCGAAACCAACATCAGAAGTTTCACCTGGTTCTCGGGATAATATTGTGAATGTGGCTTTGTTTCCATGGGTCCTAAATGGTGATAGCAGTTCCTTTGTATCTATTCTCAAAGAGAACATAAACTATCGTATTGAGGAGTCTAATACATTCAGGTTGAAAACATCATATTACAAAATGAAGGGGATACCCAAACTCAATATTGGAGACTCCTCGTACTTTTATAGTTTGGATAAGCCCAACATATCAGTGGTTCAGCAGATTGGACGGGAGCATGGTATTGACGTTGCTGTGCTCGGTACAATGGATATTCACTGTAGATTGTCTGATAACTGCCAGGTAAAACAGATGGAGATCATGCTCATAGATACAAATACTGGAGTTATCACAACTGCGCAAGGATCCGCATGGGATCAGGATGCCCGAGATGTTATCAATTCAAATGTATCAAAGGTTTTTAGCACACTTGAAAACACGATGAACAGCCACTGAGTTCAGCCAGTGATGGGGTGGCTGAGTGATAAGGAATTGAACCAGGAGGCAGTATGTTGGAGCCAGGCAGTTATCACTCTGAGACTACCTTGAATAATTCGAATAATTATCCAAGGTAGCCTTACGTTGAGACGGACTGTAGCTTCATGAAACCAGGTATGGCATTCTTAAACAGCAGTTAATTTGCTCTTTTGATATATTCGGCAAGGGTTTTCAGTGATTGTAAAACGTCCCTGCTGGTATTTTCAGAATCCATCCTTACACCATATTCTTGCTGAATAGTTACTGCAATTTCAAGGGCATCCAGAGAATCGAGTCCCAGGATCGAATCCATGCCAATTAAGGGATCATCACTCTTGATTGTATCCATTTCCACATCATCAAGGTTGCATATTTTACAAATAAGTTTCAACAGTTCTTGTTCAAAAGGTTCCATAAAAGATAGTAGTGTATGTTCAACATAAGTTTGACAACTGCTATACTACATTCGTGCTTGAGCCAATTTCCAAGCAAGAAAAATTGTCAGGAGAAAAAACAGAGTAAGCCGACCGAGGTCATCCAAAATACCCGAAAAGGTATACCCGCGCACCAATATATCAAGAAAAGCGGTCAGCCCCCAATTGAGGGGGGATATTATGGCGATTTGCTGCATTGTTTGTGGCATGGCATAGACCGGAACCATCACTCCGCCTAGCGCAGCTGAGGCGACAACCGCCGTATAGCCGAGCGTCGATGCCTGCTCATAGGTACTGCAGGCCATTCCGAGAAAAATACCAAAGCCACAGGCTGCCAAACTAGACAAGAGCACGATAAGAAGTACTGCAGGAGGGTTCAGTGAAACGCTAAAAGCCGGCAGGCCGATAAATGGAAACAGAAATATGCCGATAAGCCCAACAAGCAGGAACTGGCAGAGGCAGACACCAACAAAAGCGACGACCTTGCCCAAAAAGAGATAAAGATGGGAAATCGGAAGAGATGTCAAACGGATCCAGATGCCAGACTTTCTCTCCTGCAAAATTGCACCTGCCAGGGGGATAGCAGTAAAGAACATTCCAAAAAGCGCCCAGGCTGGAACATTTTGCTGGACCGGATTATACGGCGGTGCCTCAGCAGCAATGAGACCTTCACGGTTATCCTCCAGAACAAAAAGAGGCTGCCCAATAAGCTTTGATAGTCCGGCTACCGGCAACGAGTCTTTCGGAATGCCCAAATTATCAATTAATGTATTGAGTTCCTTGTCCAACTTCTCAATTTTATCACCCATGGCAATAGCTTCCAGAGCCATTTGTAACTGAGCCATTAGCCCGGAACGAAGCCCCGGCATGATACCTGGGTCAAAAAACACATCCAGTAAAAGATGAGCCGCTGGCTGTCCTTTGCCATCTTGGCCACTCTTTTCAAAAAGAAGTGCTGTTGTTTCGTGCATTTTTATAGAGGAACCTGAAGGAATAATAAGGCCCACCTGATATTTTCCGTCAGCAACTGCTGCCTGAACATCACCACTTGTTTTCAGCTGTTTATCCCAGGCAACTATCTCAATGTGTTCAGCTGTCAGCTTTTGGCGCAAGGAGCGACCAAGGTCCCCCTCATCGAAGTCAAGAAGAAGCAGCTGCGTCGTTTTTTGCCCAGTGAGCTCCATAACATTTTCCTGAACCAGAGTAATCACAATGACCAGAAGAGCTGGCATGAGAAACAGCACAACCAACCCTGCACGGTCGCGTTTAAGCAATATAAGTTCTTTGACGGCTGCTGTGATTATTTTGAACATATTAGTGCCTTACTCAAGATACTTTGTCATAAAAAACAAATAATCCACAGTGTGGAATGAAATTAGAAATGTCACCTAATAACCAGATAGCGAACGAAGTGAGACCTTCGAGGCACTTATGCTGGCTTATTGTACCACTTACCAGTATTAGTGCCTTACTCCAAATACTCTGTCATAAAAAACAACAAATCCACAGTGTGCAATGAAATTATGAATGGTGCCTAGTGCCCAGATAACGAACATAGCGAGACCTTCTAACCACTTATACCCATCAGGTAAGCGATAGACTCCGGGGGGGGGGGGCTGAACTGAGTCCCGGATTATTTCCCGTATATCAGCGTTAGACAAATGGCAAACCAGAATAATTCAAGAATACTCATTATGTGTCGCGAAGTTGCTTTCCCGTCAGCTGGAGAAAAAGATCTTCCAGATTACGGCTTCCACTCTGCTGTAAGAGTTCATCTGGAGTTCCCTGCTCAATAATTTTACCACCGTCGATGATACCTATCCGACTGCAGAGTTCCTGAGCCTCTTCCATATAGTGGGTCGTGTAAAGGATTGTCGTTCCTTGACGGTTGAGTTCCACCAATTGTTTATGAATTAAGTGCCTGGACTGGGTGTCAATGCCAACCGTCGGTTCATCAAGAAAGAGAATTTGGGGAAGATGCAGCAGACCTGTTGCAAGGTTAAGACGCCGTTTCATTCCACCGGAATAGCTCGAGACAAAACGTGTTGCCTGCTCTGTTAGTCTCGCGAAATCTAGACATTGATCAATTCTGTCCTGTAATTTTTTGCCTTTAAAGCCGTAGAGTCTGCCAAAGAACTGAAGATTTTCCCGGGCAGTCAATTGGTCATACAAGGCGATCTCCTGGGGAACCAGTCCTAATATTTGCCTGATTTTATTGGCATCCCTGCTAAAATCCATCCCCATAACCGAGATAGTACCGCTGTCCACCGGCAAAAAACCGCTAAAAACCGAAACGGCTGTGGTTTTACCCGCACCATTTGCCCCAAGCAGCCCAAAGAACTCGCCTTTTTCTATTTGCAGACTAAACCCATTCAAGGCCGGACTGTCACTGTTTTTATACCGCTTCACAAGAGACCGGGCCACCAGAGCAACCCCCTCCTCTTTTACCAGAGTGGAAAATTTACTGGCTGTCATGGTTGGTTTTTCAACCATTGTTCAAGTTTCCGAAAGAACTGTTCCTCCAGAGTTCCACACTCACGGACCTGCGCCGCCATAGCCTTATAGCTGTCTCCGGGCTTGGTTCGGTTTTTACAGATCCTGGCTGCCATAACTGCAAATTTTCGCCAGCTATCTCCAGCCTCTGTCAGAAGTGATGCATAGTCATTCAAAGACGAATCCTGCAATTCTTCGGCGCTTTCCTGAAGAAAAGCAGCATACATAAAACGAAAGCCACCACCACCTGTACCTATTTCTTCCTGCATGCGAACAACGTGACCAAGATGCAGGTCAGCACTTTCACTGCCCAGACGTTCAGGCCATTTTTCGAGTCGTCCGGCCATAAACCGTATCCCTTTGACGCCAATCAAAGGAAAGCGGCTACCAAGCATACTTTTGCAGACGGAACCTATACCTTGGACGATGAGAGGCCTGAGCTCAAGCTGTTCGGGCACTTGGGTCAGATAGTACATTTTCCCCTTGGGGGCAAGTGCGCCGGATGCAAACCTGGCCCGAGCCAAGTCTTTGGCTGGGCAGCGAACCGGTCCAGGGAAAACCGGATCACTTATAAGGTACTCATCACCATCTTTGCCATAGACAACAAGGTTGTGGGCGTTAAAGTGAAATCGCAATGATTTTGGAAAATAAGGCAACCAGTAAACGCCGGTCTGCAGACCTACCGGAATAGAATTCTCAAGAGCTGCATCCAATTCAGCCATTGCCTGTTCCCTGTCCCGAAACTTTTTCTGATACATGGTGATGCCGGGAATTGTACCGATTTTCTTTAAGATATTCCCTGCAGCAGACCGGTAGGTAACAAGAGGCAGACCGTTAATCCTGATAAAGGGAAGATAACCAAAGAAAAAGCCGCCACCGATACCAAAGGCCATGGCCTCGGTAAAACCGAGACCCTTGTGAGTGAGCAGATTGGCGGCGACACCGCTCTCGCAATGGGCAGATTGCAGATGTGAAAAATTAGTCAACAGGATTGCCTTCGTGTTCTTTTTGGTTATAGACAGGTGGTTTGAGCTTACCTTGGAGCAGGTCATCTAGAGAGACCTTAAATACTTCACCATACTTATTTAAGGTTCCGGCACGCAACCTTCTGAAACAAAATGGAATCAGATGTAGACAAACCAACCAACGTGGTTGCCTTGTGTAACTGGCGAGAAGGCTGGTGTCCATTTGATTTGCTGTCATATAATAATGCAGGCAGCTCGCCCGGCCCGCTTCGATCTTCTCTTTTGACGCCTCAATGTTTTTCTCGATCTCCTGCCAGGCCTGGTGGTTGACGACATCCACGGGATGCCACATAGAACTCTGCACAAGCTCCTGATTTCCTATTTTATTTGCAACATAACTGATAATTTTTACACCATCAGTTATATCGCTGTCTGAAGCTTGATTTTGCGTATTCATATAATGTTAAAATGTCAGCCCAATTAAAAACTTGGCCGAATTGAGAGGATCATTAGGTGCTTCGGAGCCAGCATTAGAGATATGATGATAACGCACTTCAAAGAGCAATTGATGTATTTGATCCCAGGGATATTTCATGCCGATCCCAAACTGGTAATTTCCATTTAATTCGGCACCCATTCCCGGGACATCTGCAAAACTATACACAGGCCCTCCACCACCAAACAGATAAGGCTGCCATTGCAGATCCGCGGTAAATGTATATGCCGCCAAAAAATTTGCGCCAACCATCGAAGAGTCATCAGGACTGACAACAATAGATACAGGAAGTTCCAAAAAAATAGAGTGAAAACCCCTGTACCATCCGGACCCTATATTATCAAAGATACGATGGTTATACCGGGGGATAAAATCGATGGTCTCCACCCGCTGAGTGGTCTCACCCCAACCTGGAAAACTTTGACCATAGCCACCGATCAGAGCCCAATTATCTTTTGTTGTATCAAGACCGCCCGCGTCGACAGAATGAACAGCTGTAACGGAAACACCTATAAAGAGAGCAAACAAAAAGAAACAGACGAGACCATCTCGTTCTATCGTTCGATATTTTTTCGTTGAAATGTGTTTGTGGAAAGAAGCCATTATCTGTGCCTTACTTAAAAAACTGTGATAGAAACGAGAAATCTAGAGAATATTTTGAAAGTAGAAGCTTAAATTCTTCCCGTTTGGCGGTGTTTGGATGTTTTTCGCTGCAGCCACAAGATGAGGCCTTCAATGAAAAATATTTATACTGAAAAGGGCTCACCTTTGCAAGGAGATTGAGGCTTTGCTATAAAAACAGCATCACCGGACGTTCAATCAGCTGTTCCAAAGGAACGGTGGTATATCTCTTTTGCAATGTTCCAAACAGGTGATCCAATTCTGTTTCCCAGTAATCAGACAGATTTTTCTGATATGGAGGGAGGTCGTGGAGCATTATTACATCACCAGGTTGGAGGCAATTGAGAATTTTATCGGCCAGATTATGGACGTTTCGGTTACCTCGATCAAAGGCACGGCAGCTGTAATTTACCGTTATAAGCCCTTCCCCTGCCAACACCTTGCCGAGGCGGGAGCCCGTGATACCCACGGGTGGTCTAAAAACAAGCGGTCTCACACCAAATTGTTTTAATATTTCCTGACTGTTGTGGATATCCTTCTCTAATCTTTTTAGCCTTCGTAGCATGAGAAAATAATCATGATTCCAGGAATGGTTGCCCAGGGTGTGACCCTGATCAAGGATACTTTGGATTAATTCAGGATATTGAGCTGCTTTTTCACCCACCACAAAAAACGTGGCGTGCAGGTTGTGACGTGCCAACAGGTTGAGTAAAATCGGCGTGGACAGTGGTGATGGACCATCGTCAAAGGTCAGAGCAATCTCGCGGGCTCCGGATTGCCCCCGACTAATGACAGGCAAGAAAAAACCAAATCTTGGGAAAAATGGTGCCCCAAAGCAAAGGATAAGAAACACAATCAAAGGCACAGTCGCAAGGGAAGGAGCAACCCAAAAGAGCAAAAGAGCGAGCAACAGCGCGAGAACTCCGATTTTCTCCCCAAGAGAAAAAGGTATCTTATCAATCTTCCCCAGCACTGGCTGTTCCTTTAGCCGCCCGACTGACCATCCAGACCAATTCCGGATTAACAGACGAAACTTCATTTACGGTGATTTCAAAACCCGCCTCTTTTATAAATCCTGCAACTGTTTCAGCAGAACGGTACCAGACAGGCAGACCAGATAGCTTGATCCGACTGTTCTCCAGATGCCAGGACCATGACGGTCGATCAGTCGGCTGGAGCACAAACCTTGTCACCAAAAGGCCGTTATCCCCAAGCACCTGGAAACTTCTTTTGAATACAGCAGATACCGTCTCGTCATCCAGATAGTGGAGCATATCAAGAAGTAAAACAACATCTGCCGGGCGGGAAACTGCAGGTATTTCAGGGGCCCAGCCTACTGTTACAATCCCACGGTCACCCACGGCCAAAGCGGCCACCCTCACCCTCTCGGGATCGGGATCGATACCATATACCTCCGCATCACTATACTGTTCCAGACACCAGCAGGCCGGCACCCCGTAGCCACAACCGATGTCAATAATTGTTGTTATATTTTCAGCTCCACCCAGCATTCGGGGCAAATCTCTGAACATCGGATCATACTGTATCTTAAAGCGGGCAAACAGCCTTGGATAGGGTTCCAGGGTTCGAAAACGATCGCGAATGCGCAGTGTACTGTTTTTTATGCTCAATCGACCGATTTTATTATTTTCCCGGGCCACATAATTATTCAACAGAGGCGGAAGCAACAGAAAGGTACCAAGAAGAGAATAACCAATCCCCAGTAAAGAAGTTACACCTATGCTTCTCAACAAAGAATGTTCGGCAACAGCGAGGACTCCAAAACCTATCAGGGTAGAGCATCCGGCCATAAAAACGGCGACACGAACCAGAACATAGGAGGGGTGGTTGACATCCCGATAGCGCTGATGGGCCCGGACACAAAAGATAGAATAGTCAACACCCATGCCAAGGATGACAACGGATAACATAAGCGCAGGAATATCAAGGGGACGGCCAATAAGTTTCAAGGTTCCCAGCGTGCAAATATAGGCAAAAAATGGTGGGAGCAAGGTGAGCAGAGTTAACTGCAGGTTCAGGTAGAAAAAGAAGGTCAGTAAAACCACGCTGGCAGCAATGATCAACAACATAGTGGTGAAGGTTGAAAACAAGATATCAGCCAGCGTTTTTGTGAAAAAGCTTGCATCAAATATTTTATCATCCTGACCATAGCGGCTAAAAAAACCAGCCCCGTCGTAATTCTCCCCTGGTTGAACGGTGACAAACTGAATCAGGCCGGTCTGGTTTTCCTTTTCTGAGATACCAAGCAGACTGAAGTATTTTGCCGGAATCGGTTGGGCCTGTAAGGTAATTTCAGAATCGAGCAGTGAAAAGAAATCCGTAAAGGCTTCAGGGGTGAAACCGAGGTCTAATCCTGCCCCACGTAAATCCTCTTTCAGTTGCTTGCCTCTGTGATGAACCCAAAACTCATGCCAAGCAGCAAAATTTTGCGCCCCTCTTTCCCGGCCTGGAAAAATCATCGACGGCACAAAAGCGGCTGACAACACCTCATTCTTGATGTCGAGTTCGATCTTTTCTAAAAGCTGGTCGTTGTCCATCTGGAGGCCAGCCATTCCACCTGCCGAATTCATCAGAAAAACCCGTTCGCCAATATTCCCCCAAACCTTAGTAAACAGTTCATCGGCCGCAAGGGTTGCTTCACTCACTGTGTTCATGCTGCTGAGACTTACCTCAAATTGCGGTTTGGCAAAAAAGAGCAAGGTGATAGCCAGGAGAGCCGCAGCCCAGGCACCTGGCTTTCCGGTATTGTACAGACTATTGACAAGACCACGAAGCGGGAGGGCACGGCTACTTCCAGCCGGCATCACCGGAAATATCCTTGGGAAAGCAGTATGCACAAAAAGAAAGGAGAACAGAATGCCAAGTGCGGTAAACTGCCCTAGTTCAGCAAAAATCAAAAACCCGCTGGAGCTGAGAATCAAAAAGGCTCCGATTGAGGTTACAACTGCCATAACGCCGATGGCATAGACCTCACGCGCGGCCTCCTTTCCTTTGGTCTGATGATTCCGATCAAGAAAAAGCAGGTAGGCGATACCATGATCCACGGTGATGGATATTATCGCTCCACCAAATCCCAGCACCATAATCGAGATGGATGGGTGGAACAGGGAATAGACAAAAAGGGCTGTGCCCGTGCCGGCAAGGGCAGGTACCAGGGATAGCAGCCCAAGCAGGGGTCTGGGGAAGGCAAAAAGAAGGAGTAAACCAATACCCACAGTTGCCAGCACGAGGGCCAGCTGAACATCATGGCGGATGATAGTCTCGTTATCAAGGGCTGCACGATAGGCTCCTACCGGGGTCAGAGTCACTTCGTGTCCCAAAGAGGCATATTTTTCAGTGAGCTCCCGGGAGTTCACTGAAATAAGCTCAGAAATACTGCGGGCGGAAGCGGTATCGGTACCCGTCGCCAGAGGTCGAGCGACCACTAACAGATGAAGACTATCAGCAGAGAGAAGACGTCCCTGGTAAAATCTGGAGTTCAGGGAAGGCGCCAGTGGAGCCATTTTGGCAAGGACCAGATCTTTCAGACCAAGGGGATCCAGATCAATAAACCCTGCCTGCCCTATCCCATCCATACTGCTCAGGTCTTGATACAGTTTCTGCAGTCGTTTGTGGATCAGCTCTTCATCTAAAAGTGGCGCTATATTTTGTTCCAGCTCATCTTTTGAAAACAGCATTGGTAGGTTTCGCGCCGCATGAAAGGCCAGCTGCGGTATCAATTCACCGATTGCCTCAGTGCCAACCTGCGCAAACAACCCACTGTCCAACAGTTTCTTTTCAAGGAGAGAGCCTATCTCAACCAGAGTATCCGGATCTTCACTCGCGAGCATAATGTCCACCGCAATTTGATCGTGGACAGGGTGATGTTCAAAAATATCTAGACCATCAGCCACGACCTTTTCGCCGGACGGCAATGAACGAGCCACATCAGTGTCAATATCAAGGCGCAGGAGGCCCATAGCGGCCAAAACAAAAACCAGCAAGGAAACAGCGGCGAGAAGACGATAGTTGATCATGGTCCTTTTACTACAGCGTGAGAGTCAAAAGAGCAACAAAGGCAAGCAAAAAAGCCAAAGAAGCAGGAAGTAAAACCACTTTATTATTCTGATAGAATTCGTTCGCCTTCTGGATAAACGGCAGTCCACCGAAAATTCTCCGCATCCGGTCAATCACCACCGTCTGGTTATCGGAACCCGCCAACCCCTGGAAGGCACACATGGGGTAGAGTGCAAAAAACTCGGTGTTATGACGTCGCAATAATTCGTCAAAGGGAATCCCACTCCAGCCCTGCTGTACAATATGTTTGGCAAAAGGCCTATTTAAAGCATAGGCGTGGGCCAGACAGCGGTAGGTAATTTGGGCCAGGTTTTTCTGTCCATCCTTTTTGCTGCCGTCCGTAATACAACCGAGAAACAAGGCATTCCAATTACGTAGAGAATCTAGATAGCTGCAACCCCCATAGAGGACATGGCCATCAAAACCTTGAAAGAAAACGTCGTCTTCAAAAATGAGGATATGATGGGCATTTTCTCTCAAACCCTTCTTCAGGCAAATCATGTGGGACTGAAAGATACCCTCTTCCTGATTGACTGGATGCTTTGCTACAATCACAAACTCGACTCGTGGTAACAGTCCGACAGCTGCGAACTGTTTTGTGGCCTGCTCCTTTCTGTCTGGACGCGAATCCAGAGAAATACAATAAATCTTGTCGAAGAAGGTCCAACTATCGAGTTGTCTGGGTTTAGATTGATTCACGTTGCTGCTCTTGTTAACAGTTGATTGCTTTGCTTTTTATGGTATATGCTATCGTTTGCTGGCTATCAATTATTACTATGGTTCTTTTACCCGCTTCTTCTTACCGCATTATGACACGAATAATCAGGCAGAGTATATTAAAAGTGAGTGAGTTAGGCTACGTCCGCTCTGCCATTCAAGAGCAGGCAGACCTGTCTGCATTTAAAGAAAAGCCTACGGTTGCGGTTCTCGCTGGTGTCTTTGCTATCGGCCTCAGTTTTATCATGGGCTGGCCGGCAATTGCAGGCTTAGGTGTCCTGGCTATCAAGCTTCAAAATCCCTGGATCGTCGCAGTCGGAGGACCTCTCAGCTATGGCTTATCGCATCTGGTTTTTCTGCTCGGTATGTATCTATCCGGTGCAAAGTACTCTCTTCTCTTTTTTCGCTGGCTGACCAAGGTTTCCATGGAAAAGTTGCTTGTCTGGTCAGATCGATAAGTATCGGCGCGGTAAAAGGATTACTTTTTCATTGCACCACTGACATCTCGCATACGCACACCGGTCACTGTTTCGTACACCTGTCCATCCTCGCCCGCAATAACCAGGTCAAAGACCAGTGCATCGTCTGTCTGCATAACCTGCTGAACTCTCGTCTGATAGTAGCACCCCGGTTGGGTCGGCCTTGTTATTATCCGTCTGTCAAAACCCACAGGAAAAGGGATAAAGCCCACTGCCTGTTGCCCTAGAACACAGGCTGCATGAAGAGCACCATCGAGGGGAAATGGCGAACCGATAATTGCCTGGACAGGATCCGCGCTTAAGGCAGGGGCTTTCAGCCGTCCCCAGGCCTTATCCCCTGACAGGTACAGGGTTTCCTGGAGTGTCTGATAGTGTGGGCCAAAGGGAACAAGTTCACGGTACAGGTATTCCACCGTGATTTCGGTTACGGGCCCCATCGGCGGCGCAAGATCTATACTCGGAGGGGGCTGGCTGTGACCACTGGCCGGGGAAAAATCCACTGCACCGTGCTCTTTAATTCTGCTCATTGCCTTACACTGTGTTCGACTGAGTAGTTTCACCTGCACCCGGCCATCAGTCACCACCTCACATTCAACGAGGCCAATCATTGTTGCGGTTACCGGAGGAATTTCCAAAAACTTTGCAAAGCGGACATTTTCCATCACCCTGACATCTACTTCAGGATGGAGTTCAGCCACTTTGGCCGCGAGCAGGAGCATGGTCTCCACTGCGGGCAGGACAATAGTGCCTGCAAAGCTGTGATCACAAAACCAGGGTTTAACGGGGATTGTGAATGGAATGCGTCTGTCACTCATCAACGGGGGAATTCTTCCCAGAGCTTGATAGTTTGTTCATCAATCTCCACCGGGATACTCTTCTCATTGATAGCACAGTGCCTCGTGAAACCGGTGCAACAGGTTTCACCATTGTCGGCTCTGGTGATGAGATATTCAAACTGGAGTTTGACCATCTCAAGTTTGCCAAGCCGGGTATAGATATACATCAGGTCGTCATAGAAGAGAGGGGAGAAATAGTTGAGCTCCGTTTTTATAATGGGATAGACGTAGCCGCTTTCCTCAATTCTCTTATAGGGATAGTTTGCATTACGCATCAGTTCTGCTCTACCAAATTCAAAATATTTCAAATAGTTGGCATGATAAACCACCTGAGAACGATCGGTATCAGCGTAAAGGGTGCGCAGTTGGCAGCGGTGCCAGATTAAGCCACTGTTGCTATCTTTGACAAAACAAGCTTTGTCCTGAACTTCAGGAATGAAGGGTTTCGGTCGCATTATAATCCTCGAAAGACAATGCAACAATTCGTTCCACCAAAACCAAACGAGTTGGAGAGGACAAATTCGTGCGCATGTTTGCGGGTTGTATTGGGGACCACATCCAGGTCACTGAAGGCAGGATCCGGGATATGATTGACTGTAGGCAGGACGATTCCCTGTCCCATGGCCTCGATAGCCAGAGCCGCTTCTATGGCGGCAGAAGCTCCAAGCGAGTGGCCGACCTGGGATTTATTAGATGACACTGGAGTTTTTGATATATTCTTGCCAAAAACGGCCCGCAGACAATCGACTTCCGTGCCATCGCCCGTGGGGGTTGAGGTACCGTGAGCATTAACTGCACCAATATCAACAGGGGAAATTTCGGCATCGTCAATTGCATCGTGCATGGCCCGAACAATGGTCGTGCTGTTTGGTCTTGTAAAATGAAGAGCATCGGAGTTCCAGCCGATACCGGCAACCTCAGCTCTTGCTGTCAAGCCTAGAGATTGAACTGCCTCTTCAGCGGCCAGCACCAAAACGCCCGCACCCTCAGACAAAACGAAACCTCTGCGATCAAGGCTAAACGGCCTTGAGGCCTGGGTAGGATCCTGGGCTGCACGATCTTTCGCACTCACTTTAATGGTCGCCTGCATGTTAGAAAAACCCTGGATTATCTCAGGTACTAGGCATGTCTCAACACCACCTGCCAGAACAAAGTCACAGTCACCATCTCGAATCATTCTCGCCCCGATTGCAATGGCGTGATTGCCTGAGGCACAGGCCCCCTGGGGAGAAAAAATAGGCCCTGTGAAACCCAGCATCATTCCGGCCTTACCACCAGGCAGGTTGGCGCATACATTAGGCAGCAGATAAGGACTGACCTTCAAGGGACCTTTATTGACATAATTATCCACTGCTATCCGGTAGGAATCAGTCCCATTCAGAGCTGAACCGATCAGGCAGCCGGTTCTGGGGCCGGTTTCTGCATTCATCTCCAGGCCGGCATGGAGCAGTGCCCTTCGGCAAACCTCCATGGTCAAAAAAACATAGTCTGCATTCCAGAGAGAGGCCTCTTTCCGGTTCACGTATGGAAACAGGCTTGGGTCCCAGTCGGGTATCTCACCCACGACATTGCTCCGGCTTTTGGTCTCGCAGCGGGTGAGCCGGCGAAAGCCGGCAAGTCCATCCACGGCACCCTGCCATGTTTGAGCAAAGGTGTTACCGAGGGCGGTGGCTGCGTCATAGCCTACGACCATGACCTTTCTGTTTTGTGGTGCCTTCATAGAATTCTACACATGTTTTTTAAATACTGCACAGGCATTACATCCGCCAAAGCCAAAGGAATTTTTCAGAACAAATTCCTGTTCCAGAGAGCGTTTCCCCTCGGTCACACAATCAATTTCAATTTCAGGATCAGGGGTATAATTAATGGTGGGCGGCACAACACTGTCCTCCATTCCCTTGAGTGCAAAGATCGACTCAATGGCACTGGATGCCCCCATGGCATGGCCGATAAGGGATTTATTAGCACACACAGGCGGCATACCATCACCAAAAATTGCTTTCATGGCGTCATACTCCACCTTGTCGCCAACTTTGGTTGATGCAGCATGGGCGTTTATTGCGGCAATGTCGCTTGGCGAAAGTGCAGCATCACCGATTGCATCAAGCATACACTTTTTGACAGTATCAAAATAGGGCGCGACAAAATGATGGGCATCCGAGGTCATGCCCCAGCCCGCCAACTCCGTCTTATAGCTGAGGCCATGGGCCTCTGCAAATTCTCTGGTGGTGAGGATCACCGCCCCGGCACCTTCGGAAATAACAAAGCCGCGCCGATCCATAGAAAAAGGTTTACTAGCCATTCCCGGCAGATCGTTTTCCTGTCCTTTTAAGGGGTTATACACACCGTTCATGGTATAAAATCCGGCCACAATAGGTTCAACCAAAGCAAAATCAACTGCCCCGCAGATGGCTACATCAGCACGATTCTGGGCAAGAAACATCGAACCCATAATCATAGATGTAAGCCCCGTGGCGCAAGCGCTAATGGTGGAGGTAATCGGTCCTCTTGCCCCGGTCAGAATGGCTATCTTGCCACCGACCATGTTGATACAAGAGTTGGGATTGACATAGGGCAAGGGCAGCTTGTTCTCTGCTTGCAGCCTGCGATCAGCGCTAAGTACCGCGTCCAGCCCACCTATGGCTGAGCTGTAGGTGACAGCTGTTCGAAGAGCAATGTCCGGGGATAACTCTATCCCACTTCGCTTAAGGGCTCTTGCCACCGAGAGCATGGAATACTTGAACACTGGAGATGTCCAGGCGGCCTGATGCCTTGCGGACAGGAAAGGATACTTCTCATGGTCAATATCCGGAGCCTGGCCCGCAATATGGACAGGAAATTTATCCGGGAGCTGGAATCGGGTTAAGGGGCCGATCCCACTTTTCCCTTCAAGTGCCTGTTGCCACTGCTTTCCCAGGTCACTTCCCAGGGGAGAAATAGCATCATAGCCGACAATGACCGCATCTTTTCCTCCCATGTCTCTTTTACCAGGGGATAAATTGATAGAGTTTTGCAAACATTTCGTAGACCTCGATCCAGTTTTGAAGGTCTTTGGTCGTTTTGATATGAGCCCGCTTGTTGACCATGACCCAGCTCATATGGGCGGCACCATCTTTACAGGTGCTACAGTCACGGGTTTCCGAGGTGCAACATCGGTGCATAGTCTCTAAATCAGAAGACCAGCGAATAAAGTTGGTCAAGCGCTTGGGCCGGGGTTCTCTTTTGTCTATGGGGTCAGTTACAGAGGGACACTCCATCCAGCCAAAAGAACGACCCAGCATCTTCCCGGTAGTGATCACCTCGTGGTAATATTTACAGGAAATAACCGTCTCCGGGTATTTGTCTAACATATCATCCATTTCTTCCCGGATAGCGACAAGTTCATCAGGCTGCCAGGAGAAACCATCCACATCTTCGTCATTGGACAGGAGCTGCATTTGAACCTTGAGCCCTACATCTTTAATCTTGCGGATGATCTTCTCTGTTTTCCCGAGTTGCTTTGGGGTGATGGTGTACAGGTAGTAAGCGTGGGGATCACCCTGGTAGTTGGCACTGGAAATCTTAAAAGTGTCTTTGCCACGCAGAACCGTTTCATCTTCAGCATCACCCCACAGGGAGATACCAACCATCATATCTGGGAAACGATCTCTTGGAACCTTAATTAAACCATTGGTAGCACAGAAGGTGGGTAATCTTTTGTAAAAGGCCTCAACGCGATCAAGACAGAGTGTTGGCTCTCCGCCGATCAAAATAGCCAGGTTCACCCCACGGGCCATCTCTTTTTCCACGAAGGCATGCCATTTATTAACATCTTTTTCCTCAGATGCGACCTCGTGCTCGCCGGAAGAAAAGAAGAAACAGCCCTGGCAACGCAGGTTACAGCGGTCTGTTACGTCATAGATGGAACTGCGGATGTTGAGCTTGGAAATATTTTTATAACGCTCATACCAATGGTCATCGAGGAGGGAACTGACAGTTATCATATTTTTACAAACCCCGGTAGACGGGAAATAAGCAAGGACTCTTTTCTCTACCCCTAGTGGGGTGCAGGTGCCTTGACGGTAAATTTAAATTTTTCTGTTACGAGTGCATTCCATTTTCTTGTCTCTTTACGACAACTTTCTATAAGTAAGGCTCTAATCGTTTAAAGGTGGATCTACAAAGGTTTCGCAGAGATTTCTCCCCTTCTCGTACCCTCTGACCCAGACGGCAAGATAGGTGTCCGCATAGTCGAGCCATGCGGAAAAGGTCACAGGATCAGTTGCATGTCGATACATTCTTGCCGTGACCACGGCACTTCCCGCTGCATAATGCCTGCAATCATCACAATCGGTGTCCGGTACACAACAGGCGGCATCACGATTCCACTGCAAATCAGTACGATACTGCCTGAATGATCTGCCAAGTCCAATATCCGTGGAGGGATTCATCCGGGGATAGGTACAGGAAAAGAGGTCATGCAATCCCTTTTCGTTGGTATGGGCGACGATATTATAGGGTGAAAAGAGAACAGTTTGGGGATAATCGGCGAGCAATTCACTCATCATCGCCCGGGTTTTCTGCAGTGATTGCGGGGTATGACGAAGAGGTCCATCATAACCCACAGGTGCAGAAAACATATTGAAGGTAATTTGCTGACCATTACCCGCCAAAATTCTGGTCACTTCCCGAGCATCATCAATATTAAATGGGGTAAAGGTGTAAACAAAGACCGCCCTGGGGTCATCCTGATAATTTGCCATCTGCCGGACCAGCATATTAGGAGCCTTTCGAATGGTCTGACTGGTTTTATCGTTACCCCAAATCGAGATATGAATTCGGTAATCTATCTCTCGCGGAATAGAAATGAGACCATTTGTGGCTATCGCCCCCAGCGGAATGACCCCATAACAAGCCGCACACAATTGTGGAACCAGCGAGGGTTCGGCTCCGGCGAGCACGACAAAAGTTATTCCCCTCTCTTTTTCAGCAAGAAAAAGCTGCCGCCAGGCTGTTTCGCTGGTGTTTTCCTCGGCAAACTGTTTTTCGCCAACGAAATAGTAACATCCGTCACAACGGATATTACATCGGTTACTCATGTCATAGGTGGATTCGCGTAGAAAAAAATAGCGCCGAACCTTTTCCCAGCGTTCGTTGATAATCGGATTGGCAATGATATCAGTGAATTTATATTTTTGAGGGGCAGACATCTATTCGTTACTATTACGTTTTTCTTCGATATAATTGGCAATGATACGAACAGTAGTCAGCTTTGGATAATCATCTTCGTCTATCTGTATCTCGTATTCATCTCTTAAAAACAGGGCAACGGTTGCCATGTCCATGGAATCGATTCCCACCTCGTTCACCAAATCCAGGTCGGCATCAAAGGTTTCGGCGGTAACATCTTCAAGTTTAAGCTCGTCGATGATGATTTCAGCTATTCGAGTAATGGTTTGATTAATATCGTTGCTCATGAATTCGTTCTTTTTACAGTTTCGTTTAAGGTGAAAAACATCCAGCCGGAACAGACGTCTTGATCGCCGCTGGTAATTTTGAAAATATATTGGTCTTTTTTATTGCCAGATGTGACATTAATATCGAGCACTTCTCCAGGTTTGACAATTTTTCTAAATTTGACTCGGGTCACACCCGTCAGGCAAAGGTTCCCTTCTCCAGACGTGGAAATGAGATCAGCAACCATCTTCAGCTGCGCAATTCCAGGCAAAATGGGATTGTCGGGAAAATGCCCCGAAAACCATGGCGAATTACCATCTATTGCAACGGAAGCAACCATTTTACCTTCTTTCATTTTTTTTTCAACCAGTCAATATAACAAGTGAGAAGACTAAACAGAGTTCCAAGGTCAAACAGGAAAACAACCCCCGTTTTACTTATCCTCACGTGCATTTAATCATAAACCACAAAAATAACGCTTATACCACTTAGACCGGTAATACACAACAGCCATAGAGATAATTTTCCACCAGAAATATGCAGGAAATTATTTTTAAGGTGCTAGCAACAATGATAGTATATAATGGCGGGGATGTAAGTGTTAGAATTCCAATGCGAACCCAATGGAAACAAGGGAGAAATAGTGCATGCAGAGAGTTCCTGAACCAGCACTGATGAACGCCCCTGAGCAGGCCGCCGCCTATGCAGGGGGTGATCTGGACAATGCCTATTGGCTCTTTGTGCAATTGTTTCATAAGTATTTCCCTAACCTTGTACCAAACGATACAATTCTCGATCTAGGCTGTGGCCCAGCTGCCATCCCTCTACGGTTGGCTAAACTTTTTCGCAACTGTCAGATACACTGTGTGGACGGCGCAGCCCAGATGCTGGAACAGGGACAACATGCCGCCCAAAGGGAAGGCCTGCAAGAGCAGGTACATTTTTTCCACGGTAAGCTGCCAGACAAACTTCCACTACCTCACGACCGATACAATATTGTTATTTCCAATAGCTTTTTGCACCACCTTGCCGACCCAATGATTTTGTGGAATGCAATTCATAGATACTCTCTCCCTGGAGCAGCTATCCTCATTGTGGACCTTCTGCGTCCGACAAGTGACGACAGGGCCCAGATGCTGGTGGACCAATACCTGCCTGATGCTCATCCATTGCTACGGCAAGACATGCTGCTTTCACTGGGCGCTGCCTTTACCCTCGATGAAGTCAAGACACAATTACAGCAGGCCAGTCTTACTGAAAATCTTTCGCTTGCTATGGCAACTCCTTTCCAGTTTGTTGCCTATGGATATTTAGAGCCTTACCCCTGGAATTCTGTCATAGACAATAAGTAATCTGAAGATTGGTTTTAAAATTAGTTACTTTAAATTACCACCAGATAGCGAGTGTAGTGAGACCTTCGAACCACTTATCCCGTTCATCGGGGTTGAACTGATTACAAGAGGAAGCACATGAAACTGAGCGTCGCTACAAATTGGGACCTGGCCTTATTGGATGGCCTGGCGGAAATCCCGGAGGTAACTTCGATCTATGCCAAACTGCCCTTCGACGTTGTAGGCGGAGGCCGCGCAGGTACTGTCATCCCATCCGTAGACTGGGATTTCACCACATCTTACATTGACATGGCCCATCAGCGAGGCCTGTCATTTTGCTACCTCATCAATGCACCTTGTCTCGCTAACTTGGAACAAACCGAGGAAGGCAAGAAACAGATACTTTCTCTGGTTGACCAACTGGTCGACATGGGTGTTGACAGCGTATCAATCGCAAATCTTGCTTTGGTAGCTCTGGTTCGCCGTAATTTCCCCAATCTGCCTATCCGCGGCAGCGTTCTCAGCTGGCCCACCAACCTTTCACGATTGAAGTACCAGGAATCACTTGGTGTTGATCCACTGATCATCCCGTACAGTGAATTCAACCGTGACTTCAATATGTTGCCAAAGATCCGCTCAGGCCTGTCATGTGGCATGCAACTCTTTGTCAACGTCTCATGCATCTACAACTGCCACTACTTGGGGGAGCATGCCAACAGCGTGGGCCACGCATCTCAATTAAGCCAAAATGGTCAGCGCCCCACTTCCTTTCTCGACTTTTACCTCTGGCAATGCACACGCAGGCGTCTGCTCCACCCGGAACTCCTGCTGATGAGTCGTTGGATTCGCCCCGAAGATCTTGACCAATACGAGGCTATGGGCTTTGATGAGTTTAAGATTATTGATCGTTCACGCTCTACGCCCTGGCTGTTGCGTGCCACCAAAGCCTATGCGGATCGACACTACGATGGAAACCTGCTGGACATCCTCTCGCTGGAGATGCTTGGTGACCCGGCCGGTTTCCACAGTGATATAGAAGGCCAGATTCCCGAGCGTATGCGACATTATAATAAGGGGGAACGACAGCTGATGCTACGCATGCTTAAACTGCGACGCCGGCTCCTGGCACTGGATCTCTGCATCGACAATTCTGAATTAACTGAATTCCTGGACGGCTTTCAAAAAATCCGTTGCGCAGAAACCTACTGCGAGAATTGCCGTCACTGTCATAGATATGCAGAAAGAGCCGTCCGGTTTGATAGAGCTGAAGCTGAAATTCTGGCAGCAGACATCAGCAAACTGCTTGAAGACTCCCTGACCGTGGCAGCCTAACCCGAATTTCTCATGACTTTTTGATTTGAAACTCAATTGTCTGTTTTTATGGTTTAAAAATAACTTTCTTAATTAACAGGGTGTTTTTCGTTTCAAATCAAAATGTTCACCCTTCGGGCCAACAGATTTATTCGCAGCTGCTTCGTTACCGAGCATTTGCGGTAGATTATTACAGCTTCATGCCCGGTGTCTCGACCTGCGAAAAACTTTGGTGGTGAGAAAGCCGGGCTAACCCGAATTTCTCATGACTTTTTGATTTGAAACTCAATTGTCTGTTTTTATGGTTTAAAAATAACTTTCTTAATTAACAGGGTGTTTTTCGTTTCAAATCAAAATGTTCACCCTTCGGGCCAACAGATTTATACGCAGCTGCTTCGTTACCGAGCATTTGCAGTAGATTATTACAGCTTCATGCCCGGTGTCTCAACCTGCGAAAAACTTTGTTGGTGAGAAATCCGGGCTAAAACTCAGCCCTTTTGCACTGACATTCTTTATGATTTTTTATTTTCAGAGTTGCGCCAGCAGGTGGGATCCGAGGCGAGATAATCACCGGTCAGCTGGTATGCAGCTCCTCTGCAGCCATAACACTCATCCGCTTTTTCACAACTACGGCACTCCCCTTTAATCGTCTCCCGGTAATTCTTCAGATTGTTGACAACCTCACTGTTTTTCAGGATAGATGCCAGCGTATTGGTGCGAATATTATCAAGAGGAATGGTAACCCCGACACAGGGCATAACGTCACCCGTCGCGGTCACTACACAGGACACCTGATGACGCATGCACTTGTTGCCAACCAGCGGTGGCTGTGGCTCCCATGTGCGACCAAACTTTTCCTGATCAATCTTTGAAAGCTTGGTGAAGAGCGCCTTCAATTCTTCTGGCAGAACGCCAAGCCAGCTATTTTCGACAGCATGAGCCTGGGGAGTGAGAACTTCAAAATATGGTTCAATATTTTCCTCCCGTAGCCACTGCCAGATTGACGGTAGTTCTTTGATGTTTTGCTGGCAGATCACTGTACTGATAGCCAGAAACAACTCCTTCGATGGATAGCCTGCCGCTTTCAAAGATGTAAGTGCGCGGTTGATAATATCAAAAGCACCCTTTTTCCCGGCTAGCTGATCCTGGACTTGCTCATCCCTGGAATTCATTTTTAAGGCAACACGCACCTTCTCACTCGCCAGCACAGTTGCCAACGCTGTATCGATTCCAGAACCATTCGTGAACATCTCCACTTCAAGTCCTTCTTTACTGAGAAAGAGCAGCATCTCTTCAAGATGCGGATAAATACTAGGCTCACCGCCCAGGATGATTATTTTTCGTGCTCCCAGCGCTTTGGCCTGGAGGATAACATCCTTGATTTCATCCCTGGAAAGCTCACTCTTGCATTCAATTTTTTCATCAACATAGCAGTAAGAACAGCGGAAATTACAGACCCGGCTGAATTCGATTTCCATGGAAAGCAGTTTATCCGCAGCCACTGCCTCACGGATTTCCTGCTCGGTAAATTCAAGATTATATATTTGCATCGTTTTTAACACCAGTAAACGGTAAATAAGCTGGCACTCAGTTCAGTACCCCTCGGAGTCTGTCGCTTACCTGAGGGGTATAAGTGCCACAAAGATCTCGGGACCTTCGCTATCTGCTTATCTTTTTAAGTTTCTAATTTCAATCCACTATCCGGATTTCTTACTTTCCATGGCAGGACCCTAAGAGTAAGGCACTAATATTCATCAAGATCCTGGAACTTATTCATATTTTCCCAGCGTTCCATCTCTCTCAGGTAGCGACCCTGCCAACCATATTTTTTCATAATCCGTCTATAACGCATTTTCAAAAAAGGTTTAAAGATAAAACGCCAGATGGAGATCCATACCCAGCCCATATTTCTGACTTCAGCAGGTGGATTCCACCAGCCCAATACCACTTGACGCTGGTACCAAAATTGGTATTGGAGCTGCTCAGAATCTAAATACTTTGTGCGCACATTAGCCCACAGGCCGTTATACCTTTTATAATCTGTCTGATTGCTTATCAACCCCTGATCGAGGAGATTCTGGCGCATACCTGTTTTCGGATAGGGGGTCAAGACCTGGCAGTAAGCGGCGTCTGCCTGAAGAACCTTGAAGAATTCATAATTCTCTCTAATCGACCCTTCGTCATCTTCAGGAAAACCGAAAATGAGCCCCCCGATAACCATCATTTTGTACTTATGACAATTATCGATAGCCTCCTTGGCAAAGGCCCCGGTGTCCCCTTTGTCAGCAGCATTGAGATTCTTTTTCGACACATTCTCAATGCCGAGAAAAACAGAACAAAAACCTGCCGCGGCCATCTTAGCGACCATCGCCTCGTTTTTGGCCATGGACATGCAATCCGCCTGAACCATGAAACGAAGACCTGTATAACTTTTAGCGATGATAGCATCACACAACTCGATTACCCTGGCGGGTTGTAGGACCATATTGTCATCGGTGATAAATATATATCTCGTTTTCCGGTTATAATAAATGTCGTCAATATCTGCGAGAACCCTGCTTATGGGATAGGTCCTGAAGGTTCGGCCATACATGTGCTTCATCGAACAAAAGTTACAGGTACGGGTGCAGCCACGCGAAGTCTCGATAAGTTCAATTTTGGAGTTGAACAGATGGTAGCCCCAAGTCAGTCTTCGCTTATCCCGGACCGGTAATTTCAAGCTACTGAGATCAAGGTTTTCACCCTGGAGGTTGTGAGTAAAAACTCCATCCACCTTATGCGACAGTGAAGGGATGTCAGCCATCTTATCACGACCAGCCAAGCCGTTAACCAAACGCCGGAAGGCCTCTTCGCCTTCTCCCCGAATCATAAAATCGATCCACTGCGCCTCTTTAGAGGCGGCTGTCTCCTCATACATCAACGTGGCATGATACCCACCGATAACGATTTTAACGCCTGGGAGGAGCTCTTTTATCAGGTGGGCAATCTTGATACAGGTATCAAATTGCCAGGCCATGGAGGAGAGACCGACAAGATCAGGCTGTTTTTTTGTAATGACCTTAGTGAGATATTTTTTAACCGAACGACGTTTCCGAATCAGGTCAACAAGAAAGACATCATGTTCCTCATCGATATTGCCGCCAATACTTGCTATGCCGTGGTTTGGCAGATGAACTGCTGCCTCATGGATAATCACCGGCACCACATCGGGCATGGAGATCAGAAGAACTTTCATATCTGTTTCTCGCCGAAGGCCTGCCGCACTCGCTGCTCGAGCACTGCTGTGGAAGGTGGCGGAGTCTTATGGTCCGATTCAATACAATCTATAATTTTAACGCTGATATCATTGTTTATCCTGGTGTTAAAGAAAAACTTTCCCGGTGTGAACAATTTATCGGTGTTACGAATTTCCAGGACATAAATCGGCACCCTGTACATCCGGGCAATTTTAAATGCCCCTTTGTTCAAGGTCCCCATCTTGCCGTCTCGACTTCTGGTTCCTTCCGGGAAGATAAAAAGATTTCCTCCACCTTTGAGATACGAATCCATAGTTTCCATCTGTCGTATCATCATGCCGGCAAATTGTCCTTCACTGGAGGCAGGCAGGTAGCCCGATTTTGAAATTACCCAACCAAAAATCGGCATACCAAAAAAACGTGATTTAACAATGGTCTTCTGTTGTCGAAAAAGGGCAATGAGCAGCAATGGATCAAGATAGGAAAGGTGGTTACAGACGATAACCGAAGACCTGATATTCGCAATTTTTTCATCTATCACCATCCGCTGACGGGGAGCAGTCAGCCCCACTATACGAAAAAATATTTGGTAGAAATGACTGTTCAAACGCTGAAAATACAACTCGGGATCTTTAGTAAACAGAGCGGCGGCCAGATAGAACCAGGAGAAAAAAATGATAAAACCAAAGATAAACCAGGCCCAGCAGACAAGGGTGACAATGCAATCGATACATTGGGCTGTAAAAAGACGAAAAGAACTGTTATTACTTGTCTGCATCTTTACCGTTTTTTATGAGTAAACAGGTATTTACTCCACCAAAGGCAAAATTTTGGATGGCTGCAATTTTGGTCTCTGTTTCAGTCAATTCACGGGTATGCCGCAGCATACTGCAACGTTCATCAACATTTTCCAGATTCAGGGTGGGAGCAATAAAGCCCTGTTCCATCATATAAAGGGATAAAATGGTCTCAATAACTCCACAGGTTCCCATGGTGTGGCCCATGTAGCTTTTCAGCCCAGTAACCAGTGGCCCCTTGCCATATACCGCAGCAATCGCCTGAGCCTCAATAACATCACCCATTTTTGTAGCAGTGGCATGAGCGCTGACAAAATCGACATCACCCGGGGTTATTCCCGCATCGGCCAGGGCCAGACGCAAGGTTGTAGTGATTCCATCAAGATTTGGCAGGATGAGGTCTCCGCCGTTATTGTTACAGGCAAAACCGATAACTTCTCCAAGGATTTCAGCACCACGTTTTTTGGCGGATTCATACTCTTCGAGAAGAACAGCTCCACCGCCCTCCCCTACCACCAGGCCGTCTCTACCCGCGTCAAAAGGACGGGGGGTGCACTCCGGCGTTTCGTTATATTTCACGGAACAGGCAAGCAGGTTATCAAAGACGGCCACGGTGGTTGTATCGTACTCGTCCGCTCCTCCGCAGATCATGGCATCCTGCATGCCGTATTTAATCGATTCATAACCATAGCCGATGGACTGGCTACTGGTGGTGCAGGCAGTGGATGAGGCAATGATTCGTCCGGTGATACCAAACATTCTACTAATGTTCACCGCCGTTGTGTGAACCATAGAACGGAGATAATCAACTGCCCCTATGGAAGAGAATTTTGAGTCGAGATCACCGAAAAAGGTTTTGTAGATTTCTCGCTGGACGGTTGGACTGCCGTGGGTTGAGCCAAAAGCCACACCTAGACGGCCGGAGGTAATAAAATCCTGGCTCAATCCAGAGCGTTCTAATACATCTTTCGCCACCTGACAGGCATAGTAGGCAACGGGCCCCATGGTTTTACGAAATTGCCGTTTGAATTCGTAATTGATGGGGTAATCCACGGTCCCGAAAACACGGGAGTGAATGTGCTTTGACAGCAGTCCGTCATCGCGCAAAACTCCCACGCCGGACGTACCTTTTTTAAGGCTTTCTATGATATCATTTTTGTCGTAGCCAATGGGAGTGATGGCGGAGCAGGCAGTAATAACAACGCGTCGTTTCATGAAGTGAGTCCAGCCAGGTTATTTGGTATGAGATTGTTGTATTTTTTCTATATAATCAAGAATATCGTTGATCGTCCTGATTCCCATGGCCTTTTCTTTATCATCGCGAGAAATAGAATAGCCAAGAATAATCTCAATTTTCCCCAGCAACTCAATGGCGTCGATACTGTCAAAACCATGGTCATCCCGAAGATTGTCCTCAAGGCCCGGCTGTTCAAATTCAAAATCGTCGACAAGGATGGTTAAAATTTTATCTTTAAATTCGTCTCTGGTCATAATGGGTTTTATTGTGCAAGAAATTTGATAGTTTTTACGATTGATCGCCGATACTACACAGTTTCTGGTAATTTCAAAAGAAATTATTGAGTCACCAAAGACAGTCACCATTCAACTCAGTCCAGATAAGCCGTTAGCCCGAATTTCTCATGACTTTTTGATTTGAAACTCAATTGTTTGTTTTTATAGTTTAAAAACGACTTCCTTAATTAACAGGGTGCTTTTCGTTTCAAATCAAAAAGTTCACCCTTCGGGCCAACAGATTTATCCGCAGCTGCTTCGTTACCGAGCATTTGCAGGTAGCGAAGACTCCGGTAGATTATTACAGCTTCATGCCCGGTGTCTCGACCTGCGAAAAACTTTGTTGGTGAGAAATCCGGGCTAGATATAAAAGATGAAATGAAAAGATGCATGCGAACATTTTCACTGATGGACCGAAATTAACCGGTTCCTGCAACGCTGCCAAAGAAATTGTTCCTGCTTCAATCAGCTTTTCTGCAACTTTCTAATTTGCTTTTTCAGAAAGATATTCTTCGGTTTTTTTGATAAACACATCGGGAATTTCAACGACTTTTTTCATCTGATAGTCAAATGCCAAAAACGTAGTGAAACCACTGAGCAGTTCCTGCTTATCTGATTGCCGGATAACACTATATTTTAGGGTACATTTTTTCCCAGCTATCTCTGCTATTGCAACATTCACATGAAGTGCGTCATGGAGAAAACCTTCACGGTGGTATTTCACACCCGATTCCACAATTATGATTCCTACGTCATCTCCGATGTTACTATCAGATAGACCAATATGTCGCAGAAAGTTAACACGCCCCTCTTGAAAGATGACTAAAGCTCGTTCGTTACCAAGGTGGACTCCAGCGCTGAGATCGTTTTCTTTTACAATATAGAGGGTGGAATAGATTTCGGTCATTGTACATGTCTCCGCAGCCCAAGATTGTTCTTAAATGTTTGTTGAAACACATTCTCTGTGTATTACATAGTGCATTGGACAGGTAGAATATTAAAAGATTTTTTGATGCAGCAACCAACAGCTATTCCACTCTATCCTGTGCCGATACATCTACCATCACAGACAGCATGTGCCCTCCTCCACCCATGACCACTCCTTTAACCGGGGCGACATCACCATAATCACGCCCCCAGGCAACGGTTATATACGTTTCATTGAAAAAAACATTATTAGTGGGATCCAGATCCACCCAGCCAAAATCTGGCACAAAAACAGATATCCAGGCATGGGATGCATCTGCTCCAACGAGTTTTGGTTTACCTGGGGGAGGGATGGTTTCCATATAACCGCTCACATATCGCGCCGCCAGCCCAAGCCCTCGCAGACAACTAATTGCAAGGTGGGCAAAGTCCTGACATACCCCTTTTCGATTCACCAGCACCTGTTCCACAGTGGTATCAACAGTACTCGCTGTTTTATCGTAGCTAAATTCAGTAAAAATACGCCGAACCAAATCAGCGGCGCCAGCCAGCACAGGAGTTCCTGGAGGAAAAGACGGCTGGGCATAAGCTATAGCATCAGAATTGACGGTTATTAGCGGACTGGCAAAGACAAATTGAGACGCCTCAAGTTCAATTGGTTGCTTGTGGGCAGCTAGTCGCAGTGCCACTGTCTCCCAAGGCGCCGTTGCATTAAGTACGGGTATAGCTGGCCGTGAGGTCCTGACGATGCTGGTGGCAGACATAGCCAATTCATTGTGCGGATGCTGCACCATAAACACGTGAACCGTATTGCCAAAATAGTCAGTTCGGCAGTGCAGGTATTGTGGTTTGGGAACAATCGACAATCGACACTCAATAACTTCTTGGGTCGGCGTCTGGCGAGGATGCAGTAAGAGCTCATTCTGAGAGAGTGAGGCCGGTGCAGAATACTTATAGCTGGTGTTATGAATAATACGGTATTTCATTCTGAACGGTCACCTTGGATCATGGCGTAATGGGGTGTTGCAGGGACTCGACTGAGATAATGCCCACTGATTTGTTGGGCGAACTCGTCAAGAAGAGCCTCCATAGAAACAAGAAATATTGCCAACTTTTCATTCTCAGGTTCCTTTGCACCACACTCTATTCCTGTGAGATCAAGCAGTCGAACAGTCGTGAGCATTTCCAGAGCAATCCGTTCTTCGGCAAAGGAGAATCGCCGATCAGTCGACCGGGGCAGGTGTTCAACATGGCTCGCGAGCTGGCTGAACTGGAAAGCCAAAGATTTAGGATTGCTTTCATCTGCAAGCAAGAGGTCCAATACTGGTGCCAATTGAAATGTAGATTTGTATCTGGCCCGATATGTCATAAGGCTATCCGATACTTCCAGCAGAGCTTGCAAGGTATTCCTGGTGTCACTACAAACCTCGGGAAGACCGATCCGTATAAGAATCGCCTGATTCATGGCCCGTTCAACCCTACGGCCCATATCCATGAAGCGCCAGCCCAAGCCTCGAGTCATGCTTTCCATGGCCAGTCCGCTAAAAGCGCTCAAGTTGAATAAGGTTTTATCTAGAATTTCTAAAGGATCACTGAATGGGTTATCAGAAAATTCTTCCAGTTCGTTAATTGCCCGAGAAGAGTCGACAGAGAGTCTATCCCGCACATTCCGTGTAGTCTCCTGCACACGCCGTAAAATAGACACAACACTTTCCGACCGATCCTTTCGATACAAGGCATCCCGGAGATGCCCCGCCAACTCACGGTAGAAAAGATGGCCACTATCTGCTGCAGGATTCTTAGGAATGATGTTTTTCGTCCGAAGAATGTTGAGCAAAAATGGCAACTCTGGAATATCATCGAGTCGATCTTCACCTGATAATCGTTGATACACTGCGCGCAAGAGCCGTATCAGTCCTTCAGCACGCTCAAGATAACGTCCCAACCAGAGTAAATTGTCTGCTACCCTGCTAGGGAGATCATTGCTGCGTCGGAATTCGGCGACGGCATGGAATCCATCCATCAGGGTAAAAGGTTCAACAGGCTTGTCTGACAATACCCAAATGTCCTTGCTCTGTTGTTGTTCTGGCAAATCTTTTTTGAGTGTTTCGGCATCGCCTGCGGTAATCGCGAGACCTCCTGGCATAACCGAAAATCCGTGCTCCGTTGCGCAGGCAAATACTCGTATAATGTTATAGCACTGGTTCACACCTCCGAGATCCCATGCTGGAGCCGAAGAAGGCGTAATAGGAGCAGAAACCATATACCCTGCTGGATTTTTTCTTATTTCTGCCATAAAATCAGTAGATTGGTCAACAAATGCTGATGTATCCATGGCCGAACCAACGGACAACTGACTCAAATGGGTCATGGCATGATTAAACCCATCACTATTGCCGCACCACCAGGTGGGATGGTTCTCCAAGAGCAACTCTGTGCCGAGCAGTTGTTGGCAGAGCAGAGGAAGGAAGGTTTTTAATATTGGCGTATCAATAAAGCCGCTGCCAATGGGATTGACAATATCGATGTTTTGTTCACGACAGACCTGGATGAGCCCGGCAACTCCATTGGTTGTTTCGCGACGCAGAGCAAAAGGGTCACTGCTGAGGTCGGGGATATGTCGAAAGATGGCCTCCACAGGTTCAAGCCCTGCCAATTTTTTCAAGAAAACCTTACCGTTGCGCACGGTCAGATCCTGTCCCTCCACCAGTGGATATCCCAGATAGCGGGAGAGTAAGGCCTGTTCATAGTAGATGTGACTGTCAGGACCCGGCGAAAACAGTACAATACCAGGGTCTTCTTTTCGAAGAGAAGCTCGTTGAATCAGAGCGCGATGAAAGGTCTGGAAAAACGGTGCTAAGCGACGAATTTGGGTTTTATGATACAACTCGGAAAATACCCGCGACATGACAATTCGGTTTTCCAGGGCATAGCCAAGACCTGCTGGGTTTGAAGCATAATCTCGAAGCACTCGAAAACGACCATCGGGACCACGATATAGATCTGCGGCATAGAAGGTCAGAAAACGGTTACCGGAAGGCGGAATTCCATGGCAAGAATGCAGGAAATTAGGATTGGCAAAGACCAATTCCGAGGGAATACTGCCATCTTTCAACAACGACTGTGGCCCGTAGGTGTCCGCAAGAATTTTTTCGAGTAACAGCGCCCGCTGCGTCAATCCCTCTTCGATTCCTGCCCATTCATTTTCCGAAATGGGCAATGGGATCATATCAAGCGCCCAAGAGGTGGTCCGTTTGCTAGAGTCATCAAAAGGGTTTATCGTGGCGCCATCTTCACGGCGCATACGCTTTGCCCTTTCGTGGTGCTGCTCCAGCGTATCAGCCCCTTTAGCGTCCAATGCGCTAAGAATTGGTTGCCAATGGGTACGGGGCTGGGTCTTACCAGAGAACGCTTCACAATAAGCAGCTTCCGGTAATGGATCCCTGTCAAATAGGGATCTTGACTTGACTTTCAGATTGGATAAACCGTTAAAATCAGTGTTACTCATAATACTATTGCGGCCTCGCTGCGGTCTTACTACCACATATAACGAGCGACATAATTATCGCCTCTGTAGCTTATTTACCGTTTTGGAGTCCGCAAATCAAGAGTATATGCAAAATAACGATTGGTTTCCTCAGCCGGCAGAGATACCAAATCACCTGGCGTATGGCCATGGGGAATGAACCTGGCATTTCGCCGCCCTTCAGCCTCATATGAATTCACCGGAAAATCTTCAGCACTACGTCCGCCAGGATGGCCAACATGATATTGACAGCCACCCACCGCTCGCCCGGTCCACGTATCAAAAAGATCAATGGTAAGCGGCGCATGAACACCAATGGTTGGATGATAACAAGAGGGTGGTTGCCAGGCTCGATACCGCACACCTCCCACAAATACCCCTTCTGTTTGGGTTGGCTGCAAAGGAACACGACGGCCATTACAGGTCACAATATAGCGTTCTCCTGTCATGCCGGAGACTTTTATCTGGATTCTTTCAAGAGAGGAATCAACATAACGCGCCGTTCCGCCACCGCCCTGTTCCTCACCCAGCACATGCCAAGGTTCCAGGGCTTGGCGCAATTCAATATCCATGCCCTGGTAGTTTACTCTGCCGTAAATGGGGAAACGAAACTCAAAATGAGGATGGAAAAAATCCATAGATACCGGATACCCTGCCTGTTGAAGTATCTGCAAAACGTCAGCGAAATCGTCACGAATCATTTGGGGGAGCATAAAGCGGTCATGCAATCTGGTACCCCAGCGTACCAGCTCCTGTCGATATGGCGTTTCCCAAAACCAACTGACAAAAGTTCGCAGAAGAAGCTGCTGAGCAAGACTCATTCGGGCATGGGGTGGCATTTCAAAAGCACGAAACTCGAGTAAACCCAGTCGTCCTGCCGAACTGTCAGGTGAATAAAGCTTATCGATACAAAATTCAGCCCTATGGGTATTGCCGGAAACGTCTACGAGAAAGTTCCTGTACAATCTATCAACGAGCCATGGAGGACACGGGTAATTCGAACCGGTTTGTCGATCCTGTTCGGCAAAAGCGATCTCCAGCTCATAGAGGCTGTCATGCCTCGCTTCATCAATACGTGGCTGCTGACTGGTTGGCCCTATAAAGAGACCGGAAAACAAAAATGACAGGGATGGGTGGTTGTTCCAGAAAGTGACAAAGCTGCGCAACAGATCGGGTCGTCGTAAAAAGGGGCTGTCTGCCGGGGTGGCACCACCGATGACGATATGGTTACCTCCGCCAGTGCCTGTATGACGGCCATCGACCATAAATTTTTCTGTACCGAGTCGGGTCTCCCGCGCTAAATCATAAAGTGTAGTGGTACAATCAACCATCTCCCGCCAACTGTGCATGGGTTGAATGTTGACCTCTATAACACCTGGATCGGGTGTCACTTTCAAACTCTCCAGGCGATAATCGGCAGGAGGGGCATACCCCTCAAGGACCACTGGTAATTTGGTCTTTTTAGCGGTTGCCTCGATGCAATTGACCAATTCCAAATACCCTTCAAGCGAGGTGATCGGCGGCATGAAAACATAGATACGGCCATCGCGAGGTTGCACACACAGTGCTGTTCGAACCAGCCAGGCCGCTGACTCACCGACCACAGGTTGAGGGTCTTTAAAGGGTTCGGGCTGGGCACTGATCTCGGGCCCTCCTTTAACTGTTTTTGAAACTTTATCCTTTTTAACGCCCTTGCCTTTTTTATTGGCTTTTCCTTTGCCAACAGCTGAAAGTGGTTCCTGCTCGGACATGGGATCCATAGAATACTCGGCAGGGATATCCTTTTCCGCAACCCAGGGTAAAGAATCGAGTGGTAGACGCAATCCCGCCGGAGAATCGCCTGGCAGCAGATACATATGCTCAGATCTCAACGGCCAGGGGCCACTCTTCCATGAACCGTGTTGCAGGGGTAACACATACCCTACTACTGCGCCTAAACCGCGCTGGAAGGTGTTGACCATCCGCTTTCTTTCTTCAGGATCATCTAATTTAGGATCTTTGGGATCAACATTTACAGGCAAGTCCCTTTCTTTGAGCAGGTTATGCAGGATATCCTCATAACTTTCACGGATAAATTTGTTGCTCACTTTCAGGGTATCAGCCAGGGTGTCGATAAATGTTTTGGCCTCGGTTATGCCAAAACCATAATCTATGGCAAAATCAGCCATCCATTTATCATTTTTCCATATTGGCTCGCCGTCTTTTCGCCAGTAGCAGCCCAAAGCCCACCTGGGAAGAGATTCTCCAGGATACCATTTTCCCTGACCATAATGCAGGAACCCTCCTGGAGCCCACTCCTTTTTCAATTTCTTAATAAGGGTTTCAGAGAAATCCAGTTTTTCTTTACCAAGTGCTTCAGTGGTCCACTGGGGGCTTTCCATATCATCAATGGACACAAAGGTCGGCTCGCCACCCATGCTTAATCGAACGTCCTTATCCAGGAGTTCCTGATCAATCCGATCGCCAAGTTTGACTATATCCTCCCACACATTTTCTGGATAAGGCCGGGTAGAACGTGGCGCTTCAAGGATACGAGTAACAGACATGGAGTGGCTAAACTCCACCTCACACTCATCCAGAGCACCAGTAATAGGTGCCGCACTCTGTGGTTCGGGTGAGCAGGCAAGAGGAATATGTCCCTCCCCGGCAAAAAGCCCGGATGTAGGATCCATCCCCACCCAACCGGCTCCAGGGAGATAGACCTCAGTCCAGGCGTGCAGATCAGTGAAATCTTCTTCAGGGCCGGATGGCCCGTCCAGAGATTTGACATCCTGTTTCAATTGGACGAGATAACCGGAAACAAAGCGGGCAGCCAGACCAAAATGTCTAAGGATATTGACCAGCAACCATGCCGAATCCCGACAGGAACCACTTCTCATCTCCAGTGTCTGTTTACAGCTTTGTACATTAGGTTCCATTCGGATAAGATAGTTGATGTCATTGCTCAACTTGATGTTCAAAGCCACCAGAAAATCAATTGTTCGTCGAGGAGTACAATCGATTTCTTTGAGGTATTTTTTGAGCTTCTTGCCTACCTCATTCTTTGCCAGATATGGGACTAAATCTTCCTTAAGATCCTCTTCATAGGTAAAAGGGTAGTGCTCCGCATCCGGTTCCAGAAAATAATCGAAGGGATTAATGATGATCATATCTGCAACCAGATCAATCTCCACCTCAAACTGAGAGGTTTTTTCTGGAAAGACCAATCGTCCTAAATAATTGCTGAAAGGATCCTGTTGCCAATTGATAAAATGGTCTTTTGGCGTAACTTTCATCGAGTAACTGAGGATTGGAGTCCGGCAATGGGGTGCTGGACGAAGCCGTACTATATGCGGTGCAAGATTGATGGCACGGTCGTAACGATATGAAGTCTTGTGGTTTATGGCGATATGGATTCCCACAGGTATTCCTTTTTATTTTAGTTAATCAAGACATGGTCCACATTGACCTGCAGGGCCACATGCATTGTTTACTATGGTTTTAGAAGTAGCGGTAGAGGTTGGGCTATCAGCTATTGCTCATTTGCCGTCTCTGTAACCTGAGGTTTGATATTAAAAAACGTTGTACCAATTGTGCCCCCCATCGTATTAAGTCGACGCTGTAGATTGTCGAGAAACTCATGGAGGCCTGAGTCAATGACCTCATCAATATCAGTATACTCAAGATCTGCCATCAAGCGCCCTAACTGTTTTTCGGCGCTGTTGGTGACTGCACCATTTGGTGTACCGGCGATACGGTGTAGACAGATTTGCGCCTTAGAGAGACAGTGGTAGATGGAGCGAGGAAAGTTTTTATCAAAAATCAAAAAGTTAGCAACATTCCGGGGAATGATACGATGAAACTCTTTTCGGTACATTTCAAAGGCGCTAGCCGATCGGAGTACCGCTATCCATTGAATATTATCAATAGGGGTATTCACCAAACCCGCGTCAGGAAGCAACATAAAATATTTAACATCCAGAATTCGCGACGTTTTATCCGCCCGTTCGATCATCATGCCAATCCTGGCAAAATTCCATGCTTCACCATGGCTCATGGTGCTATCGAGCAGCCCGGTGAACAGATGACTGCGCATTTTAATAATGTTGTAAAATCGGTCGGGATCCTGCAAAGCCATCTTAATGCTTTCTTCCTTGATCAGTTCCAGATAGAAATGATTCAGATGCTCCCACATTTCCGATGAAATAATTTCCCGAATAGATCGAGCATTTTCCCTGGCAGCAGCTACACAGCTCAGAATAGAATTTGGATATTTCCTGTCAAATGTCAGAAACCAGAGGACTGATTCTTGATCATAATTACCTTCATTTTTTTCAAACAGAGCCTGATCACCGGTAGTCATCACCAGAGGTGACCAGTGTTTACCCTTTTCCGAAGGCATATCCAGAAGTAAATTGAGATTAACTCCAATAAAGCGGGCAACATTTTCTGCCCGTTCGATATAGCGGCACATCCAGTAAATTGAATTGGCAACACGGCTGAGCATTCCCTTCCTCCTATGATTGATGGCGTCATAAAAACTATTTATCTACTTCGTTGCTGCAAAATCTCAACCATTACGACGTGTCTTAGTACGCCGAAATGATGAAATTTTGGAGCGCATCGTATGTTAAGTTTTAATTACCCATCTAAGATTATTCCTTTGTACTAATAACTCATGATTGATTCGGTAATAGAACCCAAGTATCTTTGCTTCCCCCGCCCTGGGATGAGTTGACTACGAGGGACCCTTTCTTTAGTGCCACGCGGGTCAGTCCACCCGGTTGTACGTAAATATCCTTGCCAAAAAGGACATAAGGGCGCAAATCCACATGACGTCCCTCAATGCGATTGCCATCAATGGTTGGCACCCGGGACAGAGAGATGGTCGGTTGGGCAATATAATTACGGGGATGTGCTATAATTTTTTTGGCAAACAAATCCTGCTCTGCTGCCGTAGAATGGGGGCCTACCAACATACCATAGCCACCGGACTCATTGGCGGCTTTAACCACCAGTTCATCCAGGTGGGCAAGGACGTAGGCTCGATCTTTATCCTCCCGACAGATATAAGTGGGAACGTTAGACAGGATAGCGTCTTCACCGGTGTAGTATTTTATAATCTGAGGTACATAGGCATAGATTACCTTATCGTCAGCAATTCCGGTGCCCGGTGCATTGGCCATGGCAATCCGGCCTTTTTGGTACACCTCCATCAAACCCTTAACTCCAAGGAGAGAGTCAGAGCGAAATACCGCAGGGTCGATAAAATCATCGTCAATACGCCTGTAGAGTACATCAATACGCTTGAGACCTTTGGTGGTCAGCATGTGCACAAATCCGTCAGACACAACCAGGTCACGCCCCTCGACCAACTCCACTCCCATCTGTTGGGATAAAAAAGAGTGTTCGAAATAGGCACTGTTGTAAATGCCGGGAGTGAGCACGCCGATAGTTGGCGACGGCATCTCATTTGGTGCCAGATATTCGAGCATCTCCAGTAGTTTACCAGGATAATCATCAACCTGTCGAACTCGGGACTGCTCAAACACCTGGGGAAAGGTACGCTTTAAGACCTGACGATTCTCCAGTACATACGAAACGCCGGAAGGACAGCGCAAATTGTCTTCCAACACATAAAAGCACCCGTCGCTGCCCCGTACCAGATCGGTACCCGTTACATGACACCATATCCCGCGGGGTGGAGTAAACCCCTCACATTCCTTTCGGTAGGTTTGACTACTGAGAATCAGGTCTTCAGGAACAACCTTGTCTTTCAGAATCTTTTTGTCGTTATAAACATCCTGAATAAATTCATTTAAGGCAAAGATACGCTGCTTAAGACCAGCTTCAATCTGCGCCCAGTCATTACTTGGAATAATGCGCGGAATCAGGTCGAAAGGAAATATTTTCTCCGTCCCTGCATCCTGTCCATAGACGTTGAAAGTGATGCCCATTTTGAGGAGCAGAGCCTCAGCTGCTTTCTGGCGGAAAGCCAGATCTCCTTCCGGCAACGACTCGATCTTGTTCACCAGTAACTCGACACCGGGTCGGGGCGTACCGTTTTCATCAATCAGCTCATCATAAAAGCCTTCAGGGTCATATTTCCTAAATGTTTCCATAAAACCTTTCCTTGTTGAAGTGTGATAAACTCTTTTTGCTGCACGCGCTACTCTATCATTGAGTACAACTACCCCTAGGAGACTAGCCGAGAACAATGCTTTCGGAGTCTCGTGCCTCGCTTACCTGCGAGATTTGGGCAGGTAAGCGTAGACTCCGAAATGGCACTCTCGGACAAGCTCCTAGTCGATTCGCTGTACGCCAACAATCTGTTTCGTTGGATATACCGCAGGCCCAAACTGGTTATAAACAGCAACATCTGCCGCGTCACGGCCATAACCCAGGACTACATAGCCACCCTTCAGTTCGGTCTGAGTAGCGTCAAAGGTATACCAGCGGCCAGCCAGGTATGCCTCAAACCAGGCGTGCAAATCCATGGGCTGCAGATCATAGAGATAACCAACAACCATGCGTGCCGGAATGCTCAGGCTGCGGCAGAGTGCTATCCCGAGGTGGGAGAGATCACGGCAAACCCCCCACTGCCTGGAATTCACCTCCACAGCTGAGACGGCAATGTCACTCCCACAAGATTCATAACGGATAGTCTTATGCACCCAGGCCTCGATAGCTGCAACTTGATTGTAACCAAGAGGCAGGCCCTCTGTAATTGTGTTAGCCATCTGGCCAAAATGTTCTGACTCGCAATAGCGACTAGGGAGGAGGTAAATGAGCACGTCGTTGGGCAAATTGTGGATCTCTACAAAAGGAGCATATTCTGCCCGATCTACACTGTCTGCAAGCACTACTTCGGCTCCAGTGTTTATAGAGAAACAACCTGGTGGAGCAATGAGACGTTGGCAAAGATTACCGTATGTATCGGTAAATTCAGATACAGGCACACTTGGAATGAGGGTGTACTCCTCACTTGCTATCCATTGCTGTGTGCCACTACGAGGGCGCAACATCAGAACAAAGGGTGTCGGCACTTCAATATCAAACGACAAATCACAACTTGTGCGCAACCTCATTTTTCCCCCGGTGGTGAACCATCCCTCCAGACAGGAGTTGATGGTTTGCAATGTTACTATTTATTCGTTAAGCGCCTGACTTTTTCGGCACGTTCCTGCCTGTCTTGGTTGTCTTTGTTAGATTGCTTCACAAATTGCCTTTCTTCTTTGACACGGATTGTAAAAAACCAACTAAGTGCTGTAGCAAGCAGGCCCAATATTAAGACTGTATCTGTATCCATTTGTACTTCTCGTTCTTATAGAACTTTCCGGGTTAAAAGGATTAAAAATCAATCTGCCAATAACCCATGACAAAAAGTACCTCAAACAGAAAAATGTTCCACAAATTAATTATTATGATGCCACCAATTCACGCCCCAGGTGACAGCTTCCACTACAATGGCCTAGCAATTTACATGCCTATAATAACAAATATGGCCATTCCGATATTATAGGGCAGTAGGGAGATTCGAACGTCCCAAACCAGCGTAGCTAGATGGCAATATTGTAAGCAAACACCTAAATATTTACGGATTTGTCACAAACTTGACTACAAATGAGCGACTGAAAGTTATATAATTATCCTAAGACTGGCCTTCCGAAGAACTCATTTCGAGGATTACATGTGGCAGGTGTCTATTCAACAAGCACTCAGTTCAGATTACTTCCCTAAAAATATTTCCAAATTTGTGGTTTCACAATTAAAAAAATCAAGACATTGTTTAAGAGAAACAATGTCGTATCTCTCCATGTATGTCAACATTCAACACGGAGAAACAACGTGGTCAAGGTTAAGGTACTTATCAGTACCTGCCAAGTGTCTTGATTAACACTTGCTCACCCACACTCCCACATCAAGAATAGAACCCGAGTCGCCAACGAATGCTCCCGCTACAGGTGGCACCGACTCGGGCAACCTTGCTACCGCTAAGGCGATGTGGTCGGGACCGGCAATTTCTCCAATAGTTGGGTCGAATCCCTTCCATCCTGCGCCGGGCAAGTAGACCTCGGCCCAGGCATGTGTTGTTCCAATTACATGTGACATCAACGGAGCGTGGATATATCCACTCACAAAGCGAGAGGCCAATCCCAAGCACCTCGCTGCTTCCATGAAGAGTAAAGCGAAATCACGGCAAGATCCAGTTCCGCAAGACAGCGTACGGCAGGCAGTTTGTACACCTGGTTCTTCCCTCACCTGGTATGACAATGTTTTATAAATGTGGGCGGCAAGTCGCTGTAAAAGAGTGTAGGTCTGAATCTGTTCGCTGGTTTGCCAAAAAGTGGCAATCCACATATTCACCACATTTATTGCCTCATCCTCAGGCAATGCCATATAAGGAGACAGCAACACTTTATCATCTGCTTGATAAGTAAAGGGATAAACCATTGCGTAGTCAGCTACCATAAAGTCCAGGGGGGATTCATTATATTGCTGGATTACAACTTCGCTCTCAATCACCAACTGGGCTGTGGGTAAATCAAAATTCGCTATAGCGACTGAATTCCCCTCCACATCCCTATGCCAAAATAGCGTCGACAGGGGGGTCGTTTTCAGAACAAAAGACTCTATGCGCAGCTCATGGTCTTCTCTTGGACGCAGAAGCAAGGTATGGGGGCCAAGGGAAACTTCAACAGAATAGTTGTAGTAGGTACGATGAATAATTTTATAGCGTTGCATGCTTGATCTGCGTGTTGTTATGTATCAGTAATGTACTGATATTCGTTTTATACCAAATTCTGTAATCAAAATTTTTGGCTTTTCTCTTTTCCCTCAATGGACGACGACATCAGGCGAGTAAATATCCTCAATAACATCTATATAATCATTTACCCAAATCTAAGTTAAAAAATCATCCACTCATCACTCTTCGTTCACTCTTGTTTAAATACGGGACAATAACTCTATCTTCTTAGAACTAAAATCTTGCTCGGTTATAGCACCGGCGTCTCGCAATTTCGCCAACTGTTCAATGAGATTAATTATCTCATTAGTCGATGTATGTGTTGGATTATTGTTTAGAGTTTGATTGTTATCAGTACAAGGTGTTGTATTGACAACAGGTCCGCTTACCGAAGGTTCAGCAAAATTCGTTTGTACTGGTGGTGGGCTTGTACCTGGGCCAGAAATAATGGGCAATTGATTTACTGACACTGTGCCAAATTGGCTGGAAAAGGTCAGCGAGGTATCACCTCCTTGCTGCTGACTGACGCCGCCAATATTGTGGTTAAGGGTATCGTAAACGGTCACTTTCCCGTTCTGTTCCACTGCCAATTTTCCAGGAAAAATAGCGTAACGAATGTTATTTTGGGCGCCACTGCTAAACGGGCTGCCGCAATTACTTGGCCACCACTGATTGCTGCCCGGAGTTCCCGCCGGTATGATGGGAAAGATCTGCATAGTGGCGAGTGCTCTGGAAAGTTCTGAGCATAGATTATCTACGGTCATCTTAAGTCCGTGATTAAACATATCGCCGACCATTGTCATGCCTCCACGCATCCATTGACCGGATCCGCCCAACTCTGGGCAATTAAATTGGGCCATGCTACCGCCACCATTATTTACGGCTACTAGCATGTGGATAACTGCATCGTTACTCAAGTTGTAGCGATTAGAAATGTCACCGACAAGGTTCATTCCAGCGGGGGTAAGTTCTTGCATTGGCGGTCCTATATATAGGATATTCTGGACATACCTTGTTGCAAATAGACCACGCTATTGCATGAGTATGTCGAGTGGATGACGTGTATGAAGGCAATTACATTATGAGGCTAGAGGGAAAAGACCCAAGACAAGTCAATCATAACACAATGCGTCTAATCAATACCAGAATATAGATATGTTGACTATTGAGATCTGCGTAGACAGCGTCCTCCGTGTCAAAAAAATCTTCCATCTCTCAAAGACTCCCTGGAACAATATAGATTTTCAATTTGCTCCATATCCCTCCACGATTTAGATAATGCTCTTTGCATTCATCAAATTCAGAGATGCTCAATTCTTGGTATATTTTTAGGTAAAGATCGAGGTGAAATATGTCGAATTATGGGAATGCGCAATTTTTAGGTTTGGGTAAAGATCATGGCATTTTGTTTATGATACAAACTCCAGCCCACATTTCTTCAGTCCGCTAACAGTCGAATCGGCAATATCTTTAAATTTTATAAATCTTTCTATCAAAATGTAGCCACGGCTAGGAAAATCCGGCTTAAGGGCGAGCAGGTCCGCAATGCAACTTTGCCCTTCTTCGAGTCGGCCCAGATGTCCAAGGGTTGCGGCCTTCACCAATGGTTCCCAGAAAACCTGTGGATTCCTGAGATGCATTGTTTCCTGGTAAGCCTGTTCGTAGTCTTTCTGCCTGATCCAGTTTGCCCAAAGTGCGTAGTGTACATAATTGGGGTAGTAGGGGTTCCGTCTGATTGCTTTTCTGATCAATTCTGATCCTTGTTCCCATTTTCCCGTTAGGGCCATTACGTAGCCGATAGTGTCCATCAGAACCACAGAATCGGGACAGAGGTCATAGGCCGTTTGAACCTCCCGCCCTGCAGCAGTTTTTTCATCAGTTATCATTCTAATAAATGCCAGGATCACTCGTGCAAATTGATTGTCGGGGGCAAGTTTTGCGCCTTTTTCAGCATAGGAGATTGCTTTTGTTCTTGCATCATCAACTGCAAATCCAGGGATTTCATAGGCGTATATAATGATGTGAAGACGAGCAAGCATGGACCAGATTTTACCACATAGTGGTTCGAGTTTTCTTGCATGTTCCAGAGTATCCAGGGCCTGTATAAACCGCTCTTTAGTTGGATCCTGGAAATATTCAATAAATCTCAGGATAGCCTCATATGTCTTTAGATTTTCCGGAGCCTTATCAGTAGATTCTGCAAGAATTGTCTTTGCGATAATCCCCTGTTCACAACCTATCTGGGCTGCAACAGTCTGTACGATTATTTTCTGAAAACCAATCAGCAGTGAGGGATCATTGCCGCAGTTAAGCCTGTTGGACCAGAGTTGCAGGTTGCTCAGGGTATCTGTCAAGGTGACAATCACCTGGATCCCTTCTACGTCTTTGAGAATTTCTCCATCAATCACAAACCGAGCACTGGTGTCAGTTGATTGTTTGCCGTCCCCGGCAGGAATGCCTCTTAATACTTTAATATCTCTCTGCTGGGTTATTTCCATTCTGAGTTCACTCGCAAAACCTGGCCCCAGCCAATCCAATGCAGTATCGCCCGTCAAATTCAGAAAGGGACAAATGAGGATTGTGGGCCATGCGTATCCAACACCTGACGCCCTGTCTGTACCTGACATGGCGCCTGCAACGGATTTATCTGGTGACTGTTGGGTGAAAACAGGGATGTAAGTACCTTTGGGTATGCCGATGCGTATCGGATCGTTGTGACCAGTGACAAGATAATAACGTTCCAGAGCCCGCCGTAATTTATTGGCCTGAATACTGACAATGGGATCGGTTGCCTGGTCAAAATCATCTCCCCGTCCGAATACACGAGTTGCCACTGTAAACCCTTTTATTTCATTGCTGTTCCCGGCAAGTGTCTCCAAGACTACAAAAGTCAGGAATTTCCGTTGGCTTTCGGTGGCAGTAAACTCAATACTGGCGAGAATTCGCTGAAGTTGATTGCGAATGGCGTCAGCAGAAATTTTGTTCGGAGCAGAGCATGAAATTAATGGCTTTTTTTTTAACATAAAAATGCAGCAGATTAGTTGTTGTTATTTATACGAAATCAATTACTTTCAGAATAGGTCATTTAAAAATACCTATCCTAAATTAGGTTACAAAAAAACATATACTATGTTTAGTAGTAAAAATAAGAAAAATATCAAATCGATGGAGGGATAAATGGTCGTTATTCCAAAAAGCCTCTGTACAGTTTCGAAACATTTTTCTACTCACCGCCCTTTAATAGAGCTCCTCTTTTTTCACAGTGCTGTTTTTCGAGAAACCTGCATGGATTATCATGAATGCCGCAAGGCCTTGCACTATTGGCGCAACGTATCGTCCCGGAAGCAGGAATATTCGTCCCTTCTGGAGGAGCTTGAACAAGAAATAGTGCAAAGTCTATCATTTCAGAATTCGGGAAAAAACTTTGTTTCGTATATTACTCCCGCTTCTGCAGTGCAATATAGACAATAAAAGACATTTGTTATCAATTTTAAAAAAGGAAATTACGAAAATGAAACGATTCTTCTATGCAATATTCTTTATGACAATATTTGCGATAGCACCGGCTCTGCATGCTGAGGCCCCCTCGGATGATGATCTGCGTAAGGCAGCTCAGAACCCCATGGCCAATATGATAAGTGTTCCAATTCAAAACAATACCAATTTCGGATATGGGCCACTTGATGAAACGCAGAACATGACAAACATTCAACCGGTTCTTCCTTTTAACTTGAGTGAGAACTGGCTTCTCATCTCCCGAACCGTTGCTCCGCTTATCAGCCAACCAGAATTTGTAAACGGCCAGGGAACGGAATTTGGACTGGGTAATATCACTCAGTCCCTGTTCCTGGGGCCGAGCAAACCAGGAAAAATTATATGGGGTGCGGGCCCTGTCTTTTTACTTCCAACAGCAACGGATAGTCGCTTGGGAGGTAATAAATGGGGAGCAGGACCGGGTGCGGTTGTTCTGACCATTCAGGGACCTTGGGTTGCTGGAGCATTGGTGCAAAACATCTGGTCGTTTGCAGGACCTAGCGACGAGGACGATGTGAATCAGATGCTGGCTCAGTATTTCGTCAATTATAATCTCCCAAATGGTTGGTATCTCACTTCTTCGCCGATTATTACGGCAAATTGGGAGGCTGACAGTGATAACAAGTGGACGGTACCCTTGGGCGGCGGGTTCGGCAGGTTGTTTAAAATAGGAAAATTACCTGTAAATGCACAGTGCCAGGCATTTTACAATGTTGAAAAACCCGATGTCCTTGGCCCGGACTGGACTCTGCGCGTTCAGCTACAGTTTCTGCTGCCCAAATGGTGATAATAATGAAAACCCAAATTTATTTGGAGGATTGGAATGAATAAGAACAGAGTGCTGGTAAAGCCCGTAATGACAGTATTGGCACTGGTAGTGATGAGCGGTTCCGGTGCGCTTGTATCGACGCGTGCAAACGCCGACGAGGGTGGCACGAGTTTCTGGCTTCCTGGCCAATACGGCAGTCTGGCTGCTGTGCCTGCTGCGCCGGGATGGTCCTTACCCCTACTGTATTATCACAGTTCTGTTGATGCTGGTCGCAGCGAGACCTTCTCTAAAGGCGGTAATATAACCGCCGGATTGGATGTCGATATTGACCTGCTCTTTGCGGTGCCTACCTATGTTTTTACCAATCCAATTGGGGGTGCTCAGGCATCGATCAGTATGGCGGCTATCTACGGAAAAGCCGCAGTTGATGTGGATGCGACACTGACCGGTCCGGGCGGTCAGTCTTTATCTGGGAGCGAAAGTAATTCCAGCACTGCATTTGGGGATCTCTATCCTACTGGAACCCTACGCTGGAATAACGGCAATCACAACACCATGGCCTATACCATGCTCGGTGTACCCGTAGGCAGTTATGATGAAGACGATTTAGCCAATATCGGAACCAATCACTGGGCGATCGATATGGGCGGTGGCTACACCTATCTTAATATGGAAAGCGGTCGTGAGTTTTCGGCAGTGCTAGGGTTCACCTATAACTTCGAAAATCCTGATACTGACTATCAAAACGGCATTGATGCGCATCTGGACTGGGGTGCCTCTCAATTTCTCTCAGAACAGGTGCATGTGGGTCTGGTTGGTTATTTCTATTATCAGCTCACCGGTGACAGCGGGGATGGAGCAACCATTGGAGACTTTAAATCCAAAGTCAACGGCATAGGGCCTCAGGCTGGCTATTCTTTTAAAATAGGTGAAAAAGATGCCTATCTGAACCTCAAAGGGTACTGGGAATTCGGTGCAGATAATCGCCCGGAGGGCTGGAACGGCTCCCTGACCTTTTCATTGCCAATTTGATAAGGATGCACGTACGCCTAGAGCTGTATTCACTTGAATGTGAGAAACCTGGATTGTGTAATTAGAAGAGTTGAATATTTCAATTTGTATAAAAGAGGAAGGTAAAATGAAACTGTTATCAGGCTGCAAGCCACAAACCTTAATGGCCATCACCTTTCTGGTATTGGCAATGGCTCTACCAGTATCGGGTAAAACCATAACAGCCAGGTTTGGAAATCTTGAGTTTGAGAGTGGCTACCCGACGGACAAAACGGTACAGAAACTCTATGACGAACTTGATTTTCAGCGTGCCGTGCAGGCTTATCTCTGGGCCTTGCCCATGGCTTCCTATGGGGCAATGGCCGATGAGCACATCCGGCTGGGCTGCGGCAGCAGCGCGGTCGTCGTCTTGGATAAATCCGGGGAACAACAGCAACTGGTTCTTACCGCCAACCAGGATACCGTCTATATGTCGGGTCTCCTTGATCTGCGAAATGGCCCCATGGTGATGGAACTGCCACCCGGGCTTCTCGGAACGATGAACAATATCTGGCAACAGCCTCTATGCGACCTAGGTGGCCCGTTTTCTCCGGAACAAAACCGCGGTGGACGATTCCTTATATTGCCCCCTGGGTATGAAGGGGACATGCCAGCCTTCCATTACCACACTATAACGGCTGACACCAATATCGTGTTTTTTTACCTGCGGGCCATTCCCCAAACCCGCGATGATTTACCTAGGTTGGTCGAGCTCATCCATACATACAGACAGTACAAGCTTTCCGAAGCAAAAGAGCCACCACAGATGAAGTTTATCTCCATGGCCGGGAAAGAAGCCGACATGTTAACCAACGAGGGCTTTGCATATTTTGAAAGCCTGGCCCGTTACATCAATGAAAACCCACCCCGCTCCCAGGACATGGCGATGCTGGGCATGCTGGAGACCCTAGGTATCGCCCATGGGCGATCCTTTGCGCCGGATGAACGTATGCAAGCGATCCTGACCGAAGCGGCAGTAGTGGGTCGGGCTATGGCCAAGACCCTGGCCTGGCAATCACGGATACCAAAGGATACCCTGTATGCCTACCCGGGGAAACGACAGTGGAAACATATCTTTTTTGGGGATCCGGCATTCCAGACACCGGATTATATGGCCATCGATCAACGTAGCAAATACGCATTTGAGGCAATCGGTACAGCTAAATCTATGGTTGTGGCAGTACCGGGACAGGGGTCCCAATATATCGGTGTCTACATGGATGCGAGTGGTAAATGGCTGAGCGGCGAGCACACCTACAAAATCCATCTGCCAAAAGATGTGCCTGCCAACATGTTTTGGTCTCTGACCGGTTACGACAACGAAACCCGTTCCCTGATCCAGAATGATCTGGGGCGTCCGCTGGTGGGATCGGTTCATGGGGCACAGCCAAACAAAGACGGATCATTCGACCTCTACTTTGGCCCCAAACTTCCTGAAAACGTACCCGAAAAGAACTGGGTACAGACCAAACCGGGCATAGGATGGCTTGCCTATCTTCGCCTGTATGGCCCTGAGAAAGCCTATTTCGATAAAACCTGGATTCCGGGTGATGCTGAAAAAATGCAATAATCAAATTTATTTTTTTCAAAGGAAAGAACTCATGAGTCGTAAAAAATATGTATATATTGTGATGTTTACATCACTAACTCTGTTGCTGAGTTTTTCCGCCTGGGCAAATGAGAGTCAAAAACCAAAATACTCTGCAAAAGTTCCGGAGTTCCTACTTACGCCTGACAAAGTAGAAACTGAACTTCTCGGTGACCTTGAATTTTTCGATGGTATGCCCAGTGAAGCTACGGTTCAGAAAACCTATGAATTTCTCGACCTGTCCCGTGGCGTCAGTGCGTTTTTAAGCGGAATGCCGGCAGCCTCCATATATGCCTTCCTTGAGGGACTCAAAGACGCGGGCTTAAAACCGGGCGACCTGGGGATCACCGAAGGGTTGCTGGATGCCCGCGGACTGTTATTGACTGCCCAATCAACTACTCCCTATGCTTTGGCAGAGATTGACTTAAAAAATGGTCCAGTTGTGGTAGAGCTTCCCGGACCTGTTCTGGGCACCCTTGACGACGCATGTTTCCACTTTGTCAGCGACGTTGGCCTCACCGGACCCGACCAGGGCAAGGGTGGTAAATATCTCTTTATAGGGCCGGACTACGAGGGGGAGATCCCTGAAGGATATTTTGTCGCAAAATCTAAGACCTACCGTCACTGGTTACTCATGCGCGTTTTTGTGAAAGATGGTGACTTAGAGGCGTCGACAAAAGAGCTCAAACAAGGCTTTCGCTGCTATCTTCTCGCCGAGGCAGACAAGCCGCCAAAGCAAAAAGTCTACGACCTTTCAGGTAAAAAATTCAATACCATTCATGCCAACAATGAACGCTTCTATGAAGAGCTTAACGCAGTGATTCAATATGAGCCTGCGGATGCGTTCAATCCAGAGCTTGTTGGACTCTTTGCTTCTATCGGTATCAAAAAAGGAGAACCGTTTGCACCGGATGAACGCATGCAGAAAATCCTAAAAGATGCAGCAGCAATCGGCAACGCCACGGCACGAGCAATAACTTTTAATCCTCGTAGTAAGGTTGCCTATTTCTATCCGGACCGCCAGTGGTATTCTTCCTTTGCAGGTGGCAGCCACGAATTCATGAACAACGGTGAGCTGGTTCTCGATGATCGTATTATGTTTCACTATGCGGCAACAGGTATTACACCCTCCATGGTCACGCCAAAAGTAGGAACAGGATCGGTCTATGCAGCTTCTGCAAAGGATAATAAAGGCCAGTACCTCGATGGCGGGAAAACGTACAAGGTAACTCTACCTGCGCCAATTCCGGTCAATAACTTCTGGTCATACATGGTGTATTCGGGTCAACATCGCTCAATGCTTGAGACCGACCAGAAATCAGCAGGCCTCGACAGCACGATGCCATCGGTCAAACCCAACCAGGACGGTTCCTATACTGTCTGGTTCGGTCCTGAAGCACCGGAAGGTCATGAGGGCAATTGGGTCCAAACGATCCCGGGAAAAAGCTACCTTACCATACTGCGCCTCTATGGACCGTTGGAACCGTGGTTCGACAAAACCTGGAAACCGGGTGATTTCGAGCTTGTAGAGTAGCCATATTCTATTACGACGGGCTTATTGCTGGGTTGTAAATCCCAGCGATAAACCCCGCACTCGCTCAACAGAAAATGAACCTCACTCACCTTTCTGCTACCAGTAATGTAATTTCCAGGTATAAAAAATTAATTTAAGAGAATGAATATGAAAACAATACTTTATTCGAAATTGGCTCTATCGGCACTTACCGTAGCCATGATCGCTGGTTGCTCCGGTCTAAGCATGGCTGAGTCCATTGCAGTTAAGGCACAAAATACACAGGACACCTATCTGGGGGAAATTGCATATCAGGACCAGACTGTAACCAAAGCTTCAGCGGCAAAATTGAATCGACAAATTGACTTACAGCGCGCATCTCAACTTACGCTTTGGGCTATGCCGATAACGAGTATGTATCAGGGGCATAAGGCTGCAAAAGAGAACATAGGATTTAATGATGATGAAGTTATTATAGGCCTATACGAAGGATATGACGCAGTTTATCCTTTTATTACAGCAAATGTCACGACACCATACACTATAGCTAATGTAGATTTATCTGCAACAGGCCCTTTGGTTGTTACTATTCCAGAAGGAAACATTTTTGGCGTGGCTAATAATGCCTGGCAAGAACCGATTAAAGAAATTGGTTCAGGGGAAAAAGAGACCCTTCTATTTGTTGGACCGGGGCAGGAGTATCCGAAAGATTTTAAAGGTGAAATCATACAGAGTGATACGTTTTTAATTGTATACTTTTACCGAGTGTTGGGTACAGATGCAGCTGCAGAAAAACTAAAAACTGCTGTAACCTCTTACAAATTATCTGATGCTTCTAACCCACCGAAAACAAGATATATTACTTACAATCCAAAACCGGGAGATAATGTTGCCATAGGTACCCAGCCTATCGGTATGGCATATTGGGACTTGGTAAATCAGTATGTACAAAAAGAACCGATGGCCACTCGAGATCGCTTTTTCTACGCGTGGTTAAAAGACCTGGGCATCGAGAAAGGAAAGCCATTTAATCCAACAGCTTATCAGAAAGAAATCTTGCTTGAAGGTGTGAAAACCGGAATGGCTATGGCTCAAGCCACTGCATTTAATAAAACTAAAGAGAAATTTGCTTCATCACTTTATGGAAATGATTCTGGATGGGAAGATGCGATGGCAGGAATGGATCCTAAGATAGATTTGGAAACCTATTCAATGTTTAACGAGCGTACTTCTTATACCTTTGAAGCAGTAACTACATCTGCAGGAATGGTATCCAGAGTTGCAGGGAAAGGTTCTGCATATCTAGGGTCTTATTACGATGCTGATGGCAATGCACTGATGGGAGGCAATAACTACAGTCTCCACATGGAGCCTAACCCCCCGGCGGCACTTTTTTGGTCTATTACGGTCTATGACATAGCGAACCGTTTAATAATTCAAAACGATACCAGACGTTCAGACCTTTCGTCTCGCTCAGAGGAGTTAGTTACGAACAGTGATGGCTCAGTCGATCTGTATTTTGGTCCCGAAGCACCAAAAGGGAAAGAGAACAACTGGATTCAGAGCAATAAAGGTCAATCTTTCTTTGTCTATCTGAGATTGTATGGCCCTGAACAGGCATATTTTGACCAAACGTTCCCAATGAATAAAATCGAGAAAATAAAGTAGAGGAGATTGACACGAACCGCTTCATCTCCCTTCGGATCTATGGCCATCTGGAACCCTGGTTTGATAAGAGCTGGAAGCCGGGTGACTTTGAGCTAGTGAATAATTTACAAAACGAAGACCAAACTAAGGAGTCAAAATGAGTATTTCTAAGAAGATACGTCATCTCATCATCACAAGTGTATTAGTCGTTGGTAGTTTACTAAGCTTTGGGAACGCTGCGATTGCAGAGGAACCCATTACTGTAACGGTCGACAATTTTGTGCGTGCGGAAACAGCTACACAGTTCGATGGAGCGCTCGCGCTTGCTGGTGGCGAAGTCAATACATTCATGCATTATCGAGAGGCCGTACCATTAGACAAACAGACCGTCATACGAATGAATCGAGACACGTTCTACAGTGTGGCTATTGTTGATATCAGCAAGGGTGCAACCCTAACTATTCCGGACACCGACAGCCGCTATTTGTCTGCAATGGTCATAAACGAGGATGGCTTCATCAACAAGGTATATCAAGGTAAAGGTACCTATAAGCTGACAATGAAAGAGTTTGACACCCCTTATGTAAATATATCGTTACGCACCCTTGTAAATCCGTTGGATCCTGCTGATGTTGCAAAGGTGATAGCTATTCAGGAAGGTATCACAATAAAATCAATTTCAGCCATACCTTACACGCACCCGGAATACGACCAGGTCAGTTACGAGGCTGTTTATAAGGCTGTGATAGGTCTAAGCAGATTTGTTACAGACACCAAGAGAATGTTCGGCTCCAAAGAAGAAGTTACTGAAGTTCGCCATCTGCTTGGAACGGCATTTGGTTTTGGCGGCTTGCCTGAGAAGGAGGCCTTCTATCTTAACGTTGAGCCGAATCTTCCCGTGGGAGCCTATGAAATCACCGTCAAAGATGTTCCGGTGGACGCTTTTTGGTCGATAAGTCTCTACAACAAAGATGGTTACTTCGAAGAAAACGAATACAACGCCAACAGTGTGAATAATATTACCGGGACCCCTAACGAGGATGGTTCCTTTACCATCCATTTTGGCGGTGATCCCAAAAGTTCGAATTATCTGGATATTATGGAAGGCTGGAATTATGCGGTACGGATGTATCAACCCCGTAAGGAAATACTTGAAGGGAAATGGATTTTTCCAAGTGTGAAATCTGTAAAGTAAGGTCTTGAACCCTTATATCTACTGGAAAGCAATCACCATACAAGCAACGAATCGGAGTGCGTAAAATGAAAAAAATCTTCTTAATGTTTATGATGAGTTTACTACTTGTCAGTTCATCTTTTGCCCTTGAGACAAAACTCACCCCCAAAGAGGCCAAAGAGATAGCCAAAGAAGCCTATGTTTATGGCTTGCCTTTGATCCTTAACTACAAAACGATGTATAGCTATGTTGTGGATGATAAATCGCCTGAATATAAGGGAGATTTCAACCAATTAGTATGTGTAGCCAGGGTCTTCACTCCCAAGGACAAGGCTATCGTTACTCCAAATTCAGATACGCCCTACTGTATGAGTTGGGCAGATCTGAGAGCTGAACCTCTAGTATTTACCATCCCAGAGATAGAAAAAGAGAGGTTTTATGAAGTACAACTTGTCGATCTCTTTACACATAATTTCAATTATATCAGCACCATAGCAACTGGAAATGTTCCGGGTACGTATCTCTTAACAGGGCCAGACTGGAAAGGTCAGGTACCAAAGGGAATTACAAAAGTCATTCCTTCTGAAACACAGCTTTTTTTTAGCATACATCGTACACAACTCATTAACCCAAGTGATATCGATAATGTTAAAAAAATTCAAGACGCTTACCGTATTGAGCCACTAAGTACTTATCTTGGAACAAAAGCTCCCACAGCTGCACCGACTATTAATTTTCCTAGGTGGAAAGAAGGCGAGCAATTTAAAGCTGGGGGATTTGTTTATTTAGATTTTATGTTGAGTCTTGTGAAAACTCCTCAAGAAGAGCAAGCGCTTATGCAACAATTTGCAAAACTTGGTTTGGGTACTGAAGATAAATTTGACATCAAAAAATTCTCTCCCGAGATACAAAAGGCTATAGAAGATGGCGTGAAAGCGGGGTTTGCTGAGATAGAAGCGTTCATTGCAAAATATACTTCTGATCCACTGGCAAGTGCTAAAATATTTGGAACAAGAGACTTTTTAAACAAGAGTGCAAAAGAAAATTATAGCTTAGAAAACATTTTTGTAATGCGAGCTGTTGCAGCGCATATGGGGATCTATGGAAATTCAGCTGTTGAAGCTCTCTATCCTACTTACGTGGTAGATGCGGATGGTAAACCATTTGACGCTTCACAAAACAACTATACACTCACATTTAAAAAAGGTGCATTCCCACCAGTAACAGCGTTCTGGTCTCTCACGATGTATGACGGTAAGACACAACTGCTTATAGGTAATCCTATAAACAGATATCTGCTCAATTCCCCTATGATGGAACAGTTTGTATTTAATGAAGATGGCTCTTTGACGCTTTATGTACAAAAAGAGTCCCCGGGGACAGATCTAGAGCCAAACTGGCTACCGGCTCCCGATGGAACTTTTTATGTCGTGCTGAGACTTTACGGTCCCCAAAAAGAAGCTCTTGAAGGAACATGGCTAAATCCACCACTTGTTAAGGTTTCAAAAAATTAAAGAAGAATTTAGTCGCAAAATGTAAAAGTAACATAAGGGTACCTTGAAAAATTAGAAAAATCGTCCAAGTTCGAGGCACGTGAAGAATTTTACCATAGGCATATGTTTGATATTCCGAGGATAAAATTCTGAGCGTAACGATGAAATTGGCCGAGTTAGCAATTTTTCAAGGTAGCCATAAGGAGGTTTGACAAATGACTCACCATTTTCACAGAACTTCAATGCGATGGATATTACCTGCTCTGGTGTACGCCTTAATCACCACAGGTTGTGCCGATCTCGAAACACAAAGCAAGCTGGCAGATGTTCCGGAGATACATCCGGGGATTTTGGCGGGATATTTACAGCCTGAAGAGAGTCCCAACAGCCTGGCGCTCGTTCCACCGCCTCCTGCTGAAGGCTCGGCGGCGCTGGCACTGGATGAAGAGGTTAGCCGGAAAACCATTGCCCTGCGCGGTACACCACGCTGGACACTTGCGACCAAAGATGCCGTATTGATGTTCCCTGAAGCAGCCAGCACTTTTTCCTGTGTGCTCGGCATTCCAATTACAGAAAAGGACACGCCGCATCTCTATATGCTTTTGCGCCGCACCCTTGCCGATGCAGGTCTTTCTACTTACACAGCAAAGAATAAGTACCAGCGTAAACGCCCATTCATGAAAAATAACGAGCCTATTTGTACGCCGGACGAAGAAGAGGATCTGAGGAAAGACGGCTCCTACCCATCCGGCCATACCGCAATCGGCTGGGCCTGGGCACTTATCCTGACAGAGATCGCCCCTGACCGGGCCGATACGATCCTTGCCCGTGGACGCGCCTTTGGTGAAAGCCGTAACATCTGTAACGTTCACTGGCACAGCGATGTGGTGGCGGGACGATTCATGGGCGCTGCTGCTGTGGCACGGCTGCATGCTGACTCTGGGTTCCGGATCGAATTAGAAGCTGCAAAAGCTGAATTTGCTGCCCTTCAAACCAAAGGACTCCGTCCTGTAGGTGACTGCCAGGCTAAGGTGGATGCCCTGGGCCACCACTTATAGCTCCTCAATGCGAGGCAGCTAAACAGAGCCAAGCCAGAAGTTTATTACTTGTAAAAAGAGACGGGAGTGCAGCCAGACTGAACTCCCGTCGTATGGAATTGATGTACTTTATTAAACCCTAAAACTTCCTACAATGACATTCAATTCAGCTGCCATTTTTTGAAGGCTTTCAGAACTGATCTGTACCAGTTTGCTGCTTTCTGAGATAGCTTCGGCTGCGACATTTACATCGGCAATCTCTCTGGTTATATCGGCTGATACGATTGAGCTTTGGCTCACGTTTTCGTTGACCTCCTGTATACCTTGACTCGTCTGAGAAATATTATTGGCTATTTCCTGGGTCGCCGCGGTCTGCTCTTCAACTGCTGTGGCAATAGTTGCAACTATCTCATTTACTCCACTAATAACATTTGAAATTTGGTCAATTTCAGTTCCGGTCGACTTTGTTGTCTGTTGAACCTCATCGATTTGTTCTTTAATGTTGAGTGTAGCCTCAGCAGTTTGTTTGGCAAGCTCTTTGATTTCATTGGCCACAACAGCAAACCCCTTGCCAGCCTCGCCGGCTCGCGCAGCTTCAATAGTAGCATTTAGAGCGAGGAGATTGGTTTGTTCAGAAATTTCCGTTATGGTCTCAGTAACTCGACCGATCTTTTCTGATGCAAGGAACAGTTCGTTCATTTTTTTGGCTGCGTTCTCCGCTTGGCTAACGGCCTCTGAAGAGACACATCTCGCTTTTTCTGCATTTTCTGCAATTTCATTGATCGTAGAACTCATCTCTTCCGCAGCAGCCGATACCATGTTGGCATTTGTTGAAGATTGTTCCATTGCCGCAGCAACATTATTAAGATTGGTGCTCATTTCTTCTGTGGCAGTTGCAACATTTGCCGCGCGTTGCGAAGTGTCCTCAGCTCCTGAAGACAATTCAGCAGATATTTGCGACAGCTCGTTTGATGAATCATCAACACCGGATGAATTTTCAGCAATTCGCTTAACTATTCCTTGAAGCTTTTCAATAAAAGTATTGAACCAGAGGGCCATTTCACCGATTTCGTCTTTTGATGTGGCCACAAGTCTCATCGTCAAATCCCCTTCACCTTGTGCAATGTCCTTGAGGTTGATGACGGCCTGGTTTATCGGCTTAACAATCGACTGTGCTGCAAGAGAAACCAGCACAGCTGTGATTATTAAGGCAACAAGCGTTACCAGTAAAATCAAATTCCGTATCGATTTGGACGAGGCAAGAAATTCCTCAGAATTCTGGGTAGCACCTATATACCAGTCTGTCGTGGTGAGGGGAGCGTAACCTGCAATTTTATGGACTCCTTTAAAGGTGTATTCAGTGACCCCGGTTTTCCCTGAAAGCATCTCACTCATAAAACTCTGCATTCCATCCAGTTCTGGAAGATTCAGAGTCAGGATGTTCTTTGGGGTCGGATGTGCAAGCAAAAGACCGGTTTTATCGGTCATAAAGCCATAACCGGTGCTTCCGATCTTTCGCCCTGATACCAATTCAGTCAAGAACTCGACCTTAACAACCAAGCCGAAAATACCGAGAAAATCACCACCTTCTGACGTAATTGGTGCACTGACAACTGTTATCAAATTGTTCGTCGCTTTTGATCGGAAAACATCACTGACAGACGCTTTTTTATCGTTTTTTTGCTGTTGGAAATAATCCAGTTTTGATATATTTATTCCCTTATATTCCTCGCCATTGTCAAGTACACCGGTTACAAGGTTGCCCTTCGTGTCTGTTATAAAAATCCCCTGGTAATTCTCTCCCATCACCTTGAATTTTTTTCGGAAATTTTCATAGAGGGCAGGGATGGATTCTGACGAACCGTTTTCTGCCAGTTCACGGGTAGCAGTTACAACATACTCATCTGCAGCAAAAGTGTGGGCGACTTCCAATTCCTTCTTCAGAATATTGTCAGTTAACCGCGCCAGATCCATGGCAATACTCTCCGCTTGAGTTTTTGAAAGTGTCAGAAGTGCATTTGAAGATTTGGATATTGACAGCATTCCCACGATAATCAGGGGCAATATCACAAGAACGATCCCCCCTGCTAATAATTTGAATTTGATTGATCGAATTTTCATACTTGTCTCCTGTGAATTGTTGTTGAACATTCTTAACATGCTCAAATATTGCGTGTTTGTTAATATGAAATCATCCAAAACACTTCTTTCAAAAATCAAATTTTAGCACTACCAGCGACTTGCCACTCACAACCCAGGGAGTCGGCTCTTTATTTTAATCAGGACATCTTGAATATCCTTATAATCGCTAAATACGTTTGTTATGTAACTGGGGTAAAGAGTACATGCTGTATGGCGGATCGTTTTGCTGTCCTCAGGTAGGACAAGAATTTTCTTTAGATTATCCAGCAAGGCAATATTCCTGCTCAAGTGTTCCAGCTGATCGGTTGATGCCGCGAGAAAAAGAAGCACTCTGTGTTTATTATTTGGTTGTGTTAACAATTTCAGTAGGCTCTCAACCTTATGAACGACAATTATTTTTTCTCTCTGGATGATGGGGACAACGGCCTTTTCCAGCCGTTTGCCGTGGTAATCATTCAGTGGATAAAAAAGTATCACAGTTTCTTCCTCACTCGTGGAACAGGGATAACCTCAAGAACAAATCTTATCCCTTAGTTATCAAACTCTGTGCCACAATGTAGGATAATAATTAAACGTTATGATATTGAACAGATGAACAACAAGACTGGATGAGCCTTTGATGGAAAGATTTGGAAATGTTCACTATAGGTGGACACTCTTTGTCCCTTGGGGATGAACACAGTTCACAAATAGTGGACAGAGAGTTTTACCCCCAAATTTCATGAACATTTTAACCAAAGAGACGTATCTCTTTCGGATTACATATAAAAAATATAGAAAAAAGAGAGGGTTTAATAAGTACAGTTTGTGTAAAAGCGATTTACATGATTTGTATAGAAAAATGTCCACCAAAGGAGAAGCAGGACGGCAGTAATTGAGACAGGGATTAGCCCGGATTTCTCACCAACAAAGTTTTTCGCAGGTCGAGACACCGGGCATGAAGCTGTAATAATCTACCGGAGTCTTCGCTACCTGCAAATGCTCGGTAACGAAGCAGCTGCGGATAAATCTGTTGGCCCGAAGGGTGAACTTTTTGATTTGAAACGAAAAGCACCCTGTTTATTAAGGAAGTCATTTTAAAACTATAAAAACAAACAATTAAGTTTCAAATCAAAAAGTCATGAGGAATTCGGGTTAGCGAGATATCTGATGTTTTTTCAGGAGAGTGTACAGTCGTGTACGACCTAATTGTGCGGTTTTAAGCGCTTCTTTGATTTTTCCACCTGATGTAAGCATCAGTTGTTCCAGGTAGCTTTTCTCAAAGAGTTCAAGAGCTATTTCACGGGATTCGCTATATGGCCTCAAGCTGTTTGTATCAGGCATCAAGGGGTGAAGAGGAGGTTTCGAGCTGTCAGCTTCCACACTATTGAATTGCTTACCCATGGCCTTGATGCGCAGTTCTGCCGGTAAATGTTTACAAAACAGGATCGGCTCATCCTGTGAGCTAAATATGGCCTGTTCAATCACATGAATGAGTTCTCTGATATTTCCAGGCCAATGATACGCACCGAGTGTCTCAAAAAAATCCGACGAAAACCCTTTCGATTTTAAGTTGTACTTTACGGTTATAACCTTTGAGTAATGAACAACAAGTTGGGCAATATCTTTTTGTCGTGCTCGAAGAGGCGGTATCTCGATTACCTGGGATTGAAGTCTGTAGTAAAGGTCTTCGCGAAAAGTACCCTCTTTCACCATAGCTCTTAGATTTCTGTTGGTTGCAGCGATCAGACGAAAATCACTTTGCTGTTCCCGAGCCGACCCGACAGGCCTGTAGGTTTTTTCCTGGAGGACCCGCAGCAGTGTTTTTTGCAAAGCAAGCTCCAACTCACCAACCTCATCGAGAAATAAGGAGCCAGAATCCGCCATCTTTACCAGACCATCTACACCTCTGTCTGCACCGGTGAACGAGCCCTTTACATGGCCGAACAAAGCACTTTCTATCAGGTTCTGCGGTAATGAGGCACAATCGACAACAATTAACGGCTGTAATGAACGTTTGCTGTTAGCATGTAGAGTTTGCGCAAAAACTTCCTTTCCAGTCCCTGTTTCGCCAGTGATCAGAACATTGCTGTCATTATGTGCCGCCTGTGTCAACTGTTCCAATGCTTTCAGCAGTTCCGCACTTTCACCGATAATTCTTTCACGCTTGAGCAGGTTTGGTCGCGCTCTTGAGGCTCTGAGGTTTTGTTTATACTCAATGACCCGTTTTATCGGCAGAATGACCTTTTTCGGAGAAAGCGGCTTCTGCAGATAATCCCAGGCACCACTTTTTATAGCTATCTCCGCCCCATTTCCAGTTCCTGCCCCCGTAATGATTATCACTTCTGGGCTATTTGTATGACTCTGAATTTCTTTGATATGGTCCAAGCCACTACCATCGGCCATCATAACATCAAGAAACACCACATCAAAATCACCTTTTTGTACCGCCGCCAGGCCATCGCTTAGCGTACATTGGAATTCAGCGAGATATCCGATTTTATGGATCATATCCTGAAGTAATTCACAGGTGGTAAGATCATCGTCAATAATGAGAACATTACACATTGATTGCTATGTCCTTTCTTCTAATATTCTACTAACAATCCGGCCAAGCACATCAAAACTAACCGGTTTTTTCAATACTTCTATGATTCTGGCTTTATCCACTTTATCCTGGGATACAACAGCAATCTTTCCGGTGCAGAGAAGAATGGGGATGTTGGTTCTTATTTCGTGGATCTTAAGCGCCAGGCTTGTTCCTGTCAGACCTGGCATTGTTTCATCCGTGATCACCAGATCAAACGATTGGGGAGCCCTTGCAAAACACTCAAGTGCGTCCTCACTGGAAGTTAGGGCAGTTATTTCGTACCCCAGCCTCTGGAAGAATTCTTTGTGCAACATGACGAGATCCTCTTCGTCGTCAACGAACAGTATTCTGCCATTACCAACCATTGCGGCAACCGAGGGCTGGAATTCAAGAGCCTCTTTTTCCGGAATATACTGTGGCAAAATAAGTCGAAATACACTACCGATTCCAGGTTGGCTCTCTGCGACAATGAAACCTTTATGAGCGGTAACAATTCCATAGACCAGTGCCAACCCCATGCCTGTCCCCTCCCCCACCTTTTTGGTTGTGAAAAAGGGCTCGAAAATGCGCTCTGCGATTTCTGAGGAAAAACCATGTCCGGTATCTTTCACCTCAATCATAAGCCAGAGGTTCTTGAGTTGTTCGCCACCAGGGATATCGCTAAAACCAGCCCCCGTCGTTTCACCGAGAGTTATTGTAAGAGAACCTCCGCCCTTTTCCATCGAGTCGGCTGCATTGGTGCAGAGATTGAGAAGTACTTGATGAATCTGTGTAGGGTCGGCAAATATTATATCCTTTGCTGTGCTAAAGGAGGTTTCTATCCTGATGGTCGATGGTAGCGAAGCCCGGAGGAGGTTGACGGTCTCATGAAGAAGAGGAATCAGATTGACAGTATCGAATTCAACTGCCATCTTCCTGCTGAAAGCCAGAACCTGATTGACCAAATCTTTCGCTCGATAGGCAGCCTTGAGTATCCGTCCGACCTTGTCGTTAATTTCAGCCTGATTCTTAATGTCAAAGATTTCTATCAGCTCCCCATAACCGATGATGCCGCCCAAAATATTATTAAAGTCATGGGCTATGCCACCAGCCAGGGTTCCAATTGCCTCCATTTTCTGAGCGTGACGGAGCTGATCTTCGAGTCGTTTCCTCTCCTGGCTCGCCTTGATCTGCTCTGAAATATCTAGAAATGTGACCACAGCACCAGCGAGATGACCATCAATGTCAATTAATTGTAACCGACAAGAGGCAGGAAAGGATGAACCATCTTTTCGCCAGTACACAACATCGCTGCTGTGCGATGATCTTCCGGCCTTCAAGGCATTTAATTGTGTGCATTCCGATTCGGGAAGAAAACTGCCGTCTGGGTTCGAGTGATGGATGAGCTCATGCATTTTCTTCCCAAAAAATTCGTCAACGGTATCATATCCAAGTAACTCGATTCCCGACCTGTTGATGAAGGTGAAAACACCGTCTAAATCGACCCCGACAATAGCTTCAACGGTTGAGTCCATGAGATGAAGTAGCCTTGCCTCACTCTGTTTCAGAGCAAACTCCGCCATTTTTCTGTCGGTGATGTCCATTGCATACAAGAAAACGATCCGTTGACCGTTTTTCGTCAGGCGAAATACAGATACATCAGTCCATCGTTCCTTATTCTGCTTATCTATAATGACTAAATCATAGCGATCAGGAACCGTTTTACCTGCCAGGTCATCCTCTTTTCTTTGCAGCATCGTATCCCGCATACTCGGGTGGACCACTGAAAAAGGGTTCAGGTCACGACTTTCAGCTCGAGTGTATCCGGTGAATTTTTCCCACGCTTCATTAACATATGTAAACCTGTCTCCTGTAATCACACATACTGAAATGGGGGCATGATCGGCAACTGTGTAATAATATTGTTCACTTTCCGCGATCGATTCCGTTTTTCCTTCTTGTATTTCTTTACTGGTGATTTCATCAATTTTCCGAATGGTTATCTGTCGATGGCATCCAGGCAAAGCGATCTCGTAAACATCAGCAATCAGGGTAAGAGTATTTCCGTCTCTGCCTTCAAGGATAATTCTCTGGTCTTTTGTCAAGAAAAGCTCACGCCCTGCAGGTTTTTTATGCCCGTTACTTTTAACTTTTTCCAGAACCTTATTGAGAAAGAAGGTATCCTCAGAATGAACCCCCAGAACTTCTTTGACATTACGGGAAACATAAACAAGGCAACCATCAGGATCGGTAATCATTACTACACTGGAAAGACTGGATATGTTTGAGGAAGAATAGGATTCTGATTCTTGCAGCATACTTCACTACTCCTGAGCCCAAGACTTTTCTGAAAAGACTCAGCTAGATGATGGTGACAAGTACTTGCATTCGCCGGAAGCCCTAAAAAGAGCGACCTAAACTGTTCCTTTCATGGTAACTTTTCAAGATAATTTTAGCAATTTTTTTCTCCCGACAGCAATGGCAATGCCGAGAACAGAACCCCAGGAAACTACAAGCAAATAACCTATAGCAGATTATGCAACGGATAACCGGATTAGATATGTTTACTTATGACGTAGACAAGGTGGAATGGATTCTAACTGTCAGTTTTCGATTTTTCCCATTACAAATGTAGAGTAAATTTTTTCAGGAAAAATCAAACTGTAAAGACAGCCAAAAGCTGCTCCATTATTACCTCTATGTGATGGCTGACAGTGCCCCCCTATTGACTCCTACCTAAATCTTGCATACACAAAGTACAGAAAAATGATTTTTGTCATTGCAAAATTCAGGTCCGAATCGATGAGAGACACCCTGATCTGTTGTGGTATCAGGTTGGCTACACTAAATCTCGTTGGATCGTATAATCCCAGTTCTGGGAATAGACTCTCTTATCACCTTCATACGCATCGAGTTCTGCCCGAAGAAAAAAGTCACTGGTAGAAGAAGTAAGGACTGTTCGAGTGACGGTACGCACCGACCAGCTCCCCCTACTGAACTCGCGCTCCCACAGAGTTTCACCTTTTACCGAATCAAAATCGTCTCCCTGATAGGTGTACCACTCTTTTGCCAGTCGACTTATGGTGAGGTCTATCTCCTTAATATACTGGCATCCTGAGTCGCTTATCACTTCCAGTCGAGATATATCCGCGGCCAGGTCACGAGTAACCTGCCAGTTATGATACTCTGGACGAACAATGCGCACCCTGAGTGGCGGTGCCGCCTCAGCATGTTCGAATTTTCTCAGGAGCCTGTCTTCAGGCTGCGGATCACGCACCGGAAGTAACAGACGGCTCTTGCCAGTATACAACATAACCGCGGTGGATTCGGGTGCCGGCCAGACCATAGGCCAATACGAGGTCGAGACAGCAACCCGTAAACGGTTACCAACAGGGATAACCTGCGCAACATAATTCAGTTTTATCTTAACATTATACCGTTTACCGGGCACAAGCGGTTCGGGATGTTCATGACTGTCACGATGGGTGAGATTGAGTAAACCGTAAGTAAATCGAGTAACTTTGCCGTCCGGTCCGATATCAGAGAGCCGCACGGCCAGCATCGCAACTGGTTTATCGGCCTCTATTTCCAACTCCACTTCAGGTGCGCCAAAAATCTCCAGTGGTTCGGTCAAGGGCAAACTGTCATACAATCTGGCACCACCATCTTCTAATCGCTGATCGTAGGGCATGTCCGGTGCTGAAGTATATGAGCACCACTTGCCGGCAAAGAGCCCAAGGCCTAATGGCGATTGCAGCCGGCAGCATTCAGTCCCTGTCGCCTCGCCGGGTTGTAGCAGTATCCGGTCTTTGCCAAGTAAAAATTCTTTCTCCCGGATCCGCTCAGAGGGCCAGGATGTTTCTGCAACCCAACGTCCCGGACGGCAATCGTAGCTCGTCGTTGGAGGAACACTATCCTGCATCCAGACACGAAGCATGGGTTCATCCATCACCCCTGTGTCGATATCTTTCAGCCAGGTATCCCACCAGCGTACAGCTTCCTGCAAAAAGCCAATGGCGGGTCCCGGTTTACCCACGTGTGGATACTTATGTCCCCAGGGACCTATAAGCCCCTTGCGGGGAACCTTAAGGCCAGCTAACAGGCGAAAGACAGCGTTTGAATACCCATCCGCCCAACCGCTAACCGCCATTACAGGGCACTTTATGGCATCAAAATCTTCGCAGACAGAGCCTTGTTTCCAATAATTGTCCCGTCGTTGGTGACGGAGCCATTTTTCCAACCACAAACCGCTGCCTCGCAATCGTGTAAACCACATTTCCCTCCATTTTTCACCTACTATTTCCGGGTCAGGTGGGCAGGAGTTATAGGCGAACATAGTGGATGCCCAGGAGAGATTATCACCCAAGAGACAACCGCCCATCTGGTGGACATCATCTGCAAAGCGGTCATCCGTTGAGGACGCGGTTATGATTGCTCTGAGTTGTGGCGGCTGCATTGCAGCCAGCTGTAAACCGTTAAATCCTCCCCAGGATATCCCCATGATCCCAACCTTTCCATTGCACCAGGACTGCAGTTCAAGCCACTGAATTATGGCAATACCGTCATCAAGTTCCTGCTGGAGATACTCACCTTGCAAAATCCCTTCAGAATCGCCACTCCCCCGAAGATCGACACGTATTCCTGCATACCCGTGTCCTGCAAAATAGGTATATATCTGGGTATCGCGACTGCGCATGGAGTCTCTTTTCCGGTACGGGATATATTCCAAAATAGCAGGTACGGGTTCAAACATTGCACTTTCGGGCAACCACAATCGAGCTGCCAGCCTTACTCCATCCGGCATCGGAATCCAGACATTCTCCTGCTGTACTACCTTATGTGCAAACTCTCTGACTATTTTCATTCGTCACTCTCAATGGACACAATGTTAAATGGCAGCATGGACAAGGCAATCTGGTAATTTAGCAATAATTCATTTTCACTTGCAGCTCCCATAAAAAGGTCCGCGATTTCAAAGCTGTAGCTGTCCTGATCGCGGAGATCAGATAGGTGCATACCCTCTCTGACACTGATTACCACGTCCGTACCCGGAAATGTCTCTTTCACCTTACTAATCGCCTCCTGACTCGGCACACTGCGTACGTATCCGTCCTCATAACGCCGCAGCATGAATTTTGCTGCTACTTCAAACGGCCCCTGCCTGAAAGGAAAATCCGGTCTTTTGCCCAGGGCAATATCTATCATAACGGCATGATGATATTCCCCATCCACCATCTTAAACAGTGGGCAGTGCGACTTTGATATGCGGGTATTAATTTCGAGCAAGGATATAGTATCCGCCTCCTCGTCCCAGTAAAACTCAATATTGAATGGAGCATTATCATATCCCGTGCAGAGCAGCGTCTTTTTCGTTGCCTCTGTCATACGATCAAGAACGTGCTGAGGCAAAGTCGAGGGATACTGATAACGTGTAAAACTGGTCTGCAACTGTCCCCCACGGATGGAATCGACAGTGCCGTAGACATGAACCTCACCAGCATAGACATATCCTTCCAGGGTACATTGACGCCCTTTTGATATTACCCCTTCGGCTATACAGTGGTAGCCGTCAACCTCTCTGATTTCAGGGGGAAGATCGGCCCTGCTGAGGATAACATTAAATGGATCGGCGTAGCGCTCGATATGCTCACGTATTACTTCAAGACTGGCTTTAAATGCATCACGATTCTCGATGAGAAAACCTAAGTGAGAAAGGACTGATTTTACCGGTTTAAGCCAGAATGGATAGGGTAGCTCGCACTGGTCAATCACATTATCCTGAAACGGATCGATCCTGGCGAACCGGGGAATATGCTCTGGAACAACCTTTGCCTGCAGCAAGCGGCTCCAATATTTGTGCTCACATTTCAACACCGATTCAAGTGTTGGTCCTCCCAGACCGACATCCTGTCTGATGATCGGCAACACCGTACTTACTGGAAAATCCCAGAAGCCAACGACGGCATCAACTTCTCCTTCAAAAGATATCAATACCTGGTGAGCAAACTCAAGGAACTCACGAATCGGAAAGGTTTCGCCACATTTAATTTCTTTATAGGACATCAGCGGGTGGAACCGATACTTCCCGGCATGCTGCAATGACCTCAGCTGCCGCAGGTGAAAGTCATCCAGCCCCGCAACAAAGATGTTTTTTGCCATGATATTCCCCCGTAAAGCTATACGCTTTGAATAACATTGTTATCCCGAGAATCCGCAGACAATAAAGAATCGTTATGTACTTGAAGAGCAATTTCCAGAAACCGCCTGGAGTGCCATTAATTAGTGATCATGCAGAAACGAGATATCTTCTTCTAAATCGAGACGCTTAGCATTAATTTTACCACAGACATATATTTGACAGCAGTGTCTCGCGCTCACCTGCGAACATTGTTTTCACCAAATAACAAAGAGTTTGGGCAGATAGCGTAGACTTCGAAAGAGCATTCTTAGACACTATCTAATTAAAGGATATCAAAATGGGCTTGGATAAACAAGGAATGGTAAAAAGAGGTGTTGTTGCAGGTGAGATACAAATTCCGAAAGGAAACAAAGCTCTCTTTATCGTGGATCAATAAACCGATCGAAATGATACCATTCAAAAGGATGTTCCCGCAGTGATTGTTCTAAGAGATCAGCATATTGCTGGGCCGCTCGAGCTATGGCAATGGGGCGATCCTGGCGGGATACCGACTGGATAGGGATGGGGTCGGACATGGTGAAACGATAGCTATTTGTACCAGTGCGAAAGGCAAAAAACACGAGCAACGGTGCACCTGAGACCAGGCCAAAAATAAAGGGTGCCTCTGGCAGATAGGCGTCATGGCCCAAGAAACTGACACGCACCTTACGTTGGTCGCTGCGCCAGACAATATCACCCGCCATGGATACTAAGCCACCTTTCTGTAAAAAGCGGATACCTTCTATTGCGGTAAACGGTGAACTGTTTTCTTGATCCGCGCCGATTATGGTCACTCCGGAGCTGCGCAGATCATTTTTTTGCATCCGCTCCACCCCTTCCTTTTCCTTTACTCCCATATAAAGAAGAAGCTGTAGATCCTCTCGTTGCTGCTTGAGCAGAGTCGCGGCCATTTCCCAGTTGCCAAGGTGAGACATGAGAAGAATACCGCCCTGGCGGCCAATGACAGCTTCCAGGTTTTCCCACCCCTCGGAGGTAAAGGTGGCAGATTTGGCTTGTCCTACTAAGAACCTGTCAAAATGGATTGTGGTGAAATTTTGATATTGTTTGAAGGTACACCAGAGATGATAGAGTGCTCCCCGTTCAGGATAGAGGGCGGCGTAGAAGCGGCGGCTTATAGGAACCTTTCTGGAAAAAACAAAATAACCGGCGGCAATAATTCGGGAAACAGATACAAAAAACCAGGATCCACACAGGTTGGCAACCCGGATCAGCTGCCTGTACCAAAAGCCATTCATGGTCGGAACACCCCAAAGATACGAGCAAAAATCAACCGGCTAAAGCAGGCGGAATTCCGCCAGAAATCAAGCCAGGGCCGAAAGTGGCTGATCCGCTCTCCCCTTGCCTGATAGACGACCGACACCGGCGCTTCTTTTGTTCTGATCCCTTGTTGTTGCGCTTTGACAAGTACTTCCACCTCAAACTGGTAGCGTCTGGCTTCTACACTGAGCTGTAAGACTTCCGGAAGCGGATAGAGTCTGAAGCCGGACTGGGAATCCTCAACCAATGGGCCCCCGGAGGTCCAGACCCAGAAGTTGGAAAACTTGCGGCCAAATCGACTGGTCCAGGGCACGTTTATTGTGTCTTCCATCCCCTGCCGTTTACCTATGACAATACATCTATCACCATCACCTACTGCCTGGAGTAAGACTCTCGCATCTGCGGGATTATGCTGGCCGTCCCCGTCAAGGGTGATTGCCCAATCACAGTTCTTTTCAATAGCCGCAGCAAAACCGGTGAGAATGGCCGCACCTTTTCCCTGGTTGACGGAGTGACGCAGGATATTGATTCCGCTGATCGTCTCAAGAACCTGGCCGGTGGCGTCAGTTGAGCCATCATCAACCACAAAAACTGGCAACCCCAGTTCCAGAGCGTGGCCAATAACTTCGCCAATCTGTTCACCGTGATTGTAAACAGGTATAATGATGGCAGGTCTCATAGTCATAACGAAGATTTCCCGTTCAAGATTTCGACAGAACAGTAGGCCATCGACCAGGTACCAGGCCCCATATGCACGCCAGAGGTAAGCGACAGCGGCGCGAGCAGGATTTCCGCTTCCGGTAGTAGTGCCCTTACCTGTTGGAAAGCAACACTCGTCACCCACTCTTCATTATCTGAATATTGCAGCATGATCACCGGCGCAGCAGTTCCAGAAAACTGCCCACCCAGTTTTTCCAGGGCAAAGGCAAGCTGACCCTTTCTGCTATGCACAACGCCTACCTTACGTACCCCATCGCTGGTCGGGCTGATAACCGGTTTCATTGACAATAAATCGCCAAAAAATCCACCTGCCCTGGAAACCCGACCTCCAGCCACCAGGTACTTCAGTTCGTCGATAAACACAAATTCTTCGCATTCACCAATAACCTTCTGAGCAAAATCAATAAGGCCTTCTGCACTCCTGCTCTTTTGTGCCTGCCGAGCCGTGAGCAGGGCAATGAGGCCAAGTCGTCCGGAGGCTGCCCCGGTATCGATCACCGTCAACAGATTCTCAGGATCATTTTCACTTTTCCAGGCCATAACAGTCTCAAAGTTGCCGGTAAAGGCCGACCCAACCACAAGATACAACGATCGGCCAAACTGTTGACAGATACTCTGATAGTGTTGATGCCTCTCAAAGGTCGAGGCCTGGGCGGTGGTGACCTTCCCTCCTCCCCGCATCAGATGATAGAGTTCTGCAGGACTATAGAGACTCTCGGGCCTTGAGTTATCAGCCGCAACTATATAGCTGTCGAGCAGGGTGACACCATTTTTCCGGGCCATCTCCCTGGTAATCGATCCGGCGGCATCCGTTACGATATGGAGAGCTGATTTATCCACCGGGTCAGAGTATTGCTGCCCCCTCCCCTGATCAATTTCCTCCGCAGACCAATGGGTAATCTCACCAAACGAACCAAGCTGTCCCCTTAACTGGTCCGGATCGGGGGTATGCAGGTGCACCTTGAGCATGGCATCATCTTCCACCACCACCACGCTCTCTCCCAATTCTGCAATACTGCCTTTGATCATAGCATGGTTTTCAGACGATTGAATGACCAGATCGACACAATAGAAGTCGGTCATTTCCGGACGAAAAGAGCTGTTGATAACAAGTTTGCCGGCAAAAATATCCAGGATGGAACCAGGTTGCCCCTCCTGCTGGGTGAGGTTTCTGAAAAAACCGTCAAAAAAAACAAACATGGCAAGGGCGCCGGAATCGACCACTCCTGCACTCTTTAGTTCAGGCAGGAGCTGCGAAGTGTCGCGAACGGCCTTCTGCAGCTCCAGACGTAAAGGAGTATATACGGCATGTAATTCGACTGGGGAGGCCAGAACCCGGGCGAGGCTGCCAAAAACCGTGAGCATCGTTCCCGCCCTGGGGTTGGTAATGGACTGCCAGGCCTTTTCATTGCCCAAGGCTGTTTTTTCTGCCAGCTCACCATAGTTTTCCGCCTGACAGAATTCCCGAAAAAAAGCTGCCGCTATATTGCCGGAGTTGCCAGTGGCACTGCGAGCCAGCAAATCATAAGTTGTTTTACAGTCATTTTCGCAATCACGAAACGGTGCCAGGCTGATGCGCAGGTTGGTTCCTGTATCACCATCGGCGACGGGAAAGACATTGATCCTGTCGAGGAGATTGGCCCAGGCCGAAAGGCAGGCATAACCTGCACCAAAGCTCTGATTAAGATCGCTCATTTTTTCAGCAGCCTGGCAATGCCAAGCCAGTCGTATTTTCCGTTTTCTTTCACAGGAATCAGGTCCACTGTTTTCATACGACGGGGCAGTGCATAGGGTTCCAGGGAATCGACCAACCTCTTTCTGATAGTCTCGGTATCCACCATGTTTCCCTGAATCAAAGCACCAATCCTATGTTCACGCCCCCCCGATTCAGGCAGGGCCATCACCACACAGTCAGTAACCCCTGATTCATTTTTGATGAGTAGACGGATTTCATCAAGATCCACCCGTTTCCCTCCCACCTTGGTGACTGTATCGGCCCGGCCTTTCAGGGTAAATTCATTTGTGCCCCTGGCCTCAACCCGATCACTGGCAGTAAAAAAATCTTTCTCGTCAACGGCTAAGTCGGGTGAAATATAGGCCGAACATACAGCCAGCCGCCCCCCTACAATCTTCCAGTCAATGGTTGGAAAAGGGGTGAAATAATCTTCGCCACGTTCTCTGTTTCTCGTGGCAATACCACCGGTTTCAGTGGAACCGTACACCTCCACTACACCTATCTTATTTCTACGACAAAAGGCCCCATTGTCCGCTGCGTCAAGCATACCTGCAGATGAAAAAGCCAGCCGCAGAGATCTGTTTAATTCGACCTCAGCCAGGACACGGTAGTGGGCAGGAACACTGGCTAGAATTGTAATCTCGTTGTCTCTTGCGAGCTGAGCAATTTCGTTTGGAAAAGAGGGTGTCTCATCCACCACCGTCGCAGAAGAGACAAGAGGCAGTACAACGGAGAAAAGCAGACCATAAATATGGTAGGCCGGGATTGTGGCCATAATACAGTCTTCTTCGGTCACCTCATAACGGCTGGCCAGAAAAGACGCTTCACTGAATATGTTTTCCTTTGTTTTGGCCCAGACCTGTGGCGCACCGGTGGACCCTCCGGTAAAAATTCTCAGCAACTCAGCGCGGGGTAAAGACTGTCCACTCACCGGGATTTCGGTAGCCCCTGTAGATTGAGGACAGATGACCTGCACCCCTCCGGGGAAATCTCTCTTAACATCTGAAATAGCGGTGGTAAAACCAGTAGCCTGCTGCATCTTGGCCAGGGCCTTGGCAGAAAATGCATAGGGTAAAAGTAGGCTTGGTCCCCCGGCAAGTGAGGCTAAAAGTGCCGCAGCTATAATTGCTTTATTTTCTGCTGCAAGGCAGACAGCCTGCCCCTGATACTCTGGCCCTGCCAGCGTAGCTCGCAGAGAGGCTGCCATGGCATACACCTCGGCAAAGGTGGCCCCGGAACGGACAAATTCCCTGTCCGGATACCTAGGCCCCTGAAGCAGGTTTTGGATGGCTTTTTCTATATCAATCGAAAAATCAGCGGTCATCTGCCCTGTTTACCGCCCTGCCGAAAGATTGTCCGCTCAGACTTCTATCCCGCGGCTTGAAAGTATTATCGGCCATTTCTTTTTTAACAACCTCCTTAAACAACTTAGCCATTTTTATCGATTGAGGTTCATCCTGATAGAAGGTATTCCAGGCATAATCGAGCAAGCCCTGAAGTGTATCCGGACTCATATGCTTAGGCTGAAAGACCACCTGGTCAGCCGAAAAGTCATTCCAGTCCCGGGACAGGATGCGGTTTTGTTTACTCAGGTCGTCATAGGCCTTGGTGTGAGGAAATGGCGTCAGCACCGTGAATTCAGCGAGATCCAGATCTATCTCAAGCAGAAAATCAATCAAGCGTTTGATGTCATCCTCCGTCTGATTATCCAGCCCCAGAAGAATGGTCCCCTCCACCCCGATGCCATAGTCGTGATACCGTTTAATCCGTTCCTTTATGTAATCGGAGGTATCAAAGACGGCCTGATACACGTACCAGGCACCGGCCTGAGCTGCCAGGTCGAGGACCTCCGGCTTATCTTCAATGGGATGAGAGCACCACTTTTTCTTCAGCGGAATCATCTCCCGGAAAAGATCCATCTCCCATTTGGTATCCTGGGCCAGGGAATTATCGACAATAAAGAGCCTGTTATTATCGATTCCGGCAATCTCGGCCACAGCCGTGTCGATGGGCCGCGGTCGAAACACTCTTCCTCCCAGATAGGAGACGGCACAAGGGTAGCAGTTAAAACGGCAACCACGCGAAGCATGCACCAGATCGACCATCTGCACGCCCTTGTAATTGTAGAGCTTACGGTCAAGGATGTCCCGGCGCGCCGGACCAACCAGTGCGATATCAGGCCTATCGTTGATAAAATCATAGCAGGGCTGCAATTTGTTCTGACGAAAATCTTCGAGCACCTGCTCCATCCGGCCTTCTGCTTCACCAAGAAAAACCGAGTCTGCATGTTCCATGGTTTCCTCGGCATGGAGCATGGTAGAAATACCGCCGAAGATTACCTTAATGCCTCTTTTTCGATACCTATCTGCAATCTCCCAGCCTCTCTTGACCTGGACAGTAAGCATCATTGAGATACCAACAAAATCTACCTCCTCGTCAAAATCTATCTCTTGCAGGTTTTCGTCGATAAAATCGATATCTACGTAATCAGGCAGTGTCGCAGCAAAGACCACTGGGCCATGGGGAGGAAGATGAAACTCCGTTTGTCGGTCCAACTTGGCCCATTTAGGATATATGAGTTTAAATTTCATTTTACATTATCAGCAGTTATTAAGGTCATTTTCAGGGTATATCCACGCTGGCCGTAGCTTTTCAGTTCGAGATAATCCGGGATCAGGATGGATTCTTTTTTCTTGCATGACCGCCCGACAACAGAGCGGTCCATTATCAGAGCGGAAGTGTAACTCTTTATCTGCCAGCAGTCATCAACATCCGGCAGAACATCAACCACAAATCCACCAGCACGAACATATCGGCAGACCGGTATTGCCCCTACGACTTGCCCCATCCTCATGCTGCCAGTAGGTGGCTGAAAAATGACTCGAATATCAGCTATCAAACCTTTGGTGAAATCGGGTCCGTCAAAGGGTGGGACAGCTCGCCTGACTTCGGTGCTCCCATCATGATGAAAAGCCGCTTCAAACAGAGTCAGCCCTTCCACCGTGATCAGGGCAACATCAATATCATTTCCGGTAAGACTGGTAACTCCGATTACAGGAGTGCCGGATCCGTCCCCCATGACAAAGTCAATAGCATGGGTAAACTGCCATTTCCCCACGGGAAAAACAGCTGCGCATGCATTTTTCCCCTGCCCATCATCAACTGCTGTCAACTCAGGCAGGCGAGGTTGGGGGCTCCCTGCACAGCCTACGAGGCAAAACAGGAGTACAGGCAAATAGAGAAGGTGCTGTTTCATTTTTCCCGTTTACTGGGGCCGGTAAATACGGAGACAGGTATCTCCTTATTCAGAATCCTGTTTTCAAAGACCATCGTCGTATACGAATCAGGACCCTCAAAAATAGTTACCCCATCCAGGAGCCCTTTCTGGTCGGCGAGTTTCAGTTCAATCTTGCTGATCAGGCCAGCAAGGCCCTGATTTTTTGGAGTGAGCAGGACACTACGTTCATCAATAAAAGAAACGCTGAACATGTCGTTGTCAGAAAAGCGACCATCGAGCCAATTGCTGATCTGCCCCAGCACCACCTGCATGGAGTCAAGCCGAAGCCCTCTGTCTTCCACCAGCTGGCCATCTCGTTCAACGAATTTTTTGATTTTACCGCCATGCATAAGCAAAACGGATGGCACAGGCGTTCGATATTCCCAGCGCAGGGATTGGGGCGCCTGAAAGGTAAATGTGCCGTTTGAGATAAGAGGCCTGATAAGGATTTTCAGATGCTTTTCCTGGATAAAATCCGCCTGGATTGACTGCAGACCAATCGAACCCTGATCAGCGGCCGGACATGAGGAAACCAGTATAATAAATAACAACAGTGCGGGGGGCAAAACAAAAAACTTCATTAAAACATTCCGCCGTTAACCGAAAGGACCTGCCCCGTCACATAGGAGGCAGCATCAGAGCAGAGAAAACCTACCACCTGAGCGACCTCTTCCGGTCTGCCGATTCGAGCCATGGGAATCATCGCCTTGATCTCTGCCTTTGGAACCTTGGCAATCATATCCGTCTCAATCAGGCCAGGCGCCACCACATTGACCCGGATGCCAATTCTGGCAACCTCAGAGGCCACCACCTTACTGGCAGCATTCAAACCGGCCTTGGCAGCCGAGTAGTTTGCTTGACCACGATTCACCATAAGAGAACTGGCCGAGGAAATAGAAACAATAGACCCCTTACGCCTGCGTACCATCTGTTCAACCACCGGTCGGGTCATATTATAAAAACCGTTCAAGCTTGTATCTATCACCGACTGCCAGTTTTTTGAAGACATCATCATGAACAGACCGTCGGCCACGATACCGGCGTTATTGATCAAAATATCAATACTGCCGAGCCGCGTGGCAATATCCTCCACCACCTTCTCCGCAGCCTGTCCATCCCTGACATCGAACTGGTAAATCTCACCGTGACCACCAACAGCTTCAACCAGCGCTAAAGTCTGCTCCGCCCCACTTTTATCAGACATATAGTTGATAACAGTGTAACAGCCACACCTGGCCAACTCTACACAGATGGCCCTGCCGATCCCTTTGCTGCCACCGGTTACGATAGCTATCTTCTGTGTTTCCTGAGTGGGTATTTCGTTTTGATTTGTCATTTCTGTTATGCCTTATAATCTCGTAAAAAGTCAGTTCGTAGTTCCGGATGGCTAAGTCAAAAATTTTGATATACAGGTAGCGAAGACTCCGAGGCGTAGTGTTTTTGGCAGGTTCTCGACTATACATGTAGTATGTCGAGAGCCTGCCAAAAACCTACAACGAAGCAGATAAGCGCAGACTTCGGATCGGACTTTTTACGACGCCATCATGCCTGGAAGAGCTGTAAGGTACTTGTACAAATGAGTTTATTATCCATATGCAGTTCGCAGGAAACTTCCCGAAGACTCTCAAAACTGTACGTATTTTCTGCACTAGTGATTATTTCACCACCAAAAGGCAGGGAATCAATGAAAAATTCAGTCTTTTTGATTCCTACCAGCCAACCCATCTGATCCGAATCCCGCCCCTTGGTTTGTATTCTGTCGAGGCCGTTACACACGCCTGCGGTCTGCGCTGCCAGCTCGATGAGTATCAAAGGATGCACGCCCTTCTCATCTGCCATGGGCCAGGATTTCTCAACGCGGCTGCAGGTAAGAGCATGTTTGCTGTCAACTTCAAGCACTTTTTCAAGTAACATCATGTGGCCTCGATGCGGGAGCAAATCATCCAGGGTCAGGTCGGATATTGTCAAATGTTCCATTGTTTTTTAGCCGAAAAGATACATTAATATTGGAGGAACCGCCACCAAATTAGATGACAAATTCCTGTTGGCATTCTACGAAATTATTGGCATTATGGTATTTCCTGATTTGATGACCTTGTAAAAACTCTTCACCTGCTCCGTTGGTGCGATTTTTCACTGAGCCATCTTGAATGAGGACTTTTTACGAGTTTATCCTGATGTCATATCAGGGACACTTTTTCATAAAACCGAGCCTGTCTTGTTACCATGATTCTGACGGTTTTATTAATACAACCGAACTATAAAAGCAAAAAATTATGAGTGCATTGATAGAAGAGCTCAAGGTAAAACTTATAGAAATTCTCAATCTGGTAGACGTAAAGCCAGAAGATTTTGATGAAAACAGTCAACTGGTAGGCGGTGAGCTCGGCATCGATTCCATCGATGTTTTGGAAATGGTCGTCATGGTGGAAAAAGATTATGGCATCATCATCAATAATCAGGAGGTCGGTCAAAAAATATTTGTCTCACTCGCCAGTCTGGCCGAATACATTCAAGAAAATTCTCCAGAAGCATGATCTTGAGCGACAAAGCGGTTTACATTAGCGGAAGCGGGATAATCAGTTCCCTGGGCGTGGGGGTTGCTGCCACAGAAAAGACACTGCGCGAGAACCGTTCGGCGATACAACCGCTGGAACTATTTTCCCTGATACAGGGACCAGCGCTCCCGGTTGGTGCCGTTTCCGGTCTGGATGAAGCCTCACCTCCGGTTCCCAGAACACACCGCCTGGCAGGTATTGCAGCCAGACAGGCTATGGAAGGATGTACGCACCCTCCTGATGCAATAATTATTGGCACCACAACCGGCGGCATTCTCACCACCGAGGAGCTGCTCAAGAGTGGCGATCAGAAAAAAGAGAACTACCAGCACCACGGTTTACACACTGTTGCCAGCTATCTCGCGGGAGAGTTTAACTGCACAGGTCCGGTTGTAGTTGTTTCCACCGCCTGCTCTTCCGGTGCTGTTGCCATGGCCATGGCACTGAAAATGCTTCGTAGCGGTGGGGCCAAAACAGTTCTTGCCGGTGGCGTGGACTCACTCTGTCGCCTTACCTATTTTGGTTTTCATTCCCTGCAGCTTGTTGACCGGGCTGGCTGCAAACCTCTTGATCAAAACCGCCAGGGTATGGCCGTGGCAGAGGCTGCAGGTATGCTTCTTCTCAGCACGGAAAAGCCTGAAAACTGTACCACCGAGCTCCTGGGTGCAGGGCTATCCTGTGACGCTTACCATCCTGCAGCTCCCCACCCGGAAGGTCAGGGTGCCTTCATCGCCATGCAGAGTGCTTTAGCCGATGCCGGACTCAAGCCGGAAGAGATCAGCTACATCAATCTTCACGGCACAGGAACTCCGGATAATGATCTGGCAGAGTCCAAAGCCGTGGGCAGACTGTTTACCACTCATCCCCCCCTCTCATCGATCAAAGGGGCTTCCGGACATAGCCTGGCAGCCGCTGGAGCCATTGAGGCTGTGGTTGCCACAATAGCAATATCCCAAGGGCTGATGCCCGCCAATACCGGTTTACAAAAAGTCGACCCCGTGCTTGACCTGGCCCCACTCACCAGCCCCCTTGATATGCCCACGAGGGCTGTTCTCTCCAATTCCTTTGGTTTTGGCGGCAACAACGGTTCTCTGGTTATAGGCGCAGCCGATACCTTTCAGAAAACAACTTCCCGACCACCTGCTTCCGGCCTTGCTATACATGGTTATTCCTGCCTGACCGGAGCCGGTGACATCCTCGAAACCATGGACCGAATACGTGACGCTGTTCCTGTTCCCGGCATGGCAGGACTTGATACAATTTCCAAAGACCTGCCCCCACGCTTGATACGCCGACTCAAGCGGCTACCGCGAATGACCCTCTCCTTAGCGTCCAAGGCCTTTGAGGACTCGACCCTGGACCAAAAACCAGGGGCTGTTTTTATGGGCACCAGCTGGGGAGCTCTTTCTGAAACCCATGATTTTCTGAACCGCCTGACAGAGTCCGGCGAACAGTTTCCAAGCCCCACTGACTTTGTCGGCTCCGTTCATAACGGACCGGCCAGTCAGGTTGCCATACTCTTTGGTGCAACAGGCCCCAATATTACCACCAGCGGGGGCGATTATTCTTTTGAACAGGCGCTTTTTGCCGCTGAACTGATGCTGGATGATTCTGCAGGTCCAGCTTTTCTCCTTGGCGCAGATGAAGGACATGAAAAGTTTTCTCCACTTTTCGACCCTTCAATTACATCAGGAGCAGCTCTTGCTGATGGCGGCGGTGCGCTCTGCGTCAATAGAAACAAAAAAGACGCCAAATGCATCATTTCCATGCCCTTCTATCAAAGCAGCAGGGCAGAAGACGTGGTTGCGGAACTTGTGAACGCCCTTCCTGCTCTCAAAAAACAGGACAGTTATGCGCTTATCATGGTGGGCACCCCTGCAGCCGCATACGCAGATGGCAAAAAGCAACTTGCCCAGTTTATGGAACTGTCAAACGTGACAATCCCCGTTATTCAGTACCGTAAAATTACCGGTGAGTTTGGTTCTGCCTCGGCCGTGGCGACGGTTCTTGCTGCTTCCTTTTTTGAATCGGGAAATATCCCCGGTGCATTGATAGATGGCAATGATATCGACATCACGGGCAAAACGAGCAAAATCCTCATACTTGGTCTCGGAGAATATATTACAGCCATGGAACTTTTCAGACCATGAGAATACTGCTTGTCTCACCTAACACCCTCACGGTTCCTTACCCGGTATACCCGCTAGGTCTAGATTATGTCAGTGCTTCCGTCTCGCCGGAGCACGAGGTGCAGATTACAGACCTCAATGTGCTCTCGCTCACTGAGCTTGCGGAGATGCTGGTTTCCTATTCCCCGGATATCATAGGACTGTCCTGCCGCAATATTGACAATATTGATGCTGTTGATTCCCAATACTTCATCCAGGGCTACGCAGAAGTCGTCTCCTGTATGCGATTGCACTCAAAGGCCACAATTGTCTGTGGCGGCAGCGCGTTCACCATCATGCCAAAAGAGATCCTTTCTATCCTGGGTGCTGATTACGGTATTATCGGTGAGGGGGAACGATTCGGACTACTTGTTGAAGCCATAAAAGACGGGCAAGATCCTACGCAGCTGCCCGGAGTTATTTCTGCCACCTCTGCCTTGGAGACAATCATTCCAGCTCCCTGGCATGGCCCTATTGTGCGCAACTTTAAGAGCCACGCCGCCCATAATAGTTTTTATCTCGAAAACGGCGGAATGCTCAATCTCCAGAGTAAACGAGGCTGCTGCTTTAAGTGCATCTATTGCTCTTACCCTCATATCGAGGGGCCAAAACACCGTTTGGTCGATCCGGGTGAGGTCGCCAGCATGGCCCTGAAACTCCAGGCTGCCGGAGCCAAGTATTTTTTTATCACTGACTCTGCCTTTAATTCTGACATCAAGCACAGTCTGGCCGTGGCTGAAGCGTTCAAGACCGCCGGAGTTTCCATTCCCTGGGGCAGTTTTTTTGCGCCAGTCAAACTCCCCGCTGATTATTTTACGATACTGGCAAGCGCGGGTCTTAGTCATGTGGAATTTGGTACTGAATCCATGGCGGAGTCAATACTGAAAACCTATCGCAAACCTTTTGCTGTGGCCGATGTCTTCGCCGCCCATAAGCAGGCAATCGACGCCGGACTCCATGTGGCCCATTATTTCCTTATGGGAAGCCCTGGGGAATCGGCCGCAACCATCGCAGAAAGTCTGAATAACATCGAGAAACTTCAAAAGACATTCTGCTTCTTTTACGTCGGCATCAGAATCTTACCCCAGACCGCACTCTATGACATCGCACTGAGGGAGGGCAAGATCACAGCTGACACCAATTTACTCAAACCGATCTTCTATGAAGCCGACGACATTGATCGCCACGCCATCGAAGAAATTGTCAGGGCAAGGGTTGGAGAGCGCACGAACTGCCTCGTCGGCTCCAGTGGTCCCACTGAGATTAATGCAGTCACTAAGATGTACTCCCGTGGATATACAGGCCCACTCTGGGAACACCTTATTCTTTAATGGCGTCGTAAAAACTCTTCACCTGCTTCAAGATACTTATTCTGCCTTACTTCCCGTTTTTCGGGGTTAGGATTTTTTACGATTTTATTATCCGCTAACAACAGACACTTTGTTCTAAGTCCAATGTGCAAATCATGAAAGGTTCTTCATCCATACCGAAAAAAGTAGTGATCATCGGAGCTGGTATCGGTGGTCTCAGTTTTGCAATAATTTTAGCCAAACTTGGCTTTGACGTCACTGTTCTAGAGAAAAACTCCCAGCCGGGCGGACTGATGCGGAGCTATAGTCGTGATGGCATCGAATGCGATGTTGGAGTGCACTATCTGGGATCACTCGACAAGGGCCAGATCCTCAGAACCTTCTTTGATTATCTCGGAGTCACAGAGGATATTCCAGTTACAAGGATGGGGCAAAATGGGATAATCGACAGGTATATCTTCGATTCCTCCACCAACCAGCAGTCAACCTTTGATATGCCCCAGGGTATTGATGCTTATGCAGAAAACCTCAATAAGGCGTTTCCTCTTGAGCAGGAAAAGATAGCCAAACTCCTCGCCCCGATACATAAAGCTGCCGAACAACTGCACGGCCTGGATTTTTTATTTGCAGGCGATGATGGCTTTTCACTTTCTGATCAATTCGAACCACTTGGTAAGATTCTCACCGAACTCCAATGCTCACCGGGGCTGCAAAGTGTCCTTTCCATACCTTCTTGCTGGATCGGTGTGCCCTTGCACGACTGCCCCGCTTACTATCACAATATGGCCCTCGCCTCCTATGTCTCCTCTTCCTGGCGACTTGACCGCAATGGCTCGGATATGGCAAATGTTTTTGCAGCGCGGCTAAAGGAGTTGGGCGGAAAGATAATTACCGGTGCAGAGATCAGCCGGATCAATGTCCAGTCCCGTGTTGTGCAAGGTCTGCAGCTGCAATCCGGAGAAAGTCTGACCGCCTCCACCGTGATTGGAGCGGTGCACCCCAAAATTGTTCTGCAGATGCTGGCGCAGGAAGATGTAAAACCTTCATACCGGCAGCGGATCAGTAATTTGCAGGATACCCATGGCATTTTTTCAACCCATGTCAAAATTGATGGTGATACGCATCCAGAGATCCCTTACAACATCTTTAAAATTGATACCGATCAAATGGGCAAAGAGCCCGATCTCAAATATTATCAAATACGCAAAAGCGATAAAAAAGGGTCCAACCTCCTGTCCATACTTACATCGGGAAAGGACGAGTTGTGGGCGCCCTGGGTGAATACCCAAAGCGGTCGACGAGGAAACGACTACCTTGCATTAAAAGAACAACGCGCCTCTGAACTTATTTTGGAGGCAGAACAGATGTTTGGCGCCTTTAAGGGGGCAAAAATCCTTGACGCGTACACACCTCTAACAATGCGGGACTGGGTCAACACTCCCGGTGGAAGCGCCTATGGGGTACTGCGATCATCCAGTCAGATGCTGGCTACTGCGCTACTCAATCGAACCGCCGTGAAAGGATTGTATCTTGCCGGTCAAAACGTCACGGCTCCCGGAATCATCGGCAGCATCATGGGTTCGTTCAGTACCGTAAAATTAATTCTGGGCGCAGACGAGTTCAAAAAAATAATCCATTTATAGGGAGTTTACCCCCCGGTAAACGGAAAATAAGGTTGGACTCAGTTCAGTACCCCCTCGGAGTCTATCGCTTACCTGAGGGGTATAAGTGCCACGAAGGTCTCTCTTCGTTCGCTATCTGGTGATTATGTGGACTTCACAATTTCAAAAGAGGCTTCTGCTTCTTATTTTTATGACAGTTTATTCTGTAATAAGGCACTAACCCCGGTGAACGGGAAGCAAGCCGGGATAAGTGCCATGGTGGTTATGTGGACTTCACAATTTCAAAAGAGGCTTCTGCTTCTTATTTTTATGACAGTTTATTCTGTAATAAGGCACTAACATGATGCGTATTGCTCTGTTTATCATCTTCACACTATTTTTTATCCGCTTTTCCAGGCGGGCTTTAAGCAACTCGAAGGCCCACGGTTTTTACCGTTTTTTCGTCTTTGAAGGGATTTTACTTTTAGTCTTACTCAACTATCCATACTGGTTTACAGACCCATTTTCGCCAGTACATCTTTTGTCCTGGTCTCTTTTGCTCACCTCGATTTGTTTTATTGTCAATTCTCTCATGATGCTCAAACAAAGTGGTGGATATGCTGAACGGGAAGATATGCCGGAGAACTTTTCATTTGAAAATACTGTCCATGTGGTGGAAGTAGGCCTCTATCGCTTTATTCGACATCCTATGTACAGCTCCCTGCTCTTTCTTGCATGGGGCGCGTTCTTTAAACATATTACTCCACTCAATATCGTGCTGATTGTAGCAGTGAGTGGTCTGCTCATCGCGGTAGCCAAGGTGGAGGAAAGCGAGAATATAAAATTTTTCGGTGCAGAGTATGAAAGTTACATGCAGCGGACGAAGATGTTTATTCCCTGGCTATTGTAAGCCAGGGAAAAATGAAAAAAGCGAAGAGAAGTGTTTTGAAACAGATTAACTTCTTGCAAGAAAAAATAAATTTATTCTGAACGTTACCAATACTTTAATCCGTTACTGAGGTGAACTTACACCACAGTTAAAGAGATCCAGCCGACGGAGAACCTGCCACTTTCTGGAATCATCCCCAATATACGCTGCCCTTTCTGCAATGTACCTGAGGAAAACAGCTCCTCTAACATAATATAAAAAGAGGCCGACCCGGTATTGCCTTTACTGGTAAGATTGGTAAACCACCGCTCCTCAGCTATAGGGAAATCGATGTCCTGCAATTGCTTCATCAGCGGTTCCCTAAAATAGTCAGAAGAGTAATGTGCCAAAAACCAGTCAAAATCTTCCGGTTTGAGGTCATGCTTTGCAATTATCGACGGCAGACTCTGGCCAACCGTGACACTGATTATTTCTTCATTCAACAGACGTGCATCCTGTTTAATGGTCATTACTCCATGTTTTTCCAGCGTGTCATCCACTGCACATTCTCGCCAGCCTACAACACGCCCATCCTCCTGTTTCACGCCACCTGCATACATACAGGTCTCTAGTCGATGCGCATGGGAAACCGTCTCAATCCAGTCAATCCGAAGACTCATACCACCAATGGTCGGCTCATTTTCTATGAGCACAGCACCAGCACCATCGGAGAGCATCCAGCGTAAAAATTCCGCTTCAAAAGAAAAGGCCGAATGACGTTTTTTATCATCTTTTGGTTTGGTATTTCCGGTCATCGTCTCAAAAAATGATGTCCGCATAAATGTTGAGGCAAGTTCGGAACCGGTTGTGACAGCATTTTTGGTCAACCCCAATGCCACCGACATAGCACCAAATTTTAAGGCAGTAATACCGGAAAGACAAATTCCGCCAAAAGATACAACCTCACACTGTCCCGCTTCAGTTAACTCCCCATGCACCATAGAGGCGTGCCCCGGCATTATCTGATCGGCAGAAGAAGTACCACAACAGAGACATTCCATAGACAGATTGGATGCATCGTCGCCATGTCCCAGTAGACGAACAGCCTCGGCCGACATTTGTGCATTCGTATAGGTGGATTTGCCAGTTTCCGGATCCAGGGCGTAGTACCTGGTCTTGATACCGTTGTTGGCAAGTATAATCTGCCGGGTTCGGGTCGAAACCTTATTAATCTCCCCCAGGTAGTCGTCCAGCTCGGTGTTGTCAACAGGCTTACCGGGCAGGAAAGCAGAAACTGCTGTGATAAAAGCATTCATCGTCTATATCCGTGCATTTTTATGGCTATTTGAAAGAAGTTCAGCATAAAGCGTGTAAAAAAGTTTTTCATCAAGCTTGGTTTTTGTTACAGCATTGGTCAAGGTGTAATAATCAAGATTATGGTTCACAATTCGGTTCTTTTGCTGATCGTAAAGTAGCGTTCCCGGCAAGGGGGTCATAACTGTAATCATAGGCAGATCAACTTGCCTTTCGCCTAGATAGGTGCCAAGACGCTCAAAGTCTCCCTCTTCATACTCGGGCGAGATAATAAAATCACCGACAATAGTGATTCCCAAATCATTGAGAATCGAAATAGCCTCTGTATTGATACTTGCCTTGTTCGCCTTATTCATGGCTGAAAGGCTTGCGTCACTGATCTCTTCAAAGCCGATAACAACCGCCCGCAGTCCCGCCTCTTTCCATTCACGGAGCATTTCCGGATACCGAGCAACGGTATCTGACCTGATATCGGCAAGATACTGTTTTTTCAACTCCGATGTCACAAGAGCCCGGCAAAGAGCCCTGGCCCGCTCAATATCACCAAAGGTGTTTGCATCAACCAGTCTGATGACTGGAATGTCGCCAAGCAGCTTTATATCTCTTATCACCGCATCAATGGATTTTGTCAGATATTTCCCGCCAGTCTGTCCCTTGATGCAACAGAAAGAACAGCGATGCGTACAGCCGCTTGCCGAAGCAACAAAGCCCATATTCACACCCAACTTTTCCAGCACATAGTGTGAACGATAACTACTCACCAGATCGTAGGCTGGGGGCTTATCTTCCACAAGATCCAAGACGGAATTACAGTAATTCGGCCTCTGGATTTTATGACCTGGGTTGGTGCGAAGCAGACCGGGCAAAGTAATGTCATCCGGCGTCCCCAATTCCAGCAAAGAGACCAGATCAGCAAATACTTTCTTCCCCAAACCAACGACGATGAAGTCAATAGCTTCATGATTGAAAAATCCAGGGTCATTACTTGCGTGAATTCCCCCGACCACCACAGTAGCAAGACACTGTTTTTTTACCTGTGAGGCAATACTCAGCATGGAATTTGCTTCACAGGTTACCCCGGTAATCCCAACCAGATCCGGATTAAAATAAGACAATGTCTCATCCAAGCCACCGGGGTTAGCCTTAAGATCAACAATACGAACATTATGTTGACGCAGATTTCCGGCCAGTTCCTCGAGAGCAAGCGGCTCGCCCCGAAAAATTTGTTTTAGAGAAACAATACCATAACGCTCCTCTGGTATACTGCGTCCACAATTAGGGGGATTAATTAAAAGAATGTTCATTGCATATCAAACCAAGGTAAACGGAAAACGAGCCAGGATACGTGCATCGAGACACTTCTTACAACATATATTCATTTTTTTATACTTCCCACAGCACTTTTTTTCTCGATCGACATAACCCACCTCTCGCGCCTTGCATCATTTACTCTGCCTAGAGCAGTGTGGGGGAATCCCAGGGACGACAATTTTACCAAAACCTATTAAGAGACATTTACAGACAGCAGGAAAGTCAAGCGAGCAATAGCCCAAGGCTCACCTCACCTGTTAAAGAGTACATATCCTCTACCCTCGCTCAGGTCATAGGTCTTCCCACTGCTGTTAACACCTTTCAGAGTGAGATTAAAAAGAGAGTTGTGTAAATTTTTAGATGATTGACTCATAGGGAGAAGCAAACATTTCCCAGCCAGACCTTCTCTATATTTCGTTTTGCCTGGTATTACTCTGAGAGGTCTTTTCATTATGAAATACAACGAACAGGAATATCTCTCGTCACCTTGTCCCTCAACCGTACCAGACATTGAGATCTCAGTTCTGAGCCCTGTCTCGTTGAGTTTTGCACACACAATCGAAAGGACACCTGGCTCCGTTATCTCAATACCTGTAGCCCAATCACAAATAAAAGTATCTGGTTTTATACTGATTACGAGTTGCTCATCACATTCAATCAGCATTTCAGCCAGCAATTCGCTCACCAGGTTAATTGTTGAATCCAAATCCTATTCTCCCCGAAAATTGATTTACAAGGCCAAAGTATAAATGGTGAAGAAGGCTCTGTCTTGACACTTCACGTCTTTAATTTGTCCTTTTACGACATTCCTGCTAATCTCTAAAAAAGACGAACCTGAGGATAAAGGATTGCAATATGTATTTGTCGAAACTTGCGAGCATACAGTTGGTAAACTGGAATATTCTTGAAAAGTACAATCAAGACCCTCTCAGTGTCTTTACGAAGGTGCAGTTAGACCCAAGTCTGATGTATCAACCAGGGGCGAGATATCCCTTGGATAAAATAGCAGACTTGTGGGAAGAAATAGGCAGACGGATAAAGGATCCCTGCTTTGGCCTCACAGCGGCCACATGCTGGCACCCCTCTAATTTTGGCACTCTTGGATACGCACTGCTTATGAGTACCTGCCTGCGGACCACCCTTGAGCGACTCATCAGGTTCCACCGAATTATTTCTGATGCTTCTTTTGGCAGGCTTGACGAGGATAGCGATGCGAGAACACTGGTTTTCAATCTCACTAACATGGATGAAAAAAAATACTCTCCCCCACGGGAAGACGCGGCCATTGCCTGGATCATATCTGTACTTCACGTTAACTTTCAGCGACCTCTCTCCCCAGTTTCCGTGAGTTTTACACATGGCCGTCCGGAGTGTGCCGGAAAGTACTATGAGCTTTTTCAATCACCAATTATTTTTGATGCTCCAAGATGCGGGTTTGTCCTGTCTTTGGATGATGCCGACAGAATCCTCCCTAGTGGCAATAAGGATATGGCAGAATTCAATGATCACGTCATGACCCAATATCTCGCCACAAAAGACAGTGATCCTCTGGCCTTGAGAGTGAAAAAAATCATTGTGGAACACCTTCCATCGGGTGATGCTACTGTAGAAAGAGCGGCATCTGAACTCTTCTGTAGTACAAGAAAACTGCAACGATTATTACATGAGGAAGGAACATCATTTATGGCTCTACTCAACGACACAAGAAGGGACATAGCCAAGCAATACGTACGAGACCAAGAAATGGACCTGACTGAAATCGCATTCCTTCTAGGATTCTCAGAACAGAGCACATTCTCCAGGTCATTCAAAAGATGGACCGGGGAATCGCCAAGCAGTTTCAGAAAAGCTGTTTAATCAACTCCATCCGGCTCAAGCTCAAAAATCCTGGCTCATTGTATTTTCTATCTCCAGTAAGTATTGAGCGGGGTATGCTCGACAGTAACTCCCCTTTTTCAACACTTCTTTTTCTTTTCTCCTTTCTAAATATTCGGTAATACCTCCCAATTTTGCCCCGTTACCAGGTCCTCTTCCACCTTTTTCTTGTCGTAAACTGCCAAGACTTTGGCATCCACGGTCAAGAATTAGCACAAAAGTTCGGATACATTCAACCAATACCTTTTAAAAAACAATCAAAGAGGGGGCAACAGATGGAAAATGATAGAATTCATGACTTAATCAATGAGGCACATACCATCTTCAATAAGACATCAATATTCGAGGTGATTGACCTCGTTAATGAGCAGGCGGCAAAAGACTTTTTGAAGAAAGAATACGATAACCCTGATGACAACTCTATAGCTCAATACCTTTCGATAGTGAACGAGATCAATACAATTTGATTGAGTCTCCGGAACAAACAGAGGGGAGTGTGCAATCTGACTCCCCTTCATATTGTCTGCAAACCCGCATTTTTTTTTGGAAAGTGACGTGAAAAATAGAATGGTAATTCCTGACTCAGAAAAAATATCCGCCTACACCCATGGAGGGGCCGTTCCGTTTATGATAGTCGGAACAGTCATACTGCTGAATATTTCTTCAGGTCATCTTGCAGCTCAGCTCGTTTCTTTAATTTATGGAATTTCAGGAATCTTTCTTTTTAGCGCAAGCTTTTATTATCATACAAAAAGACCAATTGAAAACGACGAGTCATTCTGGAGAAAACTAGACCATGTTGCTATTTTTTTCCTCATCGCTGGAACGTACACTCCTGTTTGTTTTCTCTATCTCGACGGGAATATGAAATGGGGAATGCTCATTGCCCAATGGTCACTTGTGCTGTTCGGAACGATTTTTAAACTATTTTTTGTCGATGCGCCCAAATATATCGCCACGGTGATCTACCTCACCATGGGATGGCTTGTGATAATTCCTGTAACAACTCTGGCACACACAATGCCGATGTTGTCTCAAATTTTCCTGGTCGCTGGTGGGCTCTTCTATACAATTGGCGCCATAATATATGCCCTAGAGAAACCAAATCCAGTACCTGACTCATTCGGTTTCCACGAAATCTTTCATCTATTCGTTAACGCCGGGGCAACGATGCATCTGATGATGGTGGTTTACGGTATGAAACTATATCTCCATTATTAGCCCGGATTTCTCACCAACAAAGTTTTTCGCAGGTCGAGACACCGGGCATGAAGCTGTATTAATCTACCGGAGTCTTCGCTACCTGCAAATGCTCGGTAACGAAGCATCTGCGGATAAATCTGTTGGCCCGAAGGATGAACTTTTTGATTTGAAACGAAAAACACCGTGTTAATTAAAGAAGTCATTTTTAAACTATAAAAACAAACAATTGAGTTTCAAATCAAAAAGTCATGAGAAATTCGGGTTAGCTGCCGGGATGAATCGACAGGAAAAAAACTGCATAAACGACAAAAGGCTTATCAACGTAACGTTGATAAGCCTTTAATATTTGATGATACATCAGATGTTAAACAGCGTGCAAAATGAATCCTCAGGGAAAGGCTGGTTATACTATCCCAAAATTGAGTAGTTCACGCTGTGCTCTCTTCGTCGGTTAACTCTTATCAGTCTTACCCTTCAGGTTTTTTAGAGCAGCAAAAGGTGAATGTGTAGCGGTTGGCCCTTCATCTGCGTCAGGATTTTCTGTAGCTATCCATTCGGAATCAAGTAACCGGGAGTGCTCGTTATCATGGCAGTAGATACACAACATTTCCCAATTACTGCCATCGGGTGGATTGTTTTTGTGATTATGGTCTTTGTGATGAACCGTCAACTCTTTCAGTTTTTTGCCGGTAAAATCCCGGCCACAACTCGCACAGACCCAAGGGTGTATCTTCAAGGCTTGTTCTCGGTACTCAATTTTTTTCACTTTTCCTCCTTACAAACACTATAAAATGATGAATAAAGCATCTTCTATACCAGTTTTACTTAGATTAAACGTTTGATATCACAAATTATCGATCAGAAAAACATACTTATTCAATAAAGCCACTTATACCCCTCAGGTAAGCGATAGACTCCGAGGGGGTACTGAAAAGAATCCCGGCTTACCTTCCAGTTCAGCAGGCTTAGACTAACCGAAAGGATGTCGGGCTGATATTTGTAATAAATAACAGCATACTGACAATAGTCAATATTGATCAGAACAGAAGAGGCAACCTACAATTTTTTCATTTTACGATCCACAATGTTTGAGGTAGCGGCTGTTGTTTTCTTCCCTGGGTCTCCCTACCCCAAACACAAGCCCTCAATCACTGTCAGTTCAACGTAAATTCCATTTATCATTTCAATCAAATTGTCATCTCAACAGGAAGTACATGGCCCTACGCCTAACACGCTTCACGCGAGAACTCAGCAGCCATTATCATTCGAGAACAAAACTAACAATTTAGTAATATTGGGAAACTTTGGGACCGAGAAGAGTCAAGGAATCTGTAAATCGCTAGGCTGTCTGTCATTGGAAGATTCTCTTTGGTAAGCTTTAATTCGCAGTTACTCCATTTTTGAGCAAATCTTTTGAAGGAGGTAAATCTACTTTCTTAGGAAACACTTTTACTTTGGAATTTTTCTGGCGGATTGAGCCTGGTGCCACTAACCTCAATACCCTACATCACTGCACGAATGCTGTGTTATCAGTTTTTTCCTGTATTAACCAACTTCAATGCGATAGAATTATTAAAATTACTGGTTCAAAAACGCACCTGCTACCCGAAAACTCTACACATACACACACATGAAAAAAAACAGACACCAGTTTACTCTCCTTCTTCCCATTGCTTTGGCGCTAGCTTTCGTTTTTAGTCCAGCATACGCTACTGAACTCACAATTTATATATGGGAAGACTATCTTTCTGAAAAAGTTATTGAAAATTTTACAAAGGAAACCGGCATTTCCATTAAGCAGGTTCATTTTGATAGTGATCAGACCAGGGATGAGGTCGTCGCCTCAACCGGTGGAGAAAAATTTGATCTTGTTATTTTTGATGCTGTATCTGGGATGATTTTTGGTAAGAATGACCACCTCCTTGGTATTTCAAAGTCTTTGATTCCTAATATCACAAACATTGATAAACGATGGAAAGAAAGCTGCGGAAACTTCGGTGTTCCATATTCGTATGGAACTGTTGGTATTTTGTACGATAAGACTAAGACTACCCCCCCAAAATCTTGGTCAGACCTGCTCAACCCCTCCAAAGAACATCAGGGGCACATTGGAATGATAAAGGACATGACAGATACCCTCATCCCTGCCTTACTATATTTGGGATACAACCTTAATTCTGAAAAAGAAGTTGAATTAAAAAAAGCCTATGAACTTCTTCGCCAACAGGTGAAATTCGTGTCGAGCTATGACTATGCAATAAGCGCTATACAGTCGACAGATGAAATAAAAAAGGACATACATCTGGCCTTAGGTTTTAGTGGTGACCAGTACACGCTTAACGAACTCTCGGGAACAGAAAACTGGGAATATGTGATCCCTCAAGAGGGTACTGCGCTGTGGGTGGACTGTATGGCAATCCCTCGCAAATCCGAAAATCAGAAAGAGGCCCTGGCCTTTCTCAACTACCTTTACACTCCACAGGCTGCAGCAGACACTACTGAAGATCTTTACATCCCTACCGCAATTAGTGCTGCGCGGGAATTATTGTCGGAGGAGACGGCAAATGATGCCGATATTTTCCCATCAGAGGAACAGCTGAGCAATGCCCAAATGTACCGAATACTATCCGACAGTAATCTTCAACAGAGAAGACGTATTTTAGATGCATTAATAAAACAGCATGAAGCTCAATAAAAAAGTTCCTTTATTAATTCTGCCCGTGCTTCTGCTAAGTTTTCTTCTAACTGGTGTGGGGCTCTATATTATAGCGCGTAACTCTGTTTACTCACTGGCGCAGAGTTCAATTGCTCATGAAGCTACTGAGCTTAGCGGAAGCTTTTCCCAGTATAACCTCGTGGCAATAGGCTTCCTTGCCTCCATTGTCCAAAGTGATTCTCTTCATCGCTTTCTGGAAACAGATGACAAGCAGCTCAAATCGCTGGCTTTGAACTCTGGCCTGGATGATATCCTGAAAAATCTTGGAACCCTTTCATCAGATCATTTTTCCATTATTTTTGTCCAAAATGATGGGAAAATTGAATATTATTATGAAAACAGTCTCGATCCGTTTGCCAAGCCAGATCCATCCTTGTTGCGTTGGAGTACCACTATCCGTGACAAGCACCAGAGTTCTGCAACTGAATATTTTCAAGATTTAGAAAAGATTGGCTATAGTCGAACAATAAACAGGATCACCTTGGAGCCAGTTCTCAATTTTGAATCAGAAGATTCGCTCACAATAATTATCAGTCTGAACCCTAAGGACTTTCTTGATCGATCTGCGAGATTAGAGGAAAAGGGACACGTGGCTGTTTTTCATGATAAGGATGATAATCTTCCGAATACTCAACGGTTTGAGTCAAGAAGAGCCATTTCAGGCCTGGGGACTATTTCTGTTAAACTTGACAAGTCAACCGTGGAAGCAAGCCTTTGGCAGACTCTTTGGAAACTCGGTCTCTCCTTCATCATACTGGCGGGTCTGACTCATTTTGCTCTCCAGTGGCTTCTTTATAGATATATCATTGGACCTATCAACCGACTTGAAAGTCAGCTCAGCAATATAGATCTGGACGAGACGCAGGAAATCACCATACACCATTCAAAAGACGAGATCGGTAACCTCAGCAACACCTTTTCCCTACTTTACGATAAACTCAAGGATACATATGAAGTGACAAAAGATCTCGCTGAAAGGGATGCCTTGACGACTCTCTATAACCGTCGTGTATTCAATTTGATTCTAGAAAAACTTATTTCCAGAACAAAGAAGGACAACCATCAAATGGCCCTTCTTTATATGGATATTGATAACTTTAAATTCGTCAATGACAATTACGGTCATACCGTTGGAGATGAGCTCCTCAGGGCCTTTGCCTATCGCCTGCATGAGATAGTGCGGGGAACGGATATTATTTTAAATAGCACACAAGATGAAGGTACAACAGTAGCACGACTTGCGGGTGATGAATTTGCCGTAATTATCAACGGTTACACGGATAAGGATACGGCAAGAAAGGTTTCCCAACGTTTACTCGCACTATGTGACAACGGCTTCACCTGTGAGGCAGGTACTTTTCCAATCTCCCTCAGTATTGGTGTCGCAGCCTACCCTCAGGATGGTCAAACGGCTGAGGAGTTGACTGTTAATGCAGATTCCGCCATGTATGAGTCGAAAAAGAGTGGTAAAAATACCGTTTCCTATTACTCGAGAGAATTGTCCAATTTTTTTAGGCGACAACAGACTGTGGAGATAGAGCTAAAAAGTCTGGATGTGAACGAACTCGTACTCTACTATATGCCCATTGTCGATGCCAAAACAGGTCAAATCAAATCCCTTGAGGCCTTGGTGAGATGGTTTTCCCCATCACTCGGTTTCGTATCGCCTGCTGAATTCATCCCTCTTGCCGAAAATATTGGGGTCTATCAAAAAATTGATCTATGGGTAATTGAAGAGGCCTTTCGGGAGTCTCCAAGGCTCAGAACACATTTTGGGGAATCTTTAAAAATATCGATCAATATTTCGGCAGCAGAACTGTCAAGAATAGATTTTTTAGACAAACTTCAGGGTCTTATCGACAAACACCAGATCCTTCCACCCATGTTTATCTTAGAGATCACCGAGACTTTTTATAAGGACAACTCAACCGCCGAACTAAGACTACTCCAAGCTCTGAGTACAATCGGTTTTCAACTTGCCATAGATGATTTTGGATCTGGATACACCTCACTAATCCAACTCGTTGAATTTCCGATAAACATCGTCAAAATAGACCATTCATTCATTGATAAGACCATAGAGAATGGTAAAGAGACCGTCCTTGACTCACTTGTCAAATTCTGTCATTCACAACAACTATCAATCACAGCTGAAGGGGTAGAGACGGAAGAGTATAGTAAAAGGCTCACACAGGCTGGTTTTGATTACCTGCAAGGCTATTTCTATTCTAGACCCCTTCCACCAGATGAGCTCATGTCTATAATGTAGTCAGACGAATAAGGAAGATTTCTGACTACAGTAATTCTCAGCTTCCTCCGGAGAAGATAGGCGCCTCCACCCCTTTTAATGTTATCCATGGAATTCATAGATATTGGGACATTTTCAAACAGTCTTTCGAGCAGAGAAACCTCAATTTTGAGCTGAAATAGTTCAATGGAGTTGCTCCATTTCAACCCAACTGGATGGCGAATAGTACTTTCTCATCTTTCCCTTTGAGAAGGGAAAAAGCTGCAAATAAGAGAAAATACACGTAGGTAACAGTTTAATTTAACAGAAAACACAGGGTTGTTACGTATACAAACAGATTATCAACCGAGCGAATTGCTTCATTCTTCCAGCATCGGATGACTGATACTATTTTCCTCCATGTCGAAGTTCTTCGTGTAAATATGCTCCTGGGCGTGAATTCAATGAATTCGGTTGGGTTGTAGTGGTAAGCTAGAACAAATGGGTTGGCCATCATTTGTAAATGACCACGCGGTCGAGCCCTGTTCTTGACAATTACCATGCGGAACTGATAATATTGCAACAGTCATTTCTAAGATTTCGGCTTGCGCACGGGGTGATGAAGATTCTCACGCCCGACCCGTCTTTCCCATCAATTTTGGGATGAATTCTTTTTCATATATTTTTCCATTAGGAGTCTGGAAGTGCATTCCTGGTCAGTATCGAAATAATGAACCGCTGATATCAGAGTCTACCGCTCAAAGAGGAAGTAATGAAATTCAAAGTACTCACAATTATTCTATTTGTCGTAGTATTGACATGCAATGTTCCAGCACAGGCAGAAGATCAATACCGTTTTGGGGTGTTCCCTTATTTACCTCCATCAAAACTTCTGCAATTATTCATTCCGATAGCAAACGATCTATCAAGTAAGCTAGGCAAAAAGGTCCGGGTTACCTCTAAACCGGACTATAAATCGTTTAGGGAAGGGCTGAACGAAGAACAATATGATATAGCTTTTGTTCAACCCTTTGACTATGTACAAGCACACGATCTTTATCAATACCAACCCCTTGCGAAACGCGAGCAAGATCTCAGTGCTCTCATCATTGTACCTATTCAGAGTGAATTGAAATCTTTAGATGATTTGAAAGGTCGGGTTATTGCAAATCCTCCCAAGATTGCTGCAGTCTCCCACCTGACCAGCATGGCCTTGGTGGATAAGGGGATCGATCCGCAGAAAGATGTTCAACGTCTTTATACCAAAAACCATTTTTCCTGCATGCAGAGTGTACTTATTGGAACCGCAGATGCCTGTGGTACAGCGGCACAGGCAATGGCGCACTTTGAAGAGAAAGAGATGACAAAACGCTTTCGTGTCTTGCATCAGACAAAGCCGGTTTCGCACTCTCTATTTGTAGCCCACACCAGAGTTCCGGAAAGCGATCGAAAACTCATCCAACAAACGATACTTTCTTGGGCTGACACGGAGGCAGGGAAGGAAATTTTGAAAAATGGAAAATTTATCTCTTTTGTGGCAGCAGAGGACCATGATTATGATACCATTAGAACTTTCTGGCAAAGACAGGAACAATAAAGATGCATATACGATTTTTTTTCCGGCAAAAAGAAACATTTGTTCTGAAAAAACTTGATTTCCTTTCGAAGTTATTAGTATCGATATAGTTCCGTGGTCGGGTGGCCCAGTCTTTTGAAGTTGTAACCAAGCCCAGAGGGGGATCGTTTCTCGCAGTCTTGACAACTTTAAAGGGCTAAAAATTCACCCGAAAGTGGCGATGACCTGCTCTCGGCAGGGTATGAACAGGATTTACAGAAAGAACATTACACCGTCCTTTTTTTCCCGCTTAAAATGATGAAGACACCTATAGAAAGAAGCCTCAATGTCGTTTAGAATTTTTTCCTCACTTCGCTACCGCATTGCCCTCTCTATTTTTGCCCTGGAAGCTATGATGATGGTGTTGGTTTTAGGGCAAACTTTAACCTTCTCCCACGAATCAACTAAAGGTCAACTCAGAGAAAACGAACAAGTCATCCTGTCACTGCTCGCAGACTTGAGTCAAACTGCTCTCTTTAGTATGGAGTTTAGCGAACTTCAGCAATACATGGACAAAGTCACTCGAGATCCACACATCCTAAGGGTCATGGTCAGTAATTTTGACGGTCTTGTTGTCATTAGTACTCATTTTTCTGACGTTGGTAAAAACATGCCCTCCTTCCTTGGATCTACAGAAGAAAAATTCTGGCAGACCAAAGAGCTTAATGGTTTTGGTTCCATTGCGATTCAGTTTTCTAATGCCGAGCTACTTGCGGCTTCGCATCAGGTGACTAAGCTTGGAATTACCATCGCTCTCTCTGGAATGGCGGTTATTGCTCTTGCTGGACTCGGATTTGGTTTCCTGTTGACACGGAGGCTATCTGTTCTGATTGAGGCGGCAGGAAAACTCGCGGACGGTGATTTAGGGGCCAGAACTCATTTCGAAGGGAGGGATGAAATTTCAATTGTCGGTCAGACCTTTGACTATATGGTGATTCAAGTTAAGAACACCATCTCCAAACTGGAGAAGCAACAGAAGGAACTGAGCGAGTCAAAAGATGAACTGGAGCGTCGTGTACAGGAACGTACCAGTGAATTGAAGCAGTTAAATTATAAGCTGTTGCAGCTGGCTGAGCTGGACGCCTTAACTCAATTACCAAACCGACGCCGCTTTGATGCCCATCTTACACAGGAATTGGGTCGCGCCCACAGAAGTGGTTCCTCCTTATCTCTGCTCCTTTTGGATATAGATTATTTCAAACTTTTCAACGATCATTTTGGCCACCTGGAGGGAGATGAATGCCTGGTTACCGTTGCCACCGCGATCAATCAAGTATCTACCCGCCGTGTAAATGATCTTGCGGCCCGATATGGCGGGGAAGAATTCGTTGTAACGCTTCCAGAAACAGATCTGGCGGGGGCACTTGTCGTCGCAGAAAATATTCGCAAAAAAGTTGAAGGTTTACACTTGAAGCATCCAGCATCCAAGGTCAACCAATATGTTACTATAAGTATCGGCGTCGCAATACACAGTAAGGAATCTTCCTTCAGTACGCCCGAGGAGTTGATCAGAAAAGCAGACAGGGCACTGTATGCAGCCAAAAGACAAGGACGAAACCAGTTTTATGTTCAAAGTTAGATTTGCATAATTGAAATGTAAATGCCTTCTGAATAAGCGTCAAACTTTTGTCCGTAGATAGCAGATAGTTGACTTAAACTCATTTTTAAATATTCGACTGCCGAGGAGATAGAAAATATAGCGACAGGTAATGTTTGATGGTGTCGTAAAAACTCTTCATCCGAAGTCTACGCTTAGCTGCATATTTCACCATCGCCTCAAGTTCACCTTCTTCCTGTATCTCTTCAAATTCATATCTGCAGATCATTCCTCGACTCAAAACAATACCTTCACAGCATCCTAACCGGAGGCAAAAATTCCGGTGTTTATTATAAAAGTAACTTTCGTCGTGAAATGATATCATACTGTATAAAAACGGTGGTGGAAGTAGGCCGGCATTTCACTGGTGTAC